>NZ_FPAQ01000001.1:20292-253238 GCF_900116405.1 Halomonas saccharevitans | reverse complement strand
AACAGCAGAGGCTGCCCCGCGAAGCGCTGGCTCAGCTGGCGGATCAGCGTGTCGATGGCCGTGGGCTCATTGGCGATCTCACCACGAAACTCCGGCTCATGCCGTCCCGCCTCGGCGATGGATACCGCAATGCTGGCCTTATGCACATCCAGCCCGATATAGGCGGCATGGACGTCGCTGGCGGCGCTGAGCCGCTCGGCGGCAGTGCGCTCCACAACGACCTGCTGAGTTGCGTTAGACTGTGTCATGACCTGCCTCCCTCAATAGTGGCTCTGTGTTGTTGCCCAACCTCAACGTAACCCACGACGTTGAGGAGGGGCAGGTCAATCCATCATGTCTACGCCAAGGATGGCGTTGGTAGCGCCCAGGGAGGGGTTCACAGCGCCCCCTCGAAGACCTGTCGCCGAATCAGCCCCGAGCAACTCCGCGATCAGCGATGGCCCTGCGGCGTGACCGTGGCGTCATGCAGCGCGCCTCGCGGGCTGTTATGGTCGCGACACTGCCAACAGGCGATCCTCACGAGAGCCCCATGACCGACCGTCCCGATCCCCGCGTGCTGCTGCGGCTGCTATCTCTTCTCGCTCCCTATCGGGGTCGCGTGGCACTGGCCGCCCTGGCGCTGCTCGCCGCGGCGGGCAGCGTACTGCTGCTCGGCCAGGGGCTGCGCCTGGTGATCGACCAGGGCTTCCTGGCCCGGGACCCTCGCCAGCTCAACCAGGTCCTTGGGGGCATGCTGGCCGTGGTGGCGGTGCTGGCGATCGCCTCGGCGCTGCGCTACTACCTGGTCACCTGGATCGGCGAGCGGCTGGCCGCCGACCTGCGCCGCCGCGTCTTCGATCACCTGCTCGAGCTGGAGCCGGGCTTCTTCGAGAGCAGCAGCGGCGAAGGCGGCGCCGGGGAGATCTCCTCGCGACTCACGGCGGACACCAGCGTGCTGCAGAGCCTGTTCGGCTCCTCGATCTCGCTGGCACTGCGCAACGCGCTGATGCTGACGGGCGCCGTGGCGCTGATGCTGGTGACCCAGCCGTGGCTCTCGGCCATCGTGCTGCTGGGCATTCCGGCCACGGTCTTGCCGATCCTGTGGTTCGGGCGCCGGGTGCGGCGGCTGTCGCGCTTCAGCCAGGATCGAGTGGCCGAGCTGGGGCGCTATGCCGGCGAGGCGCTGGCGGGCATCCGCACCGTTCAGGCCTTCAATCACGAGCAGAGCGATCGCCGGGCCTATGGCGCGCGTGTCGAGTCGGCCTTCGCCACCGCCGTGGCACGTACGCGCCAGCGTGCCTGGCTGACCGGCGGCGCCCTGCTGGCGGTCTTCGCCGCGGTGGGCGTGATGCTCTGGCAGGGAGGCCAGGCGGTGCTGGCCGGCAGCATGACCGCCGGCGAACTCTCGGCCTTCGTCTTCTACGCGGTGCTGGCCGCCGGGGCCGTGGCGACGCTGGCCGAGGTGGCGGGCGACGTGCAGCGCGCCGCGGGCGCCGCCGAGCGGCTGCTGGAGCTGCTGGAGACGCGCCCCGTGATCCGCGCCCCGGCGCCCCCCACGCCCCTGCCCGCCCCGCTGCGCGGCGAGCTCCGGCTCGAGGGGGTGAGCTTCACCTATCCCGGCCGGGAGACGCCGGCGCTGGCGGCGTTCGATCTTACCATCGCGCCCGGCGAGCGGGTCGCCCTGGTGGGCCCCTCAGGGGCCGGCAAGAGCACCCTGCTAGCGCTGCTGCTGCGCTTCCACGATCCCGACCGGGGCACCCTGCGCCTGGACGGCATCGACCTGCGGGACCTCGATCCTCGCGCGCTGCGTTCATGCCTCGGCCTGGTGGCCCAGGAGCCGGTGCTGTTCAGCGGCAGCGTGGCCGATAACCTGCGCTTCGGCCGGGGCGATGCGGACCGCGACGCCCTGCGTCAGGCGGCGCGGGACGCCAACGCCCTGGGCTTCATCGAGGCGCTGCCCCAGGGCTTCGATACCCCGCTCGGCCCCGGCGGCGTGCAGCTCTCCGGCGGGCAACGCCAGCGCCTGGCCATCGCCCGGGCGCTGCTCAAGGATCCCCGCGTGCTGCTGCTCGACGAGGCCACCAGCGCCCTGGACGCCGAGAGCGAACGGCTGGTGCAAGAGGCGCTGGACCGGCTGATGGCCGAGCGCACGAGCCTCGTCATCGCCCACCGGCTGGCTACCGTGGTCGCCGCCGACCGCCTGCTGGTAATGGACGAGGGGCGCCTGGTGGCGGCCGGGCGCCACGCCGAGCTGCTCGAGCGAAGCCCGCTCTATCGCCACCTCGCCGAGCTGCAGTTCGGCCGGCACGCCCTGCCGGCGGCCAGCGGCGAGCGCTGAGCTTTTCCCACCGGCACTCGCCGAGGCTCGCCAACGCTCACAACCCCGGGCTCAGAACAGCCCCAGCTGGCGGTCGATCAGCGCCGTGAAGTCGTCGCCCACGAAGGGCAGGATGGCGTCGGCCACCGGCTGGAGCTGGCGGGTCAGGTAGTGGTCGGCGTCGATCGGCGCCTGCCGGCGCTCCAGGGGCTCCGGGCCGGCCACCGTCATCACGTAGCGGATCCAGCCCCCTCGCTGGTACTGGCGCGGCCGGCCCAGCCGCTCATTGTGCTCATCGGCGAGCCGGGCGGCGCGCACGTGGGGCGGCACGTTGCGGTGGTACTCGTCGAGGCGCCGGCGCAGCCGCTTGCGATAGATCAGCCGCTCGTCCTCCTCGCCTTCCCGGGACCGGCGCAGGAAGTCGCCGACGAAGTCCCGCACGTACGCCCGCCACGGCTCCCCGGCAAAGACGCGCCGGTAGAGCTCCTGCTGGAACTCCTTGGCGAGCTCCGTCCAATCGCTGCGCACCGTCTCCAGGCCCTTGAAGACCATCCGCTCCTCTCCCGCGGCGTCGCGGACGAGCCCGGCGTAGCGTTTCTTGCTGCCCGCCTCGGCGCCACGGATGGTCGGCATCAGAAAACGCCGGTAGTGGGTCTCGAACTGCAATTCCAGGGCGCTCACGAGGCCATACTCGACGGCGAGGTGGTCGCGCCACCAGGCGTTGACCCGCGCCACCAGGCGCCGGCCGATCGCCGCCGCCTGGTCCTCCGGATGCTCGCGCCCGAGCCAGACGAAGGTGGAGTCGGTATCGCCGTAGATAACGGTATATCCCTCGGCCTCGATCAGCTCACGGGTGCGATGCATGATGGCGTGGCCGCGCATGGTGATCGACGAGGCCAGGCGCGCATCGAAGAAGCGACAGCCCTTCGAGCCCAGCACGCCGTAGAAGCTGTTCATGATGATCTTGAGTGCCTGGGCGAGCGGCGCGTTGCCGGCCCGCTTGGCGGCCTCGCGCCCTTCACCGACCCGCGCCACGATGCCCGGCAGGGCGTGGCGGGTGCGAGAGAAGCGCGCGCCCAGGTAGCCCGGCACCGAGGCCTCGCCCGTGGGCTCGGCGAGCCCCTCCACCAGCCCCGCGGGGTCGATCAGGAAGCTCTGGATGATCGACGGATAGAGGCTCTTGAAGTCGAGCACCAGCACCGAGTCGTAGAGGCCGGGGCGGGAGTCCATGACGAAGCCGCCGGGGCTCTCGGCGGCCTCCCCCGCGCCGAGGTTCGGCGCCACCAGGCCCAGCCGGTGCAGCCGCGGCAGGTAGAGATGGGTGAAGGCCGCCACCGAGCCGCCGCTGCGATCGGCCGCGAGCCCGGTGACGCTGGCGCGCTCCAGCAGGAAGGCGAAGAGCTCGGTGTGCGCGAAGATCCGCGTCACCAGCTCGCAGTCCTTGAGGTTGTAGCGCGCCAGTGCCGGCTTGTCCTCGGCGAACCGGCGCAGGATCTCGTCCAGGCGCTGGTAAGGCGTCTCGATGGCCTTGCCCTCGCCAAGCAGCGTCTGCGCCACGCTTTCCAGGCTGAAGGAGGGAAAGTGCCAGGTGGCCGAGCGCAGCGCCTCGATGCCGTCGATGATCAGCCGCCCCGCCGCCGAGGCGAAGTAGTGGTTGGCCTCACGGCCGTGGGCCCGCCACTCCATCTCGGCCCCGCCGCGACCCAGCCGCAGCGTCACGCCGAGCCGGCGGGCATGCTCGTGGAGGATACGCAGGTCGAACTGCACCAGGTTCCAGCCGATGATGGCGTCCGGGTCGTGCTCGGCGATCCAGGCGTTCAGCGCCTCGATCAGCGCCGCGCGGCTGTCGCAGTAGTCGAGGCGAAAGTCGCGTTCCTCGTCGCGGCCGTTGGGCGGGCCCAGCATGAATACCTGGCGCTGCCCGCAGCCCTCGAGCGCGATCGAATAGAGCTCACCCTGCGCGCTGGTCTCGATGTCCAGCGATACCGGCCGAAGCCGCGGCCGATAGTCCGGCGCGGGCGCCAGGCCCGCCGCGGCCAGTCGCCCCTCCCCGTCGGGCATGCCGGTGACCGCCACCGGCGCGGTGATGAAGCGCTCCATCAGGTAGCGCTCCGGCGGGCGGATATCGGCCTCGAAGAGCGTCACGCCGGCCGCCTCGAGGCGTCGCTCCAGGCGGCCCAGCCGGCGCTGCTCCGGGCAGTAGAGGCCCAGCACCGGGCGCCGCCGGAAGTCGCGCAGCGCAAGCTCGCGCAGGGTGACGCCCGGCTCGCCGGCCAGCACCGCCTCGGCGCGCTCGCGCTGCTCGGCGGGCAGGAAGGCCACCGAGGGCCGGGGCGGCAGGCGCACCTCGAGCGGGCCCTCGTCGGTGGCGAGCCAGAAGGCGACCTCGACGCCCTCGGGCGTCTCCCGCCAGTGTCGGGTGAGGATGAAGCCGAGGCATGTCATGCCGCCCCGCTCTGTCAGATGATCGCTCGACAAGGGGGCTACTCGAGACTCGCCAGGCGCCGCAGGCCGACGGCGGCGTCCGCCGTTACCAGCCATGCCACCAGGCCGAGGTTCAGGGCCGCACAGCTCCACAGGATCCTGCCGAAAGGCTGCTTGCGGGTCTTGTGGCGAAACCCGCGCCGGGCCAGGAGCGCGCCCGGCCAGCCGCCGACGACGGCGACGAGGTGCAGGGTCGACTCGCGGATGCGCCGCTCGCCACGTCGGGCCGCGGCCTTGTCGATACCATAGAGGAGCACCGCTGCCAGGCTGGCCAGCAGGTAGGTACCGATGAGCAGCGTCATGGGGCTTGCACCTCGATGATCAGGTCGGGCATGAAGAGCGGCGGGACGAACTCGTCGGGATAGCCGCCGGGGTTGGCGATCACGCGTGTCCCGCCGGCCACGAGGTCCACCGGCTCGTGGACATGACCGTGGAGCCAGAGGTCCATGCGGCCCATCAACTGCGGCAGATGGGAGGCGAAGGCCGGAGAGAGCGGATCACCTCGGTAGCGCGCCGGAATGCAGTCGGCCAGGGGGGCATGGTGGCTGATCACCACCCTCGGGCCGCTGAACGGCCGCGCCAGCTCAGCCTCCAGCCATACCAGGGCCTCGGCATGCAGGCGCCGGCTCTCCGCCGGGCAGAACACCGCCCCGTCGGGCTGCTCGATGATACGGAAATCCGGCATCAGGGCCAGCGCCCTGGCCTCGGTCAACGCCGGGTCGTGCTCCGGCTGGCCGGCGTACAGGGCGAGGTCGGTCCACAGCGTGGTGCCGTGAAAGCGCACGCCGCCCAGGGTCAGCGAGCGGTTGTCCAGCAGGTGGATGCCGAGCCGTGCGGCCTCGGCGGCCAGTTCCCGTCGAAGCAGGGGCATGCCGGTGCCGTAGAACTCGTGGTTGCCGGGGACGTAGAGGATCGGGGTGCCCGCGAAGCGTTCGGCCGCCCAGGCGAGTCCCTGGCAGCCGGTGTGAATGTCGCCGGCCAGCACCACGGCATCGGCGTCGACCCGTGGCAGGTCGCGCCCCTCGGCAAAGTGTTCGAGATGAAGGTCGGAGAGAAGCCTGAGGCGCATCGTCGGTTCCCTGTGCAACGAGCCATTCGCTCCAGTGTGAGGCACGGACCGGACGAACACTACCGGACGCTCGGTACCTGACGGTCGCTCCTTGCGCTCCGCCGGCAAAGCCGTCAAGCGGAGCGAGCCTCGCCAGACAGGCCGAGTTGCTGAAAAACCCTTCCATCAAGCATGCTGCGTCTCCAACCCCATTTGCCAGGAGACCTTCCATGTCCCAGCCACGAATCGGCTTCATCGGCATCGGCCTGATGGGCGATCCCATGACTCGCCGCCTGCTGGAAGCCGGCTTTACCGTCACGGTCTGGAACCGCTCGCCGGACAAGACCGCCGGCGTGGCCGCGGCCGGCGCCCGGGTGGCGAACTCAATCGAGGCGCTGATGGCCGAGGTGGACGTGGTGCTGCTGTGCCTGGCCAACACCGCCGTGGTGGAAGCCGTGGTATTCGGCGAGTGCGGCGTGGCCCAGCACGGTCGCGCCGGCCAGCGCCTGATCGATCTTTCCAGCTGCGACCCGGCGGCGACACGCGACTTCGCCGACTGGCTCCAGAGCGAGAGCGACATGCGCTGGGTCGATGCCCCGGTCTCCGGCGGCGTCGCCGGCGCCGAGACGGGGAGCCTCGCCATCATGTGCGGCGGCGAGGCGGAGGATATCGAGGCGATCAGCCCGGTGCTGACGCCGCTCTCCGCCCGGGTGACCCACATGGGGCCGGTGGGCAGCGGCCAGGTGACCAAGGTGTGCAACCAGATGATCGTCGGCTGCCAGGCGGCGGTGATCGCCGAGATGGTGGCCCTGGCCGAGGCCAGCGGCGTGGAGGCGACCCGACTCACCGAGGCGCTGGCCGGCGGCCTCGCCGACTCGACGCCGTTTCGCATCCTCGCCCCGCGCATGGCGGCAAGCGACTTCGACGCCCCGCCCTGGCACCTGCGCACCCTGCTCAAGGATCTGGACCTGGCGGTGGCCCAGAGCCAGCGCGCCGGCAGCGCCACGCCGATGAGCGGACTGGCCGCGCAGCTGATGCGCACCCACGCCGCCCGCGGCCACGCCGAGCACGACCCCGCCATCCTGGTCGAGGCCTACCGCGGTGCCGGTCAAGCGGAATAGCGGCGGCGGTTTCGTCCGCTTGGGCGGTGACGCCATTCCTCGACGTCGTTTGTCGATGAGCCACCCCTACCGTACACTCGTTTGATTTCCGACGATCACGACTTCGAGGCCCGATCCATGGCGTTTGAATCCACTTCCACCTATGTGGCCACCGAGTCGCTCAAGCAGGCGGTGAACGCCGCCGTGACCCTGGAGCGGCCGCTGCTGATCAAGGGCGAACCGGGCACCGGCAAGACCCTGCTGGCCGAGGAGCTGGCCGCCTCGCTGGATACCCGGCTGATCACCTGGCACATCAAGTCCTCCACCAAGGCGGCCCAGGGGCTCTACGAGTACGACGCGGTCAGCCGGCTGCGCGACTCCCAGCTGGGGGTCGAGGGCGTGGAGGACGTCGGCAACTATATCCGCCCAGGCAAACTGTGGGAGGCCTTCACCGCGGATAAGCGGGTGGTGCTGCTGATCGACGAGGTCGACAAGGCGGACATCGAGTTCCCCAACGACCTGCTCCAGGAACTGGATCGCATGGCGTTCCACGTCTTTGAAACCGGCGAGACCATCACCGCGACGCACCGTCCGATCATCGTCATCACTTCCAACAACGAGAAGGAGCTCCCCGACGCCTTTCTGCGCCGCTGCTTCTTCCACTACATCGAGTTCCCCGACCGCGAGACCATGCAGGCAATCGTCGACGTGCACTTCCCCGACGTCGCTCCGAGGCTGGTCGGCGAGGCGCTGGAGGTGTTCTTCGAGCTGCGCCAGGCCCCGGGCCTCAAGAAGCGGCCCTCCACCTCGGAGCTGGTCGACTGGCTGAAGCTGCTGATGAGTGATGAGCTGGCCCAGGAGGCGCTCTATCAGCGCGACCCGGCGAAGGCGCTCCCGCCGCTCGCCGGGGCGCTCGTCAAGAACGAACAGGACACCCAGCTGCTGGAGCGGCTGGCGTTCATGATGCGCAGGAAAGGCCGCTAAGCCATGTTCATCGGCCTGTTCGAGACCCTCAAGCGCCACGAGGTGCCCGTCTCGCTGCGCGAGCTGCTCGACCTCCATGCGGTGGTCGAGCGCGGCGTGGTGTTCGCCGACATGGAGGCCTTCTACCAGGTGGCGCGCACCGTGATGGTCAAGGACGAGCGCCATTTCGACCGCTTCGATCGCGCCTTCGCCGCCTGGTTCGAGGGGCTCACGAGCCTCGATGCCGCCATCGAGGCGATGATTCCCGACGACTGGCTGCGCCGCGAGTTCGAGAAGCAGCTCTCCGATGAGGAGAAGGCCAGGATCGAGTCCCTGGGCGGACTCGAGACGCTGATCGAGACCTTCAAGCAGCGCCTCGAGGAGCAGCAGGCGCGCCACGCCGGCGGCAACAAATGGATCGGTACCGGCGGCACCAGCCCCTTCGGCGCCTACGGCTACAACCCCGAGGGCATCCGCATCGGCCAGGACGGCTCGCGGCATCGCCGCGCGGTGAAGGTGTGGGACGAGCGGCGCTTTCGCGACTACGACGACAGCCTCGAACTCGGCACGCGCAACATCAAGATGGCCCTGCGCCGGCTCAGGCGGTTCGCCCGCCAGGGGGCGGCACAGGAGTTCGACATCGATGCGACCATCCGCGAGACCGCCCGGGATGCCGGCCTGCTCAACGTGCGCATGCGCCCGGAGCGCCACAACGCGGTGAAGGTGCTGCTGCTGCTCGACGTGGGCGGCTCCATGGACGACCACGTACGGGCCTGCGAGGAGCTTTTCTCGGCGGCGCGCTCGGAGTTCAAGCACCTGGAGTCCTTCTAC
This sequence comes from Halomonas saccharevitans, assembly GCF_900116405.1. Classification (GTDB taxonomy): domain Bacteria; phylum Pseudomonadota; class Gammaproteobacteria; order Pseudomonadales; family Halomonadaceae; genus Halomonas; species Halomonas saccharevitans. Next base: position 244,516 of record NZ_FPAQ01000001.1, on the reverse strand, counting down.
TTCCACAACTGCCCCTACGAGGGACTGTGGCGTGACAACCGGCGACGCGGCAGCGAGCGCATCCCGACGCTGGACGTGCTGCACACCTACGGCAGCGATTATCAGGTCGTGATCGTCGGCGACGCCGCCATGTCACCTTACGAGCTGACCCATCGCTACGGCAGCGTCGAGCACATGAATGACGAAGCAGGCGCCGTCTGGCTCCAGCGCCTGGTCGCTGCCTTCCCGCACCTGGTCTGGCTCAACCCGCTCCCGCCGCGCGCCTGGGAAGTGACCCACTCCACCCGGCTGATCCGCGAGCTGATCGAGGATCGCATGTACCCCATGACCCTGGCGGGGCTGGAGCGCGCCATGGGCGAGCTGGCTCGCTAGCCGTTCTGAAGTTCTCCTGGGAAGCCCTCCTGGGAAGCCCTTCTGGGAAGCTCTTCTAGACAAGCCCTGCCATAGCCCTTAATCGCTATAAAACCAATTTATAGCCTTTAAGGGCTATCACGTTGCACTATAGGCCTCCACGGCTATGCTGGCGGTAGAGCCCTGCGGAGAGTGCGCCATGCCAAGACGAATCGCCGTGCTCACCGGCGACGTGATCGAGTCCCGCAAGGTCGCCGACCGGCCGCGGCTCTACCGACGGCTGGAGGATACCCTGGCGACGCTCGCGGCCCGCCACGGCGGCCACGGCGAGCGCTTCCGCGGCGACGGCTTCCAGCTCGCCCTGCCCCGTGCAGCGACGGCCATGGAGGCCGCCGTGACCCTGCGGGCGGCGCTGATCGAGCACTCGGAACCCCACCAGCGCTGGGATGCGCGTATCGCCGTGGCGGTCGGACCGGCGGAGCCAGGGATGAACGAGGCCGACGGCGAGACCTTCATCGCCTCGGGGCGCGCCCTGGATGCGCTCTCGAGCACTCCCGGCCACCTGGCCCTGACCCTGCTCGACGAAGCCGAGGACGAGGGGCTCGGCCTGCTGCTGCGCTTCATCGACGACCTGCTCGATGGCTGGTCTCCCTATGCGGCCGAGGTCGTCGGACTGAGCCTGGGCCATGACACTCCCCAGCCGGTCTCCCAGCAGGCCCTCGCCGAACGCCTGGGCATCTCCCAGCCCAGCGTTCACAAGCGCCTGCGGGCCGCGCGCTGGGCGCTGCTCTCCGACAGCCTCGCCTACCTGCGCCGGCGGCTCGACGACCGGGAACCGTCGACATCAGGTCCGACGCCATGAGCCCCGAGGCCCTCTCGCTGCTCATGGCGCTGGTGCTGGCCCACCTGGTGGGCGACTTCCTGCTGCAGCCCAGGCGCTGGGTGGAGGAGCGCTACCGCCTGCACCAGCGCTCCCCACGCCTGCTGCTGCATGCCCTGCTGCACGGCCTGCTCGCAGGAGGCGTGCTGCTGGTGGCCGCCGGCGACGCGTCACGAGGGCCGGCCGCCGCGGTGCTCGGCGCGCTCGCGGTGGGCGCGAGCCACTGGCTGATCGACTTCGCCAAGTCCCGGCTGCCGGCCGGCGAGCTGCGCTGGTTCCTGCTCGACCAGGCCGGCCACCTGCTGGTGCTGGCGGGCCTCTGGCTGGCCTGGCTGGAGAGCCTTGCCCCGCTGCAGACGCTGGCCGCCTGGCTGGCCTCGCCGACGGTACTGGGGGTGGCCACCGCCTACCTGCTGGTGACGCGCCCGCTGTCGATCGCCATCGCGCTGATCATGCGACGCTGGAGCGCCGAGCTCGAGGACACCGGCACCCTGGCCAGCGCCGGCGCGCGCATCGGCGTGCTGGAACGGCTGCTGGTGCTGACCCTGGTGCTGCTGGACCAGCTCACCGCGGTGGGCTTCCTGCTGGCCGCCAAGTCGGTGCTGCGCTTCGGTGACCTGCGCGAGACCCGCGACCGCAAGCTCACCGAATACGTGCTGCTCGGCACCCTGCTCAGCGTCTCGACGACCCTGGTGCTGGGCATGCTGGTGCGCCTGCTGCCGCTGGGAGGCTGAGCCATGCGCTACCGTGTGATGCTGCCTCTGCTCATCCTGACGCTGATGCTGGGCGCCTGTGCCGGCCCCGGGACGCTGGAGCGCCGGGCGGGCTACGCGGTCGACCACAGCCAGGTCGCGCCCTCCCACAACAGCCGGGTCCGCCACCTGGTGCTGCACTACACCGACGGCGACGAGGCCGAGGCGCTGGCCACCCTGACGGGCCCCCGCGTCAGCAGCCACTACGTGCTGCCGCGCGGGCCCAGGGGTCGGGTCTACCAGCTGGTGGATGAATCACGGCGCGCCTGGCACGCCGGCGCCAGCCGCTGGAAGGGAGGCTCGGACCTCAACGCCAGCTCCATCGGCATCGAGATCGTCAACGCCGGGCCGGATCGCACCGCGGCCGAGGTCGAGCGCCTCCTGGCGACCGACCGGGCAGGTGCCATCGCCTGGGCGCCCTACCCCGAGGAGCAGCTCAGCACCCTAATCGCGCTGTCCCGGGACATCATCGACCGCCACGGCATCGAAGCCACCAACGTGGTGGCCCATTCCGACATCGCCCCCATGCGCAAGATCGATCCTGGTCCGGCCTTCCCCTGGCGGCGCCTGCATGAGGCCGGCATCGGGCCCTGGCCCGAGCCCTCCGCCGTGGCCCGCTGGCGGACCCGCTTCGAGGGCGAGTCGCCCTCGCTTGCCCGCCTGCAGGAGGGGCTTGCGGCCTGGGGCTATGGCCTTGCGATCACCGGCGAGGCCGACCCGCCCACCCGGGCGGTGCTGCGCGCCTTCCAGATGCGCTTTCGCCCCGCCGACTACCGCGGCCTTCCCGACGCCGAGACCGCAGCGATCCTCTGGGCGCTGCTGGAGCGCTACCGGCCCGAGGCCCTGCCGGGACGCTGAGCCCCGGCGGGCCGAGTCTCGTGACGGGCCCTCGCGACGGGCCCTGCCAGCGGGCTTTTGCCGCCAACCGGGGTTGGCCGTACAATGCGGGGTCATTGTCGCCGCTCCGTGCGGCCCCGTACCCGCTTCTGCACAAGCCCCCGCTCGAGGAAACCCCGGACCCATGCGCGCCAGTCAACTGTTGATCGCCACCCTCAAGGAAACGCCTGCCGACGCCGAGGTCATCAGCCACCAGCTGATGCTGCGCGCGGGCATGATCCGCCGCCTCACCTCTGGCCTCTATACCTGGCTGCCGATGGGGCTCAAGACCCTGCGCAAGGTCGAGCGCGTCGTGCGTGAGGAGATGGACCGTGCCGGCGCCCAGGAGCTGCTGATGCCCGCGGTGCAGCCGGCGGAGCTGTGGCAGGAGTCCGGCCGCTGGGAGCAGTACGGCCCGGAGCTGCTGCGCCTCAAGGATCGCCACGACCGCGACTACTGCGTCGGTCCGACCCACGAGGAAGTGATCACCGACCTGGTCCGCAAGGAGATCGCCAGCTACAAGCAGCTGCCGGCCAACTTCTACCAGGTGCAGACCAAGTTCCGCGACGAGATCCGGCCGCGCTTCGGGGTGATGCGCTCCCGCGAGTTCGTCATGAAGGACGCCTACTCCTTCCACGTCGATGAGGCCTCGCTCAAGGAAACCTACCAGGCGATGTACGACGCCTACGTGCGCATCTTCACCCGCCTGGGGCTCGACTTCCGCCCGGTGATCGCCGACAACGGCGCCATCGGCGGCACCGGCTCCCACGAGTTCCACGTGCTCGCCGACTCCGGCGAGGACGACATCGTCTTCTCCACCGGCTCGGACTACGCCGCCAACATGGAGAAGGCCGAAGCGCTGCCCCCCCAGGGCGAGCGCGCCGCCCCGAGCGAGGAACTGCGCCTGGTCGACACCCCCAATGCCAGGACCATCGCGGCGCTGGTCGAGCAGCACGGCCTACCCATCGAGAAGACCATCAAGACGCTGATGGTCCAGGGCGCAGAGGGCGGCCTGGTCGCCCTGCTGGTGCGCGGTGATCATGAGCTCAACGAGGTCAAGGCCGAGAACCTCGCCGAGGTGGCCGCCCCGCTGACCATGGCCACCGAGGAGGAGATTCGCGCCGCCGTGGGGGCCGGTCCGGGCTCGCTGGGTCCGGTGAACCTCGAGATGCCGATCATCATCGATCGCAGCGTGGCGCTGATGAGCGACTTCGGCGCCGGTGCCAACGTCGACGGCCAGCACTACTTCGGCATCAACTGGGAGCGCGACGTGGCGCTGCCCAAGGTGGCCGACCTGCGCAACGTGGTGGAGGGTGACCCCTCGCCGGACGGTCAGGGCGAGCTCGCCATCAAGCGCGGCATCGAGGTCGGCCACGTCTTCCAGCTCGGCCAGAAGTACTCCGAGGCGATGAACGCCACCGTGCTGGGCGACGAAGGTCGCGCCGTGCACCCCTGGATGGGCTGCTATGGTATCGGGGTGACCCGGGTCGTGGCCGCCGCCATCGAGCAGAACCACGACGATGCCGGGATCATCTGGCCCGACGCCATCGCGCCCTTCCACGTCGCCATGGTGCCGATGAACGCCCACAAGTCGCAGCGGGTGCGTGAGGAGTCCGAGCGACTCTACCAGGCCCTCACCGCCGCCGGCCTCGAGGTGCTGCTGGATGATCGCGACCTGCGCCCGGGCGTGCGCTTCGCCGACCATGAACTGATGGGCATTCCCCACCGCCTGGTCGTCGGCGATCGGGGGCTGGACAAGGAAGAACTCGAATACAAGGGACGCCGTGACAGTGACGCCACCATGGTACCGGCCGGGGAGATCATCGACTTCCTGCGCGCGAAGGTCGCGATCTAGGCGCTATCGGGCCGCCGCCCTGGCGGCGGCCTGCCTCCTGCCGGCCCTGACGGCCCTGGGTCAGGGCGACCGGGACTTCCTGGCCGCCCTGTCCACCGACGCCCAGGCCGCCGACCACCCAGTCCCCTTCGTGCGGGCCCTGCCGGCCACGCCGGCCAGCCTGCGCGACACCCTCGACGCCGTACGCGACTCGCCCGCCTCGCCTGCCGATATCTGGGCGGCGCGCCAGTGGCTGAACGCCATGGCGCCGCGGCTCACCCGCTACGTGCCGGATGAGGGCCGTCGCCGGGAACTGCTGGGCCGCGTCCACCACGAGGCGCGCCTGGCGGGCCTGTCGCCCTCGCTGGTGCTGGCGGTGATCCAGGTGGAGAGCGCCTTCCAGGCCCAGGCCGTCTCCTCGGCCGGCGCCGTCGGGCTGATGCAGATCATGCCGTTCTGGGTCCGCGAACTGGGCCTTCCCGCCGACGACCTCAAAGACCCGCACCGCAACCTGCGCTACGGCTGCACGATCCTGGCCCACTACCTGGCCGTCGAGCGCGGCGACCTGACCCGAGCGCTGGCGCGCTACAACGGTAGCCTCGGCAAGACCTGGTACCCGGAACGAGTGATGCGCGCCCTGGCCGACCGCTGGTCGGTGCAGGACGCCGGCCATGCCACTGCCCGGCGATAAGACGTCAGGCTACCAGCAGGCGAAGCGGCGACACCGAGATGAGAGACGTACAGACGAAAAAAAGCCGACCCATGTGGGTCGGCTACTGGGGGGAAAGCTCCCCCCTCCCCTGACGACTAGTGAAGCGGCTGGATCAGTGCTTGTTCTTGCGATGGTGATCGCGAACGATGAACGCGATCCAGCCCCCCATGAAAGCGATCATCATCGCGACGGTAACAAGTCCGAAAATTACGGCGTCATCCAAGTACATGGTGTGTCCTCCCGTCTCGATGTGTTGAATGCACTTTAGCGCGGCATCACGGGACGCAAACTGACCTGCATCAAGTTTTCCGCCGGCCCCGGAGTAGGGGCCGGCGGGAATTGACGCAGATCAGATTCGGGGGCACCGACAGCAAAATCGACGGTGAAACGCCGCGCTCAGCGCTCGACATCGGGCGCAATCAGCTCGGCCGCCGCCAGGTCGTCGAAGAGCCGCGCCACGTCCCGGGCAAGCCGTGCGGACTCGACCGTGGGGAAGCGCTCGGCCAGCAGCGCCACCACCTCAGACAGGCTCAGGGCGTCGAGCTCCAGCAGGCGCCAGATGCCGGCGGCCACGGCGCTCAAGCGATGCACTCCGCCCCGGGGATCGACCAGGAAGTGCTCCTCGCCCAGCGGGTACTCCGCCTCGACCGGCCGGCGACGCCAGGCCGCGCCCGGGACGCCGATGGCCGATGCGCGCTCTGTGGCCCCAGCGGGCGGGCACCGGCCGGCCTCATCCAGGGGCGAGTCGATCAGCCCCGCCTCACCCCGTTCAGCATCGGCCAGTCCCGCCACCACCCGCTCGACGGCCGCTTTTGGGTCGTCGTAGCATAGCAACCGGCACGGCAGGCCCCGCATCATCGGCAGCAGCCGCTCGACCAGTCGCCCGGGATCGTGCGCGTCACCGGCGAGGCTCTGGCCCAGCAGTCGTAACAAGCCGTCGCCAGGGGAGAGGCGCGTCAGGCTCGGGGCCGGCGTCCCGGGGACGCGGTCAAGCATCACGATGGCGCCGATGGGAAGCCGCTCGCCGTGGCCGGCGAGGCGGTCGTCGCTCAGGGCCAGATAGTGATAACGCTCATCCGAGACGCCGTCGTGGGCGGTGATGAACGCCGCCAGGTCGGCAGGGAGGTGCGACGGCAAGGGCAGGCGCAGTCGGGGGGCGATGCCCAGCGCCTCGCCCATTGGCTTTCCCATTGATTCTCCCGGCGCGCGGCCTTGGCCCCTGCTCCCGTCCTTGTCGCCTCCCTTGTCCCCCTCATCGTCGCTAAGCATCAGTACGTCGTCGGCGAAGACGCGATAGCCGGCGGCGGCGAAGACGCGATAGCCGGCGGCGGCGAAGGCGGCGCTGAGCAGGCTCTTGCCCGACCGATGGGTGGCGGGAAAGAGCACCAGCCGACCGCCGATCTCCACGGCGGCGCAGTGCAGGCCGCTCTGGTGGGGCCTCGACTCGAGCAGCCGGTCGATCAGGTCGGCGATCAGGCTGGCCGCCGCGGTGGCGGGGCCGGAGAGCCGACGGGGATGCGCGCGCCCCGGCACCGCCTGGGCATAGCCGTTGGCTTCCCGCCAGGCGGTGAGCGCCTCTTCCGAGGGTGCAGGGCACAAAGAGCGGGCGGCCTGCACGGCTTCGAGCGGCCAGCCGGGCATCGCCCCGAGCAGCGCCTTGGCAAGCTCGGGCGCCTGCTCGAGTCGCAGGGCCACCTCGAGCCCTGCTGGCTTGAGGATCTCGAGGCTCCGAGCGTTGGCATGCGGCGCGCTCACCAGCGGCTGGGGTAGCTGTGGCTGGGATAGCTGAAGCTATGGCTATGGCTATGACTGTGCTTCGAGTGCCGGTGACGTCGGTGATGCTTGTGATGGCGGTGACGGCGATGTTCTCGGTAGTCGTCCACGTAGCGACGCTCCCGGGTCTCCGGGTGGGTTTCATAGACGATCCGCCAGCGCCCGTCGTCCCAGTCGCCGGCCTGGGCCTGCCCCAGGGTGGAGAGGGTCGGGGCCGCGTAGGCGGCAACGCCGAACAGGCCGAGGGTGGCCAGCAGCTTGCGTCGGCGGGGGCAAGGGGCAGAGTGGTCGCTCATCGATGGGCTTCCCTGGGTGGCTGAACGAGGCGCCCAGCCTACCGCGAGTCGACCGCGACGCGGCCTGCCCCACGCGCGTTTCCCCAGTCGCTGCAAATTGCCGCCGGCGCTGTCGCCCGGCGACGACGCTCAGACCATCTTCTTGTCTTCCACTTCGCCGGGCTCGGTGCCGGGCGGCAGCGGATGGCCCTTGGCGAGCTCCGCGCGGGTGGCCTCGCGGACCTCGAGCACCTCCAGACGATAGCGCAGGCTGTGTCCCGCCAGGGGATGGTTGGTGTCGATCATCACGCCGTCGTCGCGCACCTCGAGAATGGTAACGATCTCGGGGCCGTCATCGCCGGGGGTCTGGAAGCGCATGCCCGGGGCGAGGTCGGGGGCGGGAAAGGCGTGCCGCCCGACCTCGCGCACCAGCGCTTCGTCGCGCAGCCCGTAGGCCTCGGCCGGCATCAGGGTGACGGAGAGCTCGGCACCGACTGACTGGCCCTCCAGATCACGCTCCAGGCCGGCCATGATGTTGCCGTGGCCGTGCAGGTACTCGAGCGGCTGCGACCGAGCCCGGGAATCGTCGAGGACGTTGCCGTCCCGGTCGCTGAGCACGTAATGCAGGGTCACGACGCGTTGCGGGGCGATGGTCATGGGGTCTCCTTGAGCAATGAAGGAATAGGCGACGAGGCTGACGGCTAGTCGCGGCGGCGCAGCTGGCCGACGGGCATCTCGAGGCGCTGCTGCTGGTGCAGCAGGTTGAGCAGCACGATAGCGCGCTCCTCGCCCTTGTGGCTTGCGAACACCGCCTGCAGGTCCTTGAAGGGCCCCTCGGTGATCTCCACCGCGTCGCCGGCGCGGAAGTAGACGTTGGCGGTCGCATCCTGCTCGTCGCTGCCATGTTCGAGCAGGGTCGTGATCAGCGAGTCGCCGACCGGCACCGGCTGCGCGAGGCCGAAGGTGACGATCTTCAGCACCCCGCGGGTGGAGCGAATGGGTCGCCAGTTACTGGCCAGGCGATCGAGCCGGATGAACAGGTAGTAGGGAAAGAGCGGTTCGCTGACCCACTCGAGCTTGCCGCGGCGCTTCTTCTGGACCTGCAGCACGGGATGGAATATCTCGTACCCCTGGTTGGTCAGGTGCTCGGCGGCGCGGAAGGATTCCCCGCCTTTGCACTGAATCACGTACCAGCGGGGGACGGCATCATCGGCCTTTTCGTGACGAATCTCTGAATCGCTCATATGGCTCCTGATCGGCTTCCTGCTGGCATCACTGCCGGTGCTCTGCAACAATCCCACCGCATGTCAGACCCGGGCATCGGCCCGCGGGCGACATGGGCCGAACGGCCGCTGGTCCGGCGACTGATGGCAATTTTATCATCGATGGCGGGGACCTGCGTGACCGCCCTCGAGTTACAACGCACGCCCCGGCGCAAGGAGTCCTCCCCGACATGTCGCCCCCCACCGCTCGCCGCAGCTGGCATGACGCCCTGGTGATCTATCTGCGCGCGCCGGTCATCACCATGCTGTTCCTGGGTTTCTCCGCCGGCCTGCCCTTCCTGCTGGTCTTCTCCACGCTCTCGGCCTGGCTGCGCAGTACCGGCGTCGAGGTGGCGGCCATCGGCTTCTTCGCCTGGATCGGCATGCTCTATTCGATCAAGTTCTTCTGGGCCCCGGTGGTGGACCGGCTCGCCCTGCCGCTGCTGACCCGCAACTTCGGTCAGCGTCGCGGCTGGATGCTGCTGGCCCAGGCGATGATCGCCGCGGGCCTGGTGGGGCTCTCCGGCGTCGACCCGGTCGATCACCTGCCGCTGGTCGCCGCCTTCGCGCTGCTGGTGGCCTTCGGCAGCGCGACCCAGGACATCGCCATCGACGCCTTTCGCATCGAATCGGCCCCGGACGACGTCCAGGCCGCCATGGCCTCGACCTACATCATCGGCTACCGCGGGGGGCTGCTGGCCGCCGGCGCCGGGGCGCTCTACGTGGCCTCGCTGATCTCCTGGGAGGCCGCCTACCTCTGCATGGCGGCGCTGGTCGGCGTCGGGGCGGTCACGGTGCTGCTGCGCCCGGAGCCCCAACGGACCTCGCTCGGCACCCAGCTGATCCACGAGCCGCGGGTGCGCGCCTTCCTGCGCGCCTCTCGCGGGCGGCCCAAGCCGCTGCGCCGCCTGGTCGCCTGGGTGATCGGCGCTATCGTCTGCCCCTTCACCGACTTCTTCACCCGCCATCGCCGGCGCGCGATCTGGCTGCTGGCGTTCGTGGCGGTGTTTCGGATCAGCGACCTGGCCATGGCCTCGATGGCAAACCCGCTCTACATCGACCTGGGGTTTTCGCTTTCGACCATCGCCAACGTCACCAACGTCTTCGGGATCGCCATGAGCATCGGCGGGGGGATTCTCGGCGGGCTGCTGGTGGCCCGCTACGGCATCGGGCCGATCCTGGTGCTGGGCGCGGCGGCGGCGGCGTTGACCAACCTGCTGTTCGTGGCCCTGTCGCTGGCGGGACAGAACGTGGCGATGCTGGTCATGGCCATCGTCGGCGACAACCTGGCCAACGGCCTGGCGAGTGCCGTCTTCATCGCCTTCCTGTCGAGCCTCACCTCGCGGGCCTATACGGCGACCCAGTACGCGCTTTTCTCGTCGCTGATGACCCTGCCCGGCAAGTTCCTGAGCGGCTTCGGCGGCCTGCTGGTCAACGCCGAGGGCTACGCCACCTTCTTCATGGTGTCATCCGTCCTCGGCCTGCCCGCTGTGCTGCTGGCGATCTGGATCAGCCGCGACCGGACGTTGATGGCCTCGCCGCGGGCGGCCTGAGCGCGGCTCGCTCGCCGGCATCCAAGCCTGCACTCCACGCCGGCGCGCGGCCGGCGGGTCACTCGCCCAGTCGGCCCTGCAGCCAGTCCAGCGCGCCCGGGGTGGTGCGCCACTGGTCGCGCATCAGGGTTCGATACTGCCAGGCCTCGGCCCGGGAACCGGGCGCGGCGACCCCATCACCGCCGCCGCCGACCGGGCGCGGGTTCTCGGCACACAGCATCGGGACCGCATGGGTATTGTGTCGGCGCACCTCGGCCAGCGCCGCGTCGGCCTCGTCCCGGCGCTCCAGGCGATAGAGCGCCAGCACGCGTCCCATCAGCAGGCCCAGCGGCGGCGCCTCGTCGTCCTCGCCCTCGAGTTCGCGCACACTCAGCTCCAGGGCCGCGCGATCGCGCCCCTCTCTCAACAGCTGGTCGAGCACCAGCTCGCGCAGTCCCAGGCTGTCCTGGGCGTCCAGGGTCAGCAGGCGCTCGGCCAACTCCCGTGAGCGGGCGCGGGCGCCACGCTCCATGCCGACCACCAGGGCCAGGCCCGAGCGCAGCAGCACGGCGTTATCGGCGCTGTCCCATACGAAGCCGCCCTCGCCCTCGGCCCGGACCTGTTCGAGCCAGCGCTCGAGCCGGGTCGCCAACGGCTCGAACAGGCTCGGCGCCATCCACGGCAGGCTGCCGAAGCGGCTGGCCAGCGCCAGCGCCAGGGCCTGAAGCACGGCCGGCGAATCCAGCCACTCGGGATGAGAGCAGAGGGCGGGGAGCCACTCGCCGGCACGGGACCAGGGATCCTCGTCGAAGCCCATGGGCGCATCGCTCTCGACCTGGGACTGGAAGACCTTCTGCCAGGCAGCGAACAGGGTGTCCTCGCGGGCGGTGGAGTGGTACTCGAGGCCACCCTCGGCGTCGCGGCGGATCTCCAGGCGCGGGGCGACGGGCAGCTCGGCGAGCAGCGCCTGCAGGGCCACCAGCGGCTCGGCCAGATCCTCCTCGGCGCTGAGCAGCTGGTCGGCCAGGGTCGCACCGGGGTTCTCGGCGAGATCGGCCAGGAACTGCAGCTGATCGGGCTCCAGGTCGCCCTGGCGAGCCAGGCGCCGGAACCAGAAACGCGAGCGCTCCGCGGCCTCCTGCTCGTGCCCCTCGTGGAGCAGTAGCATGGCCTCGATGTAGGCCAGCGTCGGCGAGTCGGGCAGCGCCTGCTGGGCGCGCACGAAGGCCGCCCGGGCGCTGTCCAGGTCGTCGTTGTCCAGGTGCATCAGGCAGAGGCGCTCCAGGGCCACGCCGCGCAGGAACAGCGGCCCGCGATCGAGCACCGCATCGAGCAGCGCCTCGCGCTTGCGATTGAAACCGCGCTCCTGATAGAGATCGATGAGGATCTCGAAGGCGGGCTCGGCCTGTTCGGGCAGCGTCAGCCAGTCGGCGCGCTCGAACAGCGACTCGAGAATCTGCTGGGCGCGCCCGCGCTGGCCCGACTCGGCGGCGATCAGCCCGGCCTCCAGCAGGGCCTGGGCCGGCGCCTGGCCGCTGGCCAGCGCCGCCTTCAAGGTATCGCCCTTCCAGTCGCGCAGCGAGAGCATCCACATCAGGTGGGTCGGTACGTGCCCGGGCAGGCTGACCGCCCCGCAGCAGTGCTTGGTCTTGCGCCCGGAGTCGCACCAGCAGGGCTCGTTGCGCCCCGGCCGGGCCAGCGGCTCGGCGGCGAAATCGAGCCGTGCCAGCGGCGTCTGTGACCACAGCTCAGGGGCCAGCGCCTGGGCCAGGGCTTGATCGCCGCCGACCAGCGCCGGTCCCTCCTTGCGGGCCCAGGCCATCAGCGTCGGATAGCGCTCATCCTCACGAATGGCGCCCAGTGCCCCCGAGGCAAAGCCCAGCAGCTGTTCCACCCATACTGCCAGCATCACACTCTCCGCAATCCACAAAATGGCACAGTCTACCAGCCTGCCGCCGGGCTGGGCAGGTGGCTCAAACCGTCGCGCTAGGCAGCAGCGCGCGGGTACGGGCGTGCATGTCGAGACGCGCGCCGAGGCGCACCAGGTTCCAGTAGTGGCCGTTGAGGGTGCGTGACAGCAGCAGGGTATCCGCCGGCGGCTGCAGACGGTCCATGGCCGCCCACACCTTCGGGGAGAGATCGCGCAGCCGGCGATGCACCCGCACGTCGCCGAAATCCTGCTCGCCGGGCTGGAAAAGCGGGGACACCGCCTCGGCCGACTCGCGGTAGAGCGACAGCGGGGCACCCTGCCCCTGGCGGCCACCGAGTTCGAGCAGTGCGGCGTCCATGGCCATGGCATCGCCCTCGAGGGTCGCCTCGAGCAGATGCATCATCGCCGTGAGGCGTGCCTCCGGCACCGGGATCACCGCGCCCAGATCGTAGATCACCAGGCGCCCCGCCTCGTCCGCGGCGAAATTGCCGGCGTGGGGGTCGGCGTGCAGCTCGCCATGGGTGAAGAGCTCCTCGGTCAGCCAGTCGGCAAGCGTCGTCGCCACCTGCTGGCGCCGCTCATGATCGGCCTGCTCGAGATCACGCAGCGGGGTGCCGGCCACGTAGCGCATGGCCAGCACCCGGGGGCCGGAGAACTCGGGCAGCGGCTCGGGGATCACCAGACGCTCGAGATGGGCGTAGCGCTCGCGATAGCGGGCCAGCGCCTCGGCCTCGGCCTCGGCATGATAGTCGAGCTCGCCGCGCAGGCTCACCGCCAGCTCCTCGAACAGCGCATCTAGGCGCGCCTGGGGCACCTTGAACCAGCGCCCCAGACGCATCAGGCGCCGCACCTGGGCCAGATCGCTCTCCAGCACCTCGGCGAGACCGGGATACTGCACCTTGAGCACCAGGGTCTCGCCGTCGTGAGTCACGGCACGATGCACCTGCCCCATGGAGGCGCTGGCGAAGGGGCGGTGCTCGATCTCGCGAAACGTCGCATCGAGATCGCCGTACTGCTCGACCAGGGTGCGCCGGATACCCTCCCAGGGCATCGGTTCGGCCTGACGCTGGAGGCGGGCGAGTTCCTCGGCGAGGTCCGGCGGCAGGAGGTCGTCCCACTGGGACATGATCTGAGCCAGCTTCATGGCCGGCCCCTTGAGCTCCGAGAGCCCCTCGAAGAGCGCCTCGCCCAGGGCCCGCCAGTCGGCCTGTCCGCCCAACCGGGTGCGGATCAGCGCCCCGCCGGTGCGGGCGCCGAGGCCCAGCAGGCGTCGAGTACGGCCACGTTCGCGCATCGCCTTATCTCCTCTCGAGAATTTGTACAACCATTGTACACCTAGCGATCAGCTTACACCTGGCGAGGCGCCGAGAATACTGGAAGAATGTCCATGTCATTTCCGCCGACGAGCCGCCATGCGCCTGATCATCGCCGAAAAACCGAGCCTGGGCCGGGCCATCGCCGACGCGCTGCCCGGCAGCCCACGCCGCCACGACGGGGCCGTCGTGGTCGGCGACACCACGGTCACCTGGTGTCTGGGGCATCTGCTGGAGCAGGCGCCGCCGGACGCCTACGACCCCGCCCTCAAGCAGTGGCGCCTCGACCACCTGCCGATCCTGCCGAGCCGCTGGAAGCTGATGCCCCGACCCAAGGCGCGCGGCCAGCTGGCGGTGATCCGCAAGCTGCTCAAGGACGCCCGCGAGGTGGTTCACGCCGGCGACCCGGACCGCGAGGGGCAGCTGCTGGTACAGGAGGTGATCGAGCACCTGGGCTGGAAGGGCCCGGTCTCGCGCCTGCTGGTCAGCGACCTCAACCGTCCGGCGGTCAAGCGGGCGCTGGGGCGGCTCGAGGACAATGCCCGCTACACGCCTCTCTATCGGGCGGCCCAGTCTCGAGCCCGGGCCGACTGGCTCTACGGCATCAACCTGACCCGCGCCTGGACGGTCAGCGGGCGACAGGCCGGCCACGACGGGGTGCTCTCGGTGGGCCGGGTGCAGACGCCGGTGCTGGGGCTCGTCGTGCGCCGCGACGCCGAGATCCGCGACTTCCGGCCCACGCCCTTCTTCGTGCTGTGGGCCGATCTCGCCGTCGCGCAGGGGCGGCTGAGGGCCTGGTGGCAGCCCGGCGAAGCCCATCCCCTGGACGATCAGGGGCGATTGCTGGCGCGGGAACCCGCCGCCTCCCTGGCCGAGCGCCTGCCCGGCGCCCAGGGCCGGCTGACCCAGCTGGAGAGCCGCGACAAGCGCCAGGCCGCGCCCCTGCCCTACTCGCTCTCGGCGCTGCAGGTGGACGCGGCGCGGCGCCACGGGCTCTCGGCCAAGGCGACCCTGGACGTCTGCCAGCGTCTCTACGAGCGCCATCAGCTGATCACCTACCCGCGCTCGGACTGTCGCTACCTGCCCGAGGAGCACTTCGCCGCCGCCCGGGCCACGCTCGAGGGCGCCTGTCGCGCCGATGACACCCTGCGTGGCTGGCTCGCCGGCGCGGATTTCTCGCGTCGCTCCAAGGCCTGGAACGACAAACAAGTCGGCGCGCACCACGCCCTGGCGCCCACCGGCAAGCCCGCCGACCTCGCGCGTCTCGAGAAGGCCGAGGCCGACGTCTTCCGGCTGATCGCCCGCAACGTGCTGGCCCAGTTCTACCCGCCGCTGGCCGTGCGCGAGGTCAAGGCGGACTTCCTGATCCTAGAGGAGCCCTTCCGCGCCAAGGGACAGGAGATCCTCGACCCCGGCTGGAAGCCGCTGTTCACCACTCGCGAGGAGGCGCCGCCCTTGCCGCCGCTCACCGAGGGCGAGGCCTGCCGGGTGGCGGAGGCCGGCGTGGAGGATCGCGAGACTCGCGCCCCCGAGCCCTTCACCGACGCCAGCCTGATCAAGGCGATGATGAATATCGCCCGCTACGTCGACGACCCGGCGGTGCGCCGCACCCTGCGCGAACACGACGGCCTGGGCACCGAGGCGACGCGTGCCGGCATCCTCGAGACCCTGGTGGAGCGCGGCTACCTGGTGCGCCAGGCCAAGGCGCTGCGCGCCAGCCGGCTGGGTAGCGCGCTGATCGCCTCACTGCCCGACGCGGCCGGGCGTCCCGAGCGCACCGCCCTGTGGGAGCAGCGGCTGAGCGCCATCGCCGAGCAGGGCGACGATCCGGCCCCCTTCCTGGCGGCGCTGATCGAGGACCTGCGCGGCCTGCTCGGCGCCGCGGACGCCGGCCGGATACGCACCGCGCTCGCCGGCGCCCAGGGCGAACAGGCGCCGACGCCCAAGCCTGGCGCCAAGAGTGCCAAGAGCGGCAAGAAACGCGGCGCCCCCCGCCGCCGCAGCGGTGCCGCGGCCAAACGCCCCCGGAAGACATGACGCACCGCGCCGCCGCCTAGTGTGCTGTAAAAGCGTGCTGCGAACGCTTGCCGCGGACACTTGCCGCCCACGATGCCGCGGCCACGAATTCGAGGAGAAGTGCCATGACCCTGACGCGACACTGGATCGTCGGCCCCGGCGCGCTGGGCCGACTGATCGCCCTGCGGCTGGCCGGCACGGCCGAGGTGACGCTGATCGCCCGCCGCACGCTGCCCGCCGAGCAGACGCTGATCACCCCGGAGCACGCGGCGCTCGTGCGCCGCGTCGACGTGGCCCACATCGAGGCCCTGCCATCGCCGCTCCCCGATGTGGTGCACCTCACCACCAAGGCGCACGGCGCCGAGGCGGCCCACGCCGCCCTGGCCGGCCACCTGCCCGAGGGGGTGCCGCTGGTACTGTGGCAGAACGGCTTCGCCTGCCAGCCGCGGCTCAGCGAGCGCCACGCGGGGCCGGCGCTGTGTGCCAGCACCACCGAGGGAGCGCACGTCCAGGACGATGCCCGGATGACCCATGCCGGGCACGGCCACACCTTCCTCGGCAGTCTCGATGGTCGCCACGGCGAGCTCGCCGCGCGCCTGGCCGAGACGCTCGCCTCGGCGGGCCTTCCCGCCGAGGCGGTCGACGACATCCGGGTGCGCCTGTGGCGCAAGCTCGCCGTCAACGCGGCCATCAATCCGCTGGTGGCCCGGTTCGGCATCCGCAACGGCGAGCTTCGCGACGCCGCCTTCCGCACCCGGGTCGAGGCCCTGCTCGCCGAGCTCGCGCCCATCCTCGCCGCCGAGGGCATCGCACCGCCCGATGGCGAGGCGATCGCGGGCTGGCGGCGCCTGGTGTGGCAGGTCATCGAGGCGACGGCCGCCAACCGCGCCTCCATGCTGCAGGACGTCCAGGCCGGGCGCCTCACCGAACACGAGGCGATCCTCGCGCCGCTGCTCTCTGCGGCCGAGCAGCACGGCCTGGCGGCGCCCGATCTGGCCAATCATCTGACCGCCCTGCGGGCGCGCGCCGACGCATTGGCGCAACCTGGAGGCGGTTGCTAGATTGAGAGGGTGATAATTCCGGGCCGGCATCCCCACTGCCGACTCAAGGTCGGAGATCATGCACCCGAATTCGCGCTTCCTCATCGCCCTGACCGCCCTGCTGGCGGTCATTGCCCTGCCCTGCCAGGCCGACCTCGAGCTTGAACTCGACGCCGACACGGAGATCGAGGCCGACATGCCCGCCTACGGCGGCATCGCCCAACCCCTGGTGCTGCTCGATAACGGCATGCTCGTCCAGGGCGACGACGTCGCTAGCCCCGATGGCGCCACTTCCGGCTTTCGCCTCACCGCCGGCTTCACCCCAAAGAACCTGCCGCGCCTCGATCTGGGCGCCGAGGTCAGCTATCAGCGCAGCGATAACGTGCCGATCACCGGAGAAGACGGTTCGCGGCTTCACGACACCACCAGCCTCGGCGGCAGCCTGCTGGCCGGTGTGCGCGTCGGCGCCCTCGGCCTCTATGCCAAGGCGGGTCTCGCGGAGTGGCAGGGCGACCCCATCGGCTCCGACGATCGCGCCGCGCAACGTCGCGGCACGGCGCGGACCCAGGGCTTCGGGGCTCGCCTGCAGTTTCGCCAGGTGGTCAGCCGCCTCGAATTCGAACAGATCGATGCCCCGGCCATGGTGCACCTCAACCTGATGACCGCCTCGATTCACCTTCCCTTCTGAGATTCTGAGTCCAAGAACCTCTGATTCCCACACTTAAACGATCTCGCCCCGACCAGTGATGGTCGGGGCGAGATCGTGTGCCTGACAGGATCTGGCTGGCGGAAAGGGCTCAGCCGGTATTGCGAAGCCCCGCCGCGATACCCGCCATGGTCACCATCAGGGCCCGCGCCAGGTCCGCGCTGATGGCGCCGTCGGCATCGCGGTTACGCTGCAGCAGCTCGGCCTGGAGGCCGTGTAACGGATCGATGTAGGGATTACGCACATCGATGGCCTGGCGAATCAGCGGCGTGCCCTCCAGCAGCTCCTGCTGGTCGAGCACCTGCAGCACCGCGTCCTGAAGGCGACCGAAGCGCGTCCGCAGCCGCTCCCCCAGCGCCTTGAGGGCCGGCTCGTCGACCAGGCGATGCTCGTAGTAGGCGGCGATATCCACGTCGGCCTTGGCCAGCAGCATCTCCAGCATGTCGAGATAGGTGCCGAAGAAGGGCCACTCCTGGCGCATCTCGCGCAGCAGCTCGAGGCCGCCCGGCGTCTCGAGGCGCTCGCTGAAGGCCTCGCCGCTGCCGAGCCACGCCGGCAGCATCAGGCGGGTCTGGGTCCAGGCGAAGATCCAGGGGATGGCGCGCAGGGTCTCCACCCCGCCGTCCTGGCGACGCTTGGTCGGCCGCGAGCCGAGCGGCAGGCGACCCAGCGCCCCCTCCGGGGTCACCGAGCGGAAGTAGGGCACGAAATCGGGATCCTCACGGACCACGCTCACGTAGGCGCCGTGGGCCACCTTGGCCAGGCGATCCATCTCCTCGCGCCACTCCGCGCGCGGCGACGGCGGCGGCAGCAGGCTCGCCTCGAGCACCGCGCAGGCATAGATCTCCATGGAGCGCAGGGCGATCTCGGGCTGGCCAAACTTGAAGCGGATCATCTCGCCCTGCTCGGTCACCCGCAGGCTGCCGTTCACCGAACCCGGTGGCTGGGAGAGGATGGCCGCATGGGCCGGGCCGCCGCCGCGCCCCACGGTGCCGCCGCGACCGTGGAACAGCGTCAGGTCGACGCCGTGGCGATCGCACACCTCCACCAGCGTCTCCTGGGCGCGGTACTGCGCCCAGGCGGCGGCCAACTGGCCGGCATCCTTGGCAGAGTCCGAGTAGCCGATCATCACCTCCTGGCTATCGCCGGCGAGCTCGCGGTAGCCCGGCAGCGCCAGCAGGTGGTCGATCACCTCGCCGGCATGATCGAGGTCATCGAGGGTCTCGAACAGCGGCGCGATGGGCAGGCTCACGGCGCCGCCCACCTCCTTCATCAGCAGCGCTACGGCCAGCACGTCGGAGGGCTCCCCGGCCATGGAGATGATGTAGGTGCCGAGCGCCTCGCGATGCTCGGAGGCGATCACGCGGAAGGTGTCGATGACCTCGCGGGACTCCGCCGAGCACTCCCAGCGCCGCGGGATCAGCGGGCGCCGGGAGGACAGCTCGGCGAGCAGGAATTCCTGGCGCTTCGCCTCGTCCCAGTCACGATAGTGGCCAAGGCCCAGGCCATCGGTGAGCTCCTCCATCACCTGGGCGTGGCGGCTGGCCTCCTGGCGCAGGTCGAGCTTGGTCAGGGTCACGCCGAACACGGCGACGCGGCGCAGGGTATCGAGCAGCGCGCCGTTGGCGATGGTGTCCAGGCCGACGTCACACAGCGACCGGTAGCAGGCCAGCAGCGGCGCGTAGAGCTGATCGCGGGTCTCGATGATCGGGGCCTCGTCGACGCTGCGCCCATCGAGCTGCGCCTTGGCCCAGTCCCGCGTCGCCTCGACGCGGGTCACCAGACGCTTGAGCAGCTCGCGGTAGGGCTCGGCCACCTCGCCCACCTCGGCGCGCAGCGCGCTGTTGGCCTTCCACATGGAGAGCTCGGCCTTGAGCTGCTCCAGGTCGCGCAGGTAGAGATCGGCGGCCATCCAGCGGCCCAGCAGCAGAACCTCCCGGGTCACCTTGGCGGTGACGTTGGGATTGCCGTCGCGGTCGCCGCCCATCCAGGAGGCGTAGCGGATCGGCGCGGCGTCCAGCGGCAGGCGCTCGCCGGCGGTCTCCAGCAGCAGGTTGTCGAGGTCGCGATGGAAATCGGGCACCGCCTGCCACAGCGAGTTCTCGATCACCGCGAAGCCCCACTTGGCCTCGTCCACCGGGGTCGGCCGCTCGTGACGGATCTCGTCGGTGTGCCAGGCCTGGCTGATCAGCTCCTCCAGGCGCCCCTGGGCGCGCACGCCGCGCTCCGGGTAGTCGCCGGAGGATTCGATGGCGGTCAGGCAGTCGTCGATGGCGTCGTACTTCTGAATCAGGGTCCGCCGGATGACCTCGGTGGGGTGGGCGGTGAGGACCAGCTCGACGCGCATGCCGGCGAGGCTCTCGACCAGCTTGCGCGGCGAGTGGCCGGCGCCCCGGGCACGCTCTAGCAGCTCGGAGAGCACCGGCTGGGTGCCGGGCCGGTAGTCCTCCACCCGGCGAAAGCGCGCCCGGTAGTGCTGCTCGGCGATGTTGGCCAGGTTGAGGAACTGGTTGAAGGCGCGGGTGACCGGCAGCAGGTCGCGGTCGGGCAGCTGGCGCAGGTATTCGATCAGCTCGCGCTGGCTGCCGTCCTCGCCCTGACGCCCGCCCTTGGCGAAGCCGCGGATGGTCTCGATGCGATCGACGAAGCCCGGCCCGAGATCATCGGCGATGGTGCGCCCGAGGCTATCGCCCAGGATACGAACGTTGTCACGCAGTGATTCATGCAGGTCATGGCTCATGGCTGACTCTCTCCTTGCGGCGATTCCTTGAGGGGGACGTCGTGTCGCTTGGCCGCCTGCCAGTGGCGCTCCATGGCCGCGAGGCCCGCCTCGGGCAGCGGCACGTCCTCGGCGGCCAGGGCCGCCTCCAGGTGGCGAAAGCGCCGCTCGAACTTGGCATTGGTGTGGCGCAGGCACTGCTCGGGATCGGCCTTGAGGGTGCGCGCCAGGTTGGTGACGGCGAACAGCAGGTCCCCCACCTCCTCGGCGGCATGCTGGCGATCCCCTTCGGCCAGGGCCTCCTCGACCTCGTCGAGCTCCTCGCGGATCTTCGCCAGCACGCCGCGTGCATCGGGCCAGTCGAAGCCGACCCGAGCCGCCCGCTTGGAGAGCTTGGCGGCGCGCGCGAGTGCCGGCAAAGTGCGCGGCACGTCATCGAGCACCGAGTGGGCCTCGGCGTCATGTGCTCGCTCGGCGCGCTCCTCGGCCTTCAGCGACTCCCAACGCGAGTGCACCTGCCGGGTCTGGACCTCGGCGGCGCTCACGCCCTCGCGACGCGAGGCGAGGGTGCCGTCGGGGAAGACGTGGGGATGACGGTGCAGCATCTTGGCGGTCAGGGTGTCGACCACGTCGTGGAAGTCGAAGCGCCCCTCCTCGGCCGCGAACTGGCTGTAGTAGACCACCTGGAAGAGCAGGTCGCCGAGTTCGCCGGGCAGCTCGTCAAAGGCGCGACGCTCGATGGCATCGGCAACCTCGTAGGCCTCCTCGAGGGTATGGGGGACGATGGAGTCCCAGTCCTGCTGGACGTCCCAGGGGCATCCCTGCTGGGGGTCGCGCAGCACGGCCATCAGCTCGAGCAGGTGGTTCAGATCGTGGCGGGTATCGCTCATGTGGCCTTCCTCTTGCCCTTGCCCTTCTTGCCACCGCCGCGCAGGCGGCGCACCTCGATCACGTTGGGCAGCTGCTGAATACGCGAGAAGAGCCGCCCCAGGGTCTCCAGGCCATCGACCTCGACGGTGATGGACATGCGGGCGATGCCGTCGTCGGTATCGGTGAGGGTGTTGACGGAGAGCACGTTGAGGCGGTCGTTGCTGAGCACGCCGGTGACGTCGCGCAAGAGCCCGGAGCGGTCCCAGGCCTGGATCTCGATGTCCACGGGGTACTGGGTGCGGGCGCGCTCCCCCCACTCCACCTCGATGATGCGTTGCGGCTCATCGAGACGCAACTGCAGGATATTGGGGCAGTCCTGGCGGTGCACGGTGACGCCGCGCCCCTGGGTGATGAAGCCGACGATGGCCTCGCCGGGCACCGGATGGCAGCAGTTGGCCATGCTGGTCTTGAGGTTACCCACGCCGAGCACGGTGATGTCGCCGCCAGAGCCCTTGCCGGCGGCCTTGCGCGGCTTGGCCAGCAGGCGGTCGAGCTGCTCCTGGTCGTCGCTCTCGCCGAACAGCTGCTGGGCCTGGTGCAGCACCTGACCGATGCGCAGGTCGCCGGCCCCCAGGGCGGCATGCATGTCCTCCGGAGTCGGATAGTTGACCTTGTTGGCCAGGCGGGTGAGGTCCATGTCCTCGATGTCGAGGCGCTTCATCTCGCGCTCGAACAGCGCCCGGCCCTCCTCGAGGTTGCGGTCGCGCGCCTGCAGCTTGAACCAGGCCTGGATCTTGGCCCGGGCCCGGGAGGTGCGCACGTAGCCCAGGTTGGGGTTGAGCCAGTCGCGGCTCGGCCCGCTCTTGCTGGCGGTGAGGATCTCCACCTGCTGGCCGGTCTTGAGTCGATAGGTGAGCGGCACGATGCGCCCGTCGACCTTGGCGCCGCGACAGCGATGGCCCACCTCGGTGTGTACCCGGTAGGCGAAGTCGATGGGCGTAGCGACCCGCGGCAGGTCGATGACGTGGCCGTCGGGGGTGAAGACGTAGATGCGATCAGGTGCCACGTCACTGGTCAGCCCCTCGCGCAGGTCGCCGAAGTCGCCGACATCCTCGTGCCACTCGAGCACCTGGCGCAGCCAGGCGATCTTCTCCTCGTAGCTGGCGCTGCGGGCGCTGGTATCGTGCCCCTTGTAGCGCCAGTGCGCGCAGACCCCGAGCTCGGCCTCCTCGTGCATGGCGAAGGTGCGGATCTGGATCTCCAGCACCTTGCTCTCCGGACCGAACACGGCGGTGTGCAGCGACTGGTAGCCGTTCTTCTTGGGGTTGGCGATGTAGTCGTCGAACTCGTTGGGCACGTGGTGCCAGCGCGAGTGGACGATACCCAGCACCGTGTAGCAGTCGCTCACCTCGGGTACCAGGATGCGCACCGCACGGATATCGTGGACCTGGGAGAAGTCGATGCGCTTGAGCTTCATCTTCCGCCAGATCGAATAGATGTGCTTGGCGCGGCCGTCGACCTGATAGCGACGGATGCCCTGGGCCGACATCAGCGACTTGAGGGTCTCCACCACCTCGCTGATGTAGCGGTCGCGATCCTGGCGCCGCTCGGCCAGCTGCCGGGCGATGGTCTTGTAGTCGTCCTCGTGCAGGTAGCGAAAGGAGAGATCCTCGAGCTCCCACTTGAGATGGCCGATACCCAGCCGGTGGGCCAGCGGCGCATAGATGTCGAACACCTCGCGGGCCACCTGCAGGCGCTTCTCGCGCGGGGCATCGCGCACCTGGCGCAGCGCACAGGTGCGCTCGGCGATCTTGATCAGGGCGACGCGCACATCGTCGATCAGGTTGACCAGCATCTTGCGCAGGTTGTCCTGCTGATCGTGCTGGGTCAGGCCCTGGCTGGGCGCCTGGAAGGTGCTGATGGCGGCCATCTGCAGCACGCCATCGATCAACCCGGCCACCTCGCTGCCGAAACGCTTCTCGACCTCCGCGAGGCCGATCAGCCGCTCGCGCACCGCCCGATAGAGCACCGCCGCCTCAAGGGCCGGCTGGTCGAGCTTGAGCTCGCCGAGGATATCGGCCATCTCGAGCCCCATGCGAAAGCTCGAACCGTTCAGTAGCCAGGTCTTGTGAGGGCGCCCGGAGGTCTGTTCCAGGTGCTGGGCGAGCCGGCAGGCCTGATCCATCTCCGCGACGTCACGCAGCTTCACGTCATCCTGCAGGCGCGTCAGCCACAGGTCGATGTCGACCGCCCCATCCTGGGTCAACGGCTGATCCTCACGCACTTTAACCATCGCTTGGCGCTCCTTGGGGGTCGCGAGTCGACCCTGTGAACTCGAACATCAGCATGGATTCCAGGTGGGAGGTGTGCACGAACATGTCGGCGACCGCCGCACGCACGATCCGATATCCCCCCTGCACGAGGTGCGCCGCATCCCGCGACAGGGTCGCCGGATCGCAGGAGACATACAGCAGATGGGGCACCGGGGTCGCCGTCAGCGCCTGACTCACCGCCTCGGCGCCCTCGCGCGGCGGATCCAGCACCACCAGCTCGGGTCGCGTCACCGCGAGCAGCTCGCGCACCGCCGCCGGGTCGTTGAGGTCGGCCTGGTGGGCATCGATATCCAGGCCGTTGGCGTGCGCGTTGTCGGCCAGGCGCTCGACCATCGTCGGGCTGCCCTCCGCCGTGGTGACCCGGGCGCCGGCCGCGGCCAGCGGCAGGCTGAAGTTGCCGACGCCGGCGAACAGATCGAGCGTCCGAGCCTTCTCGACGAGCGACGATAGCCAGGCGAGCGCGGCGCCGACCATCAGGCGATTGACCTCGGCATTGGCCTGGAGAAAGTCCCCGGGGGCGACGCGAAGCGGGATCTCGCCGGATGGCCCCGGCACTCGGCACTCGAGCGCCGGCACCGGCGTCAGCCACTCGAAGGCCGGGCCCTCGCGGCCTAGCCAGCGGGCGAGGTTCACCCCCTGGGCCGCGGCAAAGTCCTGCCAGCGGCGGGTGTCGCCCGCATGCTCGCGCAGCTGGCGTACCACCAGCACCACGCCGCGATCGCTCTCGAGCAACTCGAGGTGCCCCACCTGACGCGGCGCCTCGAGTGCCGAAAGCTGCCGATGCAGGGGCGCCAGCAGGGCCTCCAGGGCCGGCACCAGCACGCGGCAGGAGTCGATGTCGATCAGGCGATGCGTATGGCGCGCGCGAAAGCCGAGATGCACCCGGCCATTGGCATCGACCTTGACGCCCAGGCGGGCGCGACGGCGGTAGTCCTCTCCCGCCCCGGCCAGCAGCTCGGGGGCGTCCTCAAGCGAGATGCCCTGGCGCCCCAGCAGCTCCGTGAGGACCGCTTGCTTGTGGCGGCGCTGGGCCGGCAGGGCCAAGTGCTGAAGGTCGCAGCCGCCGCAACGCCCGAAGTGGGGACAGGGCGGCGCGACGCGCTCCGGCGAGGAAGTCACGAGCTCGCGGACATGCGCCTCGTCGAAGCGCTTGCGGGTGAGATGCACCGCGACTCTTACCCGCTCGCCCGGCAGCGCGCCGTCGACGAACACTGTCTTGCCCTCTGGAGAGCGGGCCACACCCCGCCCGTCGTGGGCCAGGCCCTGGATCTCCAGCAGATCGGGCTCCTGAGAGGCGGCGGGCGTGTGGCGGTCATCGGACTTTCGTCCCTGCAGCCCCGAGACGCCCGACGGGGCCCGTTTCGGTCGGCGCTTGCCCAGCATGGCCATATCAGCGCTCCGGGGCGAAAAGGCCGGTGGACAGGTAGCGGTCGCCGCGGTCGCAGACGATGAAGGCGATCACCGCGTTCTCCACCTCGTCGGCGATGCGCAACGCGCCGGCGAGCGCGCCGCCGGAGGAGACCCCGGCCAGGATGCCCTCTTCGCGGGCCAGGCGACGCATGTGCTGCTCGGCCTCCTGCTGGCCGATGTCCAGTACCCGGTCGACGCGACTGGCGTCGAAGATGCTCGGCAGGTACTGCGGCGGCCAACGGCGAATGCCGGCGATACTGGCCCCGTCCTCGGGCTGCAGGCCGACGATCTGCACCTCGGGATTGCGCTCCTTGAGGTAGCGCGACACACCCATGATGGTGCCGGTGGTGCCCATGGAGCAGACGAAGTGGGTGATGGTGCCGCCGGTCTGCTCCCACAGCTCCGGTCCGGTAGTGCGATAGTGGGCCAGCGGATTGTCGGGGTTGGCGAACTGGTTCAGCGGCTTACCTTCACCGCGGGCGACCATGGTCTCGGCCAGGTCGCGGGCCTCCTCCATGCCCCCTGTCTCGCTCACCTCGATCAGCTCGGCCCCGTAGGCGGCCATGGCCTGCTTGCGCTCGGCGGAGGCGCTCTCCGGCATGATCATCACCATGCGATAACCCATGATGGCGGCCGCCATCGCCAGGGCGATGCCGGTGTTGCCGGAGGTCGCCTCGACCAGGGTATCGCCGGGAACGATCTCGCCCCGGGCCTCGGCCTGCTGGATCATGGAGAGCGCCGGACGATCCTTGACCGACCCGGCCGGATTGTTGCCCTCCAGCTTGGCCAGCAGAGTGTTGCCGCGCCCGGCGGTGATGCGCTTGAGGCGGACCAGCGGCGTATGGCCGACAGTCTCCTCGAGAGTGGGGAAATGCATGTCACCTTCCTGATGAATCCGTCTTTTCGGCATTATATCCGTGCCACCCCATGCTGGACAGGCATCCACCCACGCTGTGGCATACTGGGCGCCGATCCACCGACTGACGAGCCCGCCATGTTCCTGAAGACGCGCCTGATGCTGTCGATCCTCGGCCTGCCGCTGATGCTGCTGACGCTGCTGGCCGGCGTGGCCGTGGTCCTCGAGGACCGCCAGGATCGGGCGGCGCTGCGCGAGACTCTGAGCCAGGGTACCAGGCTGCTCGCTCCGAGCCTTGGCGAGGCGCTGGCGGCGGGCGATGAGCGGGCGCTGTCACGTCTGGGCGAGCGCCTGATGGCCCTGCCTCATGTCGAGTCGCTGAGCGTTCAGGATGGCCACGGAGAGCTTCGCCTCACCCTCGGCCAACTCGGCAAACCGCCGACACCGCCGAGGGACGCGGCCCCGCAACTGCTCGAGCAGGGCCTTGTCTGGCGCTGGCAGACGCCCCTGCCGAGCCCGGGGACAGCCACGGCCTGGCTGACCCTGGACGTCGACACCACGCCCCTGCTGCTGTCTCGCTATCGCCTCATGGCCAGTGCCGGGCTGGTGCTGATGCTCGCCGGGCTGCTGCTGCTCCTGGTCGGCTTCGCCGTCACGCGGCGCGTGACCCAGCCCCTGGAAGATGCCGGGCGTGCCCTGGAGCGCCTCGCCTTCGGCATGGTGCCGGCGCGCCTGGCGCCGCCGGCCTCGCCGGAGCTCGGCTCGCTGACCCGGCGCGTCAACGATCTCGCCGACCACCTGGCCGCGTCCCGGGACGACCTGCAGGCGCAGATCGAGCAGGCCACCAATGAGCTCCAGGAGTCCATGGAGACCATCGAGGTCCAGAACATCGAGCTGGACATGGCCCACCGCCGCGCCGTGGAAGCCAACCGGGTCAAGTCGGAGTTCCTGGCCAACATGAGCCACGAGATCCGCACCCCCCTCAACGGCATCGTCGGCTTCTGCCGCCTGCTCGGGCGTTCGCGACTGGAGCCGCGACAGCGCGAGTGGCTGGACCACGTGCAGCGCGCCTGCGACAACCTGCTGATGCTGGTCAACGACGTGCTGGACTTCTCGAAGCTGGAGGCCGGACGGGTCGAACTGGAGACACTGCCGCTGGACATGGTCGCCCTGGTCGACGAGGTGCTTGGCCTGCAGGCGCCGCTCGCGCAGCACAAGCACCTGAGGCTGCTTGGCCTGGTCTTCGACGACGTGCCCGCCGACCTCAAGGGTGACCCGCTGCGCATCCGCCAGGTGATCACCAATCTGGTTAACAACGCCGTGAAGTTCACCGATCGGGGTGAAGTGATCGTGCGCGTCATGCTGGAAGAGGCCGAGACCGACCGGGTGCTCCTGCGCATCGGCGTCAGCGACACCGGCATGGGCCTCAGTGAGGAGGCCTGCCGCCGACTGTTCCAGGCCTTCCACCAGACCGATATCAGCCACTCTCGGGAATTTGGCGGCACCGGCCTGGGGCTTGCCATCAGCCGTCAGCTGGTCGAGCAGATGGGCGGCGAGGTGAGCGTGGAGAGTGTTCCTGGCGAGGGCTCGACCTTCTCCTTCACCCTGCCGCTTGAGGGCAACGCCGAGGCCGAACGCCTCCCCGAGCTTCGCCTGCAGGGCGATACCGTTGCACTCGACGAATCCCATCTACCCACTCGACGGGCCCTCGAGCACCTGATGCGTCGCTGGGATGCGCGGGTCGTCACGGCGACCCAAGCCGCCGCCGAACCCGGCGTCGCGCTGGCCGTGGTGGCGCTCGACGCCGAGGATCTCGAGGCCGCCTCGCTGGACGTTTGGCGGCGGCGACTGGAGCAACTGGCCTGCCCGGCCCTGCTGCTGGTCAACGCCGGCCTACCCGATCTCCCCGCCCTGCCCCTGCCGCATGGCGGCGAGATACTGACCAAGCCGGTCGCCCGCGCCACGCTGGTCCAGGCGATGCGCCGTCACCTGGCGCATACGCCTCAGGCCCTGCCAGCGCCAGGGTCTCCGCGAGCGCCCGCGAGCATGGCGCGGCTGCTGGTGGTCGACGACACCGAGTCCAATCGCCTGCTGATGCGCGAACTGCTGAGCGATGTCGGGGTCGCGGTGACCCTGGCGGCGAGCGGCTCCCAGGCGCTGACCCTGGCGCGCCAGCAGCGCTTCGATCTGGTGCTGATGGACATCCGCATGGCCGGCATGGATGGGCTGGAGACGACCCGGGCGCTGAGGAGGCTCGGCGGGGAGTGGCGGCGGGTACCGATCATCGCCGTCACCGCTCACGTGCAGAGCGAGCAGCGGCGAACGCTTCTGGAGAGTGGGCTCGACGACGTGCTGATCAAGCCGCTGGAGCCCCAGCGGCTCGTCCGGCTGCTCGAGGAGACCCTCGGCCTGACGATGCCATCGCGCCTGACTGCGGAGGCAACGACGATGCAGGACGACGGCCGGCAGAACGCGGGGCAGGAACTGGCCGTGGTCGACCTGGAGATCGGCACGCGACTCGCCGGCGGGCGCGAGGCGCTCGCCCGGGAGCTGCTCGAGAGACTGGCCGACTCGCTGCCGGAGAGCGAGCGGGCCATCCGCGATGCCGTCGAACGTCACGACGGCGAGGCCCTGCTGGATGCCCTGCACGCCTTGAACGGCGCCTGTCGCTACTGCGGCACTCCGCGCCTCGGGCTGCTGGCAGAGACCCTGGAGACGCGACTGAGATCACGCGGGCGGGAGTCCGTGGTGGCGCTACTGCCCGAGCTCTATGCCGCCATGGCCGAACTGCGCCGCTGGCAGGCGGATCAGCCCTCGAGCACGACGAAGGCCATGGCCAGTGCCTCCTCATCGGAGAGCGAGAGGTGAAGGGAGCGCACGCCGGCCGCCTCGGCCAGCGCCTGCGCCTTGCCGGAGAGCACCAGCGAGGGACGCCCCAGGGCATCGTTGACCACCTGGATCTCGGTCCAGCGCATGCCGTGGCGCAGCCCCGTGCCCAGCGCCTTGACGAAGGCCTCCTTGGCGGCGAAGCGCTTGGCCAGGAAGGCCGCCGGCAGCACGTGGCCGCGTAACCGCTCCCGTTCGAGCTCGCCGAGCAGACGCCGAGCGAAGCGCTCGCCGTGGCGCTCCATGGCCCGCTCGAAGCGCACCACCCGGGCGATATCGGTGCCGATGCCGACGATCATCGGCAGCAGCCTGCCTCGTCCTCGTGGCCATGGTCGTGATCATGGTCGTGATCGTGCTCATCGAGGGCCGCCAGCAGGCCGGCCTCCTGGCCGGCGATGGCCAGCCGCTTCATCTCGACCACGGCCTCCTTGAGCCCCACGAAGAGCGACCGGGCGATGATCGCATGGCCGATATTGAGCTCGTGGACACCGGGCAGCGCGGCCACGGCCTCGACGTTGTGGTAGTGCAGGCCGTGGCCGGCATTGACGGTGAGGCCAAGCTCGCAGGCCATCTCGGCGGCGGCGGCGAGCCGCGCATGCTCGCGACGCGCGGCCGCCCCCGTGGCCTCGGCGTAGGCGCCGGTATGCAGCTCGATCACTGGCGCCCCGACCCTGGCGGCGGCGGCGATCTGCTCGGGCTCCGGGTCGACGAACAGTGACACCTCGCAGCCCGCCGCCGCCAGGCGCCGACAGGCCTCGCCGATCGCCTCCTGGCTACCCGCCACGTCGAGCCCGCCCTCGGTGGTCAGCTCCTCGCGCTTTTCCGGCACCAGGCAGACGTGGGCGGGGCGCAGCTCCTCGGCCAGGCGCAGCATCTCCTCGGTCACGGCCATCTCGAGGTTCATGCGGGTATTGAGCACCTCGGCCAGCAGGCGCACATCGCGCTCCTGGATGTGGCGACGATCCTCGCGCAGGTGCACGGTGATGCCGTCGGCGCCGGCCTCCTCGGCGAGCAGGGCTGCCTGGACGGGATCGGGGTAGCGCGTCCCCCGGGCCTGGCGAAGAGTGGCGATGTGGTCGATGTTGACGCCGAGCAAGATACGCGGGGGATGCATGGGGACTCCAAGGGGTCGAAAAATCAGGAATTAAGCCACTCGCCTGAGCCGTGGGCTCGGGGCTGATCCGGCGGCAGCCCTGCGAGGAGACGCTATGAACCCATCCCTGAGCGCTACCGATGCCATCCGTGGCATAGGACCTCCTCTTCGGTCTACCCCCGGCGCCCCTCGCGGTCATGGCGAGACGTGCCAGAAAGTCATCAGTGTGAACCGGCCCGCCGACGCTGGGCAAGCTGGCGCATCAGCTCTCGGGAGCGCAGCGGGCGCGAGCCTAGCAGCGGTGCCAGGGCCCGCCGCGTGATCGCCTTGGCCGGCCCGGCGAGCCCCGGCTCGTCCCAGCCGCCCCTGGCCAGCAGCCGGAGGGTGCGCCCATCGATGCCGCGCTCGGCGACCACGAAGGCGCGCGAGCCATGG
The DNA here is from genome assembly GCF_900116405.1 of Halomonas saccharevitans. GTDB lineage: Bacteria > Pseudomonadota > Gammaproteobacteria > Pseudomonadales > Halomonadaceae > Halomonas > Halomonas saccharevitans. The sequence continues at coordinate 214,662 of NZ_FPAQ01000001.1, read as the reverse complement.
TCCAGATCATAGCGGCCCTGGGGATCGAGCTCGCCGCCCTCGGGGTCGGTGAAGCGCGGCAGGGCATCGAGCGCCTCGAGCACCGCCACCTCCAGCCGACGCAGCGAGGCGGCCCGCCCCTCCGGGCGCGGCAGCGCCTCCAGCATGGCGGTGTAGTAGGCGAAGGTCTCGGCGACGGGCAGCTCCACCGGCAACACCCGGGTCAGCAGCTCGTTGGCATAGAGCCCACAGAGCAGGCCTTCGCCTGCCAGCAGCGCCGCGCTGCCGCGCCCCTCCATCAGTCGCAGGCGTTTGAGCTCGCCCTCCCCGGCCCAGGTGACGTGCATCGGGGCGAAGGGCTGCAGCCGGGTGCGGGCGCGGCTGCCCGGGCGCTGCACGCCCTGGGCCACGGCCCGCACCCGGCCATGCTGCAGGGTCAGCAGATCGACCAGGGCACTGGTCTCGCGATAGGGACGCTTGTGCAGCAGGAAGGCCGGTTCGGGGGTCATCGCGGCGTCATGGCATCAGTCCAGGTCGTAGCCCAGGCTCTTCAGGGCCCGCTCGTCGTCGGACCAGCCACTCTTGACCTTGACCCAGAGGTTGAGCATCACCTTGGCGCCCAGCGCGCGCTCCATGTCCAGGCGCGCCTCGCGGCCGATGCTCTTGATCCGATCGCCTTTCTCGCCGATCAGGATCTTCTTCTGACCTGCCCGTTCGACGAGGATCAGGGCGCTGACGTGCACTACCCGCCCCTCGTCACGGAACTCCTCGATCTCGACGGTCATCTGGTAGGGCAGCTCGTCGCCGAGCTGGCGCATCACCTTCTCGCGCACCAGCTCGGCGGCCAGGAAGCGCTGGCTCTTGTCGGTGACCTGATCCTCGGGGAAGTAGTGCACGCTCTCGGGCAGGTGCTTGGCGACCTCGGCCTCGAGCTCGGGCACATTGGTGCCGTGCTTGGCGGAGATCGGCACGATAGCGGCGAAGTCGCGGCGCGCACCGACCTGCTCTAGCCACGGCAGCAGGCTTGCCTTGTCCTGCAGGCGGTCGACCTTGTTGACGGCCAGGATCACCGGCGCCTCGACATGCTCGAGGCGCTGCAGCACTACCTGGTCCTCATCGCTCCAGCGGGTGCGATCGATGATGAACACCACGCAGTCCACGTCGCGCAGGGCCTGCACGGCGGCCTGGTTCATGAAACGGTTGATCGCCTTGTTGCGATCCTTGGCCAGGATGTGGATGCCCGGGGTGTCGACGTAGATGAACTGCGTCTGATCCTCGGTCTTGATGCCCATCACCTGGTGGCGCGTGGTCTGGGGACGGCGCGAGGTGATGGAGATCTTCTGGCCGAGGATCCGGTTCATCAGCGTCGACTTGCCGACGTTGGGGCGGCCGACGATAGCCACGAAACCGCAGGTAGTGGTCATGATTGGCTCCCGGTGCCGTGGGTCTTGGTCGGTTCGAGCTGAGACAGGGCCTGTTCGGCGGCCAGCTGCTCGGCGTGACGACGGCTCGAGCCGACGCCTCGGGTGTGCTCGTCGAGCACCTCGACGTGACAATCGACGGTAAAGGTCTGGGCGTGCGCCTCGCCTTCCACCGAGGTCACCTCGTAACGTGGCAGGGCCACCTGACGGGACTGCAGGAACTCCTGCAGACGCGTCTTGGGATCCTTCTGGGTGTCCTCGAGGCTGATCGCTTCGAGGCGCTCGGCGTACCAGGAGAGCACGCGCGTGCGGGCCGTCTCCATGCCGGCGTCCAGATAGATCGCCCCGAGCACCGCCTCGACGGCATCGGCGAGGATCGAGTCGCGGCGGTGTCCTCCGCTCTTCATCTCGCCGGAGCCGAGCCTCAGGCATTCGCCGAAGGCCATCTCGCGGGCCAGTTCGGCCAGGGTCTTGCCCTTGACCAGGCGCGCGCGCAGCCGCGACAGCTGCCCTTCCCGCGCCTCGGGAAAGCGCCGGAAGAGCGCCTCCGCGATGACGAAGTTGACGATCGAGTCACCGAGAAATTCGAGGCGTTCGTTGTTCTGACCGCCGTAACTGCGGTGCGTCATGGCCAGCTCGAGCAGACCGGGATCGGCGAACGCATGACCGATGCGGCGGCTGAAGGCGTTGAGGGAGTTGCTCACGGAGCTCCTGAATACGTCGATATCAAAGGGTGTGTTCTCTCGCCGGGCCCGACGATCGGTCGGCCCCGGCAGGTGGGCCGGCTAACGCTCCACTCGCCACGGGATGCCAGTCGCTACTGGATGCGGCGCACGCTGGTAAAGCTCGGCAGGCCGCCATCCCAGTGCATCCAGACGGCGAAGGCCTTGCCGACGATGTTCTCCTCCGGCACGAAGCCCCAGTAGCGGCTGTCGTTGGAGTGATCGCGGTTATCGCCCATGGTGAAGTAGTGGCCTTCCGGCACCACCAGCTCGCGCACCTGGGGACCGGGGTCCCGAGGATTATTGTAGAGTCGGTGCTCGCGCTCGCCCAGCTGCTCGGCCAGCAGCAGCTCGGTGGGCGCCTTGACGGGCCCGGCCTCGAGCAGCCGCTTGGGCACCGCCTCGCCGTTGATGAAGAGCTGCTTGTCCTCATAGCGAATTCGATCGCCGGGCAGGCCCACGACGCGCTTGATGAAGTTCACCGACGGCTCGTCGGGAAAACGAAACACCATGACGTCGCCTCGTTCGGGGTCGTCGACCTCGACGAAGCGGGTATTGATCACCGGCAACCGCAGACCATAGGCGAACTTGTTGACCAGGATGAAATCGCCAATCTCGAGGGTCGGGCGCATGGAGCCGGAGGGAATCTGGAACGGCTCGACCAGAAAGCTCCTGAGCACCAGCACCACCAGCAGCACCGGGAAGAAGGAGCGGGCGTAGTCGACCGGCCAGGGCTCCTTGATCGCCCGCTCGCGCGCCCGTTCCCCGAGCCCCTCGGTGGTACCGGCCTCGACCGTGGCCAGTCGCTGCTGGCGGGCGGGGCGCCACCAGAGCAGATCGAGCAGCCAGATCACTCCGGTGACGGCCACGGCCACCACCAGCATCAAAGAGAAGTCCATGCGGTTATCCGTCCCTAGTCATTGACCCTGAGCACGGCAAGGAAGGCATCCTGAGGAATCTCCACTCGGCCGACCTGCTTCATGCGTTTCTTGCCCGCCTTCTGCTTCTCGAGCAGCTTCTTCTTGCGGCTCACGTCGCCCCCGTAGCACTTGGCGGTGACGTTCTTGCGCAGCGCCTTGACGGTGGAGCGCGCCACCACCTGCCCGCCGATGGCGGCCTGGATGGCTACGTCGAACATCTGGCGCGGAATCAGCTCCTTCATCTTCTCGACCAGCAGGCGGCCGCGGCTGTGGGCGTGATCGCGATGGATGATCACCGCCAGGGCATCGACGCGGTCGCCGTTGATCAGCACGTCAAGACGCACCAGCTGGGCCGCCTGGAAGCGCTCGAAGTTGTACTCCAGGGAGGCGTAGCCCTTGGAGATCGACTTCAGGCGATCGAAGAAGTCCATCACCACTTCACTCATGGGCAGCTCGTAGGTGAGCTGGATCTGGCTGCCGAGGAACTGCATGTCGAGCTGGGTGCCGCGGCGCTGCTCGCACTCGGTGATGACGTTGCCGACAAATTCCTGGGGCACCAGGATGCTGGCGCGCACGATGGGCTCGCGCATCTCCTCCACGTCGGCCATGTCGGGCAGCTTGGAGGGATTGGCGACGTAGACGATCTCGCCGTTTTTCATGGCGAGCTCGTAGACCACCGTGGGCGCGGTGGTGAGCAGGTCCAGGTCGTACTCGCGCTCCAGGCGCTCCTGGACGATTTCCATGTGCAGGGTGCCGAGGAAGCCGACCCGGAAGCCGAAGCCCAGGGCGTCGGAGTTCTCCGGCTCGTAGTCCAGCGAGGCGTCGTTGAGCGCCAGCTTCTCCAGGGCGTCGCGGAAGTCCTCGTAGTCGTCGGCGCTGACCGGGAACATGCCGGCGTAGACCTGGGGCTTGACCTTCTGGAAACCGGGCAGGCGCGCCACGTCCGGGGTCTTGGTGTGGGTGATGGTATCGCCCACCGGCGCGCCGTGGATGTCCTTGATGCCGGCGACCACGAAGCCGACCTCGCCGGCGCGCAGGATGCCGGTTTGCTTGCGCAGCGGCGTGAAGATGCCCACCTCGCCGACCGGCCAGTCACGACCGGTGGAGGTCATGCGAATCTTGTCGCCCTTCTTGAGGGTGCCGTCGAAGATCCGTACCAGCGAGACCACCCCCAGGTAGTTGTCGAACCAGGAGTCGATGATCAGCGCCTGCAGCGGCGCGCTGGGATCGCCCTTGGGGGGCGGAATGTCGCGCACCAGGCGCTCGAGCAGCGCGTCGATGCCCAGTCCGCTCTTGGCCGAGACCTGGCAGGCGTCGGTGGCGTCCAGCCCGATGATCTCCTCGATCTCGTGGCCCACTTTGTCCGGGTCGGCCTGGGGCAGGTCCATCTTGTTGAGCACCGGCAGCACCTCGAGGCCCTGCTCGATGGCGGTGTAGCAGTTGGCGACCGACTGGGCCTCGACGCCCTGGCCGGCGTCCACCACCAGCAGCGCCCCTTCGCAGGCGTAGAGCGAGCGGGAGACCTCGTAGGAAAAGTCCACGTGACCCGGGGTGTCGATGAAGTTCAGCTGATAGACGTTGCCGTCATCGGCATGGTAATCCAGCGTCACCGACTGGGCCTTGATGGTGATCCCGCGTTCACGCTCGAGGTCCATGGAGTCGAGCACCTGCTCCTTGAGCTCGCGCTCGGTCAGGCCTCCGCAGGTCTGGATCAGCCGGTCGGCCAGGGTCGACTTGCCGTGGTCGATGTGGGCGATGATCGAGAAGTTACGGATGTGCTTGAGGGGATCGGAGGTTGCGTCTTGGGACATCGAGTCGATTCTGCCTTGTGGGTGTCGGGCCACGGCCGACCCGACGGATCGCGAGGCGGTCGGCTGGCGGGCTCTGATGGAATGGCCGCCATTGTAGCGGGATGCGCCTGCCAGATACAGCGACCCGACGGCGGCGGCCGTCGGGTCGGGATCACACAGGGCCTTTTTCGAGGCCTCTCGCGCGCCCTGGCTGGGCTTGAGAGAACTGAGAGAGACCGGATAGAGGCCGGGAACAGCCCGGATCAGTCGCCGGAGAGCCGCATGGCGACGAACATCGAACGGCCATCGCGGAAGAGGCGCACCGGCACCGCGCGATCCTCGGGAAGATCGGCCACCAGGCTCGCGAGCTGATCGGGATCCTCGACGGCGCGATGGTCGATGCTGACCAGCACGTCGCCGACGCGCAGCCCCGCTGCGGCGGCAACGCCGTTCGGTTCGACCTCGGCCACCCGTACGCCGTGTTCGATGCCGAACTCCTCACGCGCGCCTTCCTGCAGCGGCTGCACGGCGATGCCGAGCCGGCCCGGGCCTTCATCCTGGGCGGCAGCGGGACCCTCGCGCAGCGCGTCGGGCCACTCACCAAGGGTCACGGTCTCCTCGCGGCGCTCGCCATCGCGCAGCAGGGTCAGCTCGACGTCGCTGCCCGGGAGCACCTGGCCGATCAGGCGCGGCAGGGTGCTGGACTGATCCACCTCGAGGCCGTTCACCGAGAGGATCACGTCGCCGGCCTCGAGCCCCCCGCGAGCGGCCGGGCCCTCGGGGTCCAGATCGGCGATCAGCGCGCCCTCGGCGGTCTCCATGCCGAAGGACTCGGCCAGATCGCGAGAGACCGGCTGAATCATCACCCCGAGCCAGCCGCGGCTGACCTGGCCGTCGTCGCGCAGCTGATCGGCCACGTCCATGGCGACGTTGATCGGAATCGCGAAGGAGAGCCCCATGTAGCCGCCGCTGCGGGTGAGGATCTGCGAGTTCACCCCGATCACCTCGCCGTCGAGGTTGAAGAGCGGGCCGCCGGAGTTGCCCGGGTTGATGGCCACATCGGTCTGAATGAAGGGCACGTAGGCGTCGCGGGGCAGCGTGCGGTCGATGGCGCTGATGATGCCGGCGGTCACTGAATGATCGAAGCCGAAGGGCGAGCCGATCGCCGCCACCCACTGACCCACGCGGAGTCCGTCGGAGTTGCCGAGCGCCAGGGTAGGCAGGTTGTCGGCATCGACCTTGAGCACGGCCACGTCGGTCTTGGCATCCGCGCCGACCAGCTCGGCCTGCAGCTCACGTCGATCGTTGAGGCGAACCACGATCTCGTCGGCCCCGTCGACGACGTGGGCGTTGGTCATGACGTAACCGTCCTCGTCGATGATGAACCCTGAGCCCAACGACTGGCGCTCCTCGCTGGGGCGCTGACCGTGTCCGGGCGGCATCTGGAACTGCTCACCAAAGCGATCGCCGAAGAAGTGACGGAAGATCTCGGGGATCTCCCGTCCCTCGAAGTCGTGGAAGGACGACCCACGCCCTTTCACCGTGCGCGTGGTGGAGATATTGACCACGCCGGGGGCGGCCTCCTCGACCAGCTCGGTGAAGTCCGGCAGGTCACGAGCCATGGCCGACTGCCAGGCCAGCAGTGCCGCGGCAAGCAGCATCCAGAGGGAAAGATGTCGCGTCATGCGTTTCATGAAGCACTCCTGGGTCGACGGGAAGGGATGACAAGCGCGTGCTATTTCTTACCGCGCTCGCGCCAAAAGGTTCAGAGCTCAGGGCGAGGCGGCGCCCGTCTCGGAGCGCCACGTCACCGAGTCGGCCACGCGAATCAGCACCCGCGGCGGCAGTTCGCCCATCACCACCACCTGGCGCGCCTGACCGCCCAGCTCACGACGGCGAACGGCGGCATGAGACACACCGAGTCGATGCAGGCCGGGCATCAGCTGGTCCTTGCCGGCCACGGGTTCCACGAACAGGCTGAGCGTCGCCAGGCCATCGCTGTAGACACGATGCCCGACGGTCTCGTCGTGGCGCGGGCTGCGGGTCTGCACCGGCTTGGCGATGAACCCCTCGGGCAGCCAGGCCGGACGCCAGGGGTCGTCCGGCGCGGGGCGCCGACGATCGAGGTCCACCGCCCCCTGATGGAGGCGGGGCCGGTTCAGCTGAGTGATCTGGAAGGTCTCCACCACGCGCCCCTGCTCATCGAGCAGGATCTGCTTAAGAGTCAGTCCCGTGGCGTTGTCGAGCCAGACGCGGTGGCCATAGCGAAGATCATCCAGGGGCTCGATGTCGAGGCGCACGGTATTTCGATTAGCGAGGCGCTCCTCGCCGCTCATACGCAGGCGATAGAGCCCCTCGAGGTGAGCCACGATGCCCGCCGGAGAAGCGGCCACCGCCGCATCGCCCTCGGCCCAGTGGAGGCGACCGATGCGCCCGCGCCGCTCGAAGACCACCGGTGGACCGTCCAGGAAGCGGGCCACCTCCCGCTCCACACCGTCAACCACATCGTGGGATAACGCCAGCGAGCGAACGCCGTCGCTGCCGATGCGAACGGCGCGCGCCTGAAAGGCGTAGCAGTGGTTGGCCCAGAGACTTCGTTCGAGCCAGGCCTCGGCACTCTCGGGAGTTGGTCGCGAGATCAGCACCTGACAGTCGAAGCGCTCGAACTCGCCACTGCCGGCATGATCGCTATCGCCAGGGGAGAAATCCGCCTGTTCAGCGGCGGGGTCATCGGTCTGAGCCGGCTCGGCCTGCGCGAGGCAAGCCTGCGGCAACGCCGCCAGCAGGCCGCTCAACAGGAAAACCGGGAGTCCTTTCGCGACCCCGTGGGTCGATCGACCCGAACGCATCAACGCTGGCCCAGCGACTCGCTGCCGGAAGCGCGCAGCAGCGGCATCCAGGTATCACCGCTGCCGTAGGCCGCGCCCTCGGCGTGACGATCCAGGTAAGATTGCAACAACTGAGCCTGCTGCTGATTGACGCGCGCGGACTGGCGCGGGGAGAGTACCAGCGGGGAATCGACGCCCGCGCCCACCGTCATCAGGCCCCGGCCATCGCCGGACGGCGTCTGGAAAAGCGGAAGGTCAGCAAGCGAGGGGCGACCACCGACTTGGGGTGCGGCCAGCTCAGACCCACCGAGGGCGGCCGGGCTCGCCTGCAGCTCTGGACTCGACATGGGCTGCGAAGGCATCTGGGCGGCCACGTCGGAGGGCACCTCGCGGCCGATGCCACCCTGATAGAACTGCACGCCGGTGATCACCATCAGCGACACGGCGGCGGCGATGCCGGCGCCGCGCATCAGCGACATGGAACGCCCCGTGCCGCCCTTGGCCTCGACCTGCGGCAACGGCTCGTCCTCGAGACGCGCCATGATGCCGGCGGAGAGATCGGTGGCGACATCGACCTCATGTTCCCGGCGCATCAGGCTGCGCATGAGATGGTAGCGCCGCCAGGTATCGGCCGCGTCGGGTGAATCATCCAGTGACTTCAGCACTCGACGCAGTTCAAGCTCATCCCCTTCGTTATCCATCAGGGCAGAAAGCGATTCCCGTGCGTTCTGACTCATTCTTCACACCTCACACTCGACAAGGCGACCCGCTCCGGGTCCTTTGACAGCCTGTATTTTCCGACATCGGCGCGTGTCGCCCTGGCCATGTCGGCATGTACGTTCCCGCGGGTGGCGGGCCGATCACCGCATATGACGTCGCAGACCGCGGACAGTTCAGCAAATCGACAAAAAACATGCAGTTTCCCGGCCCGAGCGACTTACTCGGTCACCGATTCCTGGTTACGCGCGGTGGTGACCAGCGGCCGGATATGCTGATCGACGGCCTCCCTGGCCCGGAAGATCCGCGAGCGCACGGTCCCCACGGGGCACTGCATGATGGCCGCGATGTCCTCATAGGAGAGCCCGTCGAGCTCTCGCAGGGTGATCGCCGTGCGCAGATCGTCGGGCAGCGCCTCGATCGCCTCGAAGATGGCCGACTCCAGCTGGTCACGCGCCATGGCCGCCTCGGGCGTCTCGGCATCGGCCAGCCGCCCGCTGTGGTCGACGATCTCCGCATCGACGATATCGAGATCGCTGCCCGGCGGACGGCGCCCCTTGGACACCAGGTAGTTCTTGGCGGTATTGATGGCGATGCGGTACATCCAGGTATAGAAGGCGCTCTCGGCGCGAAACTTGCCCAGCGCCCGATAGGCCTTGATGAAGGCCTCCTGTGCCACGTCCTGTACCTCCGCATGATCGTGCACGTAGCGACTGATCAGGCCGATGATCTTGTGCTGGTACTTCTTCACCAGTAGATCGAAGGCACGGCTATCCCCCTTCTGGGCTCGCTCGACGAGCTGCTGATCGGTTTCCCGGGTGCCCATTCAGGCCCTCCCTGAACGGAAAGGCGTGGATGACGACCCGAACTCGGGTCGCGAAAGCTGTGGTGTCGCTAACATAGTGTCAACCTGGGGCATGTCGCCGCTGAAGGATCAGGGTCGTGAGTCTCGAAGGGTACAAGTGTTCCTGTTTCTTGAACGTCCATCAAGCCGATCGACTCGCCGCATCGCCGGCAAGACCACTGCGACCGGTCCGACGGGCACCGTCGACGATTGAATTTGCCGGCCGCGCACGCGATAGTAGAAGCCAAATAATTTCGCCATCAGCGCAGACACGACACAGGAAGCACCATGTCAGAACAGCAGGTCAACAACCTCAACGTTCTCGCCCAGGACGTCTTGATCACTCCCGAGGCCCTCAAGCGGGAGATTCCGCTGACCGAGGCCGCGGAACGCACGGTGATCGAGGGACGCGAGACCATCCAGGCCATCCTCGACGGCCGCGACCCGCGCCTGCTGATGGTGGTGGGCCCTTGCTCCATCCACGACGTTGACGCCGCGCTGGACTACGCGCGCCAGCTTCGACGCCTGGCCGACGAGGTCAAGGACAGCCTCTACATTGTGATGCGCGTCTACTTCGAGAAGCCGCGCACCACGGTAGGCTGGAAGGGCCTGATCAACGATCCCCACCTCAACGGTTCCTTCGAGATCGAGGAGGGCCTGCACATCGCCCGCCGCCTGCTCGTCGGCCTCGCCGAGATGGGCCTGCCGCTGGCCACCGAGGCACTGGATCCGATCTCACCCCAGTACCTGCAGGACTGCATCAGCTGGTCGGCCGTCGGCGCCCGCACCACCGAGTCCCAGACGCACCGCGAGATGGCCTCCGGCCTCTCCGGCCCGGTGGGCTTCAAGAACGGCACCGACGGCAGCCTCGATGTCGCGGTCAACGCCCTGCAGTCGGTGTCGCACCCGCACAACTTCCTGGGCATCGACCAGGCCGGGCAGGTGGCGATCATCCGCACCCGCGGCAACGCTTACGGACACGTGGTGCTGCGCGGCGGCAACGGCAAGCCCAACTACGACAGCGTCAGCGTGGCGCTCGCCGAGCAGGAGCTGAAGCAGGCCGACCTCAAGCCCAACATCATGATCGACTGCTCGCACGCCAACTCCAACAAGGACGCGGCCCTTCAGCCGCTGGTGCTGGAGAACGTCACCAACCAGATCCTCGAGGGCAACCACTCGATCATCGGGTTGATGGTGGAATCCAACCTCGGCTGGGGCAACCAGAAGATGACCAAGGATCCCAGCGAGCTGAAATACGGCGTGTCGATCACCGATGCCTGCATCGACTGGGACACCACCGTCGAGGCGTTCAAGCGCATGAACGAGAAGCTTGCCCCGGTGCTGGCCAAGCGCCATCAGGCCGCCTGAGCCGTTCCCCGCGCGATGCGCGATCACAAGACGAGACGGGCCCGCCATATGGCGGGCTCGTCTCGTTAGCGCAGCTGGCTAGGTGTCTATCGGAAGACAGGCCCGCCTGTTGGATAGACCTGCTCCATGCGCTAGGCCTGACTCGCCGCGCGGCTGCGGATCAGCTCAGCCGCCCAGGGCAGCGCCTCGGGATAGGCCGCGGCGTCCAGCACGAACTCCTGGCCCCGAGCCACGGCCTTGAGCTCGGTGTACTCCGCCTGCTGTCGCCAGCGGTCGAGGTCGGCGTGATAGGAGAGCGGCGGACGGCCGTGGTGCGGATACCACCAGGACGGGAGCCGCCAGTCGGTGACGTTCGCCGCATCCGGTGCGGTGAGCCGCAGGGTCGGCGCGTCATGGGAGAAGACGCCGGCACCCGACAGGGTCTCGGCGAGACCATCGATGGTCAGATGTCGACGGGCGAGATAGAGCACATTGTTGCTCTCCCGGCGCTGGCAGTGCGGATGATCGCTCGCCCAGGCCATCTCGGCCGGCAGCGGGCCGTCCAGGGGCAGCATGCGCTCCACCTGCATCCAGCCCCAGAGCACGTGACGGGGCCGCGCGTCCCGCACGAAGCCCCAGCCGTCGCGACCTCGCGCGACCTGCCGGAAGAGCCCGAAGAACAGAAACAGATCCCCCGGTCCGACACCCTGGTTACGGAGGTGGCCCTGCGCCTGGCCCATCTGACCAAACAGCGGCCGCCAGCTCGGCCGGCGCGGCAGGCTCTCTTCCAGCAGATCGGGATCGAGGTGCGCCCGGTGTCGGGCGGTAAGCCGGCCCCGGGTCAGGTCACTGACCAGGGGTGCCAGCGGTTCGCCGTCCTGGGTGAGCTCGCCATAGGTCGTGAGGGAGTGTACATCGGGGATGGGCAGCACGATCAGCCGCCCGTCGGGCAGGATCGGGCTCGGCACGCCACCGGCGGCGCTGTCGAAGCCCTTGCGACTGAGGATCAGCCTCATGTCGCGCCCTGCACCACCCCGTCGATCTCGCGCACGAAGGGCGGCAGGGCATCGAGCAGCGCGCGGCCGTAGCGGCGGGTCAACACCCGTCGATCGAGCAGCGTGATGCGACCCTGGTCGGCCTCCTTGCGGATCAGCCGACCGCAGGCCTGCACCAGCTTGATCGAGGCGTCGGGCACGCTGATGCGCATGAAGGGATTGCCGCCGCGGCTCTCGATCCACTCGGCCAGCGTCGCGCCCACCGGGTCGTCCGGCACCGAGAAGGGCAGCCGGGTGATCACCACGTGGGTCAGGTAGTCGCCGGGCAGGTCGATGCCTTCGGCGAAGCTCGCCAGGCCGAAGATGATGCTGCCCTCCCCCGCATCCACCCGCGCCCGATGCCGAGTGATCAGCTCGCGTTTGGGCAGGCGGTCCTGCGCCAGCACGCGCTCACGCCGCTCCCTGGAGAGCGCCTTCTCCACGCCGCGCAGCTGCGCTCGCGAGGAAAAGAGCATCAGCACCGCCTCCTGCTCGCCGAGGGCCTCGACGAAATCGACGATGGCCCGCTCGTGGCCCTCGCGGTCGGCGGGATCGACCGCCTCGCGGGGCACGCTGAGCACCGCCCGGGAGTAGTCGAAGGGGCTCGGCAGGCGCTGGTAGCGGTAACGATTGGCGAGCCCCGCCCGCTCCTGGAGCCGTTCGAAGCGCCCGAGCGCGGTGAGGGTGGCCGAGGTGATCACGGCACCATAGGTGCTGCCCCAGAGGTTGCGCGCCAGGGTGTGCGCGGCGGAGACCGGGCTCGCCGAGAAGCTCAGCTCCGGCTCGCCGTTGAAACGCTCCAGGGTCAGCCAGCGCGCCCGAGGCGGCTCGCCATCGGGATCGAGCTCGGCGAAGGCCAGCCAGAGGGCATGAGCCTCCAGGGCGCGACCGTGCAGCAGCGCCACCAGCGGCAGCCAGGCCTCGGCCTGCTCCCGGGGCAGGCCAGTGTGCTTGTCCGGGTCGAGGCTCTCGCGCAGGATGTCCGCCATGGACTCCAGGGTCCGCGCGAGTTCGGCGAAAAGCGTTACCAGGCCGTCGGCGTGCTCGCGCAGCGCCTCGGGCACCCGCCCCATCTCGAAGCGATGGTGCCGGCTCTCTTCGCCCTCACCCAGCCCCTGGGGCCGCCCGGCGAGCTGGTGACCCATCGCGAACGCCTCACCGAGGCGCGGCTCCAGCACGTTGATCGCCTCCGGCAGCCCGGACAGCAGGCGAGCCAGGGTCGGCTGCACGGCTAGCGCCTGGTTGAGCTCGGTCAGCGAGCTCTTCAGGGTGCGCAGCCAGCGCAGCGCCCCGCCGACGGCGACGCGATGGGTGAAGTGCTGCAACGCCTTGTCGGGCAGGTGATGGCCCTCGTCGAAGACGTGGATGCAGTCGCCGGGGTCGGGCAGCACCACGCCCCCGCCCAGCGCCAGGTCGGCCAGCACCAGATCGTGATTGGCGACGATGATGTCGGCGCTGTCCAGATGACGGCGGGAGCGGAAGAAAGCGCAGGAGGCGAAGTGGCCGCAGCGGCGATTGGTGCACTGGCGATGATCCACGGTCAGGCGGCGCCAGTGGCCGTCGTCGATGGCCTCGGGCCAGCTGTCGCGATCGCCCTCCCAGCGCCCGTTGCCGTATGCGTCGCCGAGCTCCTTGACCAGCGCCTGGAAGTCGTCGCCGCCGCTGGCGAGCGACTGCTCGAAGAGCGACAGCGTCGGGTTCTCCTCGCCGCCATCGAGCGCCTGGTCGAGGCGCGCCACGCAGACGTAGCGGCCGCGTCCCTTGGCCAGGGCGTAGTCGAAGGAAAGCCCGCTATGAGTCTTCAGCGAGGGCAGGTCCTGATGGAGCACCTGCTCCTGCAGGGCCACGGTGGCGGTGGCGATCACCAGGCGCTTGCCGCGGGCCTTGGCCACCGGCAGGGCGGCCAGCAGGTAGGCCAGCGTCTTGCCGGTACCGGTGCCGGCCTCGAGCACGCAGACATGTTCATCGCTTAAGCGTCGGCCGGCGTCGTCCGCCTCGATGCCCGCCAGGGTGCGGGCGATCTCGGCGATCATCAGCCGCTGCCCGTAGCGCGGGGTGAGCCCGAGGCCCTCGAGCACGCGCCGATAGGCCTCTTGGATCTCGCCCTTCAGGGCCTCGTCAAGCATGGGACGTCAGAGCAGCCCTTCCGGCGGATGTTCGCACGGCAGCTTGTCGTTGATGTAGCGCTCGATCTCCGGCAGGGAGAAGGCGTCTTCCTCGCCGACGAAGCTGATCGACACGCCCTTGGCGCCGGCGCGGCCGGTGCGGCCGATGCGGTGGACGTAGTCCTCCGGATCTTCCGGCAGGGTGTAGTTGATCACGTGGCTGACATCCTCGATGTGGATGCCGCGTCCCGCCACGTCGGTGGCCACCAGCACCTGAATCTTGCCCTCGCGGAACTTCTCGAGGGTCTCGATGCGCTGGTTCTGGGGCACATCGCCGGAGAGCATGGCGGCGTTGATGCCGGCCTTCTCGAGCAGGTCGTCGAGCTTGCGCACCAGATCCCGGCGGTTGCCGAAGACCATCACGCGCTCGAAGCTCTCCTGCTTGAGTAGGTTGACCAGCAGGCGTTGCTTGTCCTCGTCGCCGACCAGATAGACGCGCTGATCGATGTCGGCAGCGTTGTCGACGGTGACGGCGATATCGACGTGGGCCGGCTTGTGGGTCCACTGGCTGGCCAGGTTGAGAATGTCCTGGCTGAAGGTCGCCGAGAACAGGAAGGTCTGGCGCTGCTCGGTGTTCGGCGTGTGGCGGATGATGCGCTTGACGTCGGGAATGAAACCCATCGACAGCATCCGATCGGCCTCATCGAGTACCAGCACTTCCACCTGGGTCAGGTCGACGTCGCGCTTCTCATGGAAGTCCAACAGCCGGCCCGGGGTGGCGACGAGGATATCGAGCTTATCGCCCAGCGCCTCGCGCTGCTTCTGGTAGTCCATGCCGCCGACGACGCTGGCCACCTTGAGGTCGGTGAAGCGCGCCAGTGCCTTGGCGTCCTTCTCGATCTGCAGCGCCAGCTCGCGGGTTGGAGCCACGATCAGTGCTCGCGGCGCCCCTGGCTTCTGGGCGTTGGGCGCCTCCTCCTCGAGGAAGTAGGCCAGGATCGAGATCAAAAAGGCCGCGGTCTTGCCGGTGCCGGTCTGGGCCTTGCCCACCACGTCGCCACCCAGCAGGGTCTGGGCCAGCGCCTCGGCCTGGATCGGCGTGCAGTATTCGAACCCCAGGGCATGAATCGCCCGCATCAGCGGCAGCGGCAGATCGAAGTCATGGAAGCGCCACTTGCCCGCGACAGCGGGAACCTGGAACTGGCGCAGATCCCAGTTCGACTGACGACGCCGCGGCTTGCGCCGACGACGCTTGGGCTTGCGGTTCTGGGCCGGTGCTGTGGTCTGTTCCGACTCGCTCATAGGCTGTGCTGTCTTGTCCGTATGGGTGGATGGGGTGCGTGACGCAAACGGCCATTGTAACAGCCTCCGGCGACGAGGGCGCCCCCGGACGCCTGCCGGCGGTTGATTGCTGTCAGCCGGCGGGCCTCGACTGCTAGAATAGCGCCCTTACATGCAGGAGTTGCACCATGACACGCCAAAAGAAGACCCGGTCGCTGGCCGATAAGGTGAAGATCCGCACCGGCAAGCGCAAGGATTTCAAGAAGTGGCGGCACGAGAATCCCGATCAGGTGACCTCGTCGACCCGCTATACCCAGAAGAAGCGCCAGCAGCGCAAGCTGCAGGCGGCGCGCAAGCAGGCCCGCCAGGAAGCGGGGCCGTCCATCGCGATCCACCCCGACACGACCGAGCACAAGGACGACTGACCGATGCGCCTGGTGTCATTCAACATCAACGGCATTCGTGCCCGCCTGCACCAGCTCGAGGCCCTGATCGAGGCCCATCGCCCGGCGGTGATCGGCCTGCAGGAGACCAAGGTCCAGGACAGCGAGTTTCCCATGGCCGCCGTGGAGGCGATGGGCTATCGCGTCGAGTTCCACGGCCAGAAGGGCCACTACGGCGTGGCCCTGATGATCGACACGGCCCAGTGCGGCGAGCCCGAGGCGATCTTCAAGGGCTTCCCCGACGACGGGGACGACGCCCAGCGCCGCATGATCGGCGCGCGCTTCACACCGAATGGCGGCACGCCGATCACGGTCTGGAACGGCTACTTCCCCCAGGGCGAGAACGTCGAGCATCCGGTGAAGTTTCCCCACAAGCGGGCCTTCTATGCCCAGCTGCAGCGCCTGCTGGAGACCCAGCATCGTGCCGATGAGCACCTGGCGGTGATGGGTGATTTCAACATCTCCCCCGAGGACATCGACATCGGCATCGGCGAGGCCAACCGCAAGCGCTGGCTGCGCGAGGGCAAGACCAGCTTCCAGCCCGTGGAGCGCGAGTGGCTGGCCGGCATCAAGGCCTGGGGCCTGACCGACAGCTACCGCCTCCGCTACCCGGACGTCGACGATCGCTTCAGCTGGTTCGACTACCGCTCCCGCGCCTTCGAGCGCGACCCCCGGCGCGGGCTGCGCATCGACCATATCCTGGTCACGCCCCCGCTCGCCGAACGCGTCGCGGACGCCGGCATCGACTATGAACTGCGCGCCATGGAGAAGCCCTCGGATCACGCCCCGGTCTGGACCGAGCTCTCGCTCTGATCGGCGATCGCCGAGGCGTCCTCGCCCGCCGCGTCGGGCAGCGTGGCGAGCCACGCCTCGGCCTCCTCGGCGCCCAGAGCGCGGGCCCGCCTCAGGGCGCGGCCCGCCAGCGCCTTCTCTCCCCAGCCGCGGGCCAGCTGGCCCAGGCGCAGCCAGTCGGTTGCCCGCTCGCTCTCGCGAGCGACCGCCTCCCAGGCCGAGAGCGCCCGGCCATGATCGCGCGCCGCCTCCCAGGCCGTGGCCAGCAGCCGCCGGTGACGGGCATCGATCGCCAACACGCCATCCTCTAGCCCTCGCTCCAGGTGCTCGGCCGCCCGCGCCGGCGTCCCGCCGGCCAAGTGCAGCCGGGCCAGGCGCAGTAGATCCTCCTTTCCCGTCAGATGCCCCCGCTGCCAGCCGACCTCCCAGAGCGCCGCGGCGAGCCCCGGATCGCCGAGGCGCTGAGCCAGCGCCGCGGCGCGTCGCCACTGCGTCGGATCGGCCTCGCGCTCCAAATGCTCGCGCAGCAGCGCCAATGCCAAGGACTCGTGTCCCGCCTGCCGATAGATCGAGAGCGCCAATGCCCGGCGATCGGCCGACCAGGCGCCCGACGCAGCATCCAGCGCCTCGAGCCGCGCAGCGGCCGCCTCCCAGCGCTCGAGCTCCGCCAGCCAAGCGATCAACCGCCAACGCTCGTCCATCGCCGGCGGGGCCGTCTCATCCAACCAGCGAGTCAGACGCTCCACGGCCAGGGCCGTGCGCCCCGCGGCCCGATACTGCAGCGCTGCCTCGCGACGCCGTGCCTGGCGCCAGGCCGCCGGGGCCGGATCGCTTCCCGCCGCGGCATCCAGCCACGCGGCGGCTCGTCCGTGCTCGCCCTGACGCGCCGCGGCACCGGCCGCCAGCTGCAGATAGAGGGCCCGCGCCCAGCGATCGGCGACGTTGCCCGCCGCCAAACGCTCGGCCTGCCGGCGCGCCTTGTCCTGTACCTCGACCAGCACCTCCGCGGGCGCTTCCGCGAGCCGGGCCTCGAGGCTCTGGAGATCGCGGATGAAGCTCCCGGGCAGGGCCGGCTGGGCCTGAACACCCGAGGAAACCAGCAGCAGGACGACTGACAGGATAGATAACAGGCATCGTGACATCGGGCTCACCTCAGCTGAAACTCGAGTCGTTGGCGGGCGCGACGCAGGCGACCGTCGGCCGCGAAGCGCCAGTCGGCCACGGCACGCGTGGCCGCCTCGTCGAAGACCCGCCGCGGCCGGGCCTCGACCACCCGGACCGAGCCGACCTTCACCCGGCCGTCGGGGCGAATCAGAAACTCCACCACCACGTGGCCTTCCAGGCTGCGGCGCTGAGCGCGGCGCGGATAGCTCGGCGGCACGCGCCGGGTGGGCGTCGCCTGCCCCACGTCCTGCACCGCCTGGCTGGCCTGGCCGGCGGCGCTCGGTGTCCCCTGCCCCGAAGCGGCGGGCGACTGCGTCGCCGCGGCGTCGGTAGCCGTCGCCGACGGGCTCGCCGGCTCGGTAGAGGGTGACGGTTCCGGCTGCGGTTCGGGCTCGGGTTGCGGTTCAGGCTCTGGCTGAGGCTCGGGCGTCGGCGCCGCCTCGGTCAGCTCGGGCAGCGCGGTGTCCAGCTCGGCGACCGCCTCGGGCTGCACCGGCGGAGGATCGACCGGCGTCGGCTCCGGCAGTGACAGGGTGCTGTCGGGCAGCGGCGCCGGCGGCGGCGGACTGGGAGGTGCCGGCTGCGGCGCGGGCGGTGCGCTGGGCGCGGGGGCCGTCGTCTCGGCCGGCTGCGCCGGCTGGTCGACCGCCGCGGCCATGCTCATCGTCATGGCCCTCTCGCGCACCTCGACGTCCGCCTCGGGCGGCGCCACCAGCAGCGCCAGCCCCCAGAACAGCAGCAGCGCCAGGGACACTCCGGCCAGCGACGCCAGGGGCCAGCGAATCACGCCCCCTCCCGGGCAGCGGCCACGGCGATCTGCTCGACGCCCGCCTCGCGCAGACGATCCATCACCTCGACCAACAGGCCGGTGGTGGAGGCGCGGTCGGCCTGGATCACCACCCCGCCCTGCTCGCTCACCAGCGGCGCCACGGCCTCGCCGACGCGGTGCGCGTCAACCGGCGCACCATCGACCCACACCGCGCCCTCCGCGGTCAGGGCCACCATCACCTGGGCCTCGGGGCGCGGCGTCGCGTCGCTGGACTGGGGGCGCTCGATCTCCACGCCGCTTTCCTTGACGAAGCTGGTGGTGACGATGAAAAAGATCAGCATGATGAAGACGACGTCCAGCATGGGGGTCAGGTTGACCTCGCTGGTCTCGCCGCTGTCGGCACTCAGGCGACGCCTACGCATCGGGCTCCTCCACGGCGCGGGCCATGCGGTCGTGCAGCCGCTGGTCCTCGCGCCGAATGATGTGTTCGAGACGGGTGGTGAACAGCAACCCAACCACCGCCACCGCCATGCCGGCCAGTGTCGGCAGCGTGGCCCGGGCGACGCCGTCGGCCATGGCACGGGCCTGGCTGGTCTCGCTGGCGGCCAAGCCCTCGAAGACGGTGATCATGCCGGTGACCGTGCCCAGCAGGCCGAGCAGCGGACAGAGCGTCACCAGTAGCCTGAGCCACGGCAGCGGGCGACGCAGCCGGGCGAGCAGCGCCTGGGTCCATACTTCGCGCAGCGTCCGCGCGCTCCAGCTTGTGTGGTCCTCGCGGCGCACCCAGCGCGCCACCAGGGCTTGGCGCTCGCGCCGCCAGACGAAGCGGAAGTAGCACCAGCGCTCCAGCGCCAGGGAGAAGAGCAGCATGGCCACCGCGCCGATGGCCACCAGCACCGGTCCACCAGCCTGGCCCAGCCAGGCGAGCGGCGCGGTGGCGCCCGCCAGGAGTTCAGGCCAAGGCAGCGGCATGACGTGACTCGCGATGCTGGGCAGAAGAAGCCGGCAGGGCCTCGAGATGCTCGGCCAGCGCCGCGCTGGCGTGCCCCTCGATCACCCCGGAGAGCCAGCGGCTGCGGCTGGCGAGCGTGGTATGGGCGAGCATCAGCGGCACCGCGGTGATCAGGCCCAGCACCGTGGTGACCAGCGCCTGGCTGATGCCGCCGGCCATCAGCTGCGGGTCGCCGGTGCCGAACACCGTGATCGACTGGAAGGTGCCGATCATGCCGGTCACGGTGCCGAGCAGCCCCAGCAGCGGTGCCACCGCCGCCAGCAGCTTGACCAGCGCCTGGCCCCGCTCGAGCCGCGGCAACTCGGCGAGCAGGGCCTCGTCGAGGCGCGCCTCCAGCGCCTCGGGTACGAGCCCCTGGCGCAGCGTCTGGACCTTGGCCAGCACCCGGCCCAGGGGGTTGTCGTCGCGCAGGTTCGCGCCGTCCCGGAGCTGACGCCGCAGGCGCGCGCTCACCCGCATCAGGTACCCGTACTGGCCCAAGGCGATCAAGAGGCCCAGCCCGCCCAGGGCGACCACCACGTAGCCCACGGCGCCGCCCTGGTGGAAGCGCGCCAGCAGGTCGGGGCGCTGGGCCAGCGCCTCGAGCAGTTCGCCGCCGGTGGGGTCGAGGGTGACCCGATCGCTTTCGCCCCGCGCGAAGGCCGCCAGGGTTTCGCTGGCGTCGTCGGGGGTCGCGGCCAGCGCCGCAGGGGGCAGGTCCGGCGAGTCGCGACGCAGCCAACGCCCGCCCTCGATCATGGCGAGATCCCCCAGCCGAAGCACCTCCCGGGGGGCGACGCGCCCGTCGACCGAGGCGACCGGCACCGTCAGCCGCTCGATACGCCCGGTCTCCCGGGTGAGGGCCATCAGGGCATCGGCCAGCGACTCGAGTCGCGGAAGGTCGGGCAGCGTGTCCGCCTCGCCGCGCGCGGGCAGCTCGGCCCCGTTGAGGGTGAGCCAGCTCTGGCCAAGGGCGTCGCGCAGCTCGCCGACGTGGCGTTCCAGCACCGGCTCGACGTCGGAGAGTTCGCCGCCCTGTGCCTGCTGTCGCTCCGCCAGCGCCTCGCGGCGAGCCTGCTGCTCGTCGCGCTGCGCCTCGAGGTCCTGGCGCCGTTCGGCGGCCGCCTCGCGGCGCTCGCGGGCCGCCTCGACGGCATCGCGCAGGGCGTCGCGATCGTCGACCAGCTCGGCCAGCCGCGCCCTGTCCCGCGCGAGCTCGGCCTGGCGCGCCTCGGCGAAGGAAGCCGGAGCGTCCTGCCGGAGCTGGGGAGCAGACGGGGCATCGGCCTGAGGGTCGGTCTGGGCCTGGAGCAGCGCCGCCGGCAGCAGCAGGGCGCCGCAGAGCAGCAGGCGGCTCACGTAGCGTGACAGCGTCATGAGGCTTCTCCCCCACTCTCGTGGCTCGTCTTCGGTTGGGAGATGGGCTGGGAGACCGGCAGCGTCAGCAGCTCGGGAGCCCGCTGCTCCCGGGCGATACGGATGCCGTTCTCGAGCGCCTGGCGCGACGCCTTCTCGAGCGGCTGCCAGGCCTGCTCGTCGGCCTTCCACACGCCGCCCTCGCGACCATTCGGCGTCAGGTAGTAGAAGCCGATCCGCCCCAACCTCAGGAAGTCCACCTCTCGTTCGCCGTCCAGCAGGCCGCGCCAGGCGTCCAGCTCGCGGCCGTAGGCGAGCTCCCCACGCCAGGCGGCCAGCACACGATCCAGCCGTTCGGCGGGCGACAGCGCCGGATCGGAGAGTGCGCGCTCCAGGCTCGCGATTCGGGCGCGGCGCTCGTCCTGAAGGAACGGCAGGTCGGCCTCGATCCAGTGATCGAGGCGCTCGACCATTCCTCGCAGCAGGGGCGGCAGCCCCTCGCGGGTCGTCGCGGAGCCTTCCAGGGCGCGCTCGCGGCGCGCCAGCGTCTCCTCCTGGCGCTCCACCACGCGCGCAAGCTCGGCGTTGTAGGCCTCGACCCGCTGCGCCTCGGCCCTCGCCTTTCGCAGCTCGCCGATCAGGCGGCGAGTCTCGTCATCGGCGTCGTCGATGCGCGTCTGCAGCTTGGCCTGGTGGCGCTGCGCCTCGACCGATCGGTCGACCAGCGATTCCTGCGCCTGACCCTGAGCCAGGCCGCCAGCGCACAGACCGACGACCGCGACCAGCGCGGCGGGGAAGCGAAACATCCTCACGATGACTCTCCGGTTAAAGGTCTCGAACGGGGCGAGACAGTGACACAAATGGGAATGCTTATCAATGCACAATACTGCCATGCCCGCGCTTGCCGACGGTTTTTGAAAGCGTAAGACGTAAAGGTGCGATCAGAGCGCCCTGCCCGTACTGGCCGCGTCAGACCGCCCACCAGCATCGCCCATCGGGGGCGTGGGCGCACTGACCGCGAGCAATAACGCGGCGTCCGACAGGCCGAGGAGGAACACGTGAAGAAACCACGACGAGGACACGACGCGTGCCCTCGATATTTTGATAACGATTCGTATTTGCTTTAGTGTTCGTCGGGACACCACGATGGAGAGCCCCATGGCTCACGCGCTCACGACGCTCTATATCGGCCCTCTGGAGGGCCTGACGCCGCCACGGGTCGCGCCGACACCCGGCCCCGACGCTCTGCCCGCCCGCACCCTGCTCGAGCCGGCCTACCTCGCCGAGCTGTTCGAGCGCTTCGGCCGCACCTACGGCCACGGCGACCGCCGGGCGGTGGCTTCGCTCTGGTCCAAGTGGCACTTCAGCGCGCTGGCCGCCCATGGCCTGGCGGCCAACCTGCTGCTCGAACGCGACCTGCCGCTGGGGCTTCATGAGCTGCACCTGGTGCAGTCCGACGAGGGGCAGACCGCCGGGCTGATGCTGCCCCATGCCGGCAAGCCCCTGGCCGAGCTAGATCCCGGCGCGCGCTTCGCCACGCTGCTCGACGCTCACCTGACGCCGCTGATCGAGGCGCTGGCCGGGGCCACCGGCGCCTCACCCAAGGTGTTCTGGAGCAACGCCGGCAACTACTTCGAGTACTTCGCCGGTGCCCTGGCCGATCACCCCATGGCCGAGCCCGACGTGGGCGAGCCCGCCCAGGCGCTGATGGAGCGCCGCTCCCTGCCCGACGGCCGCCGCAACCCGCTCTTTCGCCCGGTGCGCTACGTCACGCCCGCCGACCCGGGCAAGCCCGCCCGGGTGCGCCGGCTATGCTGCATCCGCTACCTGATCGACGAGCTGGGCTATTGCGCCAATTGCCCGCTGGAGTGCCGGCGCGGCAAAACGGCGGCCAGGGGCACGGAGATGGCCAGGGCAAGCGCATGAAGGCGACAAGAACCCCGGTGCGCGCGCACACGCCCCGGGACCTGCACGCCTATGGCCGGCACTACGGCCTCGACTATCGGGTGCCGGGCCTCGCGCCAAGCGCCGAGGTGCCGGTGATGACCGGGACGGTGCGGGAGTTCTCGCCGCGTCCGGGGATGCAGCTGGTCGCTTCCGACGTGGAGGTGATCCACCGCTACGAATCGCGTTCCCGCACCCCCTCGCCGCTGTCGATCGTGGTCATGCTGGAAGGCCATGCCGAGGTCAGCCTCGATCACCACAGCCTGACGCTGACCCCGGGCATGGCGCTGAGCCTTCGCCTCGAGCCCCATCGGGGCCTCGCCGCCTCCCAGCCGGCGGGCCAGCGCCTGCGGGCCCTGACCCTCGGCCTCGACGAGACCTACCTGACCCGGCTCGGGGTGCGCCCGTCAGGCTCCTCCGCCTGTCCGCTCCGGGCCTGGCGGCTTCCCGAGCCGCTTCGAGATGGGCTCGAGCAGGCCCTCGCCATGCCGCAAATGAGGGAGGCCCAGCGCCTGCTGATCGAGGGACTAAGCCTGCAGCTGCTGGCCCACGGCGGCGGCTTCGGCGATCCCATGCCGACCTGCGCACCGCGCCAGGCCACCCGGGAACGCGAGCGCCTGGCGCGGGTCCGGGACACCCTTCACCGAAACCCCGCCGCCGAGCATCGCCTGGCCGACCTGGCCGAGCTCGCCGCCATGAGTCCCGCTAGCCTGCGCCGCAAGTTCCAGGCCGCCTACGGGCGCTCGGTGTTCGACTACCGGCGCGAGTGCCGGCTGGCGCTGGCCCACGGCTATCTCGCACGGGGCTTCAGCGTCCAGCAGGCCGCCCACTTCTCCGGCTACCGCCACGCCAGCAACTTCGCCACCGCCTTTCGTCGCCGGTTCGGCTACCCGCCGAGTTCCCTGCCCCCGGCGACCTGATCGCCTCGAATAGCCCCGTGAGCATTCGGCATACCCCGCCTAGCGCACAAAAGTGAATACTTCTCATTCCCTAAAGTCACACGCTCTCAGCAAGGATTTCCCTATGCCGACTCCCCGTCCGCTGGCGCTGGCGGTGTCGCTCGCCGCCGTTAGCATCGCCCTGGCGGCCCACGCCAAAGACGCCGAGCAACTCTCTACCCTGACCGTCACCGCCCAGGCCGCCACCAAGACTGAGACGCCGTTCAACGAGACGCCGCAGTCGATCTCGGTGATCGAGAACGAGGAGTGGGAGGCGCGCGGCGCCGAGTCGGTGCAGCGGGCCCTGAATTACACGCCGGGGGTCTACGCCAACCAGGTCGGCGCCTCCAGCCGCTACGACTACATCGTGCTGCGCGGCTTCTCCGACGGTAGCCTGAGCAACACCTTCCTCGACGGCCTCAAGCTGATGGGAGACGCCAACTCCTACAGCTCGCTGGTCATCGATCCCTACTTTCTCGAGAGCATCGAGGTGGTCAAGGGCCCGGCCTCGGTACTCTACGGCCGCGCCTCCCCGGGCGGCCTGGTGGCGTTGACCAGCAAGAGCCCCGAGTTCGAGCGTTCGGGGCAGGTCCGCCTCGGCGTCGGCAACAACGCCCAGCGCAGCGCCGCCTTCGACCTCACCGGCCCGCTGGACGACGAGCGCCGGCTCGCCTATCGCTTGACCGGACTGGCCGAA
This sequence comes from Halomonas saccharevitans, assembly GCF_900116405.1. Taxonomy (GTDB): domain Bacteria; phylum Pseudomonadota; class Gammaproteobacteria; order Pseudomonadales; family Halomonadaceae; genus Halomonas; species Halomonas saccharevitans. The sequence goes on along the minus strand of NZ_FPAQ01000001.1, from coordinate 190,580 downwards.
AGCGCCGACACCCAGTTCGACCATGTGGAAGAGGAGCGCTATGCCATCGCGCCCCAGCTGACCTGGGACATAACCGACGCCACCAGCCTGACCCTGCACGCCTACCTGCAGAAGGATCCGGAGGGCGGCTACCACTCCGGCGTGCCCTATGAGGGCGCCGTGGAGAGCCGCAACGGCCGCCGGATCGACAACACCTTCTTCGACGGCGAGGAAGACTACGACAAGTTCGAACGCACCCAGCGCCTGTTCGGCTATGACCTGGAGCACCGCTTCAACGACGCCTGGACGGGCCGCCAGAAGTTGCTCTACCTCAACACCGACGTGACCATGAACCAGGTCTACGGCTACGGCTGGACCAGCGACACCGAGCTCAACCGCTACTACGCCGGCGGCGAGGAGTCTATGGAGGCCTGGACCCTCGACAACCAGCTCGAGGCGCGGCTGAGCAGCGGGCCCGTGGACCACACCCTGCTGGTCGGTGCCCACTACCAGCACCGCGAGACCGACGTGAAGTGGAGCTCGGGGAGCTTCCCGCCCCTCGACGCCTTCCACCCCGAGTATGGCGCCGACCCGAGCGGCGACATCGTGACCACCAACGACGAACGCCACGAGCTGAGCCAGACCGGTGTCTACCTGCAGGACCAGATGGCCCTCGATCATTGGCGCCTCACCCTCGGCGGGCGCTACGACCGCGTCTCGATCACCAATGAGCAGAAGCTGGCCGACCGCGAGGATACCCTCGACGAGACCTACTTCAGCGGCCGCGCCGGCCTGCTCTACCTGTTCGACAACGGCTTGGCGCCCTACGTCAGCTACAACACCGCCTTCACCCCGACCAGCTTCGTCGATATCGATGGCGACGTGCTCGAGCCGATGGAAGGCAAGCAGGTCGAGGCCGGCCTGAAATACCAGCCCAACGGCTCCCAGGACCAGTACAGCGTGTCGCTGTTCCATATCGAGCAGGACAACGTCGCCACCAAGGAGCAGCCCACCGACCCCTACCGCTCCATCGGCGAGATCGAGTCCCAAGGCGTCGAGCTGGAGGCGCACACCCAGCTGACCGACAGCCTGCGCTTCAAGGCCGGCTACAGCTACACCGACATCACCTACGCCAAGAGCGACGTCGACAGCGAGGAGGGCAGCCACGCTATCTACGCGCCCCGCCACATCGCCTCCGTGTGGGGCTCATACGCGGCGCAGAACGGCGTCCTCGAGGGCCTCGGCGCCGGCCTCGGCGTGCGCTACCACGCCGACATCCAGGCCGACCGGGCCAACACCGAGCAGGTGCCGGACTACACCCTGGTCGATGCTGCCCTCAGCTACGACCTCGGCCAGCTGGGGATGGACGGCGTCAGCGCCCGGCTCAATGTCAACAACCTGCTCGACAAGGACTACGTAGCCTCCTGCAACTCGCTGCAGTTCTGCTACTTCGGCGCCGAGCGCAGCGTAAAGGCCAGCGTCAGCTACGATTTCTGACCCTCGCGCCTCACTTCAGTCGACGTTGACCGGCAACCCTCGGGCTGCCGGTCTTTTTTCGTGCCCGGCAGTCATCGGCGATGCCCTGACATACGGAAAGCCCCGCCCCTCCTCGAGGACCTGGGCGGGTGCGAGGGAACCGACAACACCGATCCCTCCCTCGGAAACGACAAGGGCCCACCCCGTCGCCGGGGTGGGCCCTGGATGGCTTGGTCGAACGAGGCGATGCCTCAGTAGGTCCAGGTCAAGTTGGCCATGACGTGGCGCGGCGCGCCATAGAAGCCCTGATCCCACTTCAGGCTGGTCAGGTACTTTTCGTCGGTGACGTTGTTGACGTTCAGCGAGCCGGTCAGGCTGTCGCTGAAGTCGTAGCTCGCCATCAGGTCGACCAGCGCATAGGCGTCCTGGCGGGTCTTGCCGTCGGCGTTGTCGCGCTCGCGCTCGATATCGTCCTGCCAGCGCAGCCGGGCGCCGACCTTGAGCGCGGCCAGGGACGCCGGCCGATAGCTGGTGGTCGCACGCACCAGATGACGCGGGATATAGGTATTGGTGGCCTCGCCGTCGGCGTCCTCGATATCCAGGTAAGTGTAGCCTGCGCTCGCCTGCCAGCCCGGTGCCAGCTCACCGGCCAGGGTCACCTCGACACCCTCGCTGGTGATGCCGTCTGCCCCAGCGTAAACATCCCGGCCACCGATATTATCGATCACCTGAGCCACATTATTTTGCTCAGTACGGAACACGGCCAGGGCCGCATCGGCGCCCCCGTCAAAGACGTCCGCCTTGAGCCCCATCTCGTAGCTGGCCCCCTCGATGGGATCAAGATACTGGCCGCTGCGGTCCATCTCGGTCTGGGGATTGAAGATCTCGGTATAGCTGGCGTAGAGCGAGGCGCGGTCGGTGACGTCGTAGATCAGGCCGGCATAGGGCGTCAGCTCATAGTCGAGGGTGGTGTCCTGGGAGCTGCCGTACTGCTCGCCCACGGTGTCCAGCCAGCTCACCCGGGCGCCGGTGACCAGCGTCCAGCGGTCGGCCAGGTCCAGATTGCCGGCCCCGTAGACGCTGCGCTCCTTGATGGTGGCATCCCCTGTCCAATCCGGATCGCTATACCAACTCCCGGACTGGGGATAACCACCGTCCCAACCATCTAAATCCGGAATTTCATCTGGAGCATCACCATACAAGGACACCTGCTGGTTACGGCTCTGACTCCAGTCAGTCCCCAGAACCAGCTGATGATTTCGTCCAAAGAGATTCACATCTCCCTTAGCGTGAATATCGGCCACCCACTGTTCAAGATGACGGTCATACTGACTCACCAACATTGAATTTACAGGGTCACCATCAGCATTGAGATAGGTGGCCGGAATGTTACCTGTGCTCGCGTCAGGCACGTTACCGATATAGAGCATTTCGCCATCGGATATCATATCCAGATGCGTCACCGTACCCTTCAGCGACCAGTCGTTGGAGAGCCGCTGGGTCAGTTCGACGAAGCTGCGCTGGGTCTCGGTATTCCAGTATGACCAGTCGGGCGCCGATGACGTCGAACGATCATAGTCGGTGGAGTTGCCAGCCGAGTCGTAGAGCGGCAGCGCCCCCCACATGTTGCCGTCGGTGTCGTTCTGCTGCCAGGTATGCCCCAGCGCCAGCTGGGTGCTGTCGGTCAGGTCGGCTTCCAGCACGCCGAAGAGCACACCCCGCTCCCGATGAAGCCGATCCAGGTAGGAGTCGCTGTCCTGCCCCGCGGCCACCAGGCGGCCGCGCACCCGACCTTCATCGTCCAGGGGGCCGGAGACATCCAGTGCCAGACGGCGGTGGTCATCGCTGCCAAGACTGCCGGTGACGGAGGCGTGAGGGGTCGCGGTGGGGCGCTTGCGGACGAAGTTGACGGTGGCCGCCGGGTTGCCCGAGCCGGACATCAGCCCGGTAGCGCCGCGCACCACCTCAACCCGGTCGTAGACGGCGGTATCGATGTCGCCGTGGACGTTGTTGTAGGGCATGGGCAGGCGCAGGCCGTCGACCTGCAGGTTCGAGATCTCGAAGCCCCGCGAGCTGTAGTAGGTACGGTCCGTCTCGACACGCTCCACCGTCACGCCCGGCGTGGACTCCAGCACGTCGTTGATGGTGTCGAGGTTGAAGTCGTCGATCTGGGCCTGGGTCACCGTGGAGACGGACTGCGGGGTCTCGCGGGGTGTCAGGTCGAGCCTGGTTGCGGTGCTGGTCTGGGCGACCCGATAGTCGTCGGCCCCCTCGGTGACCAGCGACAGCGCCTCGGCCTCGACGGTGACCGTCTCGAGCTCTTCGGCGGACGCAGCCTCCTGGGCCAGCAGGGTGGGCGAGCCCAGCACGAGGCTGCCGAGGGCGGCGAGGCCAAGGGCGCGGCGCACGGCTTGGGCGAGGGGGTCGACCCCGACGCGGCGGGAAGCGGATGGGAACATGGGGAAAGCAAGCCTCTGGGTCAGATGCACGGGAAAGCGCATGATAATGACTCGCATTAATAACAACAACCCAATTGAAACTTATTCGCGTTTGAAGAGCCGCGTCGACGATACGACTCGGCGGTGGCCGTGGGGCCACCGCCTGGGAGAGCATGTGAGGCTCGCGTCAGCCCGAGACCGCCGTCGCCGCCTCGACCTCACCGGTCTGCACCCGCCACTGAGCGGCATAGCGCCCGTCCCGGGCGAGCAGCTCGGCGTGGCTGCCCCGCTCGACGACGCGGCCGGCCTCGATGACGGCGATCTGGTCGGCGTGGACGATGGTCGAGAGCCGGTGGGCGATCATGATCACGGTGCGGCCGTGGCCGATGCGCGAAAGCGAGCGCTGGATGGCCGCCTCGGTCTCGTTATCCACCGCGCTGGTCGCCTCGTCGAGCACCAGGATCGGCGGATCCTTGAGCAGCGCCCGGGCCAGCGACAGGCGCTGGCGCTGGCCGCCGGAGAGCCGAACGCCGCGCTCGCCCACCGCGGTGTCGAGCCCCTGGGGCAGCGCCTGGATGAAGTCCCAGGCCTCGGCGGTACGCGCCGCATCGACGATCTCGGCCTCGGGGGCGTCCGGTTTGCCGTAGGCGATGTTGTCGCGCACCGAGCCTTCAAACAGGTAGACGTCCTGGCTGACCAGGCCAATGGCTCCACGCAGCGAGGCCAGAGAGACCTCGCGGATCGGCTGGTCGTCGATCAGCACCCGTCCTGCTGCCGGGTCATGGAAGCGCAGCAGCAGCTTGATCAGCGTCGACTTGCCGGAGCCGGTAGCCCCGACCAATGCCAGGGTGTGCCCCGCCGGCACCGTCAGATCGATGCCCTGGACGCCGGCGCCCCCCTCGTCGTACCGGAAACTCACGCCCTCGAAGCGCACCGCACCGCGCACCGGCTTGGCCAGCGCCTCGGTCGCCTCATCGCGCACCCGGATGGGCGTGGCCAGCAGGTCGAGGATGCGCCGGGTGCTGGCCATGGCCCGCTCGAAGAGGTCGATCACCTGAGCCAGGCCGGTGAGCGGCCACAGCAGTCGCTGGGTTAGGAACACCAGCACGCCGTAGGCGCCCACGTTGAGCTCGCCCTTGAGCGCCATCATGCCGCCCACGGTGAAGGTCGCCAGGAAGCCGGCGAGGATCGCCATGCGAATCACCGGGATGAAGGCGGAGCTCAAGCGAATCGCCCGGCGATTGGCCTCCACGTAAGCCTCGCTGGCGGCCTTGAGACGCTCGGCCTCGCGGGCCTCGGCGGTGAAGCTCTTGATGGTGGCGATGCCGGCCAGGTTGTTGGCCAGCCGGCTCGAGAGCTCGCCGACCCGCTCGCGCACCTCGGCATACAGCGGCCCGGCCCGGCGCTGGAAATAGAAGGCGCCCCAGATGATCAGCGGGATCGGCGTGAAGGCCAGCAACGCGATCAACGGGGAGAGCACGAAGAACACCGCGCCCACGGCCACCACGGTGACGCCGACCTGGATCATGGCGTTGGCACCGCCGTCGAGGAAGCGCTCGAGCTGGTTGACGTCGTCGTTCATGGTCGCGACCAGCTGCCCCGAGCTCCTTGACTCGAAGAAGCCCATGTCCAGGCGCTGAGCATGCTCGTAGGCGTCCTGGCGCAGGTCGGACTGCAGACGCTGGGCCAAGTTGCGCCACAGGACCTGGAAGAGATACTCGAACAGCGACTCGCCGGCCCAGATGAAGAAGGTCAGCACCCCGAGCACCAGGATCTGCTGCTCGGCCGTGGTGAAGCCCAGCCCGGCGACAAAGCTCTCCTCCTGATTGACCACCACGTCGATGGCCACGCCGATCAGGATCTCCGGGGCGATATCGAAGAGCTTGTTGAGGATCGAGCAGAGCGTGGCGGCGATGATACGACGCCGGTAACCCCGGGCATAGCGCAAGAGGCGCCCCAGGGCCTGGAAGCTGGAAGCGGTGGAAGACATGGTGAGGGTCCTTGCAAACGGGGGACAAAGCCTAAGGCATGTCGGCGCCCGAACCAACCGATCATATTGATAAGTATTATCGTTTGCCTTACGCTTTGCGGCAATTCCGCTGCCCCCGCCGGGGCGGCCTTCCGCGAGCGGAGCCCTCCATGATTGAAACGCGCGCCGCCTCCTACGAGGTCAACGGCCAGTGCCTGCTGCATCCCCTCGATCTCGCCTTCGCGGAAGGCCGGGTCCATGGCCTGATCGGCCATAACGGCTCGGGCAAGTCGACCCTGCTCAAGCTGCTGGCCCGCCAGCAGCCCGCCACTCGGGGCGAGCTCAGGCTGGACGGCAAGCCGCTGACGAGCTGGGGCCATCGCGCCTTCGCTCGTCGGGTCGCCTACCTGCCCCAGCACCTGCCCGCTGCCGACAACCTCACGGGCCGCGAGCTCGTGGGCTTCGGCCGCTACCCCTGGCGCGGCCTGCTGGGCCGACATGGCCGCGATGACGAGGCGGCCATCGAGCGAGCCATGGCACTGACCCATACCGAGCCCTTCGCCGACCGCCAGGTGGACACCCTCTCCGGCGGGGAGCGCCAGCGCGTCTGGCTGGCCATGCTGCTCGCCCAGGGCAGCCGCTTCCTGCTGCTCGACGAGCCCCTAGCCGCGCTGGATATCGCCCACCAGGTGGAGGTGCTGGCGCTAACCCGAAGACTCTGCCGAGAGCTCGGCCTCGGGGTGATCATCGTGCTTCACGACATCAACATGGCATCGCGATACTGCGACCGTCTGGTGGCCCTGCACGGCGGCCGCCTGCTGGCCGAGGGCACGCCCGAGGCGCTGATGAACGGCGAGACCCTGAAGGCCATCTACGGCATTCCCATGCACGTCATGGCCCACCCCTGTGGCGAGCACCGCGTCGCCATCGCCCACTAGCCCGCTATCCATTGACCTTGGAATCGCCCCTGGAGTCACCCGTGCCCCGCCCTCGACGCGCCCTGACATGGCTGGCCGGCCTGACCGCCGCGCTGGTCGCCGCCGCGACCCCGGCCGATGCGCCGCGCCTCGCCACCCTCGACTGGACCCTGGCCGAGACGCTCGTCGCCCTCGGCGAGCCCCCCGCCGCCGTGGCCCAGGTCGAGGCCTATCATGCCTGGGTGGGCGAACCCGCCCTGCCCGCCTCGACGATCGATCTGGGCCTGCGCAGCCAGCCCAACCTCGAGCGGCTGGCAAGCCTGGCGCCGGAGCGCATCCTCATCTCGCCGATGTTCGCCAACCTGACGCCGCGTCTCGAGCACATCGCCCCGGTGGAAACCCTGCCGCTCTATCGCCCCGAGCGCGACACCTGGCGCGAGATGCGCGAACTGACCCGCTCGATCGGCGAGATGGTCGAGCGCCCCGAGGCGGCGTCGGGGCTGATCGAGCAGACCGAGGCCCGGCTCGATGCCCTGCGCCAGCGACTCGATGACGCCACAGCGCCGCTTCTGATCATGCAGTTCATGAATAGCCGCCATGTGCGGGTCTTCGGTGATAACGGCCTCTACCAGGCGGTGCTCGATCGGCTGGGCATCGACAACGCCTGGACCGGCCCCACCAATGCCTGGGGCTTCTCGCTGGTGGGCCTCGAGGCGCTGGCCGGCCTCGATGCCCGCCTGGTGGTGGTGGAACCCTACCCCGCCGGGGTCCGCGAGCGCCTGGACGACGGCGGCCTGTGGGGTCACCTGGTCGAGGCGAGCCGCGGCACTCCTATCGTGCTGCCGCCGATCTGGAGCTTCGGCGCACTGCCCTCGGCCGAGCGTTTCGCCGAGCAACTGGTGAATGCCCTGGAGCCCGACGATGCCGCCTGACGCCCTCGCCACTCGCCGCCCATGGCGTCCCCGACTGACCCCAGGCGCGCTCGGCCTGCCGCTCGCCCTCGGCGTGCTGGCCCTCGCCCTTGGCCACCTGCTCGCCGGTCCCGGTCTGGGGCCGGGCCTAATCGCGCTGTTCGCCCCCGAGGCGACGCTCGATGCCGCCTCGACGCTGGTGCTGCACTACGCCTGGTGGCCGCGACTCGCCATGGCGCTGCTCGCCGGCGGCGGCCTGGCGCTCGCCGGCGTGTTGATGCAGCAGGTGCTGCGCAACCCCCTGGCCGCCCCCACCACCCTGGGCGTGGCGAGTGGCGCCAACTTGGCGCTGATGGCCGCCTCGCTGATGGCCCCGGGCCTGCTGGGGCTGGGGCGGGAGTGGGTGGCACTGGCCGGCGGCGGCATGGCCATGGGCCTGGTCTTCGCCCTGGCCTGGCGGCGCGGCCTGGCGCCGGTGGTGGTGGTGCTCGGCGGCCTGGTGGTCAACCTCTACTTCGGAGCGCTCTCCATGGTGCTGCTGCTCTTCCATCAGGAGGAGCTAAAGGGACTGCTGATCTGGGGAGCCGGCTCGCTCGCCCAGAACGGCTGGCAGGACGTCGCCTTCCTGGCGCCGCGCCTGGCGATCGGCGGCCTGCTCGCCTGGCTGCTGCTGCGCCCCCTGGCGGTGCTCGCCCTCGACGAGGCCGGCGCGCGCAGTCTCGGCGTCTCGCTCAAGCATCTGCGCCTCGCCGGCCTCGGGCTCGCGGTCTTTCTCACCGGCTGCGTGGTCAGCGTGGTGGGCATCGTCGGCTTCATCGGCCTGGCCGCGCCCAATATCGTGCGCCTGGCCGGCGCGCGGCGCCTGGGCGCTCGGCTCGCCTGGTCGACGCTGCTCGGCGCCCTGCTGCTGGCCGCTACGGACCTCGTCCTGCAGCGGGTCTCGGGGCACCTGCCGACCCTGATTCCCACCGGCGCCACCACCGCGGCCCTGGGCGCCCCGCTACTGCTGTGGCTGATTCCGCGACTGCGCCTGGCCGGCGAGACGCCCCCGCGTGAGGCCCGCGCGCTCGGTGGGCGTCATCCGGCGCCCGGGCGGCTGGCCGGCGGGCTCGCCATCGCCTTGCTGGGCGTGGGGGCGGTCGCAATGCTCGCCGGTCAGGGCGCCGACGGCTGGCAGTGGGCCTCGCCCAGCGACTGGACGCTGCTGCAGTGGCGTGTGCCCCGGGCGCTGGCCGCCGCCGGCTGCGGGGTAATGCTCGCCATCGCCGGCACCCTGATCCAGCGCCTGACCGCCAACCCCATGGCCAGCCCCGAGGTGCTGGGCATCAGCGGCGGCAGCGCCATCGCCCTGATGGGCGCCATCTTCCTGCTGCCCGCTCCCGACAACCTGACGCTGGTGGCCGCCGGCACCCTGGGGGCGTTGGCCAGCCTGGCGGTGCTGGTGGGTCTCAACCGCGCCAGCGGCTTCCAGCCGGAACGGCTGCTGCTGACCGGCGTGGCGATCACCGCGCTGTTCGAGGCGATCAAGGGCGTGGTGCTGGCCGGCGGTGACCCCCGAGGCCAGCAGGTCATCGCCTGGCTATCCGGCTCTACTTACTACGTCGACCCGACCAGCGCGCTGTCGGTGGCCGCGGCGGCCCTGCTGCTGGCCCTGGTAGCCGCGCCGCTCGGGCGCTGGCTGGATATCCTGCCGCTGGGCGGCGCCACCGCCACGGCCCTGGGGCTGCCCCTGGCCCGCGCGCGGCTGGCGCTGCTGCTGATGGTGGCGCTGCTCACCGCCGGCGCCACCCTGGTGGTGGGGCCGCTCTCCTTCGTCGGCCTGCTGGCCCCCCACATGGCGCGCCTGATGGGCTTCGCCCGGGCCCGGGCGCACCTGGCCGGAGCGGCGCTCACCGGCGCCCTGCTGATGGTGCTGGCCGACGGGCTGGGCCGCCAGCTGCTGTTCCCCGAGGAGATCCCCGCCGGCCTGATGGCCTCGCTGCTAGGCGGCGCCTATTTCATGTGGGGATTGCAGGCCTCACCCTCACGGCGCTGAGGCCACCCACACCGCAACGAAAAGAGCCACGCCTCCTTGAGGCGCGGCTCTGGCTCGGTTCCAGACCAGGCTGATGACTTGCTCAGCCCTTGTCGGCCGACGAACTCAGCCGGTGGCGTTCTGATAGCGACGCTCGACGTCTGACCAGTCGATGACGTTGAAGAAGGCCGCCACGTAATCGGGACGCTTGTTCTGATACTTCAGGTAATAGGCATGCTCCCAGACATCCAGGCCCAGCACGGGCGTCCTGCCCTCCATGATCGGGCTGTCCTGGTTAAGCGTGTTCTCCACCTTCAGCTTGCCCTCCGGGGTGACGCTCAGCCAGGCCCAGCCGCTGCCAAACCGACCCAGCGCCGCCTTGGTGAAGGCCTCCTTGAAGGCGTCGAAACCGCCCAGCTCGCCGTCGATGGCCGCGGCCACCTTGCCCTGTGGCTGGCCTCCGCCGTCGGGCGACATCATCTGCCAGAACATGGAGTGGTTGGCGTGACCGCCGCCGTTGTTGATCACGGCCTGGCGTTTGCCGTCCGGTACATGATCAAGGTTCGCGATCAACTCCTCGACATGAACATCCTCAAGGCCGGTACCCTCGAGGGCGGCGTTGAGGTTGTTGACATAGGTCTGATGGTGACGGGAGTGGTGAATCTCCATGGTCAACGCATCGACGTGTGGTTCCAGAGCGTCGTAGGCATAGGGAAGATCGGGAAGGGTATGCGGCATGGTTCCTCCTCCTTGCTGGTATTCATGGGGCCCTCGGCCCCGCTACATTCTCAAGGATGGCAGAGAAGCACGGCTGTTGCTAATAGTTCTCGTTATCTCTTGTATAGTCATCGTTAATCAAAGCCTAACGCCAGATACGACAAGGCCGGCCCACTGGGGGCCGGCCTTGCATGGGACGAGCGACAGCGTTTTACAGCTTCTGCTCGAGCTCCGGCAGGACGTCGAACAGGTCGCCGACCAATCCATAGTCGGCCACCTGGAAGATCGGCGCCTCCTCGTCCTTGTTGATGGCGACGATCACCTTGGAGTCCTTCATGCCCGCCAGGTGCTGGATGGCCCCGCTGATGCCCACCGCGATGTAGAGCTCCGGGGCGACGATCTTGCCGGTCTGACCGACCTGCATGTCGTTGGGCACGAAGCCGGCGTCCACGGCGGCGCGCGAGGCGCCGATGGCCGCGCCGAGCTTGTCGGCGATGCCGTCGAGCAGCGTGAAATTCTCGCCGTTGCCCATGCCGCGCCCGCCGGAGACGACCACCTTGGCCGCACCCAGCTCCGGGCGGTCGCTCTGCGCCAGCTCCTCACCGACGAAGGTGGACTGGGCGTTGTCGGCCGCACTGGTGAAGGACGGGTCCACCGCTTCAATGGCGGCGCTGCCGCTGTCGGCGACCGCGTCGAAGGCGGTGGCGCGCACAGTGATCACCTTCAGGGCGTCGTCGCTCTGCACGGTGGCGATGGCGTTGCCGGCATAGATCGGCCGCTTGAAGGTGTCGGCACTCTCCACCGCGATGATCTCGGAGAGCTGGGCGACATCCTTCAGCGCGGCAACGCGCGGCAGCACGTTCTTGCCGGTGGTGGAACCCACCGCCAGCAGGTGGCTGTAGTCGTCGGCCAGTTTCGCCAGCAGCGCGCCCAGGGGCTCGGCGAGCTGGTGGGCGTAGACGGCATGGTCGGCCACGCGCACGCGGCTCACGCCGTCGAGTTGGGCGGCCGCCTCGGCGATGGCGCCGACGTTCTCGCCGGCCACCAGGACGTCGATGTCGCCGCCGCCCGCTTCGGCGATCTGCTTCGCCGCCGCCACGGCATGGGCAGTGGCACCGACCAGGGCGCCGTCATGATGTTCGGCAAGGACCAGAATGCTCATGAGATCAGCTCCTTTCAAAGCACTTTGGCTTCGTTCTTGAGTTTGTCGACCAGCTCGTCCACGGAGCCCACCTTGACGCCACCCTGGCGCTCGGCCGGCGACTCGACCTTGACCAGCTTGACCTTGGAAGCCACCTCGATGCCGAGATCCGCCGGCGTCTTGACGTCCATCGGCTTCTTCTTGGCCTTCATGATGTCGGGCAGCTTGGCGTAGCGCGGCTCGTTCAAGCGCAGGTCGGTGGTGACGATGGCCGGCAGGGTCAGCGACACGGTCTGCAGGCCGCCGTCGACCTCGCGGGTCACCTGCGCCTTGTCGCCCTCGATGAGCACCTCGGAGGCGAAGGTGCCCTGGGGCAGGCCGCACAGCGCCGCCAGCATCTGGCCGGTCTGGTTGTTGTCGGTGTCGATGGCCTGCTTGCCGAGGATGACCAGGCCCGGCTGCTCCTCCTCGACCACCTTGGCCAGCGCCTTGGCCGCGCCCAGCGATTCGACGCGCTCATCGGTCTCGACGTGCACGGCGCGATCGGCGCCCAGCGCCAGCGCGGTGCGCAGCTGTTCCTGGGCGGCCTTGGGGCCGACGGTGGCCACCACGACCTCGGTGGCCACGCCCTTCTCCTTCAGGCGCACGGCTTCTTCCACGGCGATCTCGCAGAAGGGGTTCATGGCCATCTTGACGTTGGTGAGGTCGACGTCGGAGTTGTCCGGCTTGACCCGGATCTTGACGTTGTAGTCGATGACGCGTTTGACCGCGACGAGTACCTTCATAGTGTCCTCGCTTGGTTCACTCTGGAAACCTGATGATGGAAGAAGCGGCCTCGACCTCCCGAACGTGCGGGCGGGAAACACGCCTCCTTGGAACCGGCTGGCATACCCTTATGCGTTTCATGCAAGCGTTTGATAGGCGCTACGGCGAAAAACGTTCCCAATGTGCCATGGCCGGCTCGGATCAACAATCCCCGACCCTGCCAAGCCACGCCGGTCACCCTTGCGCCCTGCACCATCGCAGGGGGTGACCCTTTGCCGCTATTATGCCTATCATGAGGCATGGCTAGAAGCAAACGACCGTTTTAAATCCTGTCGACGTTGGTCGCATCCGATGGCCGCGTCGTCGGGGACAGCAAGGAGAGTACTGGTGGAAGAACAAATCGAACGCGATTCCATGGACTTCGATGTCGTCATCGTCGGCGCCGGCCCCTCGGGACTCTCGGCGGCGTCTCGCCTGATGCAGCAGGCGAACGAGGCCGGTCAGGAGCTGACCGTGTGCGTGGTGGAGAAGGGCTCCGAGGTGGGCGCCCACATTCTCTCCGGGGCCGTTTTCGAGCCCCGCGCCCTCAATGAACTCTTCCCCGACTGGGAGGAGCTCGGCGCGCCGCTGACCACCCCCGCGACCCGCGACGAGCTCTATCTCCTCAAGGATGCCGAGAAGGCCCAGAAGCTGCCCAACGCCCTGGTGCCCAAGACCATGCATAACACCGGTGGAGACATCACCCGCTACGTGATCAGCGCCGGCAACTTGTGCCGCTGGCTCGGCGAGCAGGCCGAGGCGCTGGGCGTGGAGATCTTCCCGGGTTTCGCCGCCCAAGAGGTGATCGTCGAGGACGGGGTGGTCAAGGGAATCCTCGTCGGCGACATGGGCGTGGGCGCCGACGGACAGCCCAAGGACGGCCACATGCCGGGCATGGAGCTGCGCGCCAAGTACACCCTGTTCGCCGAGGGCGCCCGCGGCCACCTGGGCAAGCGGCTGATCCGCGACTTCGAGCTCGACGCCGGCAAGGATCCCCAGCACTACGGTATCGGCCTGAAGGAGCTGTGGGACATCCCCGCGGAGCAGCACGAGCCGGGACTGGTGCTACACGGCTCCGGCTGGCCGCTGGACAAGCAGACCCACGGCGGCTGGTTCCTCTACCACGCCGAAAACCAGCAGGTGGTGGTCGGCCTGATCATGGACCTCTCCTACCAGAACCCCTGGCTCTCGCCCTTCGACGAGTTCCAGCGAATGAAGCACCATCCGGTGCTCAAGGCCCACCTAGAGGGCGGCAAGCGCGTGGCCTACGGCGCCCGAGCGCTCACCAAGGGCGGACTCAACTGCCTGCCGAAGATGACCTTCCCCGGGGGCCTTTTGATCGGCTGCGATGCCGGCACCCTCAACTTCGCCAAGATCAAGGGCCTGCACACCGCCATGAAGTCGGGCCTGGTGGCGGCCGAGTCGGTCTTCGAGGCGCTCAAACAGGGCGACGAGGGCGGTGGCGAGCTGACCACCTTCACCGAGAAGTGGGAAGCGAGCTGGGCCTATGAGGAGCTCAAGGAGAGCGCGAGCTTCGGGCCGGCGATCCACAAGTACGGCACCGTCGGCGGCGGCGCCTACAACTTCCTCGACCAGCTGCTCGGCGGCAAGCTGCCCAACGTCCACGACACCACGCCGGACCACGCCCGGCTGAAGCCGGCGGCCGAGTGCGAGAAGATCGAATACCCGAAGCCCGACGGCAAGCTCTCCTTCGACAAGCCCTCTTCGGTGTTCCTGTCGAACACCAACCACGAGGAGGACCAGCCCTGCCACCTGAAGCTGGCCGATCCGGAGCTGCCGATCCGCGACAACCTGCCCACCTATGCCGAGCCCGCAAGCCGCTACTGCCCGGCCGGGGTCTACGAGGTGGTCGAGGCGGACGACGGCACGCCCAGGTTCCAGATCAACTTCCAGAACTGCGTGCACTGCAAGACCTGCGACATCAAGGATCCGGCCCAGAACATCACCTGGGTGGCGCCGGAGGGCGGGGGTGGACCCAACTATCCGAACATGTAAGCTAGAAGCTAGATAGCAGCATAATGACGATCGCCCCCCTTGCCTTGCCATGGGGGCGATCTTTCTTCCAGCTTCAAACGCAAGCCCGCGAAGCGGGCGCTCTTACGGCTCCGGGCGCAGCCCGGGCTCAGTCACCGGTGGCGATGGGTCTCGCGGGATCATGGATCCACTCGCTCCAGGAGCCGGCATAGAGCCGCGGCAGCGCTCGCCCGGCCACGGCGTAGGCCAGCACGTTATGGCAGGCGGTGACTCCCGAACCGCAGTAGGCGATCAAGGCATCGGCCTCGGGCAGTTCGCGGGCCAGCACCTCGGCGCGCTTGAAGTGGCCGCTGGCGTCGAGGTTGTCGGCGCTGGGGCGGCACACCGCGCCGGGAATGTGGCCGGCCACCGGATCCACGGGCTCTGCCTCGCCGCGAAAGCGCTCGCTGCTGCGGGCATCGACCTTCAGTGCCCCGTCGGCGGCGACCTCGTCGACCGCGACGAGGGCCGCGTCGCGATAGGCAGGCCGCCAGTCCGACGCTGCCGCCACGGCGTCCGGGTCGCCGTCCTCGCGAAGCTCGCCCCCCGCCGCTAGCCAGGCCTTGAGTCCGCCGTCGAGCAGGCGCACGTCGGGATGTCCCGCCCAGCAGGCGAGCATCCACCAGGTTCGCGCCGCCGCCAGCTGTCCGCCCATGTCGTCGTAGACCACCACCGGCTGCTGTGGCGTGATACCCAGACGCTGCAGCACCGCAGTGAAGGCCTCGGGGTCGGGCAGCGGATGCCGGCCGCCCGCTCCCGGCGCGGCGGCCAAATCGCGATCGAGGTCGACATGCAGGCTGCCCGGCAGGTGGGCCTCGACCCACAGCCGGCGACCGGCATCGGGCTCACCCAGCCGCGCGCGGCAGTCCAGCAGGCGAGGCGGATGGGTCTCCTCGAGGGCATCGGCCAGGGTGGCGGCCGAGATCAGCGGCTTGGTCATGCGTCGACTCCGTCCAGCAGTTCGATGGGGGCCCGGCAGGCGATCAGGCGGCGCCGGCCGGCCGTGCGGAAGCGTACCTCGATCACCGGGTTGTCGGGATCGCCCTCCACCACGTCGATCTGACCCTCGCCGAAGACCGCATGGCGCAGGGCCTGGCCGACTCGGAACTGGCCCGGGGCGACGCGGCCCGGCTCCGGCGCGGCGGGCCGCGCTCGGGCCACCGGCAGCGAGTGGCCCAGCGAGGCCAGGTAGCGCTGAACGAGCGCGGGATCGGCGACCTCCAGCGGGGCGCCCGGCTCGGCGGCCTCGCTCTCGGGCGCCTCACGCTCGACCGGCTCTCTCTCGACCGGCCTCCCGGCGCCGAGATCGACCTCGGCCAGTCGGCGGGCGACCCGCTCACCGTCCTGCCAGGCGGATTCGCCGATGAAGCGGCTGGGGCGGTGCTCGCCGCCGTCGTGGAGCAGGACCAGACGCTCCCGAGCCCGGGTGATGGCAACGTAGAAGAGTCGCCGCTCCTCCTCAAGCCGCGCCGGGGTCAGCGGGTTGTCGCGGGTGTAGTGGGGAAAGTCCTCCTCGTTGGTGCCGGCCAGCAGCACCAGCGGCCACTCGAGCCCCTTGGCTCCGTGCACGGTGTTGATCAGCACGCCGTCCTGGCGATTCTCGACCGGACGGCACAGGAGCTCGATGAAGGCGGCGGTGTCATTGCCGAGTTCGCGGGCCTGCTCGACCAGCACGTCGAGCAGGCGCACGTCTTCCTCACCCTTGTCGCGCCGCGCGGCGGCGCGCTTCAGGACCTTCTCGGCCTCCACCGCCTCGAGCACGTGCTCGAGCAGGCGGGCCGGCGGCCAGGTCGAGCGCCGCGGCAATTCGCAGAGCAGCGACCAGCGCCGCTTCAGGGTGCGCCGCTGATGGGGTTTGAGCCCCTCCAGCATAGGATCATGACGTTCCGGCCAGCGTTGAGTCTCGGCCAGCCGGGTCGCCAGGGCGGCGATTCGCTCCCGGGCCACGAAGGAGGTGGGCTGGGCCAGCAGCAGGGCCAGGTGGCCCGGATCTTGGAGCAGCCGCGGCTCCAGCGCCAGTCGCAGGTAGCCGGCCAGGGCCTCCACCAGCGGCAGGCGGAAGACGAAGCGATCCTCCCGGGCCAGCCGGAACGGGATACCTTGGCGCAGCAGCGCCAGCTGCAGCGGGACCGAGAGGGCCCAGCTGCGCACCAGCAGGCAGGCCTCGTCGAGGCCCCGTCCCTGGCGATGCCAGGCGCCGAGCTCGTCGAGCAGCGCCCGGCCGCCCTGCCCCACCGCGAGTCCGGTGTGGGGATTGTCGGGGGCGGCCAGGCAGAGCTGGTCGGGGCGCCGGCGGTTGGCGGCGATGGCGTGGTTGGCGGCCAGCGCCAGGGCGTGGCCGTGGCGGAAGGTGGTGGAGAGCGGGTAGTCATGCGCCGCGCCGAAGGTGGCGGTGAAGTTCTCCAGCATGGTGTCGGGATGGGCGCCGCGCCACTCGTAGATGCACTGGTTGGCATCGCCCACCGCCATCACCTCGGCCTCGCCCCCGGCGAGCAGCGCCAGCAGGCGCTGCTGGGCGGTATTGATGTCCTGATACTCGTCGATCACCACGTGATCGAGGAAGCCCTGCACCCGGCGGCGCAGCGCGGCGTCCTCCTCCAGCGCCAGCAGCGGCCGATAGAGCAGATCGGCGAAGGTCATCAGTCCCTGCTCGGCCAGCAGCCGCTCGGCATGCTCGAAGGCGGCAACGAAGTGGCCGGTCTCCTCGCCGAAGTCGAGTCGCGCATGCAGCTCGGCGGGCGAGGCCATCTCGGCCTTCACCAGCCCGCAGAAGTGCGCCAGCGCCTCGAGTCGCTCGGCGTCCAGCGCCGTCTCGCGGGCCTCGGGCTCCTCGGCCAGCGCCGCCAGCGTCGCCTGGCGCAGCAGCCGCTCGAGCTGCCAGTCGGCGGTGAGCAGCTGACGAGGCGCCAGCACGCCCCAGCGAGTCAGGCTGGCGGAGAGCCGATGGCCGAGCGAGTGAAAGGTGCGCACGTCGGGCAGAGCCTGGCCAGCCGGCGCCATGGCCGCGAGCCGCGCCTGGAAGTCCTCGCGGGCCGAGCGGTTGAACATCAGCACCAGTATCCGCCCCGGAGGCACGCCGCGGGCCAGCAGGTGCAGCACCCGGGCGACCATGGTGGTGGTCTTGCCGGCCCCGGCCACGGCCGCGACCCGGGCGTGCCCCCGCGCGTGAGAGACCACCGCCTGCTGTTCGGCGGTCAGCGACGGAGAAGAAGCGGAATGCTCGCTCATCGGCCGTCGCCGCCCCGGCGCTCGTTCGCCTCGAGTCGGCCGAGCGGCTGCCATGTCCCGGCGCTGGTCAGCCCCAGCTCGAGGGCGCCCTCCTCGCCCTCCCGGGTCTCGGCCTGCTCGACGAGCCGGTAGTAGACGTTGCGCCCCAGGCGGGCCGCGAGGCCGAAGCGGATCGGCACCTCGGGGATCGTCTCCCCGGCCGGCGTCTCGCTGAGGGTCAGCCGGCATTCCTCGTCGAGGCGTACTCGATCGCCGACGTTAGTGATGAGCCACCAGTCGCCCGCCTCGAGCTCGGCATCGACGATCAGAAAGGGACGATCCTCGACGCGGATGCGCTGCATCTCGGCCGGCGTGACCAGCCAGTAGTCGCCCTCGGCCTCGCGGCGCAGGATGGTCGACAGCAGGCGCACCAGGCGCGGTCGCGCGATGGCCGTGCCCTCGTGGAGCCAGCGCCCGTCGGCGGCGATGGTGAGGTCCATCACGCCGCGCTGCGCGGGGTGCCAGCGATCCACGGGGGGAATCTCGCCGTGGGGCTCGATCTGTGCCAGCAGGGGATCGAGGGTCATGGCAACGGCCTCCGTCGGTGGCGTCTCGGCCTAGACCAGCCCGGCGCGGGACAGGGCGTCGCGGACGCCCGCCGGCGCCTCGGGGGCCGCCGCGCGGAACAGGTGGTAGAAGTTGGCGGTGGTCTGGGCGGCGAGCTCCTCGATGCTGATGCCCCGCGCCTCGGCGATGCACTCGGCGACCTCGACCACCCAGGCCGGCTCGTTGGGCTTGCCGCGGTGCGGCACCGGGGCCAGGTAGGGGCTGTCGGTCTCGATCAGCAGCCGGTCCAGCGGCACGCGCCGGGCCACCTCTCGCAGCGACTCGGCGTTGCGGAAGGTGACGATGCCGGACAGCGAGATGTAGAAGCCGTGGCGCACCGCTTCCCGGGCCATGTCGAGGTCCTCGGTGAAACAGTGCAGC
This sequence comes from Halomonas saccharevitans, assembly GCF_900116405.1. Classification (GTDB taxonomy): domain Bacteria; phylum Pseudomonadota; class Gammaproteobacteria; order Pseudomonadales; family Halomonadaceae; genus Halomonas; species Halomonas saccharevitans. Next base: position 171,986 of record NZ_FPAQ01000001.1, on the reverse strand, counting down.
ACCCCGCCCACCGCCGGATCGACGTGCTCGCGGATCAGCGCCAGGGTGTCCTCGCGGGCTTCGCGGGTGTGGATGATCACCGGCAGTTCGAGCTCGCGGGCGGCGATCAGCTGGCGACGGAAGCGCTCGAGCTGCACCTCCCGGGAGGGCACCGAGTCGGGGGACTTGTCGAGGTAGTGATAGTCCAGCCCGCACTCGCCGATGGCCACGGCACCGAAGCGCTCGGCCGACTCGATGATCGCCGCCACGTCGGGCTCCGCCTCGAGCGACTGCAAGGGGTGGATGCCGGCCGAGATCACCACGTCGTCGTGAGCACGACTGATCTCGGCCAGGGTCGGCAGGTCCTCCAGGGTCACGGCGATGGCCAGGAACTGGCAGACGTCACGAGCGCGAGCGGCCTCGAGAGCGGCGGCGAGATCGCCATGGTGCGTGCCGGGATCGAGGCGGTCGAGATGGCAATGGGAGTCGACGAACATGCGAGGAACTTCCGAAATGGCAGAGTGGGTTCAGACGGGCGGACAGGCGGGGTCCGTCACAGGGTGTAGGTCGGCGCGCCCTTGTCCAGCTGGCCGGCCAACAGCGTCTCGATGCGATCGCGCACGGCCTGATCCTCGGGGCTGAAGTGGATGCCAATCCCGGGGACTCGGCGGCCGGCCACGCCTTCGGGCGAGACCCACACCACCTGGCCGGTGACCGGCACCCGCTCATCATCGCCGGGCAGCATGAGCAGCAGGAAGACCTCCTGGCCCAGCGCGTAGCGCTCACGGGTGGGCACGAAGATGCCGCCGCGCTCGAGCACAGGCATGTAGGCCGAAAGCAGGGTCGGGACATCCTGGATGGTCAGCGAAAGTGCCTTCTGTGCGGCCATGGTGTCTCCCTTTGCGAAGCGTCACCGCGAGTCAGGATCGTCGCGGCGCGTCAGGAACGCAGCAGCGTGGACCAGCGAACCAGCCAGGCCTCGAGGGTCAGCTGGGGATTGGGATTGCCGCCCTCGGCCAGCAGCCGTCGCTGCTCACGGGCATAGTCCAGCAGGCGGAACCAGTCGCGTACCCGAGCATTCTTGACCGCCTGACGGTAGAGCACCAGCAGGTCGGGGTTGCGAAGCTCGGCGGTATCGCCCGAGAGCCCCAGGCGAATCAGGTCTTCGAGCCAGATGATACCGTACCACAGGATGGCGTCGATGGACTGGCGATCCAGGCGGGCCGCCTCGGCCACCGGCTCGCTACCGCGCATCAGCGCCTCGAAGGTCTCCGCCAGCTGCTGACGCAGCGCCCGAGCACTCGGCTCGGCGAGCTCCAGAGCGCGCAGCGGCAAGCCTCCCGCGGCGCGAAACCAGAAGCGGGCCTCCTCCTCGCCCCCCAGCTGCTCGATCAGCCAGGGTCGACAGTCGGCCTCGGCCGGCACCGGCAGGCTCCAGTGCTGGCAGCGCGAGCGGATGGTCGGCAGCAGCCGCGAGGGGATGTCGGAGAGCAGCACGAAGAGGGTGCGCCCGCCCGGCTCCTCGAGACTCTTGAGCAGCGCGTTGGAGGCCGCCACGTTCATCGCCTCGGCCGGGGCGATGGTGATCACCCGGTAGCCGCCCTGCTGGGCGGTCTGGGCGACGAAGGCGTTGACCTCGCGCACCGGACCGATGCGGATCAGCCGCTTGCCCTCCTCCGGCGCCACCCGCAGCAGGTCGGGATGGTAGCCCGAGGCGAGCATGTGGCAGGCGTGGCAGTCCCCGCAGGCGAACTCGCCGGGCGCGGCGCAGAGGGTACGGGCCACCAGGGCCTCGGCAAGCGACTGCTTGCCGATGCCGTGGCCGCCCGAGATCAGCAGGGCGTGGGGCAGCCGCCCGGCGTCGGCCAGCCTGACGAGCTCGCGCCAGCGCGGCATCAGCCAGGGCAGCGGGCGCGGCACCTCGACGGGGCTCATCGCCATGCGGCCATCCGCGCGTCCAGGCGGGCCAGCAGCTCGGCGCGCACCGCGTCGATAGCGGCGCCGGCATCGATCACCGCCATCCGCTCGGGGGCAGCCTCGGCGCGCTCGAGGTAGGCCCGACGCACCGCCTCGAAAAAGTCGCCGCGCTCACGCTCGAAGCGGTCGCGCACCTCGCCCTGCCCCGCGAGGCGACCGTCCAGGCGCCGCTGAGCGGCGGCCATGGACATGTCCAGCAGCAGCGTGAGGTCGGGCTCGAGGCCCTGCTGAACGAAGGCCTCGAGCTCGGCGATGCGCGCGGCGTCGATACCGCGCCCGCCGCCCTGGTAGGCATAGGTGGCGTCCGTGAAGCGATCGCAGACCACCCAGGCGCCGCGCGCAAGGGCCGGCTTGACTACCCGCGCCAGGTGCTGGGCGCGGGCGGCGAAGACCAGCAGCAGTTCGGCATCCGGGTCGAGGGGCTCCTCCTCGCTCGGATCCAGCAGCAGCCGGCGAATGTCTTCCGCCCGGGGGGTGCCCCCCGGCTCGCGAGTCGCCACCACCTCGTGCCCGCGGGCCCGAAGATGCTCGACCACCAGGGCGAGGTTGGTGGACTTGCCCACCCCCTCGCCGCCTTCCAGGGTGATGAATCGTCCGCGCTCGGTCATGTTCGATGCCGCTCCATGGTCAGCGATTGCGGATATACCGGTTCACCGCGTTGTTGTGCTCGCGCAGGGTACGCGAGAAGTGATGGGTGCCATCCCCCCGCGCAACGAAGTACAGGGTCTCGCCCTCGGCGGGGTGCACCGCGGCCTCGAGGGCGGCACGTCCCGGCAGGGCGATCGGCGTCGGCGGCAGCCCGTCGATCACGTAGGTATTGTAGGGCGTGGGCTCACGCAGGTCGGCCCGGGTGATGTTGCCCGCGTAGCGCTCGCCCATGCCGTAGATCACGGTGGGATCGGTCTGCAGGCGCATGCCCCGCTCCAGGCGGCGTTTGAACACGCCAGCGATCTCGGGCCGCTCCTCGGGCGCGCCGGTTTCGCGCTCGATCAGCGAGGCCATGATCAGGGCCTGGTAGGCACTCTCGAGGGGCAGGTCCTCGTCGCGCTCTTCCCAGACGCTCGCAAGAGTGGTCTCCATGCGCTCGAGTGCCTGGCGCAGGATCTCCAGGTCGCTGAGCCCCTTGTGATAGCGATAGGTGTCGGGGAAGAACCAGCCTTCGGGATGGCGTTGCTCCCGGTCGAGCAGCGCCATCACCTCGATGTCGCTGAGCCCTTCGGTGCGATGCTCGAGCTTGGGGGCCTCGTCGAGCGCCTCGCGCATCTGGCCGAAGGTCCAGCCCTCGGGGATGGTCAGCGAATAGGTGACCACCTCGTGGCTGCCCAGCAGCGCCAGCAGCTCCCGGCCGCTCATTCCGGGCTCGAGGCGGTACTCGCCGGGGCGCAGGTCGGGCAGGCTCTCGGGCTCCAGGCGTGCCAGCAGGCGAAAGGCCCAGACCTCCTCGAGGATACCGCGCTCGGCCAGCTCGCCGACCACGCGATGGTAGCCGGCGCCGGCCGGCACCTCGTAGAGCGTCGGCGCCTCGAGGACGATGGGCGCCTCGAGGCGCGACTGCCAGTAGCGGTGGCCGGCGAACAGCGCCAGGCCCGCCAGCAGGGCCAGCACCAACAGAATCTTCAACAGACGCAGCATGCGTGTCCTCGTTCCGTCATCACGACTCGCTCGTTCATGGGGTAATAGCGGGGTAGCCCAGCGCCTCGTGGGCCAGGGCCTGCAGGGGGCGATGGCTCGGCCCGACCCGCCAGTGGCGCAGGGGATTGCCCTCGGCATCGTCGAGCCTCGCCACCGGCCAGAGCCCCTGCAGCGAGTTGCCGAGCCACAGCGCCTCGACCCGCTCCAGCGTCTCGGGCGCGGCGTCGACCTCCCGGATCGGCGCCCGTTCGAGCAGCGTCACGCGCAGGGTGCCGGCCACGCCGCAGCGATCGAGCCGGGGCGTCTCGAGGACGCCGTCGCGCTGCCAGAAGAGGTTCATGCAGGTGGCCTCCACCAGCCGCCCCTCGGCGTCACAAAGCAGGCCCTCGGCCGTGTCGGCGTTCGTCCACTCGGCGCGGGCCAGGACGTTCTCGAGGCGATTGAGGTGTTTGAGGCCGGCGAGCAGGGGCTGGATGCCCAGGCGCAGCCGGCAGTGGCGCACCCGCACGCCGTGCCGCCAGCGCTGGGCGCTGGGCGCGAACGGGTCGAGTCGCCAGCGCAGCCGGGGCTCGAGAGTCTCGGGGAGCGCATAGCCCCGACCGCCGCTACCGCGGGTCAGGATCAGTTTAAGAACCGAAAGCCCCTCGCCGGCCTCGACCAGCGGCGCCTCCAGATGCTCCCGGGCGGGCAGCGGCATCCCCAGCACCCGACAGCCTCGAGCGAGGCGCGCCAGATGCTGCTCCCACAGCAGCGGCGTACCATCACGCACGAGGACGGTCTCGAAGAGACCGTCCCCATAGGCGACGCCACGATCCTCCAACGGCCAGTCGCTCATTCCCGCCTCTGCCACCGCCATGGGCCGCGGCTCAGACCTTGCTGAAGAGCAGCGTGCCGTTGGTGCCACCGAAGCCGAAGGAATTGGACAGGCTGACGTCAATCTTCATCTCGCGCGCGGTGTGCGGTACGTAGTCGAGATTGCAGCCTTCCTGGGGATTGTCCAGATTGATGGTCGGCGGCGCCACCTGGTCGCGGATCGCCAGGATGCTGAACACCGCCTCCACGGCGCCGGCCGCGCCCAGCAGGTGACCGATCATCGACTTGGTGGAGCTGACCGCCACCGACCGGGCGGCCTCGCCCATCACGGACTCGACGGCGCGACTCTCGGCCAGATCTCCGGCCGCGGTCGAAGTACCGTGAGCGTTGATGTAGTCGACGGCGGCAGGGTCGATGCCGGCATCCTGGATGGCGTTGCTCATCGAACGAGCCGCGCCGCGGCCATCTTCCGGCGGCGCCGTCATGTGATAGGCGTCGTCACTCATGCCGAAACCGGTGAGCTCGGCGTAGATGGTCGCTCCACGGGCCTTCGCCTGCTCGTACTCCTCGAGCACGATCACCCCGGCGCCATCGGAGAGCACGAAGCCGTCGCGATCCCGATCCCAGGGGCGGCTCGCCGCCTCGGGATCGTCGTTGCGGGTGGACAGCGCGCGGGCCGCCGAGAAGCCGCCGAGGCCCAGCGGGGTGGTCGCCATCTCGGCGCCGCCACAGACCATCACGTCGGCGTCGCCATAGGCGATGGTGCGCGCGCTGTAGCCGATGTTGTGCGTACCGGTCGTGCAGGCGGTGGTAATGGCGATATTGGGGCCGCGGAAGCCATGCTGGATCGCCAGGTTGCCGGAAATCATGTTGATGATCGAGCCCGGCACGAAGAACGGCGAGATCCGGCGCGCCCCGCCCTTGTTGAGGGCGTTGTGGTTGTTCTCGATCATCGGCAGGCCGCCGATCCCCGAGCCGATGGCCACGCCGATACGATCGGCGTTCTCTTCGGTGCACTCGATCCCCGCATCGGCGATCGCCTGGCCGCCCGCCGCCATGCCGTACTGGATGAACAGGTCCATCTTGCGGGCGTCCTTGGGATTGAGATAAGGACTGATGTCGAAGTCCTTCACCGAACCGCCGAAGCGCGTATTGAAGGCGCTGACATCGAAGTGTTCGATGGGGGCGACACCGCTCTTGCCGGCCAGGATATTGGCCCAGCTCTCCTTGACGGTATTTCCCACCGGCGTGACCAGACCGAGCCCGGTCACCACAACCCTTCTACGAGCCATCAGCTTTCCTCCAGACAACCTTGGTGACACGACCCCATCGCGGGATCGTCATTGCGCGCATTATACCCGAGTCTCCCCGACCTGTGCGGGATCGGCAAGTTCCCTACGCGCATAGCACGAGAGCCGTCCTGCCACGGCAGGACGGCTCTCCTCGGGGCACGGCCCCGGACGCTTCAAAAAGCGGTATCGACCGCCACCTTACTGGTGGGCGTTAACGTAGTCGATGGCTTCCTGAACGGTGGTGATCTTCTCGGCTTCCTCGTCGGGAATCTCGGTATCGAATTCTTCTTCGAGCGCCATCACCAGCTCGACGGTGTCCAGGGAATCCGCGCCGAGGTCTTCGGTGAAGGAAGAGGAGTTCTGGATGTCTTCTTCCTTGACGTTCAGACGCTCAGCCACAACCTTCTTAACGCGCTCTTCGATGGTGCTCATTATGACTACTCCAGTCGTTCACATTGGCCGTTCGGAAACCAGCCGTTAAAGATCCAGATCCGCTAGCCGGAAGCTGCGGCGTAGTTTATAGACGCCCCGGGGTCGGCGCAACCGCCTCCCCCTGAAGGCTTCAACGCATGTTCATGCCACCGTTGACATGCAGGGTTTCGCCGGTGATGTAGCCCGACGTCTCGCCGGTCAGGAAGCCCACCGCCGCCGCGATCTCCTCGGGATCACCGAGCCGAGAAAGGGGAATCTGGCCGAGCAGCATCTTGTGCTGCTCTTCGGGCAGCGCCTCGGTCATGTCGGTGGCAATGAAGCCCGGCGCCACCGCATTGACGGTGATGGCGCGCGAGGCGACCTCACGGGCCAGCGCTCGAGTGAAGCCCTCCATGCCGGCCTTGGCGGCAGCATAGTTGGTCTGCCCCAGGTTGCCCATGGTGGCCACCACCGAGCTGATCGAGACGATGCGCCCGAAACGCGCCCGAGTCATGCCGCGCAGGCACGCCTTGCTGACGCGATAGACGGACTTGAGATTGGTGTCGATCACCGAATCCCACTCGTCCTCCTTCATGCGCATCAGCAGGTTATCGCGGGTAATGCCGGCGTTGTTGACCAGGATGGTGGGCGCCCCGAACTCCTCGGTGATCGCCTTGATCAGGGCGTCGACGCTGGCCTGGTCGGTGACGTCCAGCTTGCGGCCGCCCCCCTCGATGCCCGCCGCGGCGAGATCGGCGTCGATCCGTTCGGCGCCGGCATCGCTGGTGGCGGTGCCGATCACGATGCGACCCTGGCGCCCCAGCTCATGGGCGGTGGCGCGGCCGATGCCGCGACTGGCCCCGGTGATCAGGGCGACTCTACGCTCGGTTGTCATGGTCTCTTCCGTCTACGTCCTGAAGATGAATCAGCCATTGGCCGACGGCGACTGGCCGGCGGCTTCCCTGGCCAGCTCGAGGGCCGCGGTGAGGCTGTCCGGATCATTGACCGCCAGCCCCTTGCTGCCCTTTGCAATGCGCTTGTTGAGGCCGGTGAGTACCTTGCCGGGCCCGCACTCGATGAGCACCTCGGCGCCCTGACCGGTCATGGCCTCGACGCATGAGGTCCAGCGTACCGGCTGATAGAGCTGCTCGATCAGCCGGGTGCGCAGGGTCTCCACGTCGGCATGCGCCTGGGCATCCACGTTCTGATAGACCGTGTAGCGCGGCGAGCGCAGCTCAATCTCCTCCATGGCCGCGGCCAGCCGCTCGGCGGCCGGACGCATCAGGTCACAGTGGGAGGGTACCGACACGGGCAGCGGCATGGCACGCTTCGCCCCGGCCTCCTGGCAGGCCACGATGGCGCGCTCGACCGCCGCCTTGCTGCCGGCGATGACCACCTGACCGGGGGCATTGTAGTTGACCGCAGCAACGACGTCGCCGTCCGCGGCGCGGGCGCAAGCCTGCTCGACGGCACCGTCATCCAGGCCGAGGATCGCCGCCATGGCACCCTCGCCCACCGGCACGGCCGCCTGCATCGCCTCGCCGCGCAGCTTCACGAGCCGCACGCCTTCGGCGAAGGTCAGGGCACCGGCACACACCAGGGCGCTGTACTCGCCCAGGCTGTGGCCGGCCATGGCACCGGGCCTCGGCCCCTCGAGCTCCTGCCAGACGCGCCAGATCGAGACGCTGGCCGTGAGCAGCGCCGGCTGGGTGCAGGCCGTGGCGTTGAGCGCCTCGGCCGGGCCTTCCTGAACCACTTGCCAGAGGTCGTATCCCAGGGCGTCGGAGGCCTCCTCGAAGGTGGTGCGCACCACGCTGTAGCGCTCCGCCAGCTCGCGCAGCATGCCGATCTGCTGCGAGCCCTGCCCGGGAAAGATGAGGGCAAGGGATTGTGTCATGTCGATCACCTTTGCGCTTGTTGACTGTCGTCGATGCCGGTTGCACCCGGCAGGATCGGCCCCTCGGGACCGGATCCGCTCTCGACTCGACCGACGGCGGCCGAATCGACAGCGGACCGTCGATGATGCAGTTCAGCGGCCAGCCGACTCGGCAAGTCGCGACTGACTTCGTTGGCGGCGCGCTGGATCGCGAAGCGAAAGCCCGTGGCATCGGCGCCGCCATGACTCTTGATCACGATCCCGGCGAGCCCCAGCAGGCTGGCCCCATTGTAGCGGACGGGGTCGAGCTCACCCCTTAGGCGTCGCAGTGCCGGCCGGGCCAGCAGCCCCACCAGCCGACTGCTCCAGCGGGCCTCGAAGGTCGCCTGCACCCGCTCCACCAGCAAGCGCGCCAGGCCTTCGCTGGCCTTGAGCACCGCATTGCCGACGAAGCCATCGCAGACCACCACGTCGGCGGCACCGCTGAAGACCCCGTCACCCTCGACATAGCCGAGGTAGGTGATGCCGGGATGCTGACGCAGCCAGGCATCCGCCTCGCGCACGCTTGCGGTACCCTTGGTGCCCTCGACGCCGACGTTGAGCAGCGCTACCCTCGGGGCGGCGAGGCCGTCCACGTGGCGCGCCATGACCTCGCCCATCAGGGCGAAGTCCACCAGGCGTGCGGCGCTCGCCTCGACATTGGCCCCCAGATCGAGCAGATAGCAGCGCCGCCGATCACGGGTCGGAATGGCGGTGCTGATCGCCGGCCTGGGGATACCCGCCACCGTGCCCAAGGCACGCCGCGAAAGGGCCATCAGGGCGCCGGTATTGCCGGCGCTGACTCCGGCCGCGGCCTCACCACTGGCGATGCTGTCGAGCATGAGAGCCATGCTGGTGCCGGCACCGTGACGCAGCGCCTCGCTGGGACGCTGCGCCTGACGAACCACGCCGGGCGCATCGCTGACCCGCAGACGCACCGCCGCCGCGGCAAGCTGCCGCGGCAGGCGGGCGATCTCGTCATTAAGCCGCTCGGCAGGGCCAAACAGCTGGAGCTCGAGATTCGGGTCGTCGCTGACCGCCTGAGCAGACCCCATTACGACCGGGCGGGGACCGAGGTCCCCGCCCATCGCGTCGATGGCGATCCGCACGTCAACGGCCAGCCACTACCGCTCGCGTCGCCGTCGTCTTAAACCTCGACGACCTTGCGACCGCGGTAGAAGCCGTCCGGCGCCACGTGGTGACGCAGGTGGGTGGTGCCGGTTTCCTTGTCCTGGGACAGGGCCGCGGAGGTCAGGGCGTCGTGGCTACGGCGCATGCCGCGCTTGGAACGGGTCTTGCGGTTCTGTTGAACTGCCATGGGTTATCACTCCAGAGTGAAACGAGGGTGTATCAGAGTTTGCCCTTGATCTGCCGCAGCACATCGAAAGGGTTCGCCGGGGCGTCGGCCGACGCGTCGGTCGCCTCCCCGCTGGTCAGCTGGTCGCGCGAGACCGGGCACTCGGCCTCGTCGTGGTAAACCACCTGGGGCAGGCTGAGGATGATCTCATCCTCGACCACCGCCATCAGGTTCAGCTGTTCGTTTTCCACCAGCACCGGTTCATGGGTGCTCGGCAGCTCCGCGGCCAGGGCGTCGCTGGTGACCATCCCCAGCCGGAAATCGCTCTCGACGCGCTGCGCCATGGGCTGGAGACAGCGGCGGCACGGGATCTGCAACTCGGCTTCCAAGTGGCCGCGAATCTCCCGGCGACCTTGGGAGTCGATGGCAAAATCCAGCCACACCTGACCATCACCGGCCTGGGCGCCGACTTCGTCTTCGAGTCGGGCCAGCTCGGCGAGTGCCACCAGGCCTTCCAGGTGTTCGGCACGGGCCGCGAGCTTGTAGGGCTCGACCCTGCCGGGGAGTCTTGAGGTCAACATAGGCGCGCAATGATAGGCACTCCCCTCCCCCCTGTCAAAGCCGCCATCACCCCGGGTTAGAATGGCTGCGCGACGCCTGAGTCGTCATCATGCGTCTCGCCCATTCGCCCCACCGCAGAGGAAGCCTTCATGCCCCGCCTGGTCCTTGCCTCCGGCTCTCGCTGGCGCCGCCAGCTGCTCGACCGCCTTGCCCTCCCCTATGCCTGGGAGAGCCCCGATATCGACGAGACGCCGCGTCCGGGCGAAACGCCCGAAGCGCTGGTGCATCGCCTGGCGCTGGCCAAGGCCGAGCGGTTAGCGGCGAGCCACCCTGACCACCTGATCATCGGCTCCGACCAGGTGGCGCTGTTCGAGGGCGAGATCCTCGGCAAGCCCGGTGACGAGACCACGGCACGCGCCCAGCTGGCGCGCTTCTCCGGCCAACGAGTGCGCTTTGTCACCGGCCTGGCGCTGATCGATACCGGGCGCGGCCGGCATAGCGTCTGTCACGAGACGTATGACGTGGTGTTTCGTCGACTCGACGAGCGGGAGATCGCGACTTACGTCGCCCGGGAGCAGCCGCTGGACAGTGCCGGCAGCTTTCGCATGGAGGGCCTGGGCATCACGCTGTTCGAACGCCTCGAGGGCGAAGACCCCAACACCCTGATCGGCCTGCCGCTGATCCGACTCTGTGCGATGCTTCGCGAGGCAGGGCTCGACCCGCTGGACTGACACCCAGCGACCGACAGAAGCTCCCGCGATCGGCAAAAGCACCCCGCGCCTGAGAAGAGCCCCTCCCCGACGGCGCGGGGCATCGAGCGTCGCTTACGGCAGCTGGTAGCGCACCGGCGTCTCGGCCTGCGGGAGCCCCACCCACTCGGCGGCGACTCGGCCGAACTGCCGGGAGATCCGCTCGAACGGATCCAGGCGCGGCGTGTAGTCCTGCAGCCGCGCACCCTCGAAGCGGCGCGCCAGGGTATCCAGGCTCCCCAGCTCATCCACCAGGCCGAGCGCCTGGGCCTGCTCACCCGTCCAGATCAGCCCGCTGAACAGCCGCTCGTCATCGGCCAGGCGGTCGCCGCGCCCGGCGCGAACGTCGTCGATGAACTGCTGGTGAGTCGTCGCCAGCACCTCCTGCCAGAAGTCACGCTGCGCCTCGGCGACGGTGGAGAAGGGATCGAGGAAGGCCTTGTTCTCCCCGGCGGTGAAGACACGACGCTCGACCCCGAGACGCTCGATGGCCTCCTCGAAGCCGAAGCCGGCATGGATCACCCCGATCGAGCCCACCAGGCTCGCCGGAGCGGCGACAATCTCGTCGGCCGCGGCCGCCACATAGTAGGCGCCGCTGGCGCCGATGTCCTCGACCACCGCGACGATCGGCTTGTTGCCCTCCTCGCGCAGCCGCATCACCGCATCGAAGATGCGCTGGGACTGCACCGGACTGCCGCCGGGACTGTTGACATGCAGCACCACCGCCTCGGCCTGCTCGGCCCTCCAGGCTCGCTCGAGCCCCTCGATGACGCGCTGGGCACTGGCCGGCGACTCGCTGTCGATCACGCCCTTGACCTCGACGACGCCCAGGTGTCGCCCGGCAGGTGCCGCTGCCCCCGGCGCCACGAAGAGCCCATAGAAGGTGGTGGCGAGCGAGGCCAGGATCAGCAGCGCGAAGAAGAAGCGGAAAAACAGCTTCCAGCGCCGCGAGCGGCGCTGCTCGACCAGCACACCGTCGATCCAGCGATCCATCATCGCCAGCTGAGCCAGGCGCTGGCGTTCGCGCAGCGTCTCGGCATCCTCGTCGCCGGACGGCTCGACATCGGCCACCGCGGCATCGGCCGGCGAGCCCTCACGCGCCTGGCGCGCCTGCTCGGGCGTCAGCTCAGGGCCCGTCGTCCAGCGGTCATCCCGCTTGTCGTCGTCGCTCATGGTAATCCTTCCCCTGGTGGGCTGATCGTTGTCGGGCGGGTCGTGGCGGACCTGAAAATGAAAGAGCTAGCCGTGAAGCCAGTCGAAGAGTTCAGGCACCGTCTCGGCGGTGAGCACCGGGCGACTGACGGCCAGCCGGTCCGGGGCATGCACGCCCCAGGTCACCGCGATGCGATCCATGCCCAGCGCCCTGGCCATCTCCAGGTCGTATTCCGTGTCACCGATCATCACCGCCTCGTCGACATCGACGCCGAGCTCGACGAGGAGCTCCTCGAGCATGCGCGGATGCGGCTTGGAGAGGGTCTCGTCGGCGGTGCGACTGCCGTGAAACCAGCCGCCGCTGCCGCTCTCGCGGAAGATGCGATCCAGGCCGCGTCGGCTCTTGCCGGTAGCCACGGCCAGCTGCTGCCCCTCCCGTCCGCGCAGCCGGGCGAGTCCCGCCTCGACGCCCGGATAGAAGCGCATCGGCGTGACGTCTCCCTCGACGAAATGGTAGGCGTAGCGGGCCCTGAGCCGCTCGGCCCGCTCGGCATCGATCCCGGGGCAGAGCGTGGCGATGGCCTCGGGCAGGCCGAGACCGATGATGTTGCGCACCGCGCCCGCCTCGAGCTCACCCAGGCCTGCATCCCGGGAGGCCGCCTGCATGCAGGAGACGATACGGGCGATGGAGTCCATCAGAGTGCCATCCCAGTCGAAGATGGCCAGTCGATAACGCATGAGATCTCCTGTCAGCGAGATTGGCGCGCTCGGGAGAGCGCCGCCTCAAGCTCGTCGGGCAGCGGTGCCTTGATCTGCACGGGGCGACCGCTGGTGGGTTCGGGAAAGGTCAGCGAGGCGGCATGCAGGAAGAGCCGCGAGATGCCGAGACCCGACGCCAGGCGCTGGCTCTCGCGGCTGCCGTACTTGTCGTCGCCGAGCAGCGGATGCCCGGCATGGGCGGCATGTACGCGAATCTGGTGCGTCCGTCCGGTGACCGGCTCGGCCTCGATCAGCGTGACTCGATCGAAGGTCTCGCGCACCGCGAAGCGGGTGCGGGCCACCTTGCCGGCCGAGTCGACCCGCACCCGCCGCTCGCCATTGCCGAGCTCGAAGCGGTCGAGCCTGGCGCTGACGAAGTCGCGACGCGCCGGCCAGCGACCCGCCACCAGGGCCAGGTACTGCTTGTCCATGCGGTGCTGCTTGAGCGACTCGTTGAGCGCCAGCAGCGCCGGACGTGACTTGGCCAGCAGCAGGCAGCCGGAGGTATCACGATCCAGGCGGTGCACCAGCTCCAGGAAGTCGAGATCCTCGCGCACCTGGCGCAGCGCCTCGATCAGGCCGATCTTGACCCCGCTGCCGCCGTGCACGGCCAGCCCCGAGGGCTTGTTGATCACCAGCCAATCGCGCCCTTCCACCAGCACGCTGCCGGCCAGCAGGTTACGCAGGTTGTCGCTGACCTCGCGCACCGCCTCGCGTGGCGCGAGACGCAGCGGCGGGATGCGCACCAGGTCGCCCAGCGCCAAGCGCGTATCCGCCTTGACCCGCTTCTTGTTCACCCGCACCTCGCCCTTGCGCACGATGCGATAGATCAGCGCTCGCGGCGCCCCCTTCATGCGCGTCAACAGGAAGTTGTCGACCCGCTGGCCGACCTGACCCTCGGTCACTTCCACCCACTGCACGTCGCGCCCTTCGGCCATGCCGCCACTCCACTGAAAAACCGCTCGAAAGGCGCATTCTAACGCAGTGTGCACCATCCTGCGCCAATTGCTGGCCACCCCCGTTACTGGTATATTGCCGACTCGCCTCAATGGGTCGTGACGACCCGCTAGAGCGCCTGCACGACAGACACGCAGGCCGAGGCGAAAAGATCGGGCCGCGAAGATCCTCGCCAATCCGAGGTCCCGCCGCCGACAAGCAAACGATACTACGCCACGCCCGGCTCCGATCGCGCCCGCTGAGGCATGACCGGAGACCACGGGATACGTACAACAACGTGCCGGAGGCCGGCGTTGGCGAATCGATGAATGCCAGGTGTTGGCGGTGACCGCAGAACCGGATGGGCGATGTCCCACCGTGACATGTCCTGCCACCGCCCCGTACTCAACATGATCATGCCGCGTCGGATCCATCGTGCAAGGATGCTCCGGGGCGGCCGGGCGCTATACCGCATCCGCGACATGCGCTGAGCACAGGCACGCTGCAGCCAGCGGTTCGCCTCCGTCGTTGACCACCATCCGGCACGTCCATATTTGTGAGACGACATGAAACGGATGCTCATCAATGCGACCCAGCCGGAAGAGCTGCGCGTCGCGCTGGTCGATGGACAACGCCTCTACGATCTGGACATCGAATCCGGTGCCCGGGAACAGAAGAAAGCCAATATCTACCGCGGCAAGATCACCCGCGTCGAACCCTCCCTCGAAGCCGCCTTCGTCGACTTCGGTGCCGACCGCCACGGCTTCCTGCCCCTCAAGGAGGTCTCCCGCGACTACTTCCTGAAGGAGCCCTCCGGGCGCCCCAGCATCAAGGAAGTGCTCAAGGAAGGTCAGGAAGTCATCGTCCAGGTCGACAAGGAGGAGCGTGGCAACAAGGGCGCAGCGCTGACCACCTTTATCAGCCTGGCCGGCCGCTTCCTGGTGCTGATGCCCAACAACCCGCGGGCCGGCGGCATCTCGCGGCGCATCGAGGGCGAGGAGCGCAGCCAGCTCAAGGAGGCCATGGGCCAGCTGACCGTGCCCGACAAGATGGGCATGATCGTGCGCACCGCCGGCATTGGTCGCTCCCCCGAGGAGCTGCAGTGGGACCTCGACTATCTCATCCAGGTGTGGGAATCGATCACCGAGGAGGCCGGCAAGCGCGCGGCCCCCTTCCTGATCTACCGCGAGTCCAACGTCATCATCCGCGCCATGCGCGACTACCTGCGCCAGGACATCGGCGAGGTACTGATCGACAGCGAAGAGGTCCACCAGGAGGCGCTGGCCTTCATCCGCCAGGTGATGCCCTCCTACCAGCAGAAGATCAAGCTCTACGTCGACGAGGTCCCGCTCTTCTCGCGCTTCCAGATCGAGTCGCAGATCGAGACCGCCTACGAGCGCGAGGTCAAGCTGCCGTCCGGCGGCTCCATCGTCATCGACCACACCGAGGCGCTGGTCTCCATCGACATCAACTCGGCGCGCGCCACCCGGGGCAGCGACATCGAAGAGACCGCCCTGCAGACCAACAGCGAGGCGGCCGACGAGATCGCCCGCCAGCTGCGCCTGCGCGACATCGGCGGCCTGGTGGTGATCGACTTCATCGACATGAGCCCGGCACGCAACCAGCGTGAGGTCGAGAACCGCATGCGCGACGCGCTGAAGCTCGACCGCGCGCGAGTGCAGATCGGCCGCATCTCGCGCTTCGGCCTGATGGAGATGTCTCGCCAGCGCCTTCGCCCGTCGCTCGGCGAAACCAGCGGCGTGGTCTGCCCGCGCTGCGACGGCCAGGGCACCATCCGTGACGTGCGCTCCATCTCGCTCTCGATCATGCGTCTGATCGAGGAAGAGGCCATGAAAGAGCGCAGCGCCCAGATCCGCGCGATCCTGCCGGTGCCGGTGGCCACCTACCTGCTCAACGAGAAGCGCAGCGTCCTGGCCGAGATCGAGCGTCGCCAAGACGTGCGGGTGGTGATGCTGCCCAATCCCGACATGGATACGCCCCACTACGACGTGCAGCGCCTGCGCGACGACCACGTGGACGAGGAAGGCACCGCCAACCTCTCCAGCCATGAGCTCTCCACCGAGAGCGAAGTGGGCAAGGAGCCTGAGGCCGCCTTCGGCAAGCCGATACAGCGCGCCGAGGCCGCGGTCAAGACGGTGATCCACCACGAGCCGGCCCCCGCCTCCCTGCAGAAGGAGGAGGCCGAGGCACCGGCACCCGCCGCCAAGGCCCCGGCCGCCAGCAAGCCCAGCGCGCCCAAGGCCTCCAGCGCCAAGGCACCGGCGGCCAAGGCGCCGAGCGCGCGGCCGGCCGCCGAGCCCGAGGGCGGCGTCCTGGGACGCCTGGTCAAGGGACTGGCCAAGCTGCTCGGCGGCGACGAAGCGCCCACCGAGCAGGAGAAGAAACCCGCCGCTCGCCGCAGCGAGTCATCGACCGCCAGCGACCAGACGGCGCGCAAGCCCGCCGCGCGTGACGACGATCGCGGCAGCCGCGGCGGCCGCCAGCGCCGGCAGCGCAATGACGATCGTCGCGGCACCGCTCGCCAGGAGGGCGGGCGCGATGAGGGCAAGTCCACCGCCAACGAGGGACGCGGCAACCGTGGCGGCCGTGGACGTGGACGCCAGGACGACAACCGCCAGGCACCGCGCCAGCAGGAAGCGCCCAAGGGCCGTGACGACAAGCCCCGCGATGACAAGCCGCGCGACGACAAGAGCCGCGAGGAGAAGCCCCGCGATGACGCACGCCGCCAGAAGCCGAGCGACAAGCCGGCCGAGAAGGTAGCCGACAAGCCGAGCGAGAAACGCGCCGAGACGCCGGCGGCCAGCGAGCCGGTCGATGATGGCAAGCCGAAGCGGTCCCGCAACAACCCGCGAAGCCGCACCCGCAAGCACGCCATCAATCCCAAGGCAGAAGCCGAGCAGCAGCGCCTGCAGGCCGAGGCCGCCGAGGCGCCCAAGGCCGAACCGGTAGCGACAGAGGCCAAGGGCGATGCACCGGCCAAGGCCGAGCAGCAGCCGACCGAGGCCAAGACAGGCGAGAAGGTCGAGCCCAAGGCCGACTCCAAGCCCGAGCCTAAGCCGATCGAAGCCAAGTCCGACGAAACGGTCGAGGCCAAGGGCGAACAGCCGGACGCGTCAAAGCCCGCCGAGCCGAAAGCCGCCGAAGCCAGGACTGAGCCGAAGGCCAAGGCTGACGATAAGGCCGAAGCCAAGCCCGAGCCGAAAGCCGAGGCCAAGCCCGAGCCGAAAGCCAAGGACAAGACCGACGAGAAGGTCGAGACCAAGGGCGAACAGCCGGACGCGTCAAAGCCCGCCGAGCCGAAAGCTGCCGAAGCCAAGACTGAGCCTAAGGCCGAGGACAAGGCTGACGAGAAGGCCGAAGCCAAGCCCGAACCTAAGCCCACCGAGTCCAAGGCTGAGCCGAAAGCCGAGCCCAAGACCGAAGCGAAGCCCGAGCCGAAGCCGACAGAGACCAAGGTCGAGGAGAAGGTCGAGCAGCCGGGTGAATCCAAGCCTGCCGAGGTGAAAGACGAGCCTCAGGCCGACGCCAAGGCCTCTCGTCGTCGGGGACGTCGCGCGCACAACGATCCGCGCGAGATCCGCCGCCGCGAGCAGGAGGCCAAGGCTCAGGAGGGCAAGCAGGGCTGATCCCTGCCCTGCCCCCAACGACAACGCCCGCAGCCATGGCTGCGGGCGTTGTCGTTTAGGGTCACGGTCAGCTCGATGTGGAGCGAATCTCCCGCCCCATGTCTATGGCCCTAGACTCCAGCCCACCGAGGCTCACGTTCGAGGCTGACGCCGAAGCGCTCCCGCACCCGGGCAGCTACTTCGCCGGCGAAGCCGAGCAGCTCGTCGGCACTGCCACCCCCGAAGTGCACCAGTACCAGGGCCTGGCGGTCATGTACGCCGAAATGGCCCCTGCGCCACCCCTTCAGCCCGCAGCGATCGATCAGCCAGCCGGCCGCCAGCTTGACGCGACCATCGGGCTGGGGAAAGTTCGGCATGGCGGGATGCTCGGCCAGCAGTCGGCGGACGCGCTCGCCATCGACCAACGGGTTCTTGAAGAAGCTGCCGGCATTGCAGAGCGTCGCCGGGTCGGGAAGCTTCTCGCCCCGGATCGCGCAGACCGCCTGGGCCACCGCCAGCGCCGTCGGCTCGGCATCTAGCCGGCTCGCCAGGTCGCCATAGCCAAGCCGTGGACGCGGCGTCCGCGACACGCGAAGTACCAGCCGCGTGATCACCACCCGGCCCTCCAGCGCGCCCTTGAAGACGCTGTCTCGATAGCCGAAGGCGCAGTCGGCGGCCGACAGCACCGCCTCGCGGCCGTCGTCGAGATGCACCAGATGCACCGACTCGAGAAGATCACTCAGCTCGACTCCGTAGGCGCCGATGTTCTGGATCGGCGCCGCCCCGCAGTGGCCGGGAATCAGCGCCAGGTTCTCGGCGCCCCACAGCTCACGCTGCGCCAGGGCCATCACCAGCGCGTGCCACGCCACCGCCGCCTCGGCATGCACCAGCACTGAGTCGCCCTGCTCTTCCAGCCACCACTGCCCCATGGCCGGCTGGATCACCAGCCCCTCGAGTCGCTCGGGCAGGATGAGGTTGCTGCCGCCGCCGAGCACCGTCAGCGGCCAGTCGTGCCGCTGCGCCAGGGCCAGCGCCTCGCGCAACTCGGCCAGGGTCGCCGGCGCCGCATGATGCTCGGCGACGCAGGGCAGCCCGAGCGTGTTGGCATCGGTCAGGGCGTGATCGGTGTGGAGCGCCAGGCTCAAGGCGAGGCCTCCAGGCGCGAGGCGATATCGACCAGCAGCCCCCGGGAGGCCGCCTCGACCAGGTCCAGCACCGCCTCGAAACCGTCCTCATCGCCAAAGTAGGGGTCGGGCACGGCGCGCTCGGGCCAGCCGGCGAAGGCGAGAAACAGCGCGACCACCGCCTCGCTGGACGCGGGGCGCTGCGCCTCGATGGCGGCGAGGTTGTCGTGGTCCATGGCGAGAACGTAGTCGAAACGCTCGAAGTCCTCGACGGCGAGCTGTCGCGCCCTGAGATCGGACAGGTCGATCCCGCGTTGCATGGCGGCTTCCCGTGCACGGGCATCCGGTGCCTTGCCCACGTGCCAGGGCCCGATGCCGCAGGAATCGACCTCGACCCTCGACGCCAGGCCGGCCTGCTCGAGATGGGCGCGGAAGACCCCTTCGGCGGTCGGCGAACGGCAGATGTTACCTAGGCAGACGAAGAGCACACGCATCAGGCGCCTCCCGAAGGGTCATGGCCCGCGAGCAGCTCGCGCACCCGCGCGAGGTCCGCTTCGGTATCGACGCCGGCCGGATGAGGCACCTGGGCCAGGGCGACCTGAATGGCATGGCCGTGGTGCAGGGCGCGCAGCTGCTCGAGCTGCTCGAGTCGTTCCAGCGGTGACGGGGGCCAGTCGCGATAGTCGGCGAGAAAGCCCACCCGATAGGCGTACAGGCCGATGTGGCGCAGCCAGGCATCGGTCTCGAGCAGCTCAGGGCGCCGAGCGAAGGCCTCGCGATCCCAGGGGATGGGTGCCCTGGAGAAGTAGAGGGCACGCCCGGAGAGCGAGCGCACCACCTTGACCGCATTGGGGTTGAAGAGTGTCTCGACGTCGCTGATCGGCTCGGCCAGGGTGGCGATGGACGCCTCGGGATCGTCGAACAGCCGGGCCGCGACCTGGTCGATCAGCAGCGGCGGAATCAGCGGCTCGTCGCCCTGCACGTTGACCAGCACGGCGTCGTCGGCCAGCCCAAGGCGTTCGGCCACTTCCGCCAGGCGGTCGGTACCGGAGGGATGATCGTCACGCGTCATCACCACCTCGGCGCCCAGCGGCACGAGAGCCTCGCGGATGCGCTCATCGTCAGTGGCCACCACCACCCGCCCGGCGCGACTCTCGCCGGCGCGCCGCCAGACGTGCGCCACCATGGGCTCGCCGGCGATGTCGGCCAGCGGCTTGCCGGGCAGGCGTGAGGAGGCATGCCGTGCGGGAATCACCGCGATGAAGGAGTCGGCGTCGCCCATCACTCCTCCCCCGTGCGTCCCGGAGAGTCGTGCAGCGTCTCATCGACGCTCATGGCGCGCGCCTCCTCGGGCAGCATCACCGGGATGCCGTCGCGGATCGGATAGGCGAGGCTATCGAAACGACACTCGAGCTCGAGAGCCTCGCGGTTGTACTTCAGCTTGCCCTTGCACAGCGGGCAGACCAGCATTGCCAGAAGTTCCTTGTCCATGACTCCCCCTCGTGGTGATTCAGTTCGTCGCCCGGGCCTCGCCCGGCGTCGGGTAAGATGATGACAGGGCGTCCAGCCGTTGCGCCAGCCAGGCGCGGAAGGCGGCATCGGGTTGCGCCTCTACCTCCAGGACCCAGCTCTCGTCGGGCGCCAGGCCCCGACACTTCACCGCGTCCTTGGCAGTCATCACCAGCGGTCGATCGTCGCCGAAGACCAGATCGTCGGCCGTGTAGTGGTGGTGATCCGCGAAGGCATGCGGGATCGCCTCGACGCCCTGGTCCGCCAGGGTCGCGAAGAAGCGTGGCGGATGGCCGATACCGGCGATGGCGTGCACCGCCCCCTCGAAGGGCAAGGGCGAGAGCGGACGGCGCTGGCCATCGCCGAGGCGGCGCCAGGCGGCGGGCTCCAGGGCCATGGCGTGGGCGCCGGGCGGCGGCGTGAAGGCCGGCGTGCCGTTGATCACTAGCGCATCCACGCGGTCGAGCCGCGAAAGTGGCTCGCGCAGAGGGCCCGCCGGCAGGCAGCGGCCGTTGCCCAGGCCGCGCCGCCCGTCGACCACCACCAGCTCCAGGTCGCGGCCCAGCGCCAGGTGCTGCAGGCCGTCGTCGCCGAGCAGGATATCGCAGCCGGCCTCGAGCAGGCGCCTCGCTCCGCGCGGCCGGTCCGGGTCCACGACCACCGGCAGGCCGGTCTGGTCGGCCAGCATGCGCGGCTCGTCGCCGCAGGCGGTGACCGGGGTCGAGGCGTCCAGCAGCAGCGGGTAGTGCTCGCTGCGACCGCCATAGCCCCGGGAGAGGATGCCCGGAGACCAGCCCTGCTCGGCCAGGTGGCGGGCCAGCCAGGCGACCAGCGGCGACTTGCCGGTGCCGCCCAGGGTGACGTTGCCGACCACGATCACCGGCACCGGGGCCTGCCACACCGCCTTGCGGCCCGACGCGTAGGCCGCGGCACGACGGCGCACGGCCAGGCGATAGAGCGCCTCCAGCGGTCGCAGGGCGGCAAGCCAGGCGTCGCCGCGGTAGGCCGCCGTCAGCCAGCGCTCGCCGAGGCCGGTCATGCCGGCCCGGGCTCCTGGAACTGCAGCCGATGCAGCGCGGCGTAGGCGCCGTCGCGAGCTAGCAGCTCGTCGTGAGAGCCCTGCTCGATGATCTCGCCCTGCTCCATGACCAGGATGCGGTCGGCCCGCTCGATGGTCGAGAGGCGGTGGGCGATGACGAAGGTGGTCCGGCCCTGGCACACCTCCTCCAGGGCCGCCTGGATGTGGCGTTCCGATTCGGTATCCAGCGCCGAGGTCGCCTCGTCGAGCACCAGCAGCGGGGCATCCTTGAAGATCGCCCGGGCGATGGCCAGGCGCTGGCGCTGGCCGCCGGAGAGCATCACGCCGTTCTCCCCCACCACGCTGTCGTAGCCGTGCGGCATGCGCTCGATGAATTCGTGGGCATGGGCGGCCCGGGCAGCGGCCTCGATGGCGGCGGGGTCAGCCCCCGACACGCCATAGGCGATGTTGTCGGCGATGCTCGCGTTGAACAGCGTGACCTGCTGGGAAACCAGGGCGATCTGGCGGCGCAGCGGGGCCAGGCGGTACTCGCCCTGTTCCACCCCGTCGATCAACAGCCGTCCCGCGGTGGGGCGATAGAAGCGAGGCAGCAGGCCGACGAGGGTCGACTTGCCGCTGCCGGAGCGGCCGACGATGGCGACCATCTCGCCGGGTGCCACCTCCAGGTCGATGCCCTTGAGGACCTCGGGCTGGTCGTCACCGTAGGCGAAGCGCACCCCTTCGAAGCGGACTCGCCCCTCGAGGCGACCGGGCTCATGGGTCCCGGTGTCGGGCTCGGGGGGCTCCTCGAGCAGCCCGAACAGTTCGCCGGCGGCGGCGATGCCCTTCTGGATCTCGCTGTTGATCTCGGTAAGCTGTCGCACCGGCTTGGCCATCAGGGCCGCGGCGGTGATGAAGGCGACGAATTCGCCCGGCGTCATCTCATCGAGCAGCGCCGGCGACATCGCGAGCCACACCAGCAGCGCCAGCGACAGCGCCACCAGCAGCTGGATCACCGGAGTGCTGGTGGCCTTGGTCAGCGCCTCCTTCATGCTCTGGCGACGATTGACCTCGCTGGCCCTCTCGAAGCGCGCCTTCTCGAAGGTCTCGGCGCCGTGGGTGCGCACCACCCGATAGCCCGAGAGCGCCTCGGAGGCGACGTGGGTGACGTCGCCCATGGAGCGTTGGATGCGCCGCGAGATACGCCGGAAGCGCTTGCTGGCGTAGCTGACCACGCCGCCGATCAGCGGCGTCACGGCCAGAAACAGCAGGGTCAGCATCCAGTTGGTCCACAGCAAATAGACCACCAGGCCAATCACGAAGAGGCCCTCGCGCAGCAGGATGGTGACCGCCTTGGTGGCGGCCCCGGTGACCTGCTCGACGTGGTAGGTCACCCGGGAAATCAGGTGCCCCGTAGAGTGAGCATCGAAGAAGCGCCCGGGAAGATGCAGCATGTGGTTGAAGACGTCACAGCGCAGCGCATGCACCAGGTTGCGGGCCACGCTGCTCATGAAATAGGTACCGAGGAAGGTGCCGAGGCCGCGCGCCGCGAACATGCCCACCACGAACAGCGGCAGGAACAGCCGGAAGGCCGCGTCCGGGTTCTGGATGCCGTCGATCAGTCGCTTCATCATCTCGGCAAGCGCCGTGCTCGAGGCGGCATAGATCACGTAGCCCAGGATCGCCAGGGCAAAGGCGCGCCAGTAGGGCTTCACATAGCCCAGCAGGCGCTTGTAGAGGTTCCAGCCGGAATGTTCGATCACGGTGTCTCCGCTTGAGGTTTTGCAACGGCCTCGGTGGCGATGCGAACGTGCCGGATCTCGAGACCGGCGGCCCGGTCCAGCACGCGCACCACGTCGGCATGGGCGGCCCGCCCGTCGGCCTCCACCACGAGGCCATGTTCGCGGGCCTGTTCGGCCTGTGCCGCCAGGGCATCACTGAGCGTCCCGGCGGAATACGTTCGATCATCCAGGCGATACTCACCAGAGGCGGTGACCACCAGGGTCACCGGGCCGGCCTCCATGGGCTGGCCGCTCGCGCTCTCGGGCAGTTCGAGTTCCAACGCCTGACGAGTCTCGAAGGTGGTCGAGACCATGAAGAAGATCAGCAGCAGGAAGACCACGTCGATCAGCGGCGTGAGGTTGACCTCCACCGGGTCGCGTCGCCGCCGGGAGAACCTCACAACGATTTCACCCCGGGCGCAGTGCGGCCATCCGCCTCTCGCTGCTCGTTGCCGCGCGAGGCAGACTGCACCTCGTCGGCACGGCGTTCGGCCAGCACCAGCTCGCCGGGATAGTGAGCGAGGTACTCGACCACCTGGCCGGCCTGCTCCTCCATGCGCACGGTGATGTCCTCGACCCGACGCTGGAAGTAACGGTGAAACATCAGCGCGGGAATCGCCACGGTCAGGCCCGCCGCGGTGGTCACCAACGCGCGGGAAATGCCGCCGGCGAGATCGGCGGTGCGACTCGCCCCGTCGCCGCTGACGATCACCGCGAACACCTCGATCATGCCCACCACGGTGCCCAGCAGGCCGATCAGCGGCGTGATGGCAGCGATAGTGCCCAGCGGACTCAGGAAGCGCTCCATGTCGTGGATCACCGCGGTGGCGGCCTCCTGCAGCCGGGCGCGCACCTGCTCATGGCCGAGTCGGGCGTTGCGCAGCCCGGCGGCGAGTACCCCGCCCAAGGGCGAGTGTGCCTCCAGCCAGTAGAGGTTGATCTGACCGCGCGCCATCAAGTGGCAGACCTCCTGACCCAGTCCGGCCGGGGCGATGCGGCGCGCGCGCAGGGTCCACAGGCGCTCGATGATGATCACCGAGGCCAGCAGCGAGCAGCCCAGCAGCGGCACCATCAACCAGCCGCCGGCGATCAGGGCATCCATCATGTCCATGGCGTTCTCCCCGGGTATGACCGGCCCATGGGCCGGCATCAGTGGGGCGATTCTAACGCAAGGCAGCCGCCTTCGACACCGCCGCGCCGCCAGGCGGCCGGCCGCGCGGTGATGAGCCGCGATTGCGCCCCGTCGCCGAGCCACAGGGTCACGGCGCCGTCCTGGGCGGTGTTCCACAGACAGCTGCCCACCTCGCGAAAGCGACGCACGACGCGATCCGCCGGATGGCCGAAGGCGTTGTGGCGCGCCGCGCTGAAGATCACGTGGCGCGGCGCCAGGCGTCGCACCAGCTGCAGCCCGGAGCTAGTGGCGCTGCCGTGGTGGCCCGCCACCAGCAGCGTGATTCCCGGCGCCACCTCGTCGAGAAAGCGCCGTTCGGCTTCGCGGCCGACATCCCCGGTGATCAGCAGCCGCTGGTCACCGACGCTGATCAGCAGCACGCAGGAGCGATCGTTGGCGGAGAGCCCAGCGGTCTCCCGAGGCGGCCACAGGATGCGAAAACTGACCCCGTCATGCCGCCAGCGTCGCCCCGCCGTGCAGGGCCTGGCCGGCCGACCCACGTCTTCGCCGGGAGGCGCCAGGATGCGCCGCACTCGATGCGCGTCGAGCAGTGCCGGCAGGCCGCCGGCATGGTCCTGGTCGGCGTGGCTGACGATGACATCGTCGAAGCGCTGGCCCGGCGGCCACAGCGCGGCCAGCGGCATGAAGCCCGAGGCGAAGCGCGGACCGGTATCATAGAGGGCCCGATAGCCGGCAGTACGCAGCTCGATCAGCTGGCCCTGGCCCACGTCATGAATCCGGACCTGCAGCTGCCCGTCGGCGAGCATCGGCGGTGCAGAGGCAAGCCCCAGCGGTACCAGCATCAGCGCCGCCGTGGCCGCCAGGCGCAGGCGCATCGCGAGGCCCGGCAGCGCCCAGAGCAGGCCGGCCAGCCCCAGCGCCAGGCCAAACGGCACCACCCGCGCCGGGTCCGGCCGCCACAGCGGCAGCCGGGCGACCGCCCACTCGAGCAGCGTGGCCAGGGCATCCACCAGCAGGCCGAAGAGATCCCAGCAGAGCATCGAGAGCGGGGGCAGCCAGGCGGTGAGCCAGCCGAGCAGCCCGAGGGGCACCAGCAGCGTGCTGACCAGCGGCACGGCGACCAGGTTGATCAGCGGTGCCGTCGGCGCCAGTCGATCGAAGGCCAGCAGCACGGCGGCGGCCATCACCGGCGCCAGCAGCAGCTGAGTGCGCACCAGGGCCCACAGCCAGCCGGACAACCCTCGCGGACGGGCTCTCCCCTGCCAGATCAGGATCAGCAGCGCCACGGCGGAAAACGACAGCCAGAGACCGGGCCGCCAGGCCGATAGCGGATCGACCGACAGCACCAGAGCCAGCGCCAGCCACCAGGCCTGCCAGGGGCCGGGCGCGTGTCGTCCGCTGGCCACCCAGAGCCCCACCAGGGTCATGATCATGGCGCGCAGCGCGGGCGGCTCAAGGCCGGCGAGCACGGCGTAGCCCACCGCCGAGGCGGCGGCCAGCCACCAGGGCCACACCGCCAGGCGCCAGGCCCCGGGCGTCATCAGCCGCGCCGCGCCCCGCGCGAGCCACAGGGCAAAGGTCGCCACCAGCCCGACATGCAGGCCGGAGATCACCACCAGGTGGGTGGTGCCGCTGGCATTGAGCAGGTCCCAGTCGGCGCGCTCGAGGCGTTCGCTGGCCCCCAGGGTCAGCGCCGCCAGCCACCGCGCCTGGCGATCCGGTAGCGCCTGGGCATCGAGGTGGTCGAGGGCCTGCCGGCGCAGCGAGACACCGGCTTCGGCGATCCTTACCGGTGGCGGGTCGCGACGCACGTAGCCGCTGGCCTGGATGCCCTCCCGCCGCAGCCAGGCACCGTAGTCGAAGGTGTCGGGGTTGGCGAAACCGGATGGCGGGCGCAGGCGCACCGTCAGCCCCCATCGCTCGCCTGCCTCCAGGTCGGGGGCCTCGAAGAAGGAAAGACGCACCCGCGTCAGATCTTCACAGGCCGGCAGTCCGACCGTCGCGGCCCGACACGCGTCGACCGACAGGACCACTCGGGCGAGACCCGCATCGCGGCGCACCGAGATCAGCGAGCCCTCCAGACGCAGGTCCTGACGAGTCAGGCCCGGGGCGAGCTCGCCGCCGCGCAGCGTCAGCAGCTGCACGGCAACCAGGGCCGTCACCAGAAGTCCCAGCGCGAGTCGCGGGCGGCGCCCGGCCAGAGCCGCCAGGAGGGCGAGCGCGAGCAGCTCGGCGCTTCCCGGCATGACGAGATGACCCACCAGCACGCCAGCCAGCACGGCGAGCGCCAGGGGAATGGCCAGACCCAGCAGCATGATGTCGTCCCTGAACGGCAGGCATGGCAACCCGCCCTCCATCGTGTCAGCGAGACGCATCATGGCGAGGCAGGCGACTTCTATGGATAATAGCTCGGGTTTCGACGCCGCGAGCTCGTCTTCATGCCGCGCAGACTCCTGCAGCGCTACTTGCCTCATCCCGACGCCCTCAGGCGCCGACGCTCCCTGCGCGTGGTCGGCCACCTGATCGGCAATCCGTCGCTGTGGGTGCTGACAAGGCGCAGCGTGGCTAACGCCTTCTCCGTGGGGCTGTTCAGCGCCCTGCTACCGATCCCCTTCCAGATGCTGGTGGCCGCCCTGGGCGCCTGGCTGGCGCGCTGCAACCTGCCACTGTCGATCGGCCTGGTGTGGATCACCAACCCGCTGACCATGCCGCTGATCTTCTACGGCAACTATCGCCTGGGCGCCTGGCTGCTGGATACGCCCGTGCGCCAGGCGCCTGATCATATCTCCACTCAGTGGATCGCCGAGCAGCTGGTGGAGATCCTGCCGGCGCTCGCGCTAGGATCGCTGGTCGCGGCGGTGGTCATCGCCGCCCTGGCCAACCTGGCGATCCGCCTGATCTGGCGCTGGCAGGTGTCACGCAGCTGGCGTCAGCGCACGCGCCGGCGCCGCCGCTCGCACGAGGCCGCCCAGGAACCCTGACGCACAACGCACGCGGCCGGCGCCAAGGCGCCGGCCGCTGCTTCATCGCCCCACCGGACGCGTTCAGGCGCTAGCGGGCTGCTCGATCAGGCGTCCGCCGTCGAGCTGGAGGACGCGATCCTGATGGGCGGCGAGCCCCGGATCGTGGGTGACGATCACGAAGGCGCAGGCCGCGCTTGCCGCCAGCTCGTCCATCAGCGACAGGATGCTCGCCGCGGTGGTCTGGTCAAGGTTCCCGGTGGGCTCATCCATCAGCATCAGGCTCGGATCGGTGACCAGCGCCCGGGCGATGGCCACCCGCTGGCGCTCGCCCCCGGAGAGCTCACCCGGCTTGTGATCGGCCCGGTCGGCCATGCCGACACGCGTGAGCAGCTCCCGGGCGCGCTCCTCGGCGTGGCGCTTGCGCTGCCCGCGAACGATCAGCGGCAGCGCCGCATTCTCGAGCGCCGTAAACTCCGCCAGCAGGTGATGGAACTGATAGACGAAGCCAATCTGGCGGTTGCGAAAGCGCCCCAGGTCGGCGTCGTTGAGTGCCCGCAGCGATTCGCCGGCGATGCACACCTCACCGCGGCTGGGCTGATCCAGCCCGCCCAGCAGGTTCAAGAGCGTGGTCTTGCCGGAGCCGGAGCTGCCGACCACGGCGACCCGCTCGCCCGCCTGCACCCGCATCTCCAGGCCGTCCAGAACGGTCAGATCCCGCGGCCCCTCGCGATAGACGCGGGTCAGATCCGTACACTCGAGCATCACCTGCCCCGCTCGGCTGGCCGCAGCGGGGCGTGGCGTCGTGGCCGTATCACTCATAGCGCAGTAC
The DNA here is from genome assembly GCF_900116405.1 of Halomonas saccharevitans. Lineage (GTDB taxonomy): Bacteria > Pseudomonadota > Gammaproteobacteria > Pseudomonadales > Halomonadaceae > Halomonas > Halomonas saccharevitans. The sequence goes on along the minus strand of NZ_FPAQ01000001.1, from coordinate 144,531 downwards.
CTCGGCAGGCTGGACCCGCGCGGCCCGCCAGGCCGGATAGAGGGTCGAGAGGAAGGTCAGGATGAAGGCCGCGGAGACGATGTTGCGCACATCGGACCAGATCAGACGCGAGGGCAGCTCGCTGATGAAGTAGACGCCGGCATCGAGGAAGTGGATGCCGAAGGTGCTCTCCACCCAGCCGATCAGGTCCGACACGGTCAGCGCCAGCAGCACGCCCACCGCGACGCCGACCAGGATGCCGATCACCCCGATCGCCAGTCCCTGAACGATGAAGATACCCATGATCGAGCGCGGCGTGGCGCCGATGGTGCGCAATATGGCGATATCGGCCCGCTTGTCGGTGACCACCATCACCAGGGTGGAGACGATGTTGAAGGCCGCCACGGCGATGATCACCGTCAGCAGCAGCGCAATCATGCGTTTTTCCATCTGGATCGCCTGGAAGAGATTGCCATGGGAGTAGGTCCAGTCGAGCCCCCGGTAGCCGGCGCCGAGCTCGTTGATGATGGCGCGGGTCTCGCTGCCGGCGACGAACAGGTCGTCGAGCTCCAGGCGCAGCCCCCCCACGGCATCGCCCAGGCGCGCCAGGGTCTGCATGTCCTCGATGTGGGCATAGGCCAGGGCGGCGTCCAGGTCGGCGCCGACGCTGAAGATGCCGCTCACCGTGAAACGCTTGAGCCGGGGGAACACTCCGGCCGGGGTGATCGAGGCCTCGGGCACCAGCAGGGTGACGCGATCGCCCACCCCCACGCCCAGGCGGCGGGCGAGGATGGAGCCCAGTACGACGTTCCATTCGCCCGCTTTCAGGTCGTCGAGCCGGCCCTGACGCATGTTCTCGTCGACGATCGACACGCGACTCTCCCAGGCGGGCTCGATGCCGTTGACCATGGCGCCCTCGTTGCGACCGCCCACCGAGAACATGCCCTGCTGCTCCACGTAGGGCGCGGCGCCGATCACCCGCTCGCGCTCGATGAGGCGTTCGGCCAGGGACTGCCAGCCGGTGAGCCCACCCGGCGACTCGATCTTGGTGTGCGGCACCATGCCGAGCACGCGGGTGCGCAGCTCGTGGTCAAAGCCGTTCATCACGGAGAGCACCAGGATGAGCACCGCGACCCCCAGCATGAGGCCCAGCATGGAGGTGAGGGAGATGAAGGAGATGAAGTGGTTGCGGCGCTTGGCCCGCACATAGCGCAACCCGATCAGGAAGGGGAGACGGTCGATCATGGGAACGTTCCTTGTCGGCGGGCGCCCATGGTACGGTTTTTTGCCCGCCCCTGCATCGCCGCTGGCGGCCGCTTGCGCGATCATTGCATCATTGACGGCGGCGGCCTACATTGCGCCGTCACGACCCGCACGAGACTCGCACCCATGGCCCATCGCCTGCTCCCCGAATGGCATCCCCAGGATGCCGTGCAACTCACCTGGCCCGGCGCCGACAGCGACTGGGCGCCCCTGCTCGAGCGCATCGAGGCGACCCTGGAGGCCATGGTGGTGGCCATCGCCCGCTATCAGGCCGTGCTGATCGCCGTGCCGGATGCGGCCACCCGTGGCCACCTGACTCGGCGCTTCGCCTGCCTGGGCGTGGACCCCGCTCGCCTGCGACTGATGGTCGCCCCCGCCGACGACACCTGGGCGCGCGACCACGGCCCGATCGCCGTGGCCGAGGGCAAGGCGCCGCGGCTGCTCGACTACGTCTTCACCGGCTGGGGCGGCAAGTACGAGGCCGCTCGGGACAACACCCTGACCCGGCGCCTGGCCGAGGCCGGCGCCTTCGCCTGCCCGGTCACCTCGAGCGAGCTGGTGCTGGAGGGCGGCGCCATCGAAACCGACGGCGAGGGCACCCTGCTGACCACCGAGGCCTGCCTGCTCAACCCCAACCGCAATCCCGAGCTCGATCGGGCGGCCATGGAGGCGCGCCTCAAGCAGGACCTGGGGGTCTCGCGGGTATTGTGGCTGACCCACGGCCACCTGGAAGGCGACGACACCGACAGCCACATCGACACCCTGGTGCGCTTCTGCGACCCGGCCACGCTGGCCTATGTGCGCTGCGATGACCCGACGGACTCCCACTACCCGGCGCTTGCCGCCATGGAGGCCGAGCTCAAGGCGCTGCGCCGCGCCGACGGCGAGCCCTACCGGCTGGTGCCCCTGCCCTGGCCGCGCGCCTGCCATGACCCGGTGGACGGCCACCGCCTGCCCGCCACCTACGCCAACTTCCTGATCATCAACGGCGCCGTGCTGGTCCCGACCTACGGCGACGCCGCCGATAGCCTGGCGCTTAGCGCCCTGGCCGGCGCCTTCCCGGGCCGCGACCTCATCCCCATCGACTGCCTGAGCGTGATTCGCCAGCACGGCAGCCTGCACTGCCTGACCATGCAGCTGCCCGCCGGCAGCCTGGCCACCAAGGACACGACAGTTGCGTGACGCACGAGGCGCCGAGGTAGCCTCGCACACCGAACTACGAGGAGACTTATTCATGTCCCGTCATCTAAAGGTGGGCCTGGTCCAGCAGCCCGCCTGGCCCGACAAGGCCAAAAGCCTCGATGAGAGCGAGGCCGGCATCCGCGAGCTGGCAGGCGCCGGCGCCCAGCTGGTGATGCTCCAGGAGCTTCACGCTACCCACTACTTCTGTCAGACCGAGGACACCGACGTCTTCGACCTGGCCGAGCCCCTCGACGGGCCGACCGGCACTCGGCTGGCGGCGCTGGCGAAAGAGCTCGACATCGTGCTGGTGGGCTCGCTGTTCGAGCGCCGCGCGCCCGGCCTCTACCACAATACCGCGGTGGTCTATGATCGCGATCGCGGCCGCGTGGGCCACTATCGCAAGATGCATATCCCCGACGATCCGGGTTTCTATGAGAAGTTCTACTTCACCCCCGGCGACCAGGACGACGCCCGCGACCAGGGCTTCACGCCGATCGACACCTCGCTTGGGCGGCTCGGCGTGCTGGTGTGCTGGGACCAGTGGTACCCGGAGGCGGCGCGGCTGATGGCACTCGCCGGCGCGGAGCTGCTGCTCTACCCCACCGCCATCGGCTGGCATCCGCCGGACGACACCCCGGAAAAACAGCGCCAGAAGGAGGCCTGGACCCTCATCCAGCGCAGCCACGGGGTGGCCAACGGCCTGCCGGTGGTCGTCGCCAACCGTGTCGGCCACGAGGCGGATCCCTCCGGGGCCACGCCGGGTATCGATTTCTGGGGCGGCAGCTTCATCTGCGGCCCCCAGGGCGAGCTGCTGGCCCACGCCGGCGAAGAGGCCGCGCGGATGCTGGTGACGCTGGACATGGCGCGCAGCGAGGACGTGCGACGCATCTGGCCCTACCTCAGGGATCGGCGTATCGACGCCTACGGAGATCTGGTCCGCCGCTACCGGGACTGAGGCGGCCAAGCCGCCAAAAGTGTGGGGGCTGCTAGGCAAAAGCAAACCCCGAGGCAACGGGCCTCGGGGTTTGCTTGTAGCTCGGCGCTTGTAGCTCGGCGCTGATTACTTCCAGAAATCGCGGATCGAGGCGATGCCCTGGGCGCCCACGGCGCGCGCGTGATGGGCATCGAAGCGGGTCATGCCGCCCAGTGCGAAGACCGGCATGCCGGCGTGCTCCACCAGCTGCTGGAAGTCGTGCCAGCCGATGGGGGGCACCTCGGGATGCGAGGGCGTGGTGCGCAGCGGCGACAGGGTCACGAAATCGCAACCGATGCGGCGCGCGTGATCCAGCTGCCGGCGATCATGGGTCGAGGCCGACAGCCACTTGGCCTCGGCCACCGGACGGCGTTCCAGGCTCATCAGGCGATCGCTGGTCAGATGGATGCCGTCGGCGTCCACGGCTTCGAGCAGCGACGGCTCGCCGTTAAGCACCAGCCGGGCGCCCCGTGCCCGGCAGAGCTCGAGAGCCTGCTCGGCGCGGCTCAGGTAATCCGCCTCGCCCAGCGACTTGGCCCGCAGCTGCACCAGGCGCACGCCATCCTCGTCGAGGGCACGCACCAGGCACTCCTGGAAACGAGAATCGTCGGCCTCCTCCCCGGTGATCAGATACTCCGTCGGCAGCATCACCGCGCGCAGGATCGGCAGGTTGGCCGCCGGGAAGGGATAGTTGACCAGATCGCTCATCGGCACCCAGCGCACGGCCTGCCCCTCGCGCCCGAACGGCTCGCCGGCGAAGTCATGCACCTGCCATACGTCCAGCAGGATATGCTTGTCGGAATATTCGTGATGGATGCGGATCAGCGGCTGGGCGCGCCGAATCTCCACGCCCAGCTCCTCGTGGAGCTCGCGTTTGAGCGCCTCCAGGCCGGTCTCGTAGGGGGCCAGCTTGCCGCCGGGAAACTCCCAGAGGCCGCCATGATCGACGTTGGAGGGACGACGGGCCAGCAGCACCTCGCGGCCGTCGGCACTGATGATGGCGGCCGCCGCCACGTGCACCCTTCTCTTCACCATTGCGTTCATTGACTCCTACCCGCTGTTCCACACGGCCTCGGCCGTGTGGGGTTTCTGTCTGATTGCCGACCAAGAAACTCGGTCAGCTACGATAGTCGGCGTTGATGCTCACGTAGTCGTGGGACAGGTCCGAGGTCCAGACCGTGGCCTCCTGCTCGCCGCGCCCCAGGGCGATGCGGATCTCGATCTCCTCGCGGGCCATCTCCGCGCTGCCGGCCTCCTCGACATAGCCGGGAGCGCGACCGCCGCTTTCGACCAGGCGCACCTCGCCCAGGTCGATGGTGACGCGGTCGACGTCGAAGTCCTCGACGGGCGCCCGACCCACCGCGGCGAGGATGCGCCCCCAGTTGGCATCGGAGGCGTAGAGCGCTGTCTTGACCAGCGGCGAGTGTGCCACGGTGAAGGCCACGTCCAGCGCCTCGCGACGGCTGTGCGCGCCCTCAACCCTCAGGGTGACGAACTTGGTCGCGCCCTCGCCGTCGCGAATGATCGCCTGGGCGAGCTCGGTCATCACCTCCAGCAGCCCCTCGCGAAAGCGCTCGAGTGCCTCGCCGTCGACCACCGCCGCACCACGCCCGGTGGCGATCAGCAGGCAGGCGTCGTTGGTCGAGGTGTCGCTGTCCACGGTGATGCAGTTGAACGAGCGCTCCACCGCCTCGCGCAGCAGCCCATCGAGCAGCGACTGCTCGATGGCGGCATCGGTGGCCACGAAGGCCAGCATGGTGGCCATGTCGGGACGGATCATGCCCGAGCCCTTGGCGATGCCGTTGATGGTCACCGTTTCGTCGCCAAGCGTGAGGGTGATGCTGGCGCCCTTGGCTCGCGTGTCGGTGGTGAGGATGCCCTCGCCCGCCTCACGCCAGGCCCCGGGCCCATCGTCGAGGGTCTGTACCGCGCCGGGCAGGCCGGCCAGCAGGCGCTCCATGGGCAGCGGCTCACCGATCACCCCGGTGGAGAACGGCAGCACGCTCTGCGCCTCCACGCCGGCCAGCCGCGCCAGCTCGGCACAGGTGGCCCGGGCGTCACTGAGTCCCGTCGCGCCGGTACCGGCATTGGCATTGCCGGTGTTGATCACCAGGTAGCGCGCGCCCTCGCCGCGCGCCACGCAGGCGGCGAGATGCTCTCGGGCCACCGTCACCGGCGCCGCGCAGAAGGCGTTGCGGGTGAAGGTGCCCGCTACCCTCGCCCCCTCGGGGATCTCGATCACCACCAGGTCGCGGCGCTCGGGCTTCTTGATGCCGGCCATGGCGGTGCCCAGCCGCAGCCCCGCGATCTGCGGCATCTCGGGAAAACGTGTCTCGCCCACTGCCATCGTCTCGTCTCCTCTATCGACCGGGACTTGCCCGGCCCGTCACCTCAACTCACGGCCTCAGCTCAGCTTGCCGCAGCACTGCTTGAACTTCTTGCCCGACCCGCAGGGGCAGGGGTCGTTGCGCCCCACCTTGGGGCCCTCGCGGCGCAGCGGGCGACCGTCGGCGCCCGGTGCCGGTGCGGCCGGTGCCTCGTCGCGCGCGTCGCCGGCCATGGCCGGCTCGTCGTGGCGGCTCGCCGCCGTCGCCTTCTCACGCTCCAGCGCCTCGCGACGCTGGCGCTCGAGCTCCTCGACTTCCTCGGGACGACGCACCTGGACGTGGCTCAGGATGCGCGTCACGTCGGCCTTGATGTTGGTCAGCAGGTGCTGGAACAGCTCGAAGGATTCGCGCTTGTACTCCTGCTTGGGGTTCTTCTGGGCATAGCCCCGCAGGTGGATCCCGCGGCGCAGGTGGTCCATGGACTGCAGGTGCTCCTTCCAGCGCGTGTCGAGCACCTGGAGCATCGCCTGCTTCTCGAAGCGGCGCATGAGGGTCTCGCCGGCCTCGGCGACCTTGGCCTCGTAGGCCTCGCGGTGCATGGTCTGGAGCCGTTCGCGCAGCTGCTCCTCATGGAAGCGCTCATCCTGCTCGGCCCACTCGACGACCGGCGCATCCAGGTTGAACTCACTCTTCAGGTGGTCCTGGAGCCCGGCCAGATCCCACTGCTCGGCCAGGCTCTGGGGCGGTACGAACTCGCTGATGGCGAGATCCAGCACCTCCTCGCGGATGCCGGCGACGTTCTCGGAGATGTCCTCGGCGGCGAGGATCTCGTTGCGCTGCTCGTAGATGACCCGACGCTGGTCGTTGGCCACGTCGTCGTACTCGAGCAGCTGCTTGCGGATGTCGAAGTTGCGACCCTCGACCTTCTTCTGGGCCCGCTCGACGGCATTGGAGACCATCTTGTGCTCGATCGCCTCGCCCCGCTCCAGGCCCAGCGCCTGCATCAGCCGCTGGACCCGGTCGGAGCCAAACAGCCGCATCAGGTTGTCTTCCAGCGAAAGGAAGAAGCGCGTCGAGCCCGGGTCACCCTGGCGGCCGGCACGGCCGCGCAGCTGGTTGTCGATGCGCCGGGATTCGTGACGCTCGGAGCCGACCACGTGCAGGCCACCGGCCTCCAGCACCGCATCATGGCGCGCCTGCCACTCCGCCTTGAGCCGCTCGAGTTCGGCCTCAGAGGGATTCTCCAGGGTGGCGGCCTCGGCCTCCCAGTTACCGCCGAGCACGATGTCGGTACCGCGACCGGCCATGTTGGTGGCGATGGTCACGGCGCCGGGACGGCCGGCCTGGGAGATGATCTGCGCCTCGCTCTGGTGCTGCTTGGCGTTGAGGACGTTGAAGGAGATGCCGGCGCGCTTCATCAGCTCGGCCAGGTACTCGCTGGTCTCGATGGAGGCCGTGCCGACCAGCACCGGACGCCCCGCTTCCGTCTGGGTCTGGACGTCCTCGATGATCGCCTCGAACTTTTCCTCGGCGGTCAGGTAGACCAGGTCGTTAAGGTCCTTTCTCACCAGCGGTCGGTTGGTGGGAATCACCACCACGTCCAGGCCATAGATCTGTCGGAACTCGAAGGCCTCGGTGTCGGCAGTGCCGGTCATGCCCGAGAGCTTCTCGTAGAGGCGGAAGTAGTTCTGGAAGGTGGTGGACGCCAGCGTCTGACTCTCACGCTGAACCGTCACGCCCTCCTTGGCCTCGACCGCCTGGTGCAGGCCCTCGGACCAGCGCCGCCCCGGCATACTGCGACCGGTGTGCTCGTCGACGATCACCACCTGACCATCCTTGACGATGTAGTCGACGTCGCGGTGATAGAGGTGACGGGCGCGCAGCGCCGAGTGCATGTGCTGCAGCAGGTTGAGGTTCTGGGCCGCGTAGAGGGAGTCCGCCTCGCCGAGGAGCTCCTGCTCGCGCATCAGAGACTCGACTTTGTGGTGGCCACCCTCGGTGAGCTCCACCTGTTTCTGCTTCTCGTCGAGGGTGAAATCGCCACTCTCGGGATCCTCCTCGTCGCTGCACTGCTCGAGGTGATGCGCGAGCCGGTCGACCACCTGATAGAGCTCGGTGTTCTCGTCCACCGCCCCGGAGATGATCAGCGGCGTGCGCGCCTCGTCGATGAGGATCGAGTCGACCTCGTCGATGATGGCGAAATGCAGGTCGCGCTGCACCTTCTCCTCCAGCGAGAAGGCCATGTTATCGCGCAGGTAATCGAAGCCGAACTCGTTGTTGGTGCCATAGGTGATGTCACAGGCGTAGGCGTGGCGCTTCTCCTCGGGGCTCTGGCCAGCATAGATGACGCCCACCGACAGGCCCAGATATTCATAGAGCGGGCGCATCCACTCCGCGTCGCGGCGGGCCAGGTAGTCGTTGACCGTGACCACGTGAACACCCTTGCAGGGCAGCGCATTGAGGTAGACGGCGAGGGTCGCCACCAGCGTCTTGCCCTCGCCGGTCTTCATCTCGGCGATGCGGCCGCTATGCAGGGTCAGGCCGCCGACCATCTGCACGTCGAAATGGCGCATGCCCATGACGCGCCGGCTGGCCTCGCGGACCGTCGAGAAGGCCTCCGGGAGCAGCGCCTCGAGAGACTCTCCCCCCTCGAGGCGCTCGCGAAAGTGTTCGGTGCGGCCCTTGAGGGCGGCCTCATCGAGGGCTTCGTGGTCGGCTTCCAGGGCGGTCACGCCCGCGACCTGGCGGTTCATGCGTTTGACGTCGCGGTCGTTCTTCGAACCGACGACCTTGCGTAACAGGTTATTGATCATGAAGGATCCAGTGGCTGCGTATGATGTCGCATCGCGGGCAAGGGCTCGCGACCTCTCCGGGGCGGTGGCTCAGCGGCCGGCGGGAGGGCCACGGCGCGACAGGACGTCATGGGCGGCAACCGGAAAACAGGGGGGCGCGGGACGCGGAAGGCTTCGCCGCGTCGCAAGTGGCCAGCCCATGCGGCGGCGGACCCAGCGCCCCAGAGCGCGACTGCGCGCCTGGAGGCGGGAGCGCACGCGCAGCAGCACGGGCACCAGCAGGCTGACCTGGGCGGCCCGCTCGACGGGGCGCAGGGATTCCAGCTGGGCGAGGCCCGCCGGCAACAGGCAACCTACCAGCAGACCGGCCAGCCACCAGCGCGTCGCGCGGCGCATGCGCCGCGAGCCCTGGGGGCCGGCGCAGTTGTCGGTGATGGCGGCGGGCATGCTGTCGACGGCCTCCGGTGCGTGCTAGGCTCTGGCTGTTCAAGGGCCGCCTGGATCATGGCGGCCGACGGATAACGGCAGGGCTTCGACCCCGAGAATCAAGCAGATGAGTATAAAGGTTAAGCGGTTCCGAGCACAGCCCATGTCCCGCCTGCTGGAAGGTCGCGGCGAGCTAGGCGCCTTGATGCGTATGGCCACCCTGGTCGAGCGGGCCCAGGCCCATCTGCGCGACCATCTGCCCGAGGAGATGCGCGAACATGTCTTCGTCGGCGGCTTCCATCAGGGGCGGCTCGCGCTGATCACCGACCGCGCCGTCTGGCTGACCCGGCTGCGCTACGAGCAGCCGCGACTGCTCGGCCTGCTGCACCAGCTGCCTGGGTTCGAGGCGGTCACCGGCTTCACCCTCAAGGTGCGGCCCGTGCGCCCGACCCGCCCGCCGTTGCGCCAGACCCGCCACCTGCCGGAGAAGGCCGCCGATGAGATCACGAGCTGCGCCGCCGACGTCGACGACCCCGGCCTCAAGCGCGCCCTGGAACGACTGGCTGCCCACGCCGAGAAACCCTGAGCGGCTCTCGAACAGGACGCACACGAAAACGCCGCCATCCTCTCGGATGGCGGCGTTCTTGAGACTGCCCGGTGCCGCTTTTGGCTTCAGGCCCTGGCGGCTTCAAGCCATGGCGGGCGCCGCATAGGAAATCGGGGCCTTCTCGGCCTCGCCCTCGAAGGTAACGAGCTCCCAGGCCTCCGGCTGAGCCAGCAGCGCACGGCACAGCTGGTTGTTCAGGGCGTGTCCCGACTTCACGCCGCGGAACTCGCCGATCAGGCTGTATCCGAGCTGGTAGAGATCGCCGATGGCATCGAGGACCTTATGCTTGACGAACTCGTCGTCGTAGCGCAGCCCACCCTCATTCACGATGCGGTAGTCGTCGACCACGATGGCATTATCGAGGCTGCCACCCAGCGCCAGGTTGTTGGCACGCAGGTACTCGAGATCACGCATGAACCCGAAGGTCCGCGCCCGGGACACTTCCTTGACGAAGGAGGTGGTGGAGAAGTCCACCATCGCGGTCTGCGACTGCCCCTCGAATACCGGGTGATCGAAGTCGATGGCAAAGGAGACCTTGAAGCCCTGGTGAGGCAGGAAGATGGCCTCCTTGTCGTCTTCGCGCACCACGATCTCACGCTTGATGCGGATGAATTTCTTTGGAGCATTCTGCTCGGAGATACCCGCCGACTGGATCAGGAAGACGAAGGGCCCCGCGCTACCGTCCATGATCGGCACCTCGGGCGCGCTGACGTCGACGTAGGCGTTGTCGATGCCGAGGCCGGCGAAGGCCGACATCAGGTGCTCGACGGTCGCGACCTTGGCTCCACCCGCTGATAGTGCGGTGCACAGAGTGGTATCGGTGACGTGCTCGGCGCGAGCCGGTATCTGCACCTCGGGCTCGAGATCAGTGCGCACGAAGACGATCCCGGTGTCGGCCGGCGCCGGACGCAGCGTCAGGTAGACCTTCTTGCCGGAGTGCAGGCCGACACCGGTGGCGCGGATGACATTCTTAAGGGTTCGTTGTCTGATCATGGGCAGTCGCCAGGCAGTCATTGGTTATCAAACAGCGTTCACTATAACACCGAACGGCCGTTTCAACAAAGAAAGATGACCCGGTGCCCGCTATTCACGCAATAGGCCGCCTCAATCGGCTTGGCGGCGCAGAAAGGCGGGAATGTCCAGATAGTCATCGAGCTCTTGGGAGGGGCGCTTCTCAGGCTGAGCCTTGGGCCGCGGCGCCTCCTGGGGCTCCGGCTTGGTTGCCGCCGCGGCCTGACCACGACTGGCAGCTGCCGGCGGACGCTGGCGGTAGCCGCCGGTTTCGGCACGGCGCGAAGACGCCTCACGGGCGGCCGATTTCTGCGCCTGCTGGCCGTCGAGGCCGGCCGCGACCACGGTCACGCGCAGCTCGTCGGTCATGTCCATGTCGATGGAGGTACCAACCACGATGGTCGCATCCTGGGAGGCGAACTCCTGAACGGTGGCACCCACGTCGTTGAACTCGCCGATGGAGAGATCTGGGCCAGCGGTGATGTTGACCAGGATGCCGCGGGCGCCATGGAGGTCGATGTCCTCGAGGAGCGGGCTGCGGATGGCCTTCTCAGCGGCCTCGCGGGCGCGATTCTCGCCGGTGGCGCCGCCGGTGCCCATCATCGCCATGCCCATCTCGGACATCACGGTGCGCACGTCGGCGAAGTCGACGTTGATGATGCCGGGGCTGGTGATCAGCTCGGCGATGCCCTGCACGGCCCCCAGCAGCACATCATTGGCCGCACTGAAGGCGGTCAGCAGGGTCGCGCTCTTGCCCAGCACCGAGAGCAGCTTCTCGTTGGGGATGGTGATCAGCGAGTCGACGTGCTCGGAGAGCTCCTTCATGCCCTCCTCGGCGGCGCGCATGCGCTTAGGACCCTCGAACGGGAAGGGGCGCGTCACCACGGCGACGGTAAGAATGCCCAGTTCCTTGGCTACCTGGGCGACCACGGGCGCGCCGCCGGTGCCAGTACCCCCGCCCATGCCGGCGGTGATGAAGACCATGTCGGCCCCGCCGAGCAGTTCGGCGATGCGCTCACGGTCTTCCATGGCGGCCTGACGACCGACGTCGGGGTTGGCACCGGCGCCGAGCCCTTTCGTGATCTCGCTGCCGAGCTGGAGCACGGTCTTGGCGGCGACCCGCTTGAGGGCCTGGGCATCGGTGTTGGCGCAGATGAACTCGACGCCCTCGATGTTGCTCTCAACCATGTGGTTGACGGCGTTACCGCCACCGCCCCCGACACCGATAACCTTGATGACTGCACTGCTGGAGGGTGCGCTATCTACCAGTTCGAACATAAGTCCCGTCTCCTGGACCGCAACCGCGGCCCTGTCAGAAATTTCCTTTGAACCAGCCCTTGATCCTTGCCAACGCCGGAGTCCCTTCCCCTGCGTCACGCCGGGCATTGTCGTCGCGCCTGGGCCGCGCCGACAAACCACCCCCGGCTCCCTGGCGGCCATGCCCTTGACGGGTTTCCAGTAGAGCGTAATGCAGCAGGCCGACACCCGTCGAATAAATCGGGTTACGCACCACGTCGGCCAAGCCACGCACATTCTGCGGACAGGCGATGCGCACCGGCATGTGGAAGATCTCCTCGGCCAGCTCGACCACGCCCTCCATGCGGGCGGTTCCGCCGGTCAGGACGACTCCGGCGGCGACGAGATCCTCGTAGCCACTGCGCCGAAGCTCGTCGCGCACCAGGGTGAAAAGTTCCTCGTAGCGCGGCTCCACCACCTCGGCCAGCGACTGGCGGGAGAGGTCCCTGGCCGGTCGGTCGCCGACGCTCGGTACCTTGATCATCTCGTCGCTGGCGGCGAGCTGGGTCAGCGCACAGGCGTACTTGACCTTGATCTCCTCGGCATGCTGCGTGGGCGTGCGAAGCGCCATGGCGATGTCGTTGGTGACCTGATCGCCGGCAATGGGGATCACCGCCGTGTGGCGAATGGCCCCTTCGGTGAATACCGCGATGTCGGTGGTGCCGCCGCCGATGTCGACCATGCAGACGCCGAGCTCTCGCTCATCCTCGGTCAGCACCGCATGGCTGGATGCCAGCTGCTCGAGGATGATCGAATCCACCTCGAGCCCGCAGCGCCGCACGCATTTCTCGATATTCTGAACGGCGTTAAGGGCGGCGGTGACCAGGTGCACCCGCGCCTCGAGGCGAACCCCGGACATGCCAAGCGGTTCGCGGATACCGCCCTGGGTATCGATGGCGAACTCCTGGGGAAGGACGTGCAACACCCGCTGCCCCTCCGAGATGGCGCGCGCCCTTGCGGAGTCAATGACGCGATCGATATCGGTGGAGGCAACCTCGCGCTCCTTGATCGCCACCACGCCATCGGAATTCATCGAGCTGATATGACTGCCGGCGATGCCGACGTAGACCGAGTGGATATCACAGCCGGCCATCAGCTCGGCTTCTTCCACGGCGCGCTGAATAGACTGCACCGTGGACTCGATATTGATCACCACGCCTTTCTTCATGCCGCGCGACGAATGTGAGCCGATACCGGCGATTTCGATCCCGCCATCGTCGGTGGGCTGCCCCACGATCGCCACGACCTTGGATGTTCCGATATCCAGCCCGACTACCATATTGGACGCATTGGATGGACCTGCCATGAGTCGGGAAGTCTCCTAGAACCTGACCCCGAAGGGGAAGATTAATCCTGAAAAGTTGGCCTGGGGCAATTATAGGAACAACATCGCGTGCTCCACCAGCCCGATTGTTAAAACACCGGACACGATACGGCGATTTTGCCGCGAAAGAAACACCCAAAACACCCCCCTAAAGGGGTGGTTATTCCATCGATCGTTTACCCGTCGTTTGCCGACTTACCCTCGAGCGGTTCGGTTTCACCGTGCCATGCCACGGCGACACCGTTGGGGTAACGCAGATCGATATAGCGGATATGCGACGCCAGAGGGCCCAGCTCGCGTTGCCAGGCGGCGACAAGACGCCCCAGGCGAGAGGCCCGGTCGTTGCGCCCCAGCATCACCCAGACGCCGCTATCGAGCTGAAAGCGCCATGCCCCGCGCGCCTCGAGGCGCAGCTGGCGCACCTCGAGGCCCAGAGGGGCGAACTCCCGAGCCAGTCGGGCCCGGTACTCCAGGACCTCGGCACCGCTGTCGGGCGGGCCGGCCAGATCCGGCAGGTCGCCGGGCGGCGACACCGATCCGGCGGCGAAGGGGGTACCCGCTGGATTGAGCAAGCGCCCGTCGCTCCAGCGCGCCACCGGCACCTGCTCGACGAGCGTGAAGGTCAAGGCATCGGGCCACTCGCGGCTGACGCGCACCTCCTTCAGCCAGCCGATCTCCCGTGCCTCCCGGCGCAGCACCGAGAGATCGACGGAGAGCCAGCTCTGACCCTGGATCAGCGGCGCCAACCGGCTGCGCAGGTAGTCGGCACTGACGTACGTGAGCTCGCCGCGCACCGAGACCCGCTCGATGGGGCGATCCAGCCAGACCCACAGGGCCCGGCCTCCGGCGCCCAGCAGGAGCGCCAGCAGCAGCACCCCGACGAGGCTTCCACGCGCCGCCATGGGCTAGCGTCGCTCCCCGGCCGTGGCGAGGATACGCAACACCAGGGCATCGAAATCGATGCCGGCATGGGCCGCCGACTGAGGCACCAGGCTGTGGTCGGTCATGCCCGGCACGGTATTGACCTCAATCAGCCAGAAGCGACCTGTTCCATCGCGCATCACGTCGATGCGCCCCCAGCCTTCGGCGCCGATGGCCGCGAAGGCGTCGCGACAGAGCATGGCGAGTTCGGCCTCTTCGTCGGCGGAGAGGCCGCACGGCAGGTGGTAGCGCGTATCGTCGGAGACGTACTTGGCCTCGTAGTCGTAGAAGCCGCCGGGCACCTCGACGCGGATGGCCGGCAGGACCTCGTCGCCGAGCAGCGACACGGTGTATTCCGCCCCCTCGATGAAGCGCTCGGCCATCACCCGAGCATCGAAACGCGCCGCGTCGCGGTAGGCCGCCTCGAGGGCATCGCGGCTGTCGACGATGCTGATCCCCAGGGTCGAACCCTCGTGGACCGGCTTGACGATCAGCGGCAGGCCGAGCCGATCGACCACCGCCTGCCAGTCGGCATCGGGGCCGAGCATCACGCTCTCTGGGGTCGGCAGGCCCAGCGCCTGCCAGACCAGCTTGGTGCGCTGCTTGTCCATGCCCAGCGCCGAGGCCAGCACGCCACTGCCGGTGTAGGGAATATCCAGCAGTTCAAGCGCCCCCTGCAGGGTGCCGTCCTCGCCACCGCGGCCATGCAGGGCGATGAAGACGCGGTCCGGCATCAGCGCCTCGAGGCCCACCAGCCCGCCGTCGGCGGGATCAAAGCCGATGGCATCCACGCCCTGGCGCTTGAGGGCCGCCAGCACGGCGGCCCCGCTCTTCAGCGACACCTCGCGCTCAGCGGACTCGCCGCCGAAGAGCACCGCAACGCGGCCCATGTCGCGGTTCATAGCGTCACCTCGTCGAGATTCAGGGCGGCATCGCTCAGGCGCTGGGCGATGCCGCCCACGTCACCGGCTCCCTGGGTGATCAGGATATCGTCGGGACGCAGCACCCGCGCCAGCAGTCCCGGCAGCTCGCTCTTGTCCTGCACGAAGATCGGATCGACCGCGCCACGCTGGCGAATCGAGCCGGCCAGGGTGCGGCCATCGGCGCCGGCCAGCGGCGTCTCCCCCGCGCTGTAGACATCGAGTAGCAGCAGGGTATCGACCCCGGCCAGCACGCGCACGAAATCCTCATAGAGGTCGCGGGTGCGCGAGTAGCGGTGCGGCTGGTAGACCATCACCAGGCGCCGGTCGGGCCAGCCCGCCCGAACCGCGTCGATCACCATCTCCACCTCGCGGGGGTGGTGGCCGTAGTCGTCGACCAGCATCACCTGGCCCTCGCCCTCGGGGGCGAGATAGTGGCCATGCACCTGGAAGCGACGCCCCACGCCCTCGAAATGCCGCAGCCCGCTGAGGATGGCGTCGTCGGAGACGCCGGCGTCGCTCGCCACGACGATCGCCGCCATGGCGTTGAGCGCGTTGTGGCGGCCCGGCATGGCCAGGCGCACCTCGAGGGGCGCCAGCCCCTCGGGGCGCACCGCGGTGAAACGCACCTCGCCGGCCCGCTGATCGAAGTCCTCGATACGGTAGTCAGCGTCCTCGCTGAAGCCGTAGGTCACGAAGCGTCGGCTGACCCGGTCGAGCAGGCCGCGCACGTGGGGATCGTCGATGCACAGGATCGCCAGGCCGTAGAACGGAAGGTTGTGCAGGAACTCGATGAAGGCGCCCTTGAGCCGCTCGAAGTCGCCGCCATAGGTAGCCATGTGGTCGGCGTCGATGTTGGTGACGATGGACACCATGGGCTGCAGGTGCAGGAAGGAGGCGTCCGATTCGTCGGCCTCCGCCACCAGATAGTCGCCCTCGCCCAGCCGTGCGTTGGTACCGGCGCTGGTCAGCTTCCCGCCGATCACGAAGGTGGGATCGAGCCCACCCTCGCCGAGCAGGGTCGCCGTGAGGCTGGTAGTGGTGGTCTTGCCGTGGGTGCCGGCCACGGCGATGCCGTGGCGAAAGCGCATCAGCTCGGCAAGCATCTCGGCGCGACGCACCACCGGCACGCGGTGCTCGTGGGCCCAGCGAATCTCGGGGTTGGTCTCGTCCACCGCGGTGGAGACCACCACCACATCGGCGCCCGCGGCATTGTCGGCGGCGTGGCCGAGGGCCACGCGGATGCCGCACTCTCGCAGCCGGGCCACCACTGGCGAGGCCTTCAGGTCGCTGCCGCTGACCGCATAGCCTTGGTTGGCCAGCACCTCGGCAATGCCGCACATGCCGGCCCCGCCGATGCCGACGAAGTGGATGCGTCGGATCCGACGCATGCCAAGCCCACGGCCGGGGTGCGGGGGTGTCGCCTGGCCGGGAACCGGCCCGAGGGTCTCATCACTCAAAACCTGTCTCCATGCAACCGGCCACCAGGCGCTCGACGGCGTCGAGATGGGCACCGGCTCGGGCCCGTGCCGCCATGGTGGCGAGAGTGTCGGGGTCCAGCAGCGTCGCCAGGCACTCGGCCAGCGTCGCTGCGCTCATTTCCTGCTGGGGCATCAGTCGGGCCGCCTGCTGCTCGACCAGGGCCCGGGCGTTGGCCGTCTGGTGATCGTCCACCGCGTGGGGGAAGGGCACGAAGAGCGCCGGCTTGGCCGCGGCGGCGAGCTCCGCCACGGTCAGGGCGCCGGCCCGACAGACCACCAGGTCGGCCCAGTCATAAGCCGCCGCCATATCATCAATGAAGGCCGACACCTCGGCCTCGACGCCCTGCGCCTCGAAGGCCTCGCGGGTCGCCTGATCCTTGTCGCGCCCGGCCTGGTGACGCACCTCGGGCCGGCGCTCTTCGGGCAGGGTAGCCAGCGCTTCGGGCAGGCACTCGTTGAGGGCCTTGGCGCCCAGCGAGCCGCCCACCACCAGCAGGCGCAGGCGCCGTCCCACCATCTCGGCGGCGTTTCTCGGTACCCGGCCAAGCTCCGCGATCTCGGCGCGCACCGGGTTGCCGATCACCTCGGCCCGGCCGGGAAAGGCCTGGGGAAAGGCGGCGTAGACGCGGCGCGCCAGGCGCGAGAGAGCGCGATTGGTCAGGCCGGCCACAGCGTTCTGCTCATGGATCACCAGCGGGAGGCGCATCAGCCAGGCCGCGAGCCCGCCGGGGCCGCTGGCGAAGCCGCCCAGGCCGACGACCAGCTGGGGGTCGACCTCGCGGATGACTTGCCGCGCCTGCCAGACCGAGCGCGCGAGGTTCAGCGGCGCCAGCAACCAGCCGGCCAGGCCGTTGCCGCGCAGGCCGCTCACCGCGATCCGCGACAGGGGTATGCCGGCCTCGGGAACCAGGCGATTCTCGATGCCGCGCGGGCTGCCGAGCCAGGCGACCTCGATGCCCTCCTCGGCAAGTCCACGGGCCAGCGAGAGCGCGGGAATGACGTGGCCGCCGGTGCCGCCGGCCATGATCAGGACACGACGTCCTGGCTGTCGATTCATGAGGTACTTCCTTGTGTCTTGCCGCCGCGGGGTGTCTTGCCTGACGAGGTCCGCCGGGCCGTGGGACGCCCACGCCGGCGGACCTCGCGGGTCTCGATGTCGGCGCGCAGCAGCAGGGCGACCATCGCGCTGCTCACCACCAGGCTCGACCCCCCGTAGCTGAGCAGCGGCAGGGTCAGCCCCTTGGTGGGCAGCATACCGGTGCTCACGGCAATATTGATGAAGGCCTGGGCGCCGATCACCAGGGCGAAGCCGTAGCTCACGTAGGCGGCGAAGGCCAGGCCGGCGAGCTCGGCGCGGCGCCCCACCGCCATGGCGCGCCAGATCAGCAGGGCGAATAGCCCCACCACGGCGATGGCGCCGACCAGGCCGAGCTCCTCGGCGAGCACCGCGAAGACGAAGTCGGTATGGGCCTCGGGCAGGTAGAAGAGCTTTTGCACGCTGTTGCCGAGCCCCATGCCCAGCCAGTGGCCCCGCCCGAAGGCGATCAGCGCCTGGGTCAGCTGGTAGCCGCTGGCAAACTGATCGGCCCAGGGGTCGGCGAAGCTCGTCAGGCGCGCCATCCGGTAGGGCTCGGCCACGGCGGCCAGGGCGCCGAGCAGGCCCACCAGTAACAGCAGCACCAAAAAGCGTCCCCAGGGCGCGCCGGCCATCAGCAGCATGCCCATCACCGCGCCGGTCATCACCACCACGGCACCGTAGTCGGGCTCGAGGATCAGCAGCCCCGCCACCGCGGCCATTACCGCCAGGGGGCGCAGGAAGGCGCCCCACTCGCGGCGCACCAAGGGCAGGAAACGCTCCAGATAGCCGGCCACATAGATGATCAGGCAGAACTTGGCGACCTCGGAGGCCTGCAGGTTAACGGGCACGCCGGGCAGCGAGAGCCAGCGACGGCTGCCGTTGACCTCGCGGCCCACCAGCAGCACCAGCACCAGCAGCGAGAGCCCCAGCAGCAGCAGCAGCGGGCCGTTGGCCTTCCACCAGGCCAGCGGCACGCGCAGGGCCAGCGCCCCGACGGCCAGCGCCGCCAGCAGGAAGGTCCCGTGACGCAGGCTGAAGTACCAGGCGTTGCCGGTCAGGCTCGAGGCGACCTCGCTGGAGGCCGAGGTCACCATCACCCAGCCGATCAGCAGCAGCGACAGCGCGGCCAGCACCAGCCAGCCATCGAAGGGCTGGTCGGCGGTACTCAGGCGCTGGCGAACACGCGCGAGCCGGCTCATGGCGTCGCCTCCACCCGCTCGAGCACCGCGCGTCGGAAGGCCTCGCCGCGGGCCTGATAGTCGCGGAACTGGTCGAGGCTCGCGCAGGCCGGCGAGAGCAGCACGCAGTCGCCCGGCTCGGCGATCTCGGCGGCACGGGCCATCGCCGCCTCCAGGTCGTCGACCCGCGTCAACGGTAGGCCACCCGCCAGCACGGCCTCGAGGCGCGAGGCATCCTCACCGAAGAGGATCGCCTCGCGACCGTGCCGGGCCAGCGGTGCCGCCAGGGGTCGGAAATCGGCGCCCTTGCCTACCCCGCCGGCCAGCAGGATCAGCCGTCCCTCGAGGGTCGGCCCCAGGCCCGCGATGGCGGCCAGGGTCGCCCCGACGTTGGTGCCCTTGGAGTCGTTGATCCAGCGCACGCCGTCAAGCTCGGCGATCAGCTCGCCGCGGTGGGGAAGGCCCGGAAAGCGCCGCAGCACCTCTATCATCGCGGCATGCGGCAGCCCGAGACGGGTACCCATCGCCATGGCGGCGAGTGCATTGGCCTGGTTATGGCGACCCGGCAGTCGCATCTCGGCGGCGGGCATCAGCAGCGTGTCACCGTACATCAGCCAGTCGGCCCCCTGGTGGCGACCGATCCCCCACTCCCCCTGCTCGGGGTCTCCCGTGGTAAAGCGCGCCTCAGCAGGCAGCGTTGTGGCCGGCCAGGTCATGGGGTCCTCGGCGTTGACCACGCCGTGTCGGGCGCCGCGGAAGATACCTAGCTTGGCGGCGCGGTAGCCGGCCATGTCGCCGTGACGGTCGAGGTGATCCTCGGAGAGGTTGAGGAAGGCCGCCGTCTCGGCGCCGAGCCGCGGCGTGGTCTCGAGCTGAAAGCTGGAGAGCTCCAGCACGAAGAGCTCGGCATCGGGCGCCTCGAGCAGCAGGTCCAGGGCCGGGGTGCCGAGGTTGCCGCCCACGGCGACACGGCGTCCGGCCTCGCGGGCCATCTCGCCGACCAGGGTGGTGACCGTGGACTTGGCGTTCGAACCGGTGATGGCGGCGATGGGCGAACGGGCCGCGCGCACGAAGAGTGCGATCTCGCCGACCAGCAGCGGCTCGCCGGTGGCCTCTCGAGTTCGCCCGGAAAGCACGGCGAGCCCCGGCGTGGCCGGATCGACCCCCGGGCTCAGCACCACCTCCTCGACCCCTGAGAGGTCGAGGTCGGTGAGCGGCCCGCCGTGGAAGGCGACGCCCGGATGGGCAGCGCGAAAGTCCTCCAGCCCGGGCGGCGCGGCACGGGTGTCGGCGACCATGAAGGGCACGCCGAGCCGGCTCAGGTGACGACAGATGGCCCGTCCGGAGAGCCCGAGCCCGACCACCAGCGTCACTCCGTTCGGTACCTTGAGCATGTTGCGCTCCTTGCGGATGGCGGTTCGGCCCCGAGGGGCGATCAGCGGACCTTGAGGGTGGCCAGGCCGATCAGCACCAGCACCACGGTGATGATCCAGAAGCGCACGATGACGCGCGGCTCCGGCCAGCCCTTGAGCTCGTAGTGGTGGTGCAGCGGCGCCATGCGGAAGATGCGGCGCCCGGTCAGCTTGTAGGAGCCCACCTGCAGGATCACCGAGACGGTCTCCATGACGAAGATACCGCCCATGATGAACAGCACCACCTCCTGGCGCACGATCACCGCCACCACGCCCAGGGCCGCGCCCAGGGCCAGCGCACCCACGTCGCCCATGAAGACCTGGGCCGGGTAGGTGTTGAACCACAGGAAACCGAGGCCCGCCCCGGCGATGGTGGCACAGAACACCGCCAGCTCGCCGGCGCCGGGAATGAAGGGGATCTGGAGGTAGTCGGAGAACACCGTGTTGCCGCTGGCATAGGCGAACACTGCGAGCCCCATGGCCACCAGCACGGTGGGCATGATCGCCAGGCCGTCGAGGCCGTCGGTGAGGTTGACCGCGTTGGAGCTGCCGACGATGACGAGGTAGGTCAGCACCACGTAGAAGACGCCCAGCGGCAGCACGAACTCCTTGAACACCGGCACGATCAGGCTGGTCTCCACCGGCGAGGCCGCCGTGACATAGAGCAGCACGGCCGCCGAGAGGCCGATCAGCGACTGCCAGAAATACTTCCAGCGGGCCGGCAATCCGCGCGGGTTCTTCTCCACCACCTTGCGGAAGTCGTCGACCCAGCCGATGGCGCCGAAGCCCAGCGTCACGGCCAGTACCAGCCATACATAGTGGTTGGTCAGGTCACCCCACAGCAGGGTGCTTACCGCGATGGCCATCAGGATCATCGCGCCGCCCATGGTCGGGGTGCCGGCCTTGGAGAGGTGCGACTGGGGACCGTCGTCGCGTACCGCCTGGCCGATCTGGCGCTCCACCAGGCGACGGATCATCACCGGACCGAGCCACAGGCAGAGCACCAGGGCGGTCAGGGTCCCCAGGATCATGCGCAGGGTCAGGTAGTCGAAAACGTTGAAGGCACTCTGGAATTGCGCCAGGAAGTCAGCCAGAAAGAGCAGCATGTATTGCGTTCACCTTGAAGCATCCGCGCGCAGGGCGGCCACGACGTGTTCCATGCCGGCACTGCGCGAGCCCTTGACCAGCACGCTGGCCCCGGGCGGTAGATGGTGGAGGACGTGGCGCGTGAGCGCCTCCCGATCGTCGAAGTGGGTCCCGCCTTCACCGAAGGCCTGGCTGGCCGGTCGTGCCGGCTCGCCCAGGGTACCCAGGAAGTCGATTCCCCGTTCCCGCGCATAGTGTCCGAGCTCGGCGTGCAGCCGGTCGGACTCACCCCCCAGTTCTCCCATGGCGCCGAGCAGGCACCAGTGCGGCCCGGGCAGCGTCACGAGGACATCGAGCGCCGCCTTCACCGCGCCGGGGTTGGCATTGTAAGTATCGTCCAAGAGTCGGGTGGACTTGAGGCCCTCCACGGCGCTCAGTCTGCCCGGCATCGGCACTACCGCCTCGAGCCCGGCCAGCACCTCGGCCTCGGCAAGCCCCATGGCCAGCGCCGCGGCCGCGGCGGCCAGGGCGTTAGCCACGTTGTGGCGCCCCATCAGGGCCAGCCGCAGCCGACCGATCTCGCGGCCGTCCCGGACAAGCGTGAAAGCATAGCGGCCATGGGCGTCGCAGGCCAGCGCCTCGGCGCGCACCCGCGCCAGGGAATCCAGCCCGAAGTCGAGCACCTCCCGGGGCGCGGCGAGGCACGCCCAGGTGGAGAAGAAGGCGTCATCGCGATTGAGCACCGCCACGCCGTCGTCGGGCAGGCCGGTGAGGATCTCCGCCTTGGCCTGGGCGATGCGCCCCGTGCCGCCGAACTCGCCGACGTGGGCGCCGGTGACGTTGGTGATGATCGCCACCCGGGGCGCGGCCAGCGCCGAGGTCCAGGCGATCTCGCCAAGATGGTTGGCGCCGAGCTCCACCACCGCTTGGCGATGGGTCGCCTCGAGGGCCAGCAGCGTCAGCGGTGCGCCGATATCGTTGTTGAGGTTGCCCTGGGTGGCGAGCGTCGCGCCGCGGCGACTCAGCAGGGTCGCCAGCATCTGCTTGACCGTGGTCTTGCCGCTGTTGCCGGTGACGGCGACCAGGTCCCCGCCCCAGGCCCGGCGGCGTACCCGGGCGAGCAGCCCCAGGGCGAGCCGGGTGTCGGCCACCACCAGCTGAGGCAGCGGGTCGTCCACCGGGCGCTCGACCAGCGCCGCCACGGCGCCGGCCTCGCGCGCCTGGGCCACGAAGTCGTGGGCGTCGAAGCGCTCGCCGACGAGCGCCACGAACAGCGCCCCGTGGGCGAGTCGCCGGGTATCGGTGACGATCGCGCCGATGTCGACATCCTCGACGGGCTGGGGCAGCCCGAGGGCCGCCGCGACCTTGCCCAGCGTGCCCAGGCCGATGCCGCTCATCGCGCGCGCTCCTCGACTCGGCGCTCCAGGGCGCGCTCGGCCTCGGCGAGATCCGAGAAGCCGTGGCGCACGCCTGCCACCTCCTGATAGTCCTCGTGGCCCTTGCCCGCGATCAGCACCACGTCGTCGGGAGCGGCCTCGGCCAGCACCCGAGCGATGGCCGCACCGCGACCGTCGACCTCGAGCACTTCCCGCGACGGCCCGTCGTGAAGGCCCGCGAGGATCTGGGCGCGAATCGCCTCGGGCGCCTCGCCGCGCGGATTGTCGTCAGTCACCACCAGCACATCGGCATAGCGTGCCGCGGCCTGGGCCATCAGCGGACGCTTGCCGCTGTCGCGATCGCCGCCGCAGCCAAACAGGCACCACAGCCGCCCCTCACCCGGCAGGTGTGCGCGCAGCGCCGCCAGGGCATTGTCCAGGGCGGCCGGGGTATGGGCATAGTCGATGACCACCGTGGGGGCGCCCGCACGCGTCAGCGGCTCCATGCGCCCCGGCACCGGGGCAAGCTCGGCCGCCGCCGCGAAGAGCGCCTCGAGGGAGTGCCCCAGGCCGTGCAGGGTGGCGATGGCCAGCAGCACGTTGTCCAGGGTGAAGCGACCCATCAGCGCAAGCTCCAGCTCGCGCTCGCCGTCGGGGGTGGCGATCAGGGCGCGCTGGCCGCCGGGCTGGGCGAGCCAGTCGACGACGCGCAGGGTCACCGCCTCGTCCTGACCGACCGCCAGCACGCGCACGCCGCGGTGCACGCCGGCGAGCATCAGCCGCGCCAGGGGATCGTCGGCGTTGACCACCGCGAGCTCGAGCTCGTGGCGGCGGAACAGCCGCGCCTTGGCGGCGGCGTAGGCCGCCATGCTGCCGTGGTAGTCCAGGTGATCGCGGCTCAGGTTGGTGAACACCGCCGCCCGCACGCTTGCGCCATCGAGACGCCCCTGCTCCAGGGCATGGGAAGAGGCCTCCATGGCGACCCGCGTCACGCCCTCGGCGGCCAGCTCGCCCAGCGCCGCCTGCAGCGCCAGGGGGCCGGGCGTGGTCAGGCTGCCCGCCGTCAGGGCGCCGGGGCGGCCGTGGCCCAGGGTGCCGATCAGGCCTGCATCCACGCCGAGGGTTTGGCTCAGCGCGGCAAGGTAGTGCGTCACCGAGCTCTTGCCGTTAGTACCGGTCACCCCGATCAGCGCCATCTCCTTGGGAACGCCGAAGAGCACCCGGCCCAGCTCGCCCTGCGCCTCGCGCAGCCCGGCAAGCCACAGCACCCGGTCGCTGTCCGGCCCGGGCGTGCCGTCATCGTGGGCCAGCACCAGCACCGCCCCGGCGGCCAGCGCCTGGTTGATGAAGTCGCGACCGTCGACCGTCACGCCGGGCACTGCGACGAAGACATCGCCCGCGGCGACTCGGCGACTGTCGAGGACCAGGCGAAGCGTGTCGGGCAGGCGGACGCCTGCCAGGGCGTGGCGGCAGTCTGGCCAGAGGCCGATCAGGCCCGCTTCGAGTCGCTCGGCACTCAGCTGCATCTCGTCTCTCCTGGCGTTGCCATCATTCATCTTGCGCCCGGGCATCCGGGGGCACGTCGAGCAGGCGCAGGGCGTTGCCGGCCACCCGCGAGAAGACCGGGGCCGCCACCGCCCCGCCGTAATAGCTGTCGCCCCGCGGGTGGTCGATCATCACCACGGTGACGATCCGCGGGTCCGAGACCGGGGCGATACCGACGAACAGGCCGCGATAGGCCTTCTCCTGATACCCCCCGGCGGTGTTCTTGCGCACGGTGCCAGTCTTGCCGGCGACCCGGTAGCCCGGCACCAGGGCCCGCCGGGCACCGGTGCCCGGCGCAACGACCCGATCCATCATCCCGAGTACCCGTCGGGCCACCTCCGGGTCGATGACCGGCTCGCCGGCCGGTGGCTCGGCGAGCTTGAGCAGCGAGGGCGGCAGCCGCCGCCCCTCGTTGGCAATGGCGGTGAAGGCGCTGGCCAGCTGCAGTGCCGAGGTCGACAGGCCGTAGCCGTACGCGAGCGCCGCCCACTGACTGCTCGACCAGCGCACGGGCGCCGGGATGCTGCCGGTGGCCTCGCCGGGAAATCCGGTACCCGGGCTCTGCCCCAGGCCCAGGGCGCGATAGGTAGCGGGGATCACCGGCTCCTCCAGGCGCAGGGCCAGCTTGGACATGCCGACGTTCGAGGATTTCCTGAGGATGCCGGCCAGGTCCAGCTCACCGTAGTTGCGGATGTCCTTGATGGTAAAGCGGTCGATGACCATCCAGCCGGGCGAGGTGTCGACCACCGTGTCCGGCGAGACCGCGCCGTGCTCGATCATCGACGCCATGGCCAGCGGCTTCACCACCGACCCCGGCTCGTAGGTATCGACGATGGCCCGGTTGCGCAGCCCCTGGGGATCGAGCCCGGCCCGGTCGTTGGGGTTGTAGGAGGGCTGGTTGGCCATGGCCAGCACCTCGCCGCTGCGGGCATCGAGCATCACCACGCTGCCGCCGTCGGCATCGTGCTCGGCGACCGCGGCCTTGAGCTCGCGATAGGCCATGTACTGCAGGCGCTGATCCAGCGCCAGGGTCAGATCGCCGCCGGGCTGCGCCTCCTGCAGCAGCTCCAGGTCACGCACCAGACGACCGCGACGGTCCTTGAGCACCCGGCGCTTGCCGGGCACGCCGGCAAGGTAGGACTGATAGGCGAGTTCGAGGCCCTCCTGACCCAGATCATCGATGTTGGTCACCCCCAGCAGCTGGGCGCTCACCTCGCCCGCCGGGTAGTAACGCTTGTACTCCTCGCGGGCGTGAACGCCGGGCACGCGCAGGGCGAGCACCCGCTGGGCCGCCTCGGGGGTCATGCGGCGCCGCAGGTACATGAACTCACGTGTCGAGTAGCGCGCGATACGCTCGTTGAGGGTGTCGAGCTCCTGCCCCAGGGCGTTGGCCAGCATCAGGCGCTGGATGTCGTCGTCCGGCAGGTCCTGAGGATTGGCCCAGAGGGTCACCACCGGCGTAGAGATGGCAAGCGGCTCGCCGTGGCGGTCGGTGATCATGCCACGATGGGCGGGGATGGTATCGGTGCGCAGGGTGCGGGCATCGCCCTGCCCCTGCAGGAAGGGGCGGTCGAAGACGTGCAGGTCGACGATGCGCCCGGCCAGCAGGGCCAGCCCCAGCAGCACCAGGGTCATCATCACCCGATAGCGCGCCTTGCCCATGGGGGCCGTGGGCGGGGGGCGACGCGGCGTCACGCCGCTGCGCGCGTCGGCGCTCATGGCTGAATGACCTCGACCTCGTCGATATCGGGCAGGCGCATCTCGAGGCGTTCCTGGGCCAGGCGCTCGATGCGCGCCGGTGAGGACCAGGCGCTCTCCTCGAGCAGCAGCTGTCCCCACTCGGTCTGCAGCTGCTGCTGCTCGCGCTCGAGCTCCTGCAGGCGGGCGTACTGATCGCGGGTCAGGTGGCTGGTGGTGATCACCGCCAGGGCCGAGACCAGGCAGACCGCCATCAGCAGCGCGACCAGCACCAGCGCCGGCGACGCGCCGAGGCGCAGGGGCCACCCGAAGGAAGAGGTTACCGCGAAGCGTCCCGGTGCCATGGCGAGCCTCAGTATCGCTTGCGCGCTACACGCATCACCGCGCTACGCGCCCGGGGATTCTCCTGAACCTCCTCGGCGGAGGGGCGACGCGCCTTGCCCAGCGACTCGAGGCGCCGCTTGAGCTGATCGTCGCGGACCGGGATGCCCCGCGGCAGGTCGGTATCACCGCGCACGTGGTCGCGGATGAAGCGCTTGACTCGCCGATCCTCCAGCGAGTGGAAGCTGATCACCACCAGATGCCCACCCGGTGCAAGGGCCTCGAGGGCCGCATCGAGAGCGGCATCAAGCTGGTCGAGCTCGCCATTGACCTGGATGCGCAGCGCCTGGAAGACGCGGGTCGCGGGGTGCTTGCCCTTCTCCCAGGCGGGATGGGCGGACTTGACCACCTCGGCGAGATCCGCGGTGCGCTCGAAGGGACGCTCGACGCGCCGCGCCAGGATGGCTCGGGTCAGGCGGCGAGCGAAGCGCTCCTCGCCGTAGCTCTTGAAGACGCGCACGATCTCACTTTCACTGGCGCGCGCCAGGAAGTCGGCGGCACTCTCGCCGTGCTCGGGATCCATGCGCATGTCCAGCGGGCCGTCGCGCAGGAAGCTGAAGCCGCGCTCGGGGTCGTCGAGCTGGGGCGAGGAGACGCCGACGTCGAGCAGCACCCCGGAGAGCCGACCGTGCAGGCCACGGTGTTCGGCGATCTCGTCGAGTCGGGCGAACTCGCCGCGCTCGATGGCGAAGCGGGGATCGGTGATGGTGCCGGCCTCGGCGATCGCCTGGGGATCGCGGTCGATGGCCAGCAGCTGCCCCGCGGGGCCGAGCCGCTCGAGGATGGCGCGGGAATGGCCGC
Organism: Halomonas saccharevitans; assembly: GCF_900116405.1. Taxonomy (GTDB): domain Bacteria; phylum Pseudomonadota; class Gammaproteobacteria; order Pseudomonadales; family Halomonadaceae; genus Halomonas; species Halomonas saccharevitans. The sequence goes on along the minus strand of NZ_FPAQ01000001.1, from coordinate 117,474 downwards.
CGCGACCGAAGGTGCCATCGAGATAGATCCCGTCGGCATCGTGGATCAGCGCCTCCACGGCGCCATCGAGCAGCACGCTGGCATGGCAAAAGCCGCGGACGGGCTGTTCAGGGGCGGATGGCGGCATGCACTTCTCGATGGTGGGATGCTTGAAGGGCCGTTCGCGACGGCAATGTTCGGAGTGGGAGTCGGCCGATAAGCCGGGTTCTGTCGTGGACAGTCATTCCTCTAGGGACCGCGTCACCACGGCCCTCCAGCAACCTACCCGAACCCAGCGCGGGCCACGCCATGGGGTTCCTATTTGGTCTTGCTCCGAGTGGGGTTTACCGTGCCACGCACTGTTGCCAGGCGCGCGGTGCGCTCTTACCGCACCCTTTCACCCTTACCGGCCTCCCGAAGGAGACGTAGGCGGTCTACTCTCTGCTGCACTTTCCGTCGGCTCACGCCGCCCAGGCGTTACCTGGCACTCTGCCCTATGGAGCCCGGACTTTCCTCCCCCACCGCCGACCCGGAGATCGGCGATGGCGGCGACTGTCTGGCCAACTCCCGCGGCAAGGATACCAGCGCCTGGGCGCCGCCTCAATGACCGTCCTTGAGCGCCTGGGCCCTGGCATACCACTCCTTCTTCACGCCGCCCAGCACCCGCGAGGCCACCGCGGCGACCTGTTTGACCCCCACCCCCTCGGCGAGCAGGGCCTTGAGCAGGGCCTCGGCCTCCACCGCCGTCTGCTCGGCATCATCGCGGCGAGCGGCGCCAGCGATCATCACCACGAACTCGCCGCGGGCCTGATCCGGGTCCGCCTCCATGCGGGCGAGCAGCTCCCGGGCACTGCCATCGAGGAAGGTCTCAAAGGTCTTGGTCAACTCCCGGGCCAGCACCACTCGGCGCTCGCCCAGCACGCTTCCCAGATCGGCCAGGGTGTCGCGGATCCGGTGGGGCGACTCGTAGAACGCCAGGGTCTCCTCCCGGTCGGCGAGCGCCTCCAGCCGCGCACGCCGAGCCCCTCCCTTTGCCGGCAAGAAGCCCTGGAAGAGGAAGCGGTCGGTGGGCAGCCCCGCCGCACAGAGGGCCGCGACCAGAGCACAGGGCCCCGGCAGCGGGACGATACGGCGCCCCCGCGCCCGGAGCTCGCGCACCAGCACGAACCCCGGATCGCTGATCAGCGGCGTGCCGGCATCAGAGATCAGGGCGACGTCCTCGCCAGCCGCGAGCCGGGCGTCCAGGGTGTCCACTCGCGCCGCCTCATTGTGCTCGTGCAGCGAAAGCATCGGGCGCGACAGCCCCAGGTGGCGCAGCAATCGACCGCTGTGACGGGTATCCTCGGCGGCAATCAGCGCCACCTCGCCGAGCACCCGGGCGGCCCTCGGGCTCAGGTCGTCCAGATTCCCAATCGGCGTGGCGACCACGTACAATGAACCGGCAGGCGTATCGGACATCTCGACTCCTCGATGCTCTGGTGGGATGTTCTGGATCATGGAAACAAGGGAAGGAATCATGAAGATCTCGTTACGCGGCCCGCTGGCCGTTGCGCTGACCGCGCTGCTCCTCGCGGGCTGCAGTTTCCAGCCGGGCATCATCGAGCGACAGCCCGACGTCGATCCGCAGCGCCTGCTCGAGCAGGCCGCACAGCAGACCCCCGAGCAGGCAGCCGCGTCGCGCCTGGAAGCGGCCGATATCCTAGCACGCCGGGGCAATCGCACCCAGGCGCTGGAGGTCGCCAAGCAGATCGACGACAGCCGCCTGAAACGCCAGGCCCGTGTGCGCTGGGCCCTGCTGCTCTCCGAGCTGGGCGAGACCGAAGGCGACCCCTGGGCGGTCATCCAGGCCGGGCAGCTTCTCGATGAGATCGAGCTGCCCCGCGAAGCCTCGCTGACCCTGCGCGAACGCCTCGGCCTGGCGCTTGGCGAGGCAGACGAACCCCTCGCCGCCGCCCGGGCGCTGCTCCGGGTCCAGGCCGAGACCGAGCGCGAAAACCTCAACGATCCGATCTGGGCACAGCTCTCCCGGCTGGATCGTCGCGAGCTCGGCGCGCTGCGCGACGACGGCGACGACCTGACTGACGGCTGGATCGCCCTGACCGAGCTGGTGCGCTCCACCGGCAGCGACATACAGCGTCTGTTCGCGCGCCTGGACGACTGGCGCGAGCGCTACCGCGGCCATCCGGCGGCGCGGCGCCTGCCCGCCGAGATCACCGCCTTGAGCGAGCTGCGCGGGCAGCGAGTGGATCATATCGCCGTGCTGCTGCCGGAGTCCGGCCCCCTCTCGAGCATTGCCGAGGCGACCCGCCAGGGCATCCGCACCCACCATCTGGCGGGCGTCGACAGCGGCGCCCAGTTGAGCTTCATCGACAGCAGCAGCGGCAACATGGAAGCCTTGTATCAGGAGGCTTCCGCCCTCGGTGCCCAGGTGGTGATCGGCCCGCTGGACAAGGACGTCGTCAGCCGACTCGAGCAGCGCGAGCGGGTAGCGATGCCGACCCTTGCGCTCAACTATGGTCGCAGCGAGCGCAACAGGGCCAAGGGACTCTTCCAGTATGGCCTTTCCGCCGAGGACGAGGCGCGCCAGGCCGCGCAGCGCGCCTACGGCGACGGCCATCGCCTGGCCTCGCTGCTAGTCCCGAATAACGGCTGGGGACGCCGCGTGGGCGATGCCTTCACGGACAGCTGGCAAGACCTGGGCGGCGACATCGCCAACGCCGTCCACTACAGCCCGCAGGCGCCGGCTACCGAAAGCGCCAAACGAGCGGCCACGAACCCCAAACCCGACATGCTGTTCCTGCTGGCACTGCCGGACTACGCCCGCCAGGTGCCACCCAACCTGGACTACGCCTACAGCGGCGACCTGCCGATCTACGCCACCTCGCACCTCTTCGAAGGCCGACGCCAGCCACGCCTGGACGCCGACCTGAACGACGTGATGTTCGCCGACATCCCCTGGCAGATTCCCGATGCAGCGGTGGGCGGCGTGGAGGCCCTGCCCTTCCTCGCCAGCTACCGCGAGCTGCGCGACGAGTCCGATTCGACGATGTTTCGCCTGATGGCCATGGGCGTGGATGCCTATGAGCTGGCCCTGCGCATGCCACAGCTGCAGGCGATCGGCGGCACCGAACTGTTCGGCGCCACGGGGACCCTGAGCGCGCAAGCTGACGGCCGCATCCAGCGCCGCCTGCCCTGGGCCCGCTTCGTTGACGGCGTGCCCCAACCCGTGCTGAGCCCTGGCGTGTTAGGCGATGACCGGACCCCGTGACGCCCGCGCCCGCGGCGGCGCCATCGAGCGACTCGCCGCCCGCTGGCTTGTCGACCGCGGGCTAGCTCTCGAGGCCAGCAACCAACATGCCAGGGGCGGCGAGATCGACCTGGTGATGCGCGACGGCGAAGTGCTGGTATTCGTCGAGGTTCGCCACCGCGCCGACAGCCGTCACGGCCACCCGCTCGAGACCATCACCCCCACCAAGCAGCGCCGCCTGATCAAGGCGGCGCGTTTTTATCTCCAGCGCAACCGGCTATCATGTGCCTGCCGCTTCGACGTGCTGGCCGTGACCGGCACGCCGCCCGACCTCGAGATCGACTGGGTCGCGAACGCCTTCGAAGCCCCCTGACCGGTCAAGCCACTTTGCCAAAGGACCCGGAACCCGCATGGATTTCCAGCAGCGCATACTCGGCCACTTCAACGCCAGCATCGACACCAAGACCTACGCCAGCGAAGTGCTCCCCCCCTTCATCGAGGTCGCCAGCCAGATGATGGTCCAGTGCCTGGTCAACGAGGGCAAGATCCTGGCCTGCGGCAACGGCGGCAGCGCCGGCGACAGCCAGCACTTCTCCTCTGAGCTGCTCAATCGCTTCGAACGCGAGCGCCCCAGCCTGCCGGCCTTGGCCCTGACCACCGACACCTCGACGCTGACCTCCATCGCCAACGACTACAGCTACAACGAGATCTTCTCCAAGCAGATTCGCGCCCTGGGCCAGCCCGGCGATGTCCTGCTGGCGATCTCCACCAGCGGCAACTCCGCCAACGTCATCCAGGCCATCCAGGCTGCTCATGACCGCGACATGACGGTGATCGCCCTGACCGGCCGCGATGGCGGCGACATGGCCTCGCTGCTGGGCCAGGACGATTGCGAGATCCGCATACCGGCGACCTCCACGGCGCGCATCCAGGAGGTCCACCTGCTGGCCATCCACTGCCTCTGCGATCTTATCGACGAGCAACTCTTCGGCACGAGCGAGTAACCCCATGACCAAGACCTCCCTGCTGACGCCCCTGCTGCTCAGCCTGGCCCTCGGGCTTGCCGGCTGCACCACCGTGACCGGCGTCACCAATCCCGGCACCATCGACGAGAACTACGGTGAGCGCACCTTCGGTACGCAGGTCGAAGATCAGAGCATAGAGACCAAGGTCGCCCACAACCTCGGCCGCACCGATGCCCGACTGAGTGATGCCCGCATCAACGTCGACAGCTTCAACGGCGTGGTGCTGCTGACCGGCCAGGTGCCCAGCGACGAGCTGAAAGCCAAGGCCGAACGCGTCGCCGGCGCGGTACGCAACGTGCGCGAGGTGCACAACGAGCTCGCCATCGCCGCCAATCTGCCGGCCAGCCAGCGCCTCGCCGACACCTGGCTGCGCACCCGTATCAACTCTCATCTGGTCGCCAACCAGGAGATCGACTCGGGACGCCTCCAGGTGATCACCGAGAACGACAGCGTCTACCTGATGGGCATCGTCACCCGCAGCGAGGCCGAGCGCATCGTGCGCTCCGTCGCGGGCCTGGGCGGCATGCAGCGCATCGTCAAGGTCTTCGACTACCTCGACTGAACGCCCCGAATGACTAGGCGTGAAACGCAAGACGGCAGGCCCATGGCCTGCCGTCTTGCGTTGTGTCTCAATTCTGGCTTTCGCTGGACGCTCTGCCCGCGCCGACGGATCGTCCGCCGCGTACGGACGAACGGCCTACTTGACGACGCGCAGGGAGGGGCGCCCCTTGCGCGGCCGCGACGCTTCGTCGCTGGCCGATTCGTCACCGACCTCGTCACCAGACTCGACCGAGCTTTCCACCTCACTGAGGGGAGGCGCGTCTTCCGCCTCGTCGGCCTCGACCGGCATCACCGGCTCGTGACCGAACACCATGCCGACGCCATTCTCGCGGGCGTAGATGGCGATCAGCGCCTCCATGGGCACCATGATTTGCATGGGCTGTCCGCCGAAGCGAGCCGAGAAGCTCACCGCCGCGTTCTCCATGGCGAAGTCACGAATGGCGCTCGGCGCGAGGTTCAGCACGATCTGACCGTTCTGAACGAACTGGCGCGGCACCTCGACACCCGCCTGCTCGGCGTCGACGACGATATAGGGCGTCAGCTCGTTGTCCAGCAGCCACTGGTACAGCGCCCTGGCCATATAGGGACGGCTCGAGTGCATAGTTAGCCCTCCTGGGGTAGACCCCCGGGCATGCCGGGGGATGCAGAGTAGATCAGGCGCGCATCTCGCGCTCGTTCTCACTGAGAGACGCCTTGAAGCCATCGCGGTCGAAGACCCGCTCCATGTAGCCGAGCAGCGGCTTGACCTGCTTTTCTGGCAGCTCGATGCCGAGCGCCGGGAGGCGCCAGAGGATCGGCGCCAGACAGCAGTCCACCAGCGTGAACTCGTCGCTCATGAAGAAGGGCATGTCCTCGAAGATCGGTGAGATGCCGACGAGGCTCTCGCGCAGCTCCTTGCGGGCCTTCTCCACGTCCTTCTTGGCACCGTTCTGAATCTGCTCGACCAGCGGGCACCATTCGCGCTCGATGCGATGCATCCACAGCCGGCTCTTGGCACGGGCCACGGGATAGACCGGCAACAGCGGCGGATGCGGGAAGCGCTCGTCCAGGTACTCCATCATCACCTTGGACTCGTAGAGCACCAGGTCGCGGTCGAGCAGCGTGGGCACGCTGTTGTAGGGATTGAGGTCGGCAAGCTCCTCGGGACGCTGCTCGTCGCTCACCTCGACGATGTCCACGGCGACACCCTTTTCGGCGAGCACGATGCGCACACGATGGCTGAAATGATCATCTCCTCCGGAATAGAAGATCATCGACGACCGCTTGGCCACTACACCCATGAAACAATCCTCGCATCAGTTCGTGCCGGGATGATAACACGATCACCCCCATCTTGAGGCCGATCGTGCTGCCCGGTATCGGGCAAAAAGCATCGGGGCGCACGGCCTGTGACCGTGCGCCCCGAGGTTCACTGTCGCTGGCGGATCAGTGAATGTCGCGCCAGTACTCACGTTTGAGCAGGTAGCCGATGACACCGAAGATGAAGATGAAGATCAGCACCTTGGGCCCCAGTGACTGAGCCTGCAGCTTGGAAGGCTCGCCGGCATAGGCCATGAAGTTGGTGAGGTCGTAGATCGCCTCTTCGAACTCCTCAGGCTCCATCTGGCCGGGCTGCGTCACCTGCAGCGTCTCGCAGGACTGGTACTTGCCGGTCAGCGGATCGAGCTCGGCCCCAGGGACCGGCTTGTCGCTAGCGGCGCAGACCTTCTCCTGCACCCCCTGCAGCGGCTCCAGGACGTTGGGCATGGCCACCAGCGGGAAGACCGTGTTGTTGACCCCGGTGGGACGTTCCGGATCCTTGTAGAAGCTCAGCAGGTAGGTATAGATCCAATCCGTGCCGCGCAGACGCGCCTCGAGGGTCAGGTCCGGCGGCGGCGCCCCGAACCAGCCCTCGGCATCGCCGCTATCCATGGCGATGTGCATCTGATCATTGAACCTCAGGGCATCCGAGAAGATCAGGTTGTCCTCGACCAGCCCCTGGGGCATGTCCAGATCCTCGGCCGCCCGCGAGAAGCGCTGGTGCTCCATGGAGTGGCAGCCCATGCAGTAGTTCACGAAGAGCTTCATGCCGTTCTGCAGCGAGGCCTTGTCCTCGAGGTCCGGGTTCATCTCCTCCAGGTGGACGCCTCCGCCTCCGGCGGCGAACCCGACCATCGGCACCAGCGCGAAGAGCAGTGCGAACAGTTGCTTTTTCATTAGCCAGTCACCCTTTCCGGAACGGGTTTGGTCTTCTCCAGCCGGGTGTAGATCGGCATCAGCAGGAAGAAGGCGAAGTAGAGCGCGGTGCACAGCTGGGCGACCAGGGTCCGGGTCTCGGTGGTCGGCAGCACGCCGAGCACGCCGAGGATCACGAAGCTGATGGCGAACAGCAGCAGCATCACCTTGGAGATCCACCCCTTGTAACGCATGGAGCGCACCGGGCTCTTGTCCAGCCAGGGAAGCACGAACAGGATGGCGATCGCCCCCCCCATCACGATGACCCCCAGGAACTTGGCGTCGAGACCGAACAGGCTGAAGGTGATCGCCCGCAGCATCGCGTAGAAGGGCGTGAAGTACCACACCGGCGCGATATGGTCCGGCGTCTTCAGCGGGTTGGCCGGCTCGAAGTTGGGCTTCTCGATGAAGTAGCCGCCGCCTTCCGGGAAGTAAAAGATCACCACCGCGAAGACGAACAGGAACACCGCCACGCCGACGATATCCTTCACCGTGTAGTACGGATGGAAGGGAATGCCGTCAAGCGGCTTGCCGGTCTCGTCCTTCTTCTTCTTGATGTCGATGCCGTCGGGGTTGTTGGAGCCGACCTCGTGCAGGGCGATGATGTGCAGCACCACCAGCGCCAGAATCACGATGGGCAGCGCCACCACGTGCAGGGCGAAGAAGCGGTTCAGGGTGATGCCGGAGATCAGGAAGTCACCGCGCACCCACTGCGCCAGGTCCGGGCCGATGGCCGGAATGGCAGAGAACAGCGAGATGATGACCTGGGCACCCCAGTAGGACATCTGGCCCCAGGGCAGCAGGTAGCCCATGAAGGCTTCGGCCATGAGCGCCAGGTAGATGGTCATGCCGAAGATCCACACCAGCTCGCGGGGCGCCTTGTAGGAACCATAGAGCAGGCCGCGGAACATGTGCAGATAGACCACGACGAAGAAGGCCGAGGCGCCGGTGGAGTGCATGTAGCGGATCAGCCAGCCCCATTCCACATCGCGCATGATGTACTCGACCGAGGCGAAGGCGCCCTCGGCGGAGGGGTTGTAGCTCATGGTCAGCCAGACACCGGTCAGGATCTGGTTGACCAGCACCAGCAGGGCCAGCGAACCGAAGAAGTACCAGAAGTTGAAGTTCTTCGGCGCGTAGTACTTGGCCAGGTGTTCTTCCCACATCTGAGTGGCGGGGAAGCGGTCGTCGACCCAGCGCATGAAGCCGCGCTCCGCCTTGGCCTTGTTAGGATTACCCATCAGGCAGACTCCTCATCTTCGCCGACAGTGATCAATACATCGCTGTCGAAGCGGTAAGGTGGCACTTCGAGGTTGGTCGGCGCCGGCACGTTGGCGAACACGCGACCTGCCAGGTCAAAGCGTGAGCCGTGGCAGGGGCAGAAGAAGCCGCCGGGCCAGTCTCCGACGTCGACGCTGCCAGGCTCCGGCCGGAACACCGGCGAGCAGCCCAGATGGGTGCAGATGCCGATCAGCACGCCGATCTCAGGCTTGATGGAGCGCAGCGTTCCCTCCACGTAGGCCGGCTGCTGCGGCACGCTGGAGTCCGGATCCGCCAGCTCCGAGGGATCGATTGCCTCGGTTCGCTCGATCATCTCCGACGAGCGATTGAGGATCCACACCGGCTTGCCACGCCATTCGACCGTCATGCGCTGCCCGGGTTCGAGCTTCGACACGTCTGCCTGCACGGGCGCACCCGCGGCTCTCGCCCTGGCGCTCGGCTGCCAGGAAGCTACAAAGGGGACCGCAACCCCGACGGCACCCACCGCACCCACGACGGTGGTGGCACCTACGAGGAAACGGCGCCGACCCTTGTTTACGCCGTTATCTGCCATTTTCAGATTTCTCCCATCGACTTACCCGCTGTTCCATCACGGGCAGTGAATCCCCCGCGACCACGGATATCAAATGCGCACTATCTTAAAAAATCGCGTCGCCCCGCACAAGGAAAGGTTCCCTGCCCTCGGAGCAAACCGGCGACAAATTCTTGATCCGAAACAAGAAACGCCCAGGTCGCAGGACCTGGGCGTATTCGAGCGGCAATACGTGCGTATCAGCGCTTGGAGAACTGCGGACGACGGCGCGCCTTGCGCAGGCCGATCTTCTTACGCTCGACCTTACGGGCGTCACGCGTGACGTACCCGGCTTCGCGCAGCTGACCGCGGAAGTCCTCGTTGTACTCCATCAGGGCACGGGTGATGCCGTGACGAATGGCGCCGGCCTGGGCGCTGCCGCCGCCGCCCTTGACGGTGACGTAGACGTCGAACTGGCCGAGGGTCTCGGTCAACTCGAGAGGCTGACGAACCACCATGCGGCCGGTGACGCGACCGAAGTACTGGTCCAGCTCACGGCTGTTGACGGTGATCTTGCCGGTGCCCGGCTTCAGAAAGACGCGCGCGGTAGAGGTCTTGCGGCGCCCGGTACCGTAATACTGCTGTGTCATGGCGAAGACTCCCTCAGATGTTCAGTTCTTGCGGCTGCTGGGCAGCGTGCGGATGCTCGGTGCCGGCGTAGACCTTGAGCTTCGAGTACATGGCACGACCCAGGGGACCCTTCGGCAGCATTCCCTTGACGGCGGACTCGATGACACGCTCCGGTGCGTGGGCGATCATCTTCTCGAAATTCATGGAGCGCAGACCGCCCGGATAACCGGTGTGGCGGTAGTAGGTCTTGGCGTTGACCTTGTTGCCGGTGACCTTCACCTTCTCGGCATTGATCACGACGATGTAGTCGCCGGTATCGACATGCGGGGTGAATTCCGGCTTGTGCTTGCCACGCAGGCGGCGAGCGATCTCGGTGGCCAGACGACCGAGTGTCTTGTCCGCAGCGTCGACGACGAACCAGTCGCGCTGGACGGACTGCGGCTTGGCAGTGAACGTCTTCATGGGTGAATCACCATTAGGATGTATTGGGTTCTGTTGCCGGATGGCCGGCATCGAACCGTCCCTATTCTTCTTGGTTGCCCGCCCCGAGGGACGACGCAACGGTCGAGCGAGCGCGCATTCTACACGACCCGCGCCCCAGAGGGGAAGGGGCGTCAGCGCTTGCGGGTCAAGGCTTGTGGGGCAGCGCCAGGTAATCGTGGGACTGCATCTCCTGCAGGCGTGAGAGCGTGCGCTGGAACTCGAACTCCAGGCGCCCGTCGCGATAGAGCTCCTCGGCCGGCACCTCGGCGGACATCAGCAGCTTGACGCCGCGGTCGTAGAACTCGTCGACCATGTTGATGAAGCGCCGCGTGCGATCATCGGTGGCCCCGCTCATGCGGGTGACATTGGAGACCAGCACGCTGTGGAATTCCCGCGCCAGTTCGATGTAGTCGTTCTGGCTGCGCGGCCCGTCGCAGAGCTCGCTGAACTCGAACCACACCACGTCGTCGTGTAGCCGGCGGGTATGCAGCACGCGGTGATTGATCTCGATGGGCGCGCCCTCCTCGCCCTCGTGACCGGCGATCTCGCGAAAGCTGCGGGCGAGCTGCGTCTCGGCCTCCGCATCGAGCGGGGCGTGGAAGATCTCGGCGCGCTCCAGCACGCGCAGCCGGTAATCGACGCCCGAGTCGACGTTGACCACCTCGCAGTGACGCTCGAGCAGGTCGATGGCCGGCAGGAAGCGCGCCCGCTGCAGACCATCCTTGTAGAGTTCCCCGGGAACGATGTTGGAGGTCGCCACCAGCACCACGCCGTGTTCGAAGAGCGATTCGAGCAGGTTGGCCAGAATCATCGCATCGGTGATGTCCTTGACGAAGAACTCGTCGAAGCAGATCACCCGCACCTCGGCGGCGAACTTGGCGGCGATCAGCGCGAGCGGATTCTTCTCGCCCTTGTAGTGCTCGAGCTCGTTGTGCACCCGCTGCATGAAGCGGTGGAAATGGGTGCGCATCTTCTCGGGAAAGGGCAGCGTCTCGAAGAAGGTGTCCATCAGGTAGGTCTTGCCGCGCCCCACGCCGCCCCAGAAGTAGAGCCCGTTGACGGCAGGCAGCGCCGGCTCGGCGGGCGCGTCGCTCCTGCCCCGCCCGAACAGCCCCGCCACCCGCGAGGCAAGCCCACCGCCGCGCTTGGGTGGAGCCACCCGCGAGGGCGGGGTGGCCACCAGGTCGTCATAGAGGCGCTGCAGGTGCGCCACCGCCTGCTCCTGGGCGGCATCGTGCTGAAAATCACGGCGCTTTAGATCGGCACGGTAGCGAGTCATCGGCGACTCGCGGTGGGCCTTGGGGGGGTGCGGCTCGCTCATGGGGTTTCCTGATGGCCTGTCCTCGGGCATGGGGATGAGCATTATACGCATCCCGTCGGTCGTTAGCATGCGCACTCGCCCGCATTGACCCGGCACACGGGCTCGCCCCTATAATGGAATCCCCGGCCAGAAGCGGCCTCACGACGGCCCCGGCGGCCCCCACGCCAGGGCCATTGCTCCAGGGAGACGTACAACGTGGATGAGACCAACATCAGCTGGGTACTGGCCGCCGCTTGCCTGCTGGCCGGCATCGGGATCGGGGCGCTGGGCTACCACCTGCTCAACGCCAGCGCCGGCAACACTCAACGGTTGCGCCAGCGCCTCGCCGAGCGTGAGCGGACACTTGCCGAACTCAAGGATGGCCTGGGCGACAGCCTGGAGCGTATCGGCCAGCTGGCCGAGGGCCTGCGCCGGGAGAGCCAGAGCCTCGAGCAGGAGGCCGCGTCGGCCAGCACCACCCTAGGCGCCCCCTCGCTGCGCCGCCAGGCCATGGACGCCGCCACCCCCGCGCCCGCCAAAGATGAGGCCACCGAACCGGCCGTGCCTCGCGACTACGCCGACGGCAACCGCGGCACCCTCTCCGAGGACTTCGGCCTGAAGCAGGCCAACGACAGCGAGGCTCCGCAGCCGCCGCGCTACTGAGCCGACGCGCGCTCGTCGCGCACCTCGGCAACGGACACCCGCCTACGCCCCGGCCCACTGCCGGGGCGTCGTCATTTCGATCAGGCCGGATTATCGATATCGACGAAGCGGTACTCGACAGCGAACTCTGCGGCCAACCGCTCGCCCAGCGCCTGCACCCCGTAGCGCTCGGTGGCATGGTGGCCCGCCGCCAAATAGTGAATACCCATCTCGCGGGCCAGGTGGGTGGTGCGCTCGGAGATCTCCCCGGAAATGAAAGCGTCGGCGCCGGCCTCGACGGCGGTCGCGATCATGTCCTGAGCGCCGCCGGTGCACCAGGCGACCCGCCGGATCTCGCCGCCACCCGGCGCCTCGATCAGCAGCGGCTCGCGCCCCAGGCAATCGCCCACCTTGCGTGCCAGGCCCAGGGCATCGAGTCCGGGCGACGGCTCGCCGAGCCATACCAGCCCCTCGCCGAGCGCGCCGTCGGCGCAGCCGGTGACGGTGAACCCCAGCCGTCGGCCGAGCTCGGCGTTATTGCCAAGCTCGCGGTGGGCGTCCAGCGGCAGGTGGTAGGCCAGCAGGTTGATGTCATGGGCCAGCAGCGTCGCCAGGCGTCGGCGCTTCATGCCGGTGATGGCGACCGGCTCGTTCTTCCAGAAGTAGCCGTGATGGACCAGCAGCAGATCCGCTTGCCAGGCCACGGCCTCGTCAAGCAGCGCCTGACAGGCCGTCACGCCACTCATCACCCGGGCCACCCGGTCGCGGCCGGCCACCTGCAGGCCGTTCAGGGTGTAGTCCTTGAAACGCTCGGGCTCGAGCAGGCGATCACAGGCGGCGACTAGGTCGTCTCGATTCGTCATTCGGCCTCCAGGCGCGGTCGGGTTGGCAATGTTACAATCCGCACAGTGTAACCAGCGGGCGGATGCCCCGCGACCCAGCATCGTCGACAAGGACCCCCGCCGCATGCGACGCACCCTGCTCCCCTACCTCTGGCCCGTGCTCATCGGCGTACTGGGGGCCATCGTGCTGCTCAACGCCTTCCCACAGCTGATCGGACGCCCCCCGCCTCCTGCGCCTGCCACAGCGCCCTATGAGACCGCCCCGCGTGCGCCCGAAGAGCCGGCCGAATCCCGCGACGCCCCCGAGGTGCGCCAGGCCGAGCCGCTGACGAGGCAGCAGGGACCGGTGAGCTACGCCCAGGCGGTGGCAAGGGCCGCGCCCGCCGTCGTCAACGTCTACTCGTCCCGAGTGGTCGAGCGGGAGGAGCACCCGCTGATGTCCGACCCCTTCTTCCGACAGTTCTTCGGCGACGAGACGCCCCGTCGACAGCGCATGCTCTCGAGCCTCGGCTCCGGGGTGATCGTCAGCGAGGACGGCTACGTGCTGACCAACCACCACGTGATCCGCGGGGCTGACCAGATCCAGGTCGCGCTGCGCGACGGGCGCGAGACCCTCGCCGAGGTAATCGGCACCGACCCGGAGAGCGATCTCGCCGTGCTGCGCATCGAGCTCGACTCACTGCCGGTGATCGAGCTGACCGACACCACCCAGATCGCCATCGGCGACGTGTCACTGGCCATCGGCAACCCCTTTGGGGTCGGCCAGACGGTCACCATGGGCATCATCAGCGCCACCGGCCGCAGCCATCTGGGCCTCAACGCCTACGAGGACTTCATCCAGACCGATGCCGCCATCAATCCCGGCAACTCCGGTGGCGCCCTGGTCAATGCCGAGGGCGCGCTGGTCGGCATCAACACCGCGATCTTCTCGCGCTCCGGCGGCTCCCAGGGTATCGGTTTCGCGATCCCCGCCAACCTGGCCCGCAGCATCCTCGAGGAGCTGGTCGTCAAGGGCCGCGTCATCCGCGGCTGGATGGGCATCGAGGCTCAGGAGCTCAATCGTGAGCTCGCCGCCTCCTTCGGGCTCAAGAACCCCATCGGCGTGGTGATCGCCGGCGTGGTGCCGGACGGCCCCGGCGACCGGGCCGGCCTGCAGCCCGGCGACGTGCTGCTGGAGGTGGACGGCGAGCCGGTGCTGGATCCCCGACAGACCATGAGCGACATCGCCGCGGTGGAGCCCGGCACCCGCCTGCCGCTGACGGTGGTGCGCGGCGGTGAGCGCCGCGAGGTGACCATCGAGCTGGGCGAGCGGCCGACGCCGAGGCTGCGCCGCCCCGAGCAGCGCTGAGGGCGACGCGCCCGTTCCGCCTGAGCCAGCGGCCCCAAAACGCCGAGGGCCCCGCCGAATGGCGGGGCCCTCTCTGCATGGTCGCATGGCCGGCGCCTCGGCGCCGCCCGGCCTTTCAAGGCTTGAGGCGATACTCCGCGGAGCGCGCGTGGGCGGTCAGCGATTCGCCCCGGGCCAGGGTCGAGGCGATCTTGCCAAGCTCGCCGGCCCCCTCGGCTGAGCAGTGGATGATCGAGGAGCGCTTCTGGAAGTCGTAGACTCCCAGCGGCGAGGAGAAGCGCGCCGTGCCCGAGGTCGGCAGCACGTGGTTGGGTCCGGCACAGTAGTCGCCCAGCGCCTCGGCGGTGTAGCGCCCCATGAAGATGGCGCCGGCGTGGCGCACATCACCAAGCCAGCCCTCCGGGTTAGCCACCGAGAGCTCGAGGTGCTCCGGGGCGATGCGATTGATCAGCGTTGCCGCCTCGTCGCGATCCCGGCAGCGGATCAGCACCCCGCGACGCGACAGCGACTCGCGCACGATCTCCGCCCGCTCCAGGGTCGGCAGCAGCCGGGCAATAGAGGCCTCCACCGCCGCCAGGTGCGCCTCGTCCCAGCTGACCAGGATCGCCTGGGCATCCTCGTCGTGCTCCGCCTGGGAGAAGAGATCCATGGCCAGCCAGTCGGGATCGGTGCCGCCGTCGGAGACCACCAGGATCTCCGAGGGGCCGGCGATCATGTCGATGCCCACCTGACCGAACACCGCCCGCTTGGCGGTGGCGACGTAGATGTTGCCCGGCCCGACGATCTTGTCGACCCGTGGCACCGTCTCGGTGCCGTAGGCCAGCGCCGCCACCGCCTGGGCCCCGCCGAGGGTGAAGACGTGATCGACGCCGGCCAGATAGGCCGCCGCCAGCACCAGCTCGTTGAGCACCCCGTCGGGGGTCGGTACCACCATAACGATCTCGCGCACGCCGGCCACGTGGGCGGGAATGGCGTTCATCAGCACCGAGGAGGGATAGGCCGCCTTACCGCCCGGCACGTAGATGCCGGCGCGATCCAGCGGGGTGACCTGCTGGCCGAGCACGGTGCCGTCCGCCTCGGTGTACTGCCAGGAGGCCGGCTTCTGATGCTCGTGGTAGACCCGGATGCGCTCAGCGGCCGCCGCGAGCGCCTCGCGCTGCTGCGCCGGCAGGCCCTCGTAGGCCTCGCGCAGGCGCGGCTCGCAAAGCGTCAGCTCGGCCATGGAGGTCACGGCAAGGCGGTCGAAGCGATTGGAGTACTCGATCAGCGCCGCATCGCCCTGCGCCCTCACCGCGGCGAGGATCTCGTCGACGCGTTGCTGAATCGCGGCATCGGAGACGCCCTCCCAGGCCAGCAGGTGATCCAGGCGGGCATCGAAGTCGTCCTGCTCGGTCGACAGCCGGGCGATGTCGACGGCGACAGTGGGGGATTCGCTCATGAGAAGGCTTCCTCTCGCATCAAGGTTCGTCGCATCGGGGTGATCGCAAGAAACGGGGCGCCCGCGGCGGTTCGCCGCGGGCCGGGCCGGCGGGCTACGACGCCGACAGCGGCGCGTCGTCGCGACGCGCCGCCACGGCCTCGTTGAGGCGGGCGAGCAGCGGCTTGAGCCGGGCGTGCTTCATGGTCATCGCGGCCTTGTTGACCACCAGCCGGGTACTGACCGGGGCGATCAGCTCGCGGGGCTCCATGCCGTTGGCGCGCAGGGTGTTGCCGGTATCGACGATATCGACGATCTCGTCGGCCAGGTTCATCAATGGCGCCAGCTCCATGGCGCCATAGAGTTTGATCACCTCGGCCTGGATGCCCTGCTCGGCGTAGTAGCGGCGCGCCACGTTGACGAACTTGGTGGCCACCCGGCGCCGCGCCCGAGCCGGCTCGGCGCCGGTGATGCCGGCGGTCATCAGCTTGCAACGGGCGATCTCCAGGTCGAGCGGTTCATAGAGCCCCTCGACGCCATGCTCGAGCAGCACGTCCTTGCCGGCCACCCCGAGATCCGCCGCGCCGAGCTGCACGTAGGTCGGCACGTCGGTGGCCCGGATCACCACCAGCTTGACGTCCGGCAGATTGGTGTCGAACAGCAGCTTGCGGCTCTTGCCCAGGTCCTCGGCCGGGGTGATCCCGGCATCGGCCAGCAGGGGCAGGGTCTCGTCGAGAATACGGCCCTTGGAGAGGGCCAGGATCAGTTGCTTGCTCATGGGTCTCGCCTGTTGTCGGCTCAGCCGGGAATGCGCCGGATGCGCGCGCCCAGCAGCTGCAGTTTTTCCTCGATGCACTCGTAGCCACGGTCGATGTGGTAAATGCGATCGACCAGGGTCTCGCCCTCGGCCATCATCGCCGCGATCACCAGCGAGGCCGAGGCTCGCAGGTCGGTGGCCATCACCGGTGCGCCGGAGAGCGTCTCCACGCCGGTGATCATCGCCGTATTGCCCTCCAGGGCGATGTCGGCCCCCATGCGGTTGAGCTCCTGCACGTGCATGAAGCGGTTCTCGAAGATAGTCTCGACCACCCGGGAACTGCCCTCGGCGACGGCGTTCATGGCCACGAACTGCGCCTGCATGTCGGTGGGAAAGGCCGGATAGGGCGCCGTGCGCAGGTTGACCGCCTTGGGCCGGCGCCCCTGCATGTCGAGCTCGATCCAGTCGTCCCCGTGGCGGATGGTAGCGCCGGCCTCCTCGAGCTTGGCCAGCACCGCATCGAGAATGTCGGCGCGGGTCCGGCGCACCTTGACCCGGCCCCGTGAGAGCGCTGCCGCCACCAGGAAGGTGCCGGTCTCGATGCGATCCGGCATCACGTCGTGATAGGCGCCGTGCAGGCGCTCGACGCCCTCGACGACGATGGTATCGGTGCCGTGGCCGCGAATGTTCGCACCCATCTTGATCAGGCACTCGGCCAGGTCGACGACCTCGGGCTCCTTGGCCGCGTTCTCAAGCACCGTGGTGCCCTCGGCCAGCGTTGCCGCCATCAGCAGGTTCTCGGTACCGGTCACGGTGACCGTATCGAAGAAGATGGTGGCGCCGTGCAGCCGGCCATCGACTCGGGCACGGATGTAGCCGCCCTCGACGCTGACCTCGGCCCCCATGGCCTCTAGGCCACGGAGGTGCAGGTCCACCGGGCGCGAGCCGATGGCGCAGCCGCCGGGCAGCGAGACGTCCGCATGGCCGAAGTGGGCCAGCAGCGGCCCGAGCACCAGGATCGAGGCGCGCATCTTCTTGACCAGCTCGTAGGGCGCGTGACAGTCGGTCACCTGGGAGCCGTCGAGCTGGATGCACATCTTGTCACCCATCACCGGCTGCACGCCCATGTGGCCAAGCAGCTCCAGGGTGGTGGTGATGTCCTGCAGGTGCGGCAGGTTGCCGATGGTCACCGACTCGTCGGCCAGCAGGGTCGCGCAGAGGATCGGCAGGGCGGCGTTCTTGGCGCCGCTGGCCCAGACCTCGCCGTCGACGGGGCCGTTGCCGGTAATGATCAGCTTGTCCATGAAAGGTCGCCCTCAGGCCCCCTGCTGGTCGGTGGCCGCCTGCCACTGCTGTGGCGTATAGGTCTTGATGCTCACCGCATGCAGGGCGCCGGAGGCGATCTCCTCGGTCAGGGCGCCATAGATCATCTGCTGGCGCTTGACCGGCGAGAGGCCCTCGAAGACCTCGCCGACGGCGATCACCTGAAAATTGCAGCCTTCGCCCTGGATGTGAAACTCGCAGCCGTCGAGTCGGTTCTCGAGCAGCGCCTTGACGTCACTGGGTTGCATGGAACCGGCACTCCTGTGGTTCATCGATTCGTCGCGGACACGCCCGCCGGGCCCGCAAGGGCCGGCGGGGGCGTCCAGTCATGGCAGAACATGGTAAAGAAAAGCACCGCGCTTGGCGATGGGGAGGACGCGGGCCGCCGTCAGGCGGGCTCGACGCTTCCCAGGGGCAGCAGGGTGTCGAGCCCGGCGACCCGGGTCAGGCGCTCCAGCGGTGGCGAGAGGCGCACGCAGGCGACGTGCACCCCCGCCCGGCGGGCCCGGCGCGTCCACTCCAGCAGCACGCTGAGCGCCGCGCTGCTGACGCGGCCGACCCCGCTCAGGTCGAAGGTCACCTCGCTGCCCGCCGGCCGGGCCGCCAGCCAGTCACGGCCGGCCTGGGCCAGCGCCGAGGCCACCCCGAAGCCGACCTCCCCGGTCACCGCCAGACGCCGTTCATCGGCCTCCAGGCGGGAGCCGTGCCGCTCCAGCAGCAGGCTCACGCGCTGCCGCCCTCTTCCAGCTCCTCGACGGCGAGGTCGGGCGACCAGCCGTCGATCACCGCGTCATAGTCGCGGCCGTGGTCGCGCATGGCCTGGTCGAACTGGTTGCGGAAGGTCAGCCCGAGGTTGATGCCGTTGACGATCACGTTGACCACCTTCCACTGGCCGTCGTCGAGGCGCAGCGAGTAGCTGACCGGGTAGACGGTGCCGTCGTTGGCCACCACCTCCATGGCCACGCTGGCCTGGTCCTCGTACCGCGAGGCCTGCTGGTTGTCGAGCACGCGGATCTCGCGGTAGTCGAAGGTCACCAGCCCCTTGGCGTAGGTGTCGATCAGCGTCTTGCGGAAGGTCTCGACGAAGCGCGAGCGCTGCTGCGGGGTGGCGTTGCCGAAGTAGCGGCCCATCACGCTGGCGCCGATGTAGCGGAAGTCGGCCACGTCCTCGAGGCTGTCGTCGACGATGGCCTCGAGCTCA
Source organism: Halomonas saccharevitans (assembly GCF_900116405.1). Taxonomy (GTDB): domain Bacteria; phylum Pseudomonadota; class Gammaproteobacteria; order Pseudomonadales; family Halomonadaceae; genus Halomonas; species Halomonas saccharevitans. The sequence goes on along the minus strand of NZ_FPAQ01000001.1, from coordinate 98,713 downwards.
TCGAGGTGATCGGCGAAGTACGCCTCGCGCCCCTCGATGCGGGTCATCAGGTCGTCGATGCTGTCGCGGATCATCTGCTCGGGGCGCTGATCGGTCTGGGCGGCCATCAGCGGCAGGGCCGCCAGCAGCAGGCCGAGCCCGAGGAACAGGGCGCGCAGGGGAATCGTCTTCATGTCGTTACTCCTTGACCATGCTGGTCACGAACTGCTGGATGAGTTCCTCCAGCACCAGGGCCGATTGGGTGTCGCGCAGGGTGTCGCCGTCGCCGAGGGTCTCGGGGGCGCCGCCCACCGAGAGGCCGACGTACTGCTCACCCAGCAGGCCCGCGGTGAGGATGGCGGCGGTGCTGTCCTCGGGCAACTGTCCCTCGAGGTCGCCATCGAGCTCCATCACCACCCGCGCATCGTACCAGTCGGTATCCAGTTCGATGCTCTCGACCCGCCCCACGGTGACCCCGGCCATGGTGACCCGGGCACGCGGCTTCAGGCCGCCGATATTGGCGAAGTTGGCCTCGAGCCGAAAGGTCTCGCTGGGCACGCTCAGGCTGAGTCCGCTGACGCGCAGCCCCAGGAACACCAGGCCCAGGATACCGGCCAGCATGAACAGGCCGACCCCGAGCTCCATCGTCTTGCTGCGCTTCATCCGTTTGCTCCGAACATCAGGAAAGCTCTCCGAACATCAGGGCGGTGAGCACGAAATCCAGGCCCAGGACCGCCAGAGAGGAATAGACCACCGTGCGGGTGGTGGCACGCGAGATGCCTTCCGAGGTGGGAATCAGGTCGTAGCCCTGGAAGACCGCGATCCAGGTCACCACCAGGGCAAACACCAGGCTCTTGATCAGGCCGTTGACGACGTCGTCGACGAACTCGACGCTGGCCTGCATGTTCCCCCAGTAGGAGCCCTCGAACACCCCCAGCCACTCGACGCCGACCAGCTGGCCGCCCCACACCCCCACCACGCTGAAGCCGATGGTCAGCAGCGGCAGGGCCACGAAGCCGGCCCACAGGCGCGGGGCGATAATGCGACGCAGCGGATCGACGCCGATCATCTCCATGCTGGTCAGCTGCTCGGTGGCCTTCATCAGGCCGATCTCGGCGGTCAGGGCGGAGCCGGCTCGCCCGGCGAAGAGCAGCGCCGCTACCACCGGGCCCAGCTCGCGCAACAGCGAAAGCGCCACCATCTGGCCCAGCGCCTGTTCGGCCCCGAAGTCGACCAGGATGGTGTAGCCCTGCAGGGCCAGCACCATGCCGATGAAAAGTCCCGAGACCAGCACGATGGCCAGCGACATCACGCCGACGAAGTGCATCTGGCTGACCCACAGGCGCAGCCCCTCGCGGCTCGGCACCCCCACCGCCGACTGGCCGAGGAAGATCCCGGCCCGCCCCAGGGATTCCATCACCTCGCAGCCGCGATGTCCCAGGCGGCGAATTCGCTCGATCATTGCGGCCCTCCGCTGCCCAGGATATCGGCGTGGAAGTCCATCGCCGGGTAGTGGAACGGCACCGGTCCGTCCGGCTCGCCGTGCATGAACTGACTGACCCGCGGGTCGCGATCCGCGTCGAGGCTCGCCGGGGTGCCGTGGGCCATCACCTGGCCGTCGGAGATCACGTAGACGTAGTCGGCGATGCTCAGTGTCTCCTTGATATCGTGTGAGACCACCACCGCCGTCAGCCCCAGCGCATCGTTGAGGCGCTTGATCAGCTGCACCAGCACGCCCATGGAGATCGGGTCCTGCCCCGCGAAGGGCTCGTCGTAGAGGATCAGCTCCGGGTCCAGGGCGATCGCCCGGGCCAGCGCCACGCGCCGCGCCATGCCGCCGGAGAGCTCCGAAGGCATCAGCCCGCGAGCACCGCGTAGCCCCACTGCCTGGAGCTTCATCAGCACCACGTCGCGGACCATCGCCTCGGGCAGGTCGGTATGCACCCGCAGCGGGAAGGCCACGTTCTCGTAGACATCCAGGTCCGAGAACAGCGCCCCGCTCTGGAAGAGCATGCCCATCCGCCGGCGCAGGCCGAACAGGTCCCGGCGCGACAGCGCATGGACGTCCTGGCCGTCGATGCGCACGCGACCGGCGTCGGGAGTGAGCTGGCCGCCGATCATCTTGAGCAGCGTGGTCTTGCCGGTGCCGCTGGGCCCCATGATGGCGGTGATCCGCCCTCGCGGAATGGCCAGGTCGACGCCACGGAAAATCTCCTTCTCGCCGCGGGAGAAGTGCAGGCGCTCCACCTCCACGAAGGGGGAGTCCGTCATTTCGTCAGCTTCCTTCGCAAAATTAGCGTCCTTCGCAAAATTGTCGAACATCGTATCCTAACCCTGCCCCGGCGCGCCAGCGCCCCGACGGCGCCCTTGCACCGCCGGGGCCCGCCATGTTCAATGTGCGCCCTTCATTCCCCGCTCGGATCTCGCCATGCTGGTTCCCCTGCTGATCGTGTCGCTCGGTTTCATCGGCCTGCTGTGGAGCGCCGACCGCTTCGTCGGCGCCGCCGCCGCCACCGCGTGGCGGGCCGGCATGAGCACCCTGCTGGTCGGCATGACCGTCGTCTCGCTGGGCACCTCGGCGCCGGAGATCGTGGTCTCGGTGATGGCCTCCCTGGACGGGGTGCCGGACCTCGCCGTCGGCAACGCGCTGGGCTCCAACATCGCCAACATCGGCCTGGTGCTGGGCGTGACCGCCCTGGTGGTGCCGATCCCGGTACGCTTCTCCATCGTGCGTCGCGAACTGCCGCTGCTGCTCGGCGCCACGGGCCTCGCCGGCTATGCGCTGGCCAACGGCCATCTCGATCGCCTCGACGGCGCGCTGCTGCTGGCGCTGCTGGTGTTCAGCCTGTGGTGGCTGTTTCGCGCCGACGCCCCGGACGACGAGAGCGGCGGCGAGATCCCCGGGATGCCGCTGGGCCAGGCCCTGGCCTGGCTGATCGGCACCCTGGTGATCATGGTGGCCAGCTCTCGGGCGCTGGTGTGGGGCGCCAGCGAACTGGCCCGCGGGCTCGGGATCAGCGAGCTCACCATTGGCCTGACCGTGGTGGCCATCGGCACCAGCCTGCCAGAGCTCGCCGCCTGCGTCGCCAGCGCGCTGAAGCGCCACCACGACCTGGCCATCGGCAACGTCATCGGCTCCAACCTCTTCAACATGCTGACCGTGCTGCCCGTGCCCGCCCTGCTGGCGCCGGGTGCCACCGACCCCGCCGCGGCCGCCCGCGACTATCCGGTAATGCTGCTGCTGACCCTGGCGCTGGGCGCGCTGCTGCTGTGGAATCGGCGCGGCCGGCTGGGACGGCTGCCCGGGGCCCTGCTGCTGCTCTGTTACCTCGCCTATCTGACCTGGCTGGGAAGCGCAGGCCTTTCCCCCGCGGCCTGACCCCTTGAGTGAAACCTCACAACGGGCAACAATCACTGCCATGACCAACGACACACCCTCCGCGGCCGGCACCTCCCTCCTGCGCGACAGTGCCCGCCGCACCCTGGAACTGGAACAGCAGGCCGTGGCGGCCCTGGCCGAACGCCTCGACGACGCCTTCGACCAGGCCTGCCGGCTGATACTCGCCTGCCGCGGCCGCGTGGTGGTCACCGGCATGGGCAAGTCGGGCCATATCGCCGGCAAGATCGCCGCCACGCTAGCGAGTACCGGCACGCCGGCCTTCTTCGTGCATCCCGGCGAGGCCAGCCACGGCGACCTGGGCATGATCACCCGCGGCGACGTGGTGCTGGCGCTCTCCAACTCCGGCGAGACCGCCGAGGTCACCGCCCTGCTGCCTCTACTCAAGCGCATGGGCACGCCGCTGATCAGCATGACCGGTCGCCCCGACTCGACCCTTGGACGCCACGCCGACGCTCATCTGGACGCCGGCGTCGAACGCGAGGCCTGCCCGCTGGACCTGGCGCCGACCTCGTCGACCACCGCCGCCCTCGCGCTGGGCGATGCCCTGGCCGTGGCGCTGCTCGAGTCACGCGGCTTCACCGCCGAGGACTTCGCCCTCTCCCACCCCGGCGGCAGCCTCGGCAAGCGCCTGCTGCTGCGGGTCGCCGACCTGATGCACCAGGGCCACCGGCTGCCCGCGGTGCCGCTGGGCAGCCCGCTGCGTGACGCCCTGCTAGAGATCACCCGCCAGGGCCTGGGCTTCACCTGCGTGGTCGGCGAGGATGGCCGCCTGGCCGGGGTCTACACCGACGGCGACCTGCGCCGCACCCTCGATCAGCACAGCGACCTCTCAGGGCTCACCGTCGATGACGTCATGACCCGCCCCGGCAAGCGCATCGCCCCCGACACCCTGGCCGCCGAAGCGGTGCGCCTGATGGAGGACGGGCGCATCTCGGCGCTGGCCGTGGTCGACGCCGACGGCCGCCCGATCGGCGCCCTGCACATGCACGACCTGCTCGCCAGCGGCGTCATCTGATCCCTTGCGACCATCCGCTACCGCCGACCCTCGACCGGAGACACCATGAGCCTCGTCCCACCCCAGCCACACCGCCCCCTCAACGACGGCCAGCTGGTCGACCGCCTGCGCCATGTCCGCCTGCTGGCCATGGACGTGGACGGCGTGCTCACCGACGGGCGTCTGTACTTCCAGGCCGATGGCGTCGAGATCAAGGCCTTCCATACCCTCGACGGCCACGGCATCAAGCTCGTGCAGCGCGCCGGGATCGTGGTGGCCCTGATCACCGGACGCGACTCGCCGATGGTCAGCCGCCGCGCCGCCGCGCTGGGCATCCAGCACGTCTTCCAGGGCGCCGAGAAGAAGCTCAACGTGCTGCGCGAGCTGTGCGCCCACCTGGAGCTGGAACTCGAGCAGGTCGCCTACTGCGGTGACGACATGCCCGACATGGCCGCCATTCGCCGTGCCGGGGTCGGCATCAGCGTGCCCGGCGCGCCGCTCTATATCCGCGACCAGGCCGACTGGGTCACCGAGGCCGAGGGCGGCCACGGCGCGGTGCGCGAGATCTGCGACACCCTGCTGCAGGCCCAGGGGCACTGGGACGCCGTGCTCGATACCTACCTCCACGGCGTGAGCTGAGCCATGGGCCTGCCGCGCCCCGGCTTTCGCACCGGGCTTCTGCTGCTGCTGCTCGCCCTGGGCGGCGGGCTGGCGCTGCTCGACCTGCAGGACGCACCGGCTCCCGGCCCGGTACCGGGAGACGTCTCCGGCGAGCCCGACTACTACCTCAAGGACGCCCGGCTGACGCGCTTCGATGCCACGGGCGAGCCTCACCAGCGCCTGGACACGCCGCGCCTGACCCATACCCCCCACGACGACGTCACCCGCCTCGAGCAACCCGACGCGCGCCTGGTCGACGCCGCGGGCCGGGTCTGGCTGGCCAATGGCGACCACGGCACCCTGGGCGCGGGAGGCAACCCGCTGACCCTGACCGGTGACGCGCGCCTGCTGGCCCCGGCGGAGCGCTGGCAGCTGGACACCGAGATCCTGCACTTCGACGCCGACAGCGGCCATGCCTGGAGCGAGACCCCGGCGATGCTGCGCCAGCCCCCCCAGCGGATGCGCGGCGAACGCTTCGACGCCTGGATCCATGACAACCGCGCGCGACTGACCGACAATGTGCGCGGACACCATCCGCCCGACACCCGCGAGGATCCCGAGTCATGATGCGAACTCCCTTCGCCCCCCTGCTGACCTTCGGCGTCATTGGCCTGCTGCTCGGCAGCGCTCCGGCCCTGGCCCTGGAGGGTGATGCCAGCGCCCCGATCCAGGTCGAGGCCGACCGCCTGGACCTCGACGACCGCGCGGGCACCGCCGTCTACACTGGCGACGTGGAGATCCAGCAGGGCAGCATGCAGCTGACCGGCGCACGGGTGGAGATCCGCCGCAACGACCAGGGCCAGCTCACGCTCGCCACCGCCACCGGCGAGCGCGCCTACATCGAGCAGCAGCCCGCCCCGGATGAGCCCATGGTGCGCGGCTGGGGGCGTACCGTCGTCTATCATGTCGCCGAGCGGCGCATCGAATTGATCGACCGTGCCGAGCTTCACCAGGGCGGCGACACCTTCGACGGCGGCTACCTCGAATACTTCCTCGATCGCCGCGTCGTCCAGGCGCGCTCCGACGCGCAGGGCGTCGAGGAGCGCCAGCGGGTGCGGATGACCCTCGAACCCGAACAGCAGGACGGTCCGTGATGAAGACCCTGAGGGCCGAACACCTGGCCAAGAGCTACAAGCGGCGCCGGGTGGTGCAGGACATCAGCCTCTCCATCGAGCAGGGCCGGATCGTCGGCCTGCTCGGCCCCAACGGGGCCGGCAAGACCACCTCCTTCTACATGATCGTCGGCCTGGTGCGCGCCGATGCCGGCACGGTACATATCGATGAGCGGGACCTGTCGACGGCGGCCATGCACGAACGTGCCCGGGCCGGCATCGGCTACCTGCCCCAGGAAGCCTCGATCTTTCGCAAGCTGTCGGTCGCCGACAACATCATGGCGATCCTCGAGACCCGCCGCGACCTCGACCGACGTGGCCGCGAGCACCGGCTCGAGGAGCTGCTCGAGGACTTCCACGTGACCCACATCCGCGACAACCTCGGCATGAGCCTCTCCGGGGGGGAGCGGCGGCGGGTCGAGATCGCCCGGGCGCTGGCCACCGAGCCTGCTTTCATCCTGCTCGACGAGCCCTTCGCCGGGGTCGACCCGATCTCGGTAGGCGAGATCAAGGGCATCATCCGCCAGCTCAAGGCCCGCGACATCGGCGTGCTGATCACCGACCACAACGTCCGCGAGACCCTTGATATCTGTGACACCGCGTACATCGTCGGCGACGGCCAGATCATCGCCGAGGGAGATGCCGAGGCGATACTGGCCAATCAGCGCGTCCGCGACGTCTACCTGGGCCAGGATTTCCGCCTCTGACCGCCGCCGCCTGAAAACCATCATGATTCACCAGCGACATCATGCCCGAGAATGGCACGATTGTTGCTAATTCTCCGGTTGCACCCCCCGCGCCCAGCGGCTAGGGTGGAATTTTAGGCACGTCGAGGGAACTCCTCTCATGGCCATGAAGGCTTCCCTGCAGCTTCGCGTCGGCACTCAACTGACCATGACGCCCCAACTGCAGCAGGCCATCGCCCTGCTGCAGCTCTCGACCCTGGACCTGCGCCAGGAGATCCAGCAGGCGCTGGAATCCAATCCTCTGCTGGACGTGGAGGAGGAATTCGGCGAACAGGCGGCGAGCGAGACGCCCGACGACGACTGGGCCAGCGAGATTCCCGCCGAACTCACCACCGACAGCGACTGGTCCGATACCTACCAGGATCTGGGCAGCTCGCCCGCCGGCGGCGAAGCCCCCGACTTCGAGCGCCAGTCCGCGGGTCAGAGCCTCCAGGGCCACCTGACCTGGCAGCTGGCGATGACCGACCTCGACGAGCGCCAGCGGCACATCGCCGAGAGCCTGATCGATGCCGTCAACGGCGACGGCTACCTCACCCAGCCCCTGGAGGAGATCCGCGACGGCCTCAAGGCCCAGGGCCTCGCGGGGCTCAGGAGCCGGGAGGTCGAGCAGGTGCTGATGCGCCTCCAGCAGTTCGAGCCTACCGGCGTCTTCGCCCGCGACCTGCGCGAGTGCCTGCAGCTGCAGCTCGCTGTACTGCCCGACGACACCCCGCTGCTGCCCCAGGCGCGCCGCCTGGTGCGCCAGTTCCTCGAGGCGCTGGCCGGCGATGATCGCCGCCTGCTCAAACGCCGCCTCGGCCTCGACGACGAGGCCCTCGACACGGCCATCGGCCTGGTGCGCTCGCTGGATCCGCGCCCCGCCAGTGCCTTCGGCGAGGGCGACAGTGACTACGTGATTCCCGATCTCGTCGCCCGCCATACCCGCGAAGGGTGGCAGGTGGAGCTCAATCCCGAGGCCATGCCACGCCTGCGCATCCAGCCGGACTACGCCGCGCTGATTCGTCGCGCCGACAAGAGCGCGGACAACCAGTTTCTCAAGGATCACCTGCAGGAGGCGCGCTGGCTGATCAAGAGCCTATCCAGCCGCAACGACACTCTGCTGCGGGTGGGTCGCGAGATCATGGTTCGCCAGCTCGACTTCCTGGAGCGCGGTGAGGAGGCCATGAAGCCGCTGATCCTGGCCGATATCGCCCAGGTCGTGGAGATGCACGAATCGACCATCTCAAGGGTCACCACCCAGAAATTCATCCACACCCCGCGCGGTATGTTCGAGCTCAAGTACTTCTTCTCCAGCCAGGTGGGCGGTGGCAGCGGCGAAGGCGATGCCCACTCCAGCACCGCCATTCGCGCCCGGATCCGCAAGCTGATTCAGGACGAGCCCCCGCGCAAGCCGCTCTCGGACAGCCGGCTGGTCGCCCTGCTCGACGAGGCGGGCATTGCCGTGGCGCGACGCACGGTCGCGAAATATCGCGAGGGGATGGGCATCGCCTCCTCCAGCGAGCGCAAGCGCCTTCGTTGAACGCCACGCATGGCGTATCGACGCGCCCGGATGCCGGCGTCCGATGCGGGCGCAAGCGGTTGAATTGACGCCGTTCGAAGAGTGTCTTGCCACCCCCGGCCGAGGGGGTATGCAGGGCGCTAAAAAGGGTTACAATCGACTCACACCCCGTAAGAGCAAGGAGCGTGTCATGCAAGTCAACATCACCGGCCATCATGTGGAACTGACCGACGCACTGCGTGACTATGTGCAGGAAAAGCTGACCCGCGTCGAGCGTCATTACGACAACATCACCAACGTGCAGGTCACCCTCTCCGTGGAGAAGGAGCGCCAGCAGGCCGCCTGCACCCTGCATGCTGCCGGTGCCGACCTCCATGCCGAGGCCATGGAGAATGACATGTACGCCGCCATCGATGCGCTGGCCGACAAGCTCGACCGTCAGCTGGTCAAGCACAAGGAAAAGGCCCAGGCCCGCGCCCAGGGCGCCGGCGCGCGCTGATTCCGTCATGACACTGGACGCCATCCTGCCCCCCGAGCGCGCGCTCTTCGACGTGCCCGGGGGAAGCAAGAAGCGGGTGCTGGAGTTCTTCAGCACCTTCATCGCCCAGAACACGCCCAGCCTCGACAGCCAGGAGGTGTTCAGCCGCCTGATCGGGCGTGAACGGCTGGGCAGCACCGGTATCGGCAACGGGGTCGCCATCCCGCATGCCCGAAACCCGCACTGCAAGGCGCCCATCGCCGGCTTTCTGAAGCTGGCCGAACCGGTCGACTTCGATGCCATCGACGGGGAGCCAGTAGATCTGGTCTTCGTACTGCTGGTTCCCCAGGAGGCCGACGAGGCGCACCTCGCGCTGCTGGGACAGGTAGCCGGCGTGATGAACGACGCCGATACCCGCGGACGCCTGCGGCATAGCTCTAGCCAGCGCGAGCTTCATGAGCATCTCATGGAGGCAATACGGCAACAGGCCTCAGACGGCCGCCAGGACGGCTGACCCCCTTGGGACACCGCCCGCCCCTTTCACGACCAGGAGGCCCGCATGCAGCTCGTGATCATCAGTGGTCGGTCGGGTTCCGGCAAGTCGATCGCGCTGCAGGCGCTGGAAGACCTGGGCTACTACGCCATCGATAACCTGCCGGCCATGCTGCTCGGGCCGCTGGTCGACGAGCTCCAGCAGGGCCGCAGCGTGCGATCATCGATCGCCGTCAGCATCGATGCGCGCAATCTGCCCGACGCCCTCGCGCGCTTTCCCGAACTCCTCGACGACCTGCGCACCCGCGACCTCGAGTGCCAGGTAGTCTACCTGACCACCGATGCGCGCATCCTGCTGGAGCGCTACTCCCAGACCCGACGTCGCCATCCGCTGACCCGCGGCAGCGACATGACCCTGGCCGAGGCCATCGATACCGAGGAGCAGGCGCTCTCGGAGATTCGCGACCTTGCCGACCTGGTGATCGACACCTCGAGGCTCTCGGTACACGAGCTGCGTGGACGCATCACCGATCAGGTGGCGGGTCATCGCGCCGAGCAGATGACCCTGACCGTGGAATCCTTCGGCTTCAAACGCGGCGTGCCGCTGGATGCCGACATCGTGTTCGACGCGCGCTGCCTGCCCAATCCTTACTGGGACCCGGCCCTGCGCGATGCCACGGGACGCGACCCCAGCATCATCGCCTTCCTCGACGGCTACCCGGTCGTGGCCGAGATGCACGACGATATCCTCGCCTGGGTGGAACGTTGGCTGCCACGCTATCGCACCAGTCAGCGCAGCTACCTGACCGTAGCCGTCGGCTGCACCGGCGGCCAGCACCGCTCGGTCTACCTGGCCGAGCGGCTAGCCGCCCGCCTGGCCGAGCGACACGCCGGCGTCAGGCTGCGTCATCGCGAGCTCGGCGTGCAGATCAGCCTGCCCGGCGAGCGGGCATCGATGAATATCGACGCACCGCAGGAAGGAGCCTGAGGCGTGCCGAGCCGCAAGCTGACCCTGACCAACCGACGCGGCCTGCATGCCCGCGCCGCCACCAAACTCGTACAGTGTTGCCAGCCCTTCGATGCGCACGTCACCGTGCACCGCGGCGGTCAGCAGGCCGATGCCGCCAACATCATGTCGCTGTTGATCCTTGCCGCGCCCTGCGGCACCGAACTCGAGGTGCACACCCAGGGCGAAGAGGCCGACGCGGCCCTCGACGCCATCTCCGCGCTCTTCGAGGCCCGCTTCGACGAGGACGCCTGAGAGACGCTGACAGCGAGTCGCCGGGCACTCGCAATTGGTCAGGCGAGCGCCTGCCGTGCTGGGGAATCGAGCGGATGTTGGATGTGAGGACCGCCCCAGCAGGGGCAGGCCCTCACGAGCGCTGCGAGGATCAGCCGCCGGCCACCATCATCTCGTCGATCAGCCAGCTGCCGGTGTGGATGCTGCCGCGAGTATCGGTATCGCTACCCACACCGACGAGGCCTTGGAACATCGTCTCGAGGTTGCCGGCGATGGTGAACTCCTCCACCGGGTGCTGAATCTTGCCGTCCTCGACCCAGAAGCCGGCCGCCCCGCGGGAGTAATCGCCGGTCACGCCGTTCACACCCTGCCCCATCAGCTCGGTGACCAGCACGCCGCGGCCCATCCGCTCGAGCAGCGCCTCGCGGCTCTCGAGCGGCGCGCTGATGCGCAGATTGCGCGCGCCGCCGGCATTGCCGGTGGTCTGAAGACCCAGGCGACGCGCGCTGTAGGCCGAGAGCATGTAGCTTGCCAGGCGACCATCGCGGATAAAGACGTTGTCGCGAGTCTGCACGCCGTCGTTGTCGAACGGCGAGCTCGCCATGGCGCCGACCTCCATGGGGCGCTCGCCGAGGCTGAACCACTTCGGAAAGAGCGGATCGCCCAGGCGATCACAGAGGAACGAGGCCTCGCGGAACAGCGCCCCCCCGGCGATGGCACTCATCAGGTGGCCGACCAGGCCGCTGGCCAGGGTCGGATCGAAGAGCACGGGCATGCGCCCGGTGGCCGGGCGCCGGCCGCCGAGGCGGCTCAAGGTGTGCTGCGCGGCGCTCTCGCCCACCGCCTCGGCGGCGAGCAGGTCGCGGGGGTCGCGGGCGCTGGTGTAGTCATAGTCGCGCTGCATGCCATTCTCGTCTTCGGCGATCAGCAGGCAGGAGAGCGAGTGGCGGCTGCCGCGCTGACTGCCCAGGAAGCCGTGGCTGTTGGCGTAGACGCGCACCCCCTCGCCGCTGGAGAGGCTTGCCCCGTCGGAGCTCTTGATCCCCGTCACGCCGCGCCCGGCCGCTTCGCAGCGCAGGGCGAGCTCGGTGGCCTCGTCGATGGAGAGCGGCCAGGGGTGGTGGACATCGAGGTCGGGCAGCTCTGTCGCCATCAGCGCCGCCTCGGCCAGGCCCGAGGCCGGGTCCTCGCCGGTATGGCGGGCGATGGCCAGCGCCTTCTCGACCACGGCGCGCACCGAGGCCTCGCCGGCATCGCTGGAGGAGGCGCTGCCCTTGCGTTGGCCCACATAGACGGTGACGGCGATCCCCTGATCCCGGGACAGCTCGACTGTTTCCACCTCGCCCTCGCGAACGCTGACGCCGACGCCCTGATCGACGCTGGCCCCCACCTCGCAGGCCTCGGCCCCGAGCTGGCGGGCCAGGTCCAGGGCCATCCGGGCGCGACTCTCCAGCAGGGCCTGCTGGGCGGCGGCATCGAAAGCCTGTGTCATGAACGTCTCTCCTTACTCGGCCGGCCTGTCGCCGGCCCTCAAGATGGTGCATTGTCCAGCCCCGTGCCGCAGGCTGATATACTGGCGCGATTCGACCCCGACGAAGTGGAACCGGCATGACCCAGGATGACCTCTCCCCGGCCGACGAGCGGCCCAGCAAGTCCCAGCTCAAGCGCGAGATGCAGTCCCTGCAGCAGCTCGGCGAGCAGATCATCGCCATGAGCGATGCCCAGCGCGCGCGTTTCCCCCTTTCCGACGACCTGCTGGCCGCCGTCGAGGAGACCGGGCGCATCAAGGCTCGCGAGGCCCGCCGTCGCCACATGCAGTACGTCGGCAAAGTGATGCGCGGCGAAGACCTCGACGCCATTCAGGCGGTGTTCGACGAGATCGAGAACGAGACGCTGCGCCGCGATCATGCCTTCCACCGCCTCGAGAAGTGGCGCGACCGGCTCATCGAGGAGGGCGACGACGCCGTCGAGGCCTTCGTGGTCGAATTTCCCGATGCCGAGCGCCAGGCCCTGCGCCAGCTGATCCGCAACGCTCGCCGCGAGCGCGATCAGGGCAAGCCGCCGACCAGCGCTCGCCGGCTGTTCAAGCTGATCCGCGACGGCGCCGGCCTCTGACGCTCCCCTCGCGGCATCTCCTCACCGGCGAAGCCAGCGAGCGACGACGAGGCCAGGCAGCGGCGAACGAGCCAGCGGAGTTTAGCGACGCCTAAATGAGCATGGCGAGTTCGCCGCCAACGCCGCCTCGTCGAGCGCAGCGGCTTCCCTGTTACGACTGGGTGCCGCCCACGGTCAGCTCATCGAGCTTCAGCGTCGGCTGGCCGACGCCCACCGGCACGCCCTGCCCCTCCTTGCCGCAGACGCCGATGCCGGTGTCGAGTTCCATGTCGTGGCCGATCATCGAGACGCGCCCCATGGCCTCGGGGCCGTTGCCGATCAGGGTCGCACCCTTGACCGGCGCGGTGATCTTGCCGTCTTCGATCAGGTACGCCTCGCTCGCCGAGAAGACGAACTTGCCTGAGGTGATGTCCACCTGGCCGCCGCCGAAGCTCACCGCGTAGATGCCGCGGCTGACGCTCTTGAGGATGTCCGCGGGGTCGTCGCTGCCCGCGCGCATGTAGGTGTTGGTCATGCGCGGCATCGGCAGGTGGGCGAAGGATTCGCGGCGCGCGTTGCCGGTGGGCGCCATGCCCATCAGCCGCGCGTTCAGCTTGTCCTGCATGTAGCCGGTCAGGATGCCATCCTCGATCAGCGGCGTGCACTGACCCGGCGTCCCCTCGTCGTCGACCGACATCGAGCCGCGGCGATCGGCCAGGGTGGCATCGTCGACCACTGTGACGCCCTTGGAGGCGACCCGCTCGCCCATGCGCCCGGCGAAGGCCGAGCTGCCCTTGCGGTTGAAGTCGCCCTCCAGGCCGTGACCCACCGCCTCGTGGAGCAGGATGCCCGGCCAGCCCGGGCCCAGCACTACCGGCATCTGGCCGGCAGGGGCGTCGACGGCCTCCAGGTTGACCAGCGCCTGGCGCACGGCCTCCTTGGCATAGCGCTCGGCGACGTTGTCGTCACGCAGCCGAGACATGGGGAAGCGTCCGCCGCCGCCGGCGCTGCCGCGCTCGCGACGCCCGTTCTTGACCGCGATCACGCTGACGTTGAAGCGCACCAGCGGGCGGATATCCGCCGCCAGAGTGCCGTCGCTGGCGCGCACCAGCACCACCTCATGGACACCACTGAGCGAGGCGCTGACCTGGGCTACCGAGGGGTCCGCCGCTCGCGCCACCCGGTCGGCCAGCTTGAGCATGGCGATCTTGTCCTCGGCACTGAGCCCGGAGAGCGGATCGATCCCGGCATAGCGGGCCGCGGAGGTCGTGGCCACGCCCGGGGCCACACGCTGGCGAGCGCCCGTGCGCACGATGCCGGCGGCGGTGCGCCCGGTCTCGGCCAGGGCGTCGGCGCTGATCTGGTTGGAGTAGGCGAAGCCGGTCTTCTCCCCGGCCAGGGCGCGCACGCCGACGCCGCCGTCGATGTTATAGCTGGCCTCCTTGACCTCGCCATCCTCCAGCACCCACCCCTCGTGCCAGCTGCGCTGGAAATAGAGATCCGCATAGTCGATGCCTTGGCCCATGGCATGACCGAGTCCGGCATCCAGGGCCGCCAGATCGAGGCCGCCCGGCGTCAGCAGCAGGTCAGAAGCATCGGCAAGCATGTCGTGAGTCTGTGATGTCATTCGGCACTTTCCAGAGCGATCCGCGGCGAGGTCCAGGGACCCTGCACGCGATAGTGGATTCGGGTCACGCGGTCGATGGCATCGCCGAACAGCTTGTCGGCGATGAACAGGGCACCGCCCACCATCGGGGCGCCGGCCAGCACCGCCGCCAGCGGCAGGTTGTTGCTGACCGGAACAGTGACCGACAGACGCTGATCGAGTTCCCGGCGCGCCAGGTCGACGCTGCCGTTCAGGGTGAAATGGGTCGCCGGCCCCTCGATCTCCACCGGACCACGGGTTTCCAGTACCCCACCATACAGGGTGGCGGCACCGCTGACACGATCGAAGGCGGTCCCCCGGCCGGTGACGTCGGAGAAATCCAGGCGCAGGCGACGCAGTAGGTTGTCGACGTTGAGCAGTCCGACGACGCGCGCCGAGGGCGATTCCAGGTTGATGAAGCGACCGTCGCGCATCGTGACCTCGAGGCTGCCCTGGGAGCGCGGCAGGGCGAATTGCCAGGGCGCACCGGGCCAGGCCAGCTGGCTATTCACTCGAGTCTCGGCGCTCTTTACGGCGACCGGCTGGTCGAGCGCCGCCAGGGCGCTGCCCAGGTCGCCGCCGTTCAGGTCGAGCCGGGCGCGAGTCAGGCTATCACCGGGCCCGCTCGCCTCCCAGATCAGCTGGCCGCGGGCCTCGATCTCGCCGAGCGCAAGCGAGAGGGGATCGATCACCAGGCGATCGCTCGTGGCGTGCCAACGACCGTCGAAGGGGCCGAGCCGCGCGCCTCGCCAGGCGAGGTCGGCGATGCGCAGGCGACCGTCCGGCAGCGCCGCCAGCCCCGCCGGCAGCGGCGCCGCCTCGACGGGCAGCGCCAGTTCCTTGAGCAGCTGGCCACCGTCGGTCGCCGGAGGCACCAGCGCGTCCAGCGAGAGGCGATCCAGCGCGATGTCCAGCGGCGCCGCCAGGCCGGGCCGATAGCTGAGGCGCCCACCGGCCAGGCTGCCGTCCACGGCGAGCCGCCAGCCGTCGGCGGCGGCGCTGCCCTCCAGGGACAGCGAGCCCAGGCAGCGCTCATCGACCTGCAGGCAGTCGGTCTCGAGGGCTAGCGCGGAGAGCGCGGTCGACGCGCCGCCGGCCGAGGAGGGCTCGGCCGCCGCCATCAGCGGAGAGAGGGCGCGCCCCCAGGGCGCCACGGCCAGGCGCGGCAGGTAGGCCGCCACCGCCCAGCCCGGCCGGCCGGCCCAGTCAGGTGCGGTCAGATGACCGAGCCACACCTGCCCTCGCCCGTGGCCGCCGCCGGCGGGCGCGCGCCAGCGCAGCCCCAGGCGATCGCCCAGGCGCCCCTCGAGCCGCCCCTGGGTCAGGTCGAAGGTCAGCCGTAGGGGCCGGCGGGCCTCGCGGCTCTTGCCTAGCGGCGCCGGCAGGTCGATGGCAAGCCCTTCCAGGCGGCTGTCGAGTCGCAGCGAGGCGCCCGCCTCTCCGATCGACAGGCGACCCTGCCAGGGCAGCCGACCGGCGATCAGGGTCTCGAGGGCCGGCACGCCGCTCCAGGCGGCGAGGGCCGGCGCCTCGGCCGTGCCGGAGAGATCGAGCCCGCCGGCTCGGGTATCGATCTCGGCCACCACCGGGCCGCCGAGCAGGCGAGCGCTCACTCGCCCTTCGAGGCCCCCCTGCTCGCCGCGCTGGCGCCAGGCGAGCGGCCCCTCGATGCGCTCGAAGGCAAGCCGCAGGGGCTCATGGACCAGGCGCGAGAAATCCGCCTCGGTCTCGATATCCAGCGCCAGGGACTCGGGCGCGTCGAGGTTCATGGTCAGGTCCAGGCTACCGGCCGCCCGGCCCTCGGCCCGCCAATCCGCCAGCGCCTGCATGCCCTCGACGGGCAGCGCCAGAAGATAGCGACGCAGGGCCGTCGCCGAGGTCGCAAGCTTAGCCGTGACCGCCAGCCGCTCACCCTCGAGCGTCACCTCCCCCGCCGTGGCCTCGACCCCGAGGCTCTCGGCCGCCTCGACGCGTGCCGTCAGCGTCTCGTCGATCATCGACAACCGCCCGTTTATCCTCTCGAGGACCGGCCAGCCGGGCGCGATGGGCAGGCGCCCCTCGACGACCTCGAGATCGAGCTGCAGGGTGGGGTCGATCGACTGCCCCTCGGGAGCCACCGGCACATGCAGGCGCAGCGCGCCCTCGGGCACGCGTCCGGCGACGCCATCGGCCAGCCAGCCGGTCAACGCCGGGGGGAGAATGCCCACCGGCAGCCAGTCGGTGAGCGGCGTGTCGACCGCGTCCACGTCCGCGAAGTCGAGCTGCAGCCCGAAGCCGCCGCGCCGCTCGCCGCCGATCGAGAGCCCGAAGCCGCCCTCGATCCGCGCCCCGTTCCACTCCACCTCGAGGTCCCGACCACTGACGAAGCTGCGCGGGCCGTCGTAGGCCCAGTCGATCACGCCGCTGGCGCGGGAGAGCGCCATCGGCGCGCCGAACACCTCTGGGAAGTGCAGCCGAGCATCGCGGCCGGTAAACTCGACGTGGCCCGACAGGTCCTCGGACTCCACCCAGACGTCCAGCGGCCCGCCGCCGGGCGCCTGCTCCCAGGGCGACACGGCCACCTCGGTGGCCGCCGCCCGGGCTCGCCAGTGGCCGTCCTCGCGACCCAGCGCCAGCCCAGTGACACGCCCTTGGGGGTCGAGGCTTTCGATTACTCGCACCAGCGCCTCGGGCAGCGGCAGCCGGTCGCGCCAGGCGGCGAGTGCGCCCAGATCGAACTCGCTGGTGGTGAGCCACCAGCCGTCGTCGCGGCTTCGCATCTGCCAGTAGCGCGGCAACGCCGGCCCGGCGTCATCACGCTGCCCTTCGGGGCGGGACCAGTCGGCGCTCTGCGCCTCGGTCTCGATCCACGCCTGCCATCCCGACTCCTCGCGCAGCCACTGGGCGCTCGCGGCCGCCTGCTTGAGCACGATGGCCTGGGTCGCTTCCTCGGCGCTCGAGCCCCGCTGCCCCAAGGCCAGCAGGGGCGCCGCCAGGTCGACGCGCAGATCGGCCAGGGCGCCCCGATGCCAGCGCCCCCAGAGCCGTGCATCGCCGCTGACGGTCTCCAGGCGCAGAGCGCTGCCGTAGCCCAGCACCTCGGAGAGCGCCACCAGGCTCTGAAGGCGCATGTCGGCCTGCAGCGCCGCGCTGAAGTCGCCGAGCCCCGACGGCCCGGGCTGAAGCTCCATCACCGCCCGGATGGCATGCGCCTCCTGACCCTCGACGAACACCTCCCCTTCGAGGTGGGTGCGACGCTCGTCGCCGGTCATCACCAGGCGCGGCGCCTTCAGCACCGCGCGCTGCTTGCGGCCGTGCAGCACCAGGCTGACGTCTTCCACCCAAGCGCTCTGGCGCAGCAGCATGCCGACCCAGAAGTCGAGGCGATCGAGATCGAAGGTGCGCTCGGGGATCAATTCGGGGGGCAGCTGCGCGGGATTTGGCCACTGCCAGCGCCCGGCCTGATCCTGGTAGAGGTGCACGGTGACGCCCTGCAGCCGCGCCGCGGCCACCCGCGGCAGGCCGGCGGCGAGGCTGGCGCTGCTGTCCAGGCGCAGCCTGGCCCGCTCCACCTGGAGCAGCGGAGCGTGGCCGAGCCCCTCACGGGAACGGATGGTCAGGCCCTCGACCTCGAGGAAGGGATCCAGCTGGGCGAGGCCCGCCGTCACGTCGTCCAGCGCCACCACCGCATTAAAGCGCGTCGAGAGCAGCCGCTCCAGGGGCGCGGTCTGCTCGTCCAGCAGCAACGGCAGCAACCGCAGCACCACGACCAACACCGCCAGCAGCGCCAGCGGCACCGCCATCAGGGTCAACAACCAGCGAAGGATCAGGCGCGTCACGGACATGGGCTCACATCAGCACGATGTCGTACTGCTCCTGGGAGTAGTGAGTCTCGACCTGGAAGCGGATCGTCTTGCCGATGAACTCTTCGAGATCGGCCACGGCGGACGACTCCTCATCGAGCAGCCGATCGACGACCGACTGGGAGGCCAGCACCGCGTAGGTCTCGGCGCTGTAGGCCCGCTCCTCGCGCAGGATCTCGCGAAAGATCTCGTAGCAGACCGATTCCGGCGTCTTCAGGGTGCCTCGACCGGCGCAGGTCGGACAGGCCTCGCAGAGCGTCTGCTCGAGGCTCTCCCGGGTGCGCTTGCGAGTCAGCTGCACCAGTCCCAGCTCGGTGACGCCGGTGCACTTGGTCTTGGCGTGGTCGCGCTCCAGCGACTTCTCGAGCATGCGCAGCACCTGGCGCTGATGCTCGGGCTCGTCCATGTCGATGAAGTCGATGATGATGATGCCGCCGAGATTCCTGAGCCGGAGCTGGCGAGCGATCGCGGTGGCGGCCTCGAGGTTGGTCTTGAAGATCGTCTCCTCGAGATTGCGATGCCCCACGAAGCCGCCGGTGTTGACGTCGATGGTGGTCATCGCCTCGGTGGGATCGATGACCAGATACCCGCCCGACTTGAGCTGCACCTTGCGACCGAGCGCCTTCTGGATCTCGTCCTCGACGCTGAACAGGTCGAAGATCGGCCGCTCGCCGGCGTAGTGCTCGATGCGCTCTACCGCCGTCGGCATGAACTCCTTGGCGAACTCGATCAGCTTGACGTAGTTCTCCCGCGAGTCGATGCGCACCTTCTCGATATCGTCGCGCATCACGTCGCGCAGGGTGCGCATGAACAGCGGCAGATCATCGTAGACCACGCTGGGCGCCGCCGCCGTCACCTTACGCTCGCCGACCCGGCGCCACAGGCGCAGCAGGAAGTGCATGTCGGCGGAGAGCTCCTCGAGGGTGACCCCTTCCGCAGCGGTACGCACGATGAAGCCGCCGGCGACCTCCAGCCGCTGCTCGGCGGCCGCCGCCTCGACCAGGCCGCGCAGACGGTCACGCTCGGCCTCGTCCTCGATCCGCTGGGAGACCCCGTGGTGAGGCGAGTCGGGCATGTAGACCAGGTAGCGCGACGGCACCGAGAGGTGGGTGGTCAGCCGTGCCCCCTTGGAGCCGATGGGGTCCTTGGTGGCCTGAACCACCAGCGCCTGGCCCTCGTGGAGCAGCTGCGCGATGGAGACCTGCTCGTCGGCCGGCGTGCCCGGCGGCATCACCTCGTGGGCGTGGATGAAGGCGGCGCGATCGAGGCCGATGTCGATGAAGGCTGCCTGCATGCCGGGCAGCACCCGCACCACGCGGCCCTTGTAGATATTGCCGACGATGCCGCGTCGCCGGGCACGCTCGATGAAGGCCTCCTGCAGCACGCCGTTCTCGACGACGGCCACACGGGTTTCCATCGGTGTCAGGTTAATGAGTACTTCACCGCTCATGCGGATATCCTTGTCCAGAAAGATCTGCCGCCATTATGACATAGGGGGCCGGGCCGTCCTGTGCCTCGATCAACGCCCCCTCTCCTCCCCAGGGCTAGGCCTCGTGCCACAGCGGCACGCCCTGGCGTGCCAGCAGATCCGCGGTTTCAAAGAGCGGCAGGCCGACTACCGCCGAGTGGCTGCCCTCGATGTGCTCGACGAACACCGCGGCCAGGCCCTGAATGGCGTAGCCGCCGGCCTTGTCGGCCGGTTCGCCGGTGGCCCAGTAGGCGGCAAGCTCGGCCGTTGTAAGCTCACGCATGAAGACCCGGGTCGTCACACAGGCCGTCAGCACGCCGGCGGGGCCGCTGACAGCGACCCCGGTGAGCACCTCGTGGCCACGACCGGAGAGCGAACCCAGCATGCTCGCGGCATGATCGCGGCTGGCCGGCTTGCCGAGAATCTCGCCGTCGCGCACCACGGCGGTGTCCGATCCCAGGGTCGGCAGTCGCGTGAGACGGGCTCCGGCCAGGGCCTTCTCGCGCGCCAGGCGCACCACGTAGTCAGCTGCCGACTCCGAAGGCCGCGGCGTCTCGTCGATGTCCACCGGACGCACCTCCACCGTCACGCCGATCGAAGACAGCAGGTCGCGACGGCGCGGAGAGGCCGAGGCCAGGCACAGCACGGGATCGTGGGTCATGGCGGCTCCAGGGAAAATGGCGAAGGGGTCAGTCGCGGGCGTGCCGGCGGCCCAGTGCCTCGAACAGGGTGGTGAGCCAGGGCCACAGCAGCGCCCCGATCAGCGCCGGCAACAGGAAGGAGAGTTGCATCAGGAAGGGCCCGAACAGGGTGCGCAGCCACTGCTCGGCCAGCTGGATCATGCCCAGCAGCACGAAGATCAGCACCGCCTGCTGGACCAGCGAATAGGCCCGGAAGCGCCCATAGACCAGCGCGCAGAGGAAGGCCAGCAGCGACAGCAGCAGCGCATTCTGACCCAGCGGCGCGCCCTCGATGAGATCCACCAGCAGGCCCAGCACGAAGCCATGCAGGACGCCGACCCGCAGCGGATCGCGCATGCACCAGTAGATCAGCATCAGGCCGAGCCAGTCGGGGCGCCATACCTGCCAGCCGTCGGCCAGCGGCATCACCTGCAGGCACAGCGCCAGCAGCAGGGTGAACCAGACCCACAGCAGGTTGGCGGGCGAGGACGTGGCCATCAGCGCGTCTCCTCGTTGGCCAGGGCTCCGCTCACGGCTCGGGCCGCCTCGAGGGCCGGAGCAGCCAGCTCACCCTCGGGCGGGGCGAGGGGCGTCGCGGGGGGAAAGAGCAGCAGGAAGTGGCGCGAGCGCTGCAGCTGGGCGACCGGCTCGGCGGTGACCCGGGCGAAGGGCTCGCCCGGGTCATGGACCACCGACGAGACCCGTGCCACCGGATAGCCCGGCGGAAAGCGCCCGCCCAGCCCCGAGGTGGTCAGCAGGTCACCCTCGCTGATATCGGCCGTGTCAGGGGCATGCTTGACGCTGAGGGCGTCGTAGCTGCCCATCCCCTGGACGACGAAGCGCAGCCCGTTGCGGTTGACCTGCACCGGCAGCGCATGACTGGCATCGGCCAGCAGCAGCACCCGACTGGAGTAGGCCGAGGTCGCGGTGACCTGACCCACGAGTCCCGCAGCGTCCAGCACCGGCTGGCCCACGTAGGCGCCGTCGCGACGGCCGCGGTCGATCACCATCTGATGGGTGAAGGGGTCGGGGTCCAGCGACAGCAGCTCGGCGGTGATGTAGGGGATGTCCCGCTCGCGGGTGGCCGCGAGCAGCTCGCGCAGCCGCACGTTCTCGGCCGTCAGGCTGGCCATGCGCTGCACCCGATGCGAGAGCGTCAGGATCTGCTCGCGCAGGCGGCGGTTCTCGTCGACCAGGGCACGCTGCTCGGAGAGCGCCAGCGACCCCCAGTTGAGGACGTCGCTGGGCAGGCTGACCGCCCACTGAATCGGCGCCACCAGGGTCGACAGCTGGGCACGCACGGGCTCCATGCGAGTAAAGCGCGCATCGGCATACATCAGCGCCGCGGCCAGCATCGCACACAGCAGCATGCGATAACCCGGCAGCGGTCCGTGCGAGAACAGCGGTTTAATGAGCGACCCCCTGCATCAGGCCAGCGCCTCCGTCAGTCGCTGGAGAGCAGCTCGAAGGTGTGCTGGTCGATCATTTCGAGTGCCTTGCCGCCGCCCCGGGCGACGCAGGTCAGCGGGTCCTCGGCGACGATCACCGGCAGGCCGGTCTCCTCGGCGATCAGCTTGTCGAGATCGCGCAACAGCGCGCCGCCGCCGGTCAGCACCAGGCCACGCTCGGCGATGTCGGAGGCGAGCTCGGGGGGCGACTGCTCCAGGGCGCTCTTCACCGCGGCGACGATGGAGCCCAGGGTTTCCTGGAGGGCGTCGAGGATCTCGTGGGAATTCAGCGTGAAGCTGCGCGGAATGCCCTCGGCGAGGTTGCGGCCGCGCACGTCGATCTCGCGCAGTTCACCACCCGGGTAGGCACAGCCGATCTCTTCCTTGATGCGCTCGGCGGTGGCCTCGCCGATCAGGCTGCCGTAGTGGCGCCGCACATAGGCGATGATCGCCTCGTCGAAGCGGTCGCCGCCGACGCGGATGGATTCGGAGTAGACCACCCCGTTGAGCGAGATGATGGCAATCTCGCTGGTGCCGCCGCCGATGTCGACCACCATGGAGCCCTGGGCTTCCTCCACCGGCAGGCCGGCGCCGATGGCCGCGGCCATGGGCTCCTCGATCAGGAACACCTCGCGGGCCCCGGCGCCCTCGGCAGATTCCTTGATGGCGCGCCGCTCGACCTGGGTCGACATGCAGGGCACGCAGACCAGCACGCGCGGGCTCGGCGTCAGGAAGGTGCTCTGGTGCACCTTGCGGATGAAGTACTGGAGCATCTGTTCGGTGACGGTGAAGTCGGCGATGACGCCGTCCTTCATCGGGCGAATGGCGGTAATGTTGCCGGGGGTCCGACCGAGCATACGCTTGGCATCGGCACCCACCGCTGCCACGCTGCGCATGTTGCCGGACTGGCGAATCGCCACGACCGACGGTTCATCGAGCACGATGCCGCGGCCGCGGACGTAAATCAGCGTATTGGCCGTCCCCAGATCGATCGATAGATCGCTGGAAAACAGCCCCCTCAAGCGTTTGAACATGGAGTCGTTACCTAGTGCAGTCCGGGAACCCTGTGCGGACGCAAACGGTATCACCGAGCCCCCCCAGCAGCAAGCAGAACACCCCCCATTACCGGGCTTTGTTGGACCTGCCAGCCGGGCGGCGGATGTGGTACCTTCTGCGGTCATTTCCATGACCCACCCCCTCTCGAGGACATCCGATCATGGCGCTTGAACACGCAGACGTTCTCAAGGCCGCCCATCTGGCACGGCTCGGCCTGAACGATGACGAGGCCGCCCATTACCTTGACGACCTGGGCCGCATCCTGGCGATGGTCGACCAGCTTCAGACCCTGGACACCGAGGGCGTTGCCCCCCTGGCGCACCCCCTGGAAACCACCCAGCGGCTGCGCGCCGACGAGGTCACCGAAGCCGACCAGCGCGAGGCCTTCCAGCGCTGCGCTCCCGCCGTAGATCAGGGGCTCTACCTGGTTCCCCGGGTCGTCGAATGATCCGCGTCACTCCCATCCGTTACCGGCAAGCCATCACGGAGCCCAGGGCCCATGCATGACAAGACTCTGACGGAGCTCGCCGCCGGCCTCGCGGCCGGCGAGTTCTCCAGCCGCGAGCTCACCGCGAACCTGCTCGCGCGCATCGACCGCCTCGATGGCGACCTCAACAGCTTCATCACCGTGACGCCGGAACAGGCGCTGGCCGCCGCCGACGCCGCCGATGCCGCCCGAGCCCGAGGCGAGGCCGGCCCGCTCACCGGCGTCCCGCTGGCGCTCAAGGACATCTTCTGCACCACCGGCGTCAAGACCAGCGCCGGTTCGAAGATGCTCGACAACTTCGTGGCGCCCTATGACGCCACCGTGGTCGAGAAGCTCAAGGCTGCGGGCACCGTGAGCCTGGGCAAGACCAACATGGACGAGTTCGCCATGGGCTCGTCCAACGAGAACAGCTTCTATGGCGCGGTGAAGAACCCCTGGGACGGCGCCGCGGTTCCGGGCGGCTCCTCCGGCGGCAGCGCCGCCGCCGTGGCCGCGGGCCTGGTGCCCGCCGCCATGGGCACCGACACCGGCGGCTCGATCCGCCAGCCGGCCGCCTTCTGCGGCATTACCGGCCTCAAGCCCACCTACGGGCGCGTCTCGCGCTACGGCATCATCGCCTACGCCTCGAGCCTCGACCAGGCCGGCCCCATGGCGCGCACCGCCGCCGACTGCGCCCACCTGCTCGGCGCCATCGCCGGCCACGACCTGCGTGACTCCACCAGCGTGGCGCGCGGCGTGCCGGACTACACCGCCGAGCTCGACGCGCCGCTCGCCGGCCTCAAGATCGGCCTGCCGACCGAGTACTTTGGCGACGGCCTCGACCCCGAGGTCGAGAGCGCCGTGCGCGAGGCGATCCGCGTGTACGAGTCGCTGGGCGCCACCGTGCGCGAGGTAAGCCTGCCGCACACCCACTACGCCATCCCGGCCTACTACGTCATCGCCCCCGCGGAGGCCTCCTCCAACCTGGCGCGCTACGACGGCGTGCGCTTCGGCCACCGCTGCGAGGCCCCCACCGACCTCACCGACCTCTACCTGCGCAGCCGCGCCGAGGGCTTCGGCGAGGAGGTCCAGCGGCGCATCCTGATGGGCACCCACACCCTCTCCGAGGGCTTCTTCGACGCCTACTACAAGAAGGCCCAGCAGGTCCGCCGGCTGATCCGCCAGGACTTCCTCGACGCCTTCGACGAGGTCGACGTGCTGATGGGCCCGGCCTCGCCGACCCCGGCCTTCGACCTGGGGGCGAAGAAGGATCCGGTCTCGATGTACCTGCAAGACATCTACACCATCGCCATCAACCTGGCGGGCATCCCCGGCATCAGCGTGCCGGCCGGCTTCGCCGGCGGCCGCCCCGTGGGTCTTCAAATCCTCGGCACCCACTTCGCCGAGGCGCGGCTGCTCAACGTCGCCCACCAGTTCCAGCAGGCCACCGACTGGCACCTGCGTCGTCCCGGGATCATTGAGGAGACCGCCTGATGCAATGGGAAACCGTGATCGGGCTGGAGGTCCACGTCCAGCTCGCCACCCGTTCCAAGATCTTCTCCGGCGCCTCGACCGCCTTCGGTGCCGAGCCCAACAGCCAGGCCTGTGCCGTCGATCTGGGCATGCCCGGCGTGCTGCCGGTCCTCAACGAGGCCGCCGTGGCCATGGCCGTGCAGTTCGGCCTGGGCATCCACGCCGAGATCCCCGAGGTCTCGGTGTTTGACCGCAAGAATTACTTCTATCCGGACCTGCCCAAGGGCTACCAGACCAGCCAGATGTATCACCCCATCGTCGGGCCCGGCGAGGTGGAGATCACCCTGGACGACGGCAGCACCAAGGCCATTCGGGTGCATCACGCCCACCTCGAGGAGGATGCCGGCAAGTCGCTCCACGAGACCTTCTCCGACGGCATGGGCCAGGCCATGACCGGCATCGATCTGAATCGTGCCGGCACGCCGCTGCTGGAGATCGTCTCCGAGCCGGACATGCGTTCGGCCAAGGAGGCCGCGGCCTACCTCAAGGCAATCCACTCCATCGTCACCTACCTGGGGATCAGCGACGGCAACATGGCCGAGGGTTCGATGCGCTGCGACGTCAACGTCTCGGTGCGTCCCAAGGACCAGGCGGCCTTCGGCACCCGCGCCGAGATCAAGAACGTCAACTCCTTCCGCTTCGTCGAGCGCGCCATCGCCTTCGAGGTGGAGCGCCAGATCGAGCTGCTCGAGGACGGCGGCGAGGTGGTCCAGGAGACGCGCCTCTATGATCCCGAGCGCGACGAGACCCGCAGCATGCGCACCAAGGAGCAGGCCAACGACTACCGCTACTTCCCCTGCCCCGACCTGCTGCCGGTGGTGCTCGACCAGGCCTACGTCGACCATCTGCGCGACAACCTTCCGGAGCTGCCCGCCGACAAGCGCGCCCGCTTCCAGGAAGAGATGGGCCTCTCGGCCTATGACGCCGGCGTGCTCTCGGCGAGCCGCGAGATGGCCGAGTTCTTCGAGCAGGTCAATGATGTCTGCGGCGATGCCAAGCAGGCCGCCAACTGGGTGCAGGGCGAGCTTTCCGGCGCGCTGAACCGCGAGGGCCTGCCGATCCAGAGTAGCCCGGTCTCGGCGCGTCAACTCGGCGAACTGGTCGCTCGGATCATCGATGACACCATCAACGGCAAGGCCGCCAAGCAGGTTTTCCAGGCGCTGTGGAACGGCGAAAGCGACAGCGCCGACGCGGTGATCGAAGCCAAGGGCCTCAAGCAGGTCACCGACACCGGCGCCATCGAGGCGATGATCGACCAGGTGATCGCGGACAGCCCGGCCCAGGTGGCCCAGTACCGTGACGCAGAGCCCGACAAGCGCGGCAAGATGATCGGCTATTTCGTCGGCCAGGTGATGAAGGCCTCGCGGGGCACCGCGAACCCCCAGCAGGTCAACGGCCTGCTCAAGGAAAGGCTCGACGCCCTGTGCTGAGCGCCGGGGCGGGCGCCCTCAGCGCCCGCCCCTTCAATGTCAAAGGACAACTCCCCATGGCAGACGATGTCGGCGCGCGCCTACGTGCCTTGCGCACCCTGAGAGGGGTCTCCCAACGCGAGCTAGCCAAGCGCTGCGGCGTCACCCACTCCAGCCTGTCGCTGATCGAGCAGGGCAAGGTCTCGCCCTCGGTAAGCTCACTGAAGAAGATCCTCGACGCCATTCCCATGAGCGTCGGTGACTTCTTCACCATGGATCTGGAGAGCCGCAACCAGGTGTTCTATTCGGCCGACGAGCTGGCCGACGTGGGCATCGGAGACGTCATTTACAAGCTGGTGGGCGCCAACCGCGCCAGCCGCGCGCTGGCCTTCATGATAGAGACCTACCCCCCCGACGCCGACACTGGCCGCGAGATGATCGCCCACCAGGGCGAAGAGGCCGGCGTGGTGCTGGAGGGGCAGATCGAGATCACCATCGGCGCTGAGACACGACTACTCTCGGTCGGCGAAGCCTACTACTTCGACACCAACGTGCCCCATCGCTTCCGCAACCCGGGTGATGCACCCTGCCGCCTGGTCAGCTGCGCCACCCCGGCGCGGACCTTCTGAGCCCCCGGCTCAGGCATTCTTCAACTTCTCGATCTTGTCGCGCAGCGCCTCCGCCTCCTCGGTCAGCGAGGCGTTTGCGCGCATGTCGCCATTGCGGGCGGCCAGCATCGCCTGTTCGAGTTTCTGCTCATACTGTTTCTGGAGTTTCTTTACCGGATCCTTCTTGAGCCAGTTCAACATGCAAATTCCTCCACGGATCATCGTTGCCTGCACAACACTCGGACAAACATTGTACAAGAAAAACTCCATGCGCGCCCGTCGCGTCGTTTTGACAAGCGCTGCGTGCTCGGAAAGAATGATTTTGAAAAATATTTCCACCAAAACGGAGGCCGCATGCCAATCATCAACGTCCAGCTCATCGAAGGGCGCAGCGCAGAACAGAAGGAAGCCCTGATCGAGAAGGTCACCGCCGCCTGTGTCGACGCCATCGACTGCACCCCGGAGAGCGTGCGCATCCTGCTCTCCGACGTTGCCACCCAGGACTTCGGCGTCGCCGGCGAATCTGTCAAGCGCCGTCGCCAGGCCCAATCGTAAACGCACCGCCGCCCCGGTCACCTTGAGCCGGGGCCTCGCCACTCTCCCCTTTCCCCGCCCCACCGCACCCGGCTTTTCTCCTCACGCCAGCAGTGGCGAGCCCTTACAAGGAGCGTCCCCAGCCGCCCGCCGACGCCAGCCCTCCTCTCCTTTTGCCCCCTCCGTCTTCGCCGCCCTTTCTTCGACTCTGATGCAGCGCCTCCTGGCGAAATAACGACACATCACTCCAAGGCCACCATCTCATTAGAAATTATTTGTACAAGAATCATATAAGAATTACCCTACGGTGACGTTAAGGCCGCATCCCCGCCGAGCCCGCTCCCGACGCCCTCCCACAAGGAACCCTCCACTCATGCCACTCTCGAAAGGCCGAACCGCCCGCCTCGGCATTCGCGCCCGCCTCGCTGGCGGCTTCGCCGCCGTCCTTACCCTGATGGTCCTGCTCACTGCCATCGGCATCGATCAGGTCAAGCGCATCGACCGCAACCTGACCACCATCAACGACATCAACGGCGTCAAGATGCGTCACGCCATCGATTGGCGCGGCAGCGTCCATGACCGCGCCATCCTGCTGCGCGACATGACGCTGGTGACCGATCCCGACGAGCTGCAGGATATCCAGGCTCACTTCCAGCGACTGATCGACGACTATCAGGAGGCCAGCCAGGGCATGAACGGGGTGGTGAGCGACCACGGTGCCAATGCGAGGGAGGCACGCCTGCTCGAGATCATCGACGACCAGGCGAACCAGACCAATGCCCTGGCCGGCAGGATCATCGGCGAGCGCAACCGCGACAACGTTGCGGCGGCGCGCCGAATCTTGCTCGACGAAGCCGGTCCGGCGTTCTTCCAGTGGCTCGACGACATCAACGCCTTCATCAACTATCAGGAGGCGGAAACCGCACGCGACACCGCCAGCGCTCGGGACACCGCCTCGGGCTTCCAGCTCCTGATGCTGGCCCTGTGCCTCGCAGCCTTGCTGATCGGGACCCTGATCGCCTTCTTGCTGTCGCGCCAGCTGCTGCGCGAACTGGGCGCCGAACCCCACGAAGTAAAGGCCTTCGCCGAGGCCATCGGCCGCGGGGAGCTGGTCGTCGACGGCAAGCTACGCGACGGTGACCGCCGCAGCATCATGGCCGCCCAGGTCGCCATGGCCCGGCAGCTGCAGGATATCGTCGCCCAGGTACGCACCGCCGCCGAGTCGGTGGCGAGCAACAGCGAGCAGATCGCCTCGGGCAACGGCGAGCTCGCCTCGCGCACCGAGCAGCAAGCCAGCGCCCTGTCCCAGACCGCCTCGGCGATGGAGGAGCTCAACGCGACCGTGAGCCAGAACACCAGCAACGCCGAACAGGCCAGCCGAGAGAGCGAGGAGGCGGCGAGCCTGGCCACCCGAGGCGGCCAGGCTGTCCAGCAGGTGACCGAGACCATGGCGAAGCTTGACGAAAGCGCCGGCGAGATCGCCAGCATCACCTCCACCATCGACGAGATCGCCTTCCAGACCAATATCCTGGCACTGAACGCCTCGGTGGAGGCGGCGCGCGCCGGCGAGCACGGACGTGGCTTCGCCGTGGTAGCGTCCGAGGTACGCAACCTCGCCCAGAAGAGCGCCACCGCAGCCCAGGAGATCAGCGATCGCATTGCTCGCAACGGCGAGCGCGTCAAGCACGGCAACGCCCGCGCCGCCGAGGCCAGCCAGGCCACCGAGGAGATCGTCGCTACCATCGAGCGAGTCAGCAGGATCATGCAGGAGATCAGCGAGGCGAGCGCCGAACAGCGCGCCGGTGTGCAGGAAACCGGAACCGCCGTGACTCAGATGGACCGCGTCACGCAGCAGAACGCCGCCCTGGTGCAGGAGAGCGCTTCCTCGGCCGACAACCTCAGCCAGCACGCTCGACAGCTGATGACCGCCATGTCGGCCTTCCGCCTGCCCGGGCAGCCACCGGCGGACGCTCGAGACGACGCGCCCCGGGCGGGCAGCGCGCAGACTACATCACGCGACGCCTCCCACCCCGCAACGTCACCCCGGCGCGAACCTGACTGGGCCGACTTCTGACCGCCCTCTCGTGAAGGCCTAACGTGAAGGCCTAATGCGAAGACCTAATGCGAGGGCCAACGACGAACGGTGCCCGCCTGAACAGGCGGGCACCGTCGTCATGGGCTGTGTCGGGCTCAGGCCATGCCGACGGCCCGGTCCGCCGCGTTCAGGTCGCGAGCGTCATCCATACGCTCTTCAGGTCGGAGTACTCCTCCAGCGAGTGGTGGGACTTGTCGCGGCCGTTGCCCGACTGCTTGACCCCGCCGAAGGGCACCGTCTGGTCCATGTCCGCCCAGTTATTGACGAACACCTGGCCCGAGCGCAGCCTCCGGGTGATGCGCATGATGCGATCGATGTCCTGGCTCCACAGCCCGGCCGCGAGGCCATAGTCGCTGTCGTTGGCGAGCCGCACCGCCTCCTCCTCACTATCGAAGCCGAACACCGCGAGCACCGGGCCGAAGATCTCCTCGCGGCCGATGGCCATGGTCTCGGTGACGCCGTCGAACACCGTCGGCGGAATAAAGAGCCCCTTGCCGTCGACCTCGGTGGCTTCACCACCGGTGCGCAGGGTCGCGCCCTCCTCCACGCCGCGACGGATGTAGTCGAGCACCCGCTCGTGCTGGGCGCGATCGACCATGGCGCCCATGAAGCTCGCCGGATCCAGCGGGTCGCCGGGCTGCATGGCCTCGGCGGCGGCCAGCACCTTGTCGACGAAGGCCTCGCGGATCGAATTCTCGACCAGCAGCCGAGAGCCGGCGATGCACACCTCGCCCTGGTTGTGGAAGATCGCCGCGGCGGCGTGCTTGGCCACCCGATCCAGGTCCTTGCAGTCGGCGAAGACCAGGTTCGGGCTCTTGCCGCCGCACTCCAGGAACACCTTCTTGAGGTTCGACTGACCGGCGTACTGCATCAGCTGCTTGCCGACCCCGGTGGAGCCGGTGAAGGCCAGGCAGTCGACCTCCATGGAGAGCGCCAGCGCGCGGCCCACGGTGTGGCCGAAGCCCGGCAGCACCTGGAAGACGCCCCGCGGCAACCCGGCCTCCTGGGCCAGGCTCGCCAGGCGCAACGCCGAGAGCGGCGACTTCTCCGAGGGTTTGAGGATGACGCTGTTGCCGGCGGCCAGCGCCGGGGCGATCTTCCAGGCGGTCATCATCAGCGGGAAGTTCCAGGGCACGATACAGGCCACCACGCCCAGCGGCTCGCGCAGCACCAGCCCCAGGGCGTTGTCGCCGGTGGGCGCGACCTCGCCGTAGAGCTTGTCGATGCACTCGGCCTGGTAGCGCAGGCAGCCGATGGCGCCGGCCAGGTCGCCCAGCGCGCTCGAGACCGGCTTGCCCATGTCCAGGGTGTCGAGCAGCGCCAGCTCGTGCCTGTGCGCCGCCATCAGGTCGGCCAGCTTGAGCAGCACGGCCTTGCGCCTGCCCGGGGCGAGGCGCGACCAGGCGCCGCCGTCGACGGCGGCCCGGGCGGCCGCCACGGCGACCTCGGCATCGGCGGCGTCGCAGCTCGCCACCTCGGCGAGCGCCGCGCCGGTGGCCGGGTTCACGGTGGTCAGGGTCGCGCCGTCGGCGGCATCGACGAAGGCGTCGTCGATAAAGGCGCGGGTCTCGAGACCCTTCTCGACGGTCAGCTCGGCGGCCAGCGCCTGCCAGGCGGCGTGGGTAGTCGAGTGCGATGCGAGGCTCATGCGCGAGTCTCCTCTGAGTGAAGGGCATCGGTCGGCGCCGCGACGCGCTGGTCGGCCAGGCGGCGGGCGGTCTCGTTCAGGGCCTGGCGCGCCAGGCACACCAGTTCGTCGATCTCGTCGCGGGTGATCACCAGCGGCGGGGCGATGATCATGGTATCGCCCACCGAGCGCATCACCAGTCCGGTGGCGAAACAGATGTCCCGGCACAGATTACCGGCAGACAAGGCCTTGTCGAAGCGCTCTTCCGTGGCCGGGTCGATCAGCTCCAGCGCGCCCATCAGGCCCAGCGAGCGCGCCTCGCCGACCAGGGGGTGGTCGCCAAGCTCGGCCCAGAGCTCGGCCAGATAGGGGCCCAGGTCGTCGCGGACCCGCTCGACGATCGCCTCGGCCTCCAGCAACTCCAGGTTCTTGAGCGCCACGGCGGCGCAGGTCGGGTGCCCCGAGTAGGTGAAGCCGTGACAGAACTCGCCGCCCTCCTCGATCAGGGTGTCCGCCACGCGGTCGCCCACCAGCACGCCACCGATCGGCAGGTAGCCCGAGGAGAGCCCCTTGGCGATCGGCATCAGGTCAGGCGCAAGGCCGAAGTGCTGGCTGCCGAACCAGGCGCCGAGGCGCCCGAAGCCGCAGATCACCTCGTCGGCGATCAGCAGGATGTCGTACTTGGCGAGCACTGCCTTGACCGCCGGCCAGTAGCTCGCCGGCGGCATGATGGCGCCGCCGGCCCCCTGCACCGGCTCGGCGATGAAGGCCGCGACCTTATCCTCGCCGAGCTCGAGGATCTTCTCTTCCAATGCCGCGGCGCAGGCGCGCCCGAAGGCCTCCGGCGACTGATCCTGTCCTTCACCGAACCAGTAGGGCTGGCGCACGTGGGTGATGCCGGGCACGCAGGGACCGCCCTGATCGTGCATCGGCGCCATGCCCCCCAGGCTCATGCCCGCCACGGTGGAGCCGTGATAGCCATTCTCGCGACCGATGATCCACTGCTTCTCGGGCTTGCCCTTAAGCGCCCAGTAGCGACGCACCATGCGCAGCACGGTGTCATTGGCCTCGGACCCGGAGCCGGTGAAGAAGACGTGGTTGATGTGGGGCGGCGCCAGCGCACAGAGTTTCTCGGCGAGGCGCGCGACGGGCGGGTGGGTCGTATTGAAGAAGGTGTTGTAGTAGGGCAGCTCGGTCATCTGCACCGCGGCCGCCTCGACCAGCTCGCGGCGGCCGTAGCCGAGGTTCACGCACCACAGGCCGGCCATGCCATCGAGGATGCGATGGCCCTCGCTGTCGTGGACGTAGACGCCCTGGGCATGGGTGATGACGCGACTGCCCTGCTCGCCCAGTGCCTTGAAGTCGGTGAAGGGGTGCAGGTGGTGGGCCCGATCCAGGTCCTGACAGGCTTGAGTCTGCATGGTGCGTCTCCGTTGTCGCGGGCCCTCAGGCCGGCAGGGGCTCGATGCGCGCCTGGCGCTGCATGCAGGCCTGGGCGAAGGCGGTGAACAGGGCGTCGTAGAGCGGGTGCTCACGGGGACGCCACTCGGGGTGCCACTGCACCGCCAGGGTGAAGGCCGGCGCGTCGGTGACCGAGATCGCCTCGATCAGGCCGTCCGGCGCCATGGCCTCGGCGGTGAGGCCTTCGCCGAGTCGCTCGACGCCCTGCTGGTGCAGGGAGTTCACCCTGGCCTGCCGCTCGGGGTAGAGGGCCGCCAGCCGACCGCCCGGAAGGATCTCCAGGTCGTGGCTGGGGGCATACTGGGTCTCGCGATCGCCGGCCGGTTCCCGGTGATCGAACCTGCCTGGGACATTCTGCACCGCCTGGTGGAGGCTGCCGCCGAAGGCCACGTTGAGCTCCTGGAAGCCTCGGCAGATGCCCAGCAGCGGCACGCCAAGGTCCAGGGCCACCGGCAACCAGGCCATGGCTGCGGCATCGCGGCTCGGATCGTCCCGGGTGTTCTGCGGCTCGCGCTCGGCCCCGTAACGCTGCGGCACCACATTGGTGTAGCTGCCGGTCAATACCAGACCATCCAACCGGGTCAGCAGGAGCTTGATGTCGGCCCCCTCGACGGTCTCCCAGACCGGCAGCACCACCGGTTCGAGGCCATACTGCCGCAGGGCGGTGAGATACTTGTCGGTCACCATGTGCGCGGGGTGGCCTTCCACCTCGCGGCGACAGGCGATCACCCCCACCAGGGGTCGAGTCTGCATGGCAGCCTCCTTGAAAGGTTCAGCGTCGGGGTTGTTAGGCTTTTCTCAACATAACGTGGTTGATTAATCTTGCCAACCTATGCAGCGCCACCCTCGGGCATGACAAAAATAAACTGATTACTTTCAATTGCTTACTATATTAGTATAAGAGTATAGACAGGAAACGCCGAAACAGGCGTAAATTATTTGACAACATATGCGCTTCACTCAAAGATGACCACAACGCCACCACCCCAAGAAAACAGGTGTCATCATGCCGCCCCTTCCCGTCGACGAAGCCCGTGACTTCCTGGAACGCCACCCCGACATTGCCAGCATCGACCTGCTGATCAGCGACCTCAACGGCGTACCGCGCGGCAAGCGCATCCCGCGCGAGAACCTGGAGAAGGCCTATCGAGACGGGGTTAACCTGCCCGCCTCGGTGTTCGCCCTGGACATCCTCGGCAACACCATCGAGGAGACCGGGCTGGGGCTCTCCAGCGGCGACGGCGATCGGGTCTGCCGCCCCATTCCTGGCACGCTGATGCCGAGCCCCTGGCTTCGCAATGGCCGCCAGGCCCAGCTGCTGATGACCATGATCGAGGTCGACGACGCCCCCTTCTTCGCCGATCCTCGCCAGGTGCTATTCCGCGTGCTCGAGCGCTTCCGCGGGGCGGGCCTTAGGCCGGTGGTCGCCGTGGAGATGGAGTTCTACCTGGTCGACCGTCAGCGCGACGGCCTGGGCATGACCCAACCGCCCTGCTCGCCGGCGAGCGGCGAGCGAGCCACCCACAGCCAACTCTACTCGATCAGCGAACTCGACGAGTACGCCGACTTCCTCGAGGAGATCCACTCGGCGGCTCGCACCCAGGGCCTGCCGCTGGATACCGCCCTCAAGGAGTGCGCCCCGGGCCAGTTCGAGATCAACCTGATCCATTGCGACGATGCCCTGACGGCCTGCGACAGCGCCGTGCTGCTCAGGCGACTGATCAAGGGCGTGGCACTGAGGCATGGCTTCGAGGCCACCTTCATGGCCAAGCCCTATGGCGAGGAGGCCGGCAGCGGCACCCATGTCCACATCAGCCTGCTCGACGAGGCGGGACGCAACGTCTTCGCGGCCGAAGATCAGGACCCGCTGGGCACGCCTCGGCTCAAGCAGGCCGTGGCCGGGTTACTGGCGCTGATGCCGGCCTCCATGGCGCTGTTCGCCCCCAATCTCAACTCCTTCCGCCGCTTCCAGCCGGGCCTCTACGTGCCCATGGCCCCGACCTGGGGCTACGACAACCGCTCGGTAGCGGTGCGCATCCCCTCGGGGCCCAACGAGGCGCGGCGCATCGAGCACCGGGTGGCCGGCGCCGACGTCAATCCCTACCTGCTGATGGCGACGCTGCTGGCCGCCATCGACCATGGCCTGCAGCATCGCGCCACGCCGCCCCCGGCGATCACCGGCAACGCCTACGACCAGGTAGCGCCCAGCCTGACCAATAGCTGGTGCCAGGCGCTGGCCCTGCTAGAGGACAGCGAGGTGCTCGCCGAGGCCCTCGGACGCGACTTCCTCCACGTTTTCTTGGCCAATCGCCGCGCCGAGCGCGACCAGGCCATGCAGGCGGTGAGCAAGCTGGAGTACGACTGGTACCTGCGCCAGGTCTGAATAACGACATCAGCGCCTGCTTCTGCTCGGACTCCTCGGTGCTCTCCTCCCAGGGCAGCGGCTGACAACCGATGCAGCACGCCTTGACTCACTTCGCCTACGCGCTGATCGGGGCCTGGCGCTGGGCGTTCTGCTGGCCTGAGGCGACTGACCTGGGACGCTGCCCGGCCGCATCGCCCACCCTCAACGACCGCGCCCCAGCCAGAGATGGCCGGGGCGCGGTCGTTGGGGATAGTGACGCCGAGATGGGGCGCGATGGCGCTCAGGTCTCCTGGGCGACGTCGTCCCGGGAAGAGACGGCGTCCCACTGGGGACGCCCCTCCTCGAGCAGCACCCGGTCACCCTCAGGGGGGGTGTCCAGGCGAGTGGTCTCGACCCGCTCGCCGCGGCGCCAGGTGACCTCATAGCCCTCGGTCTCCTGACGGGTGTCGACCACGGTGCGGCACTCCTGGCGAGTGGTGGTGCGCGGCTGGGACGCCGCCGCCTGGGCGTGCTGGCGCGCCTCCACCCGCTCCTGAACCTCACGGCCGGCCAGGCCGCCGCCGATGGCCCCGGCCACGGTGGCGATCTTCTTGCCGCTGCCGCCGCCGACCTGGTTGCCCAAGAGCCCACCGACGATGGCGCCGGCGGCGGTGCCCAGCACGCGGTGGGGATCGCGGCTGGCACCCTGTCCCGCCGGGGCCTCCTGGGGCGGCAACTCCACGACCACCTGCTCGCAGACCTCGCGGGGCGTTTCCACGGTGCGCGTCAGGGTCTCGACGTTGGTGATCTGGGCGTATTCGGGCCCGCGCTGCGCCTCCTGGACCTGCCAGGCCCCGAGGGCGATGCCGCCCAGCCCCAGTACGGCCAGGGTGGAGCCCACCACGATCGACTTGCTCATCTTTCACCTCCTGGAAGACGCGGCTGCGCCTCATGACTGTCACGGACGGTTGTCACGGTCACCGGGAGATGCGTGACGAAAAAAGGGTGCGATGGCGATGACGCCTCCTGCGTCACTCGCTGATCGCACCCAGTATACGGTGCCGGCTCCCCGGACTTCAGTACTCCCCCGCTGGTTTCACAATCCCTGCCCCGCTGTCGGCAGACGCCGACAGCGCAGGCTTCGCCGCCTTACCGGCGTAGTGGGTCGCACCCAGCGACCGGGACGATGGCCCAACACCCGATGCCCAGGGCCGCCGACGCCAAAGGTCGTTCACGAATCAGCCCTTGGGAATGTCCTTGCGCGGATCATGGAACGGCTTGGGCACCACTACCGCATCCTGCACGCCGGTGTTGGCCTCGATGCGCAGCGACGTGCCGAGTTCGGCGTGGGAGACCGGCACCATGGCGTAGCCGATGTTGCGCTCCTGGCGCGGCGAGCGGGTGGCCGAGGTCACCTTGCCGATCACTGCCCCACTGCTGTCGTGGACGGGGAAGAAATCGACCATCGAGCCGTCGGTGAAGTAGCCGATGCTCGGACCGTCGATCTCCACGCCCACCAGCTTGCGGGAGACACCCTCGGCCTTGATGCGCTCCAGGGCCGCGCGCCCGACGAAGTCGTCGTCGCCGCGCAGGTCGACCATCCAATCGTAGCCCATGCCCACCTCGAAGGGGTTGGTGTCGTACCAGATGTCGCAGCCGAAGGCGAGGATACCGCCCTCGATGCGACGGATATGACAGGGGCCGATCACCTGCATGCCGTGGGGCCGCCCCGCCTCGAAGACCCGCTGCCAGAGGGCCTCGCCGTGGCGGGTCGCCTCGCGCAGATAGATCTCGTAGCCGATCTCGCCGGAGTAGCCGGTCCGCGAGATGACCACCGACATGCCGTCGAGTTCCGCCTCCATGAGGTGGTAGTAGGGAATCTCCAGCACCCGCTCGCCAAACAGGTCCACCATCACCGCCTTGGCATGGGGCCCCTGGACCTGCACCGGCGCCACGTCCACCTCGCGGATGGTGACGTCCAGCCCGGCGTGGTAGGCCAACCCCTGGCACCACAGCAGCACGTCGCTGTCGGCCAGCGACAGCCAGAAGCGGTTCTCCTCGATGCGCAGCAGCACCGGGTCGTTGATGATGCCGCCGTCATCCGCGGTGACGAAGACGTACTTGCACTGGCCGACCTGGCAGTGGCGCATGTCCCTCGGCACCAGCCGCTGGGTGAAGGTGAAGGCATCGGGACCCGAGATCTCGATCTGGCGTTCCACGCCCACGTCCCAGAGGGTGACGCCCTCCACCAGCGCCCAGTACTCGTCGACGGGGTCGGTGTAGAGGCGCGGATGATAGTGATGGTTGTAGACGCTGTACTTGCGCACCCCGTGGCGCCGCGAGGCGTAGAAGAACGGCGACTTGCGGATCCGCGGGTAGAGCAGGATCTCCGGTGCCGTCTGGGTGTGGTCGATGCGTTCGATGACCTGGGACATGATCGTCTCTCCTGTGCTGATGCGGGGCCCTGCCATGCGACCTCGAGGCGAATGCCGGAAGGCCGTTCATGCCCTCGAAACTAGTCCCCCGGGCTCGCCCCCGCGGCACCAGCGGCGACTGCCACTTTGGTCTCAGCGACAGCCGGGGCATGGCGCCCGGCTCCGCTCACCGCGCGGCGCCCGTCACGGTCGCCGCGGGCAAAGAACCGGTCGGCCAGAGCAAACGGGCCGCGCCGGCCTGGCTTATGGTGAAGCCAAATGCGGCGAGCGCATCGGCATCGGAGAGCGGCCATGACAACACTACCCAAGCACGCAGACGCGGTGATCATCGGCCAGGGCGGCATCGTCGGCGCCTCGGTGGCCCACCACCTGATCGAACTGGGATGGACGAACCTGGTGGGTCTCGAGAAGTCCGCCATTCCCTCGGACATCGGTTCCACCTCCCACGCCTCGGACTTCTGCTACATGACCGCCCACGACAAGATGTCGTGCTACACCACCACCTACAGCCGCGAGTTCTACGAGCGCCGTGGGCACTATCAGCGGGTGGGAGGCATCGAGATCGCCCGAGTGGGCGACGAGGCGCGCATGGCGGAGCTTAAGCGCAAGGTCGCCTCGGGCAAGGCCTTCGGCACCAACGCGCGGCTCATCGGGCCGGACGAAGTCGTCGAGCGCTTCCCGCTGCTCGAGCGCTCGATGATACTGGGGGGCCTCTGGGACCCCGACGCCGGGCTGGTGGTGCCCCGCTCGCAGCAGGTCGCGGGGGAGCTGATCGAGCAGGCGGTGGCCTCGGGCAGTCTCCAGGCCTTCGCCGACACCCCGGCCACCGACATCGACGTCCAGGACGGCCGGGTGCGTGGCGTCATGACCGCCCGGGGCTATATCGCCACCCCGGTGGTGATCGTCACCTCGGGAATCTGGGGCCCGATCCCCGCGGCAATGGGCGGCGCCAGCCTGCCGCTGATGCCGGTGGAGCACCCGCTGATGTTCTTCGGCCCCTTCGACGCCTTCGCCGGCACCGGCAAGGAGATCGGCTATCCGCTGCTGCGCGATCAGGGCAACTCGGCCTACCTGCGCGACACCGGCGATCCCAAGAGCACCGAGGGCGGACAGCTCGAATGGGGCTACTACGAGGCCTCCGCGCCGCGCCTGGTCGCCCCCACCGACATCCTCGAGCGTGAGCAGGCACGGCTCTCGCCCTCCATGCGCGACCTGGAGATCGACCAGGTGATGGAGGCCTTCGAGCGCGCCATCGAGCTGACCCCGATACTCGGCGAGCTGGGCTGGGACGAGAAGCACTCCTTCAACGGCCTGCTCTCGGTCACCACGGATGGCGGCTCGCTGGTCGGCGAGGCGCCGGAGACCCGCGGCCTGTGGCTCTGCGAGGCGGTCTGGGTCAAGGACGGCCCCGGCATGGGCAAGGTGCTGGCCGACTGGCTGACCCACGGCCGCCCGACCCTCGACCCCCACGGCATCGACATCGCCCGCTTCTACCCGGTGCAGAAGACGCCGCATCACGTCGTCGGACGCTGCCGGGAAATCGCCCAGAAGATCTACGATCCGCCGGTGCACCCTCGCGAGCCCTTCGCGACGGGCCGCAACCTGCGCCGCAGCCCCTTCTGGCCTCGCGAGGAGGCCCTCGGCGGCCACTTCATGGAGGTGGTGGGCTGGGAGCGCGCCCACGGCTACGGCGCCAACGAGGCGCTGCTGGAGCGCTATGGTGACCGCGTGCCCGAGCGGCCCGACGAGTGGGATGCCCGCCACTTCTGGCGCGTCTCCAACGCCGAGCATCTCGCCCTGAGCGAGGGCGTGGGCATGATCAACCTCTCCCACTTCGCCATCTTCGACGTCACGGGCATTGAGGCCGAGGCGCTGCTGGAGTATCTCTCGGTGGCGCGGGTGGGGGGCGAGACGCCGCTGGGCAAGGGGATCTACACCCACTTCCTCGATGATGCCGGCGGCGTGCATTCCGACCTCACCGTGGTGCGCCTCGCCGCGGACGGCTTCCGGGTGATCTGCGGCGGCGACACCGGCCACCGGGACCTCATGTGGATGACGCGGATGGCCGAGGCCCGGCAGCTGACGCGCCTGCACGTCGAGGATCGCACCGACGGCCTGGCCACCCTGGGGCTCTGGGGCCCGGAGGCGCGGCGCACCCTGCAGGCGCTCGCCGACGATCCCGCGGCACTGGAGGATGACGCCTTCCCCTTCGCCACGGCCCGCGAGATCCGGGTACGGGGCCTGCCGATCTGGGCCTTTCGCATCTCCTACGTCGGCGAGCTGGGCTGGGAGCTCTACCTGCCGTTCAGCTACGGGCTGACCCTCTGGGACCTGCTGTTCGAGCAGGGTGTGACGCCGGTAGGCATCGAGACCTACGCCAACAGCCGGCGTCTCGAGAAGAGCCTGCGGCTGCAGAACGTCGACCTGCTGACCGAGTACAACCTGGTCGAGGCGGGCCTGGCGCGTCCCAAGGTCAAGCCGGTGGAGTTTCATGGCAAGGCCGCCTACCTGGCCCATCGCGAGCGCCCTCAGCAGCCGGCTTACCTCTGCACCCTGACCATGACGGATCACCATGACGCCCGGGGCGTGGCGCGCTACCCGGTAGGACACTCGCCGATCCTCGACCCGGACAGCGGCGAGGTGCTGGTGGATGCCCTGGGGCGCCGCTCCTACGTGACGAGCATCGCCTACGGCCCTTCAGTTCAGAAGATCATCGCGCTGGGCTATCTGCCGGTAAGCCACGCCCGGGTCGGCCAGACGCTGAGCATGGAGTACTTCGGCGAGCGCTATCCGCTGAGGGTCGAGGCGGTCGGCTATCGTGCCCTCTACGACCCGGACAACCTGCGACCCAAGAGCTGACAACGAGCAACGACGAGCCGGGGGGACGACGTCTCCCCGTAACCTTTACAACCCTTAGACTTCCTCGACCCGCGGCGCGTCGGGGCGACCCTCGCCCGGCGACTCCGCCGTGCCGACCGCGCGATCACTGCGCCGCGAGCGCTCCCGGCTGGGCGAGTGGCCGAAGCGATCGTGGTAGCACTTGGTGAAGTGCGGGGGCGAGATGAAGCCGCAGGCCAGGGCCACGTCGGTGATCGGCATATGGGTCTGGCGCAGCAGCAGGCGGGCGCGCAGCAGGCGCAGGTCCATGTAGTACTTCAGCGGCGGACAGCTCACGTAGCGCTGGAAGAGCCGCTCCACCTGGCGGCGCGAGAGATCGGAATAGCGGGCCAGCTCGTCCAGGGAGAGCGGCTCCTGCAGGTTCGCCTCCATCAGCGTCGCCAGCTCCTCGAGCTTGGGATGGGTGCGGCCGAGGCGCACCCGCAGCGGGGTCCGCTGGCGGTCGCCTACCTCGCGAATCCGCTCATGGATGAACTCCTCGGCAATCGCCTCGGCCAGCGCCAGGCCCTGCTGGCGGCCGATCAGGGTCAGCATCATGTCCAGGGGCGCGATGCCGCCGGAGCAGGTGTAGCGGTCGCGGTCGATGACGAACAGCTGCGGGGTGAAGGTTACGGCGGGAAACATCAGCGCCTCGTGGATGCTCGAGATGTGCTCCCAGTGCAGGGTACAGCTGTAGCCGTCGAGGACCCCGGCCTGGGCGAGCACATAGCCCCCGGTGCACACCCCACCCAGCGGGATGCGACGCCGGGCCAGCCGGCGCAGCCAGGCGAGGGTATCGCGATCGCAGCAGTGCTGGACGTCCATGCCGGCGCACACCAGCACCAGATCCAGCGACAGTCCATCCTCCATGGCGCAGTCCACCGCCATCTCCAGGCCACTGCTGCCCCGCACGGGGCGACCATCAGGGCTGACCAGATGCCAGGTATAGAGCCGGCGGTCGGCGAGGTGGTTGGCCATGCGCAGGGGCTCCAGCGCCGAGGAGAAGGCGAGCAGGGAGAACCCCGGCAGCAGCACGAAGCCGATGTCGTAGTGGTCCTTGTTCGGGGCATGCAGATTCGGGGAATGCAGGGATTCCATCGATTGCCCTCCTCACCATCGTCGCCTACCTGGACTCTAGTCAGAGTTTCTTCCCCGCAACAGCGCCGCGGCTTGCGCATCGACGACGCGCACTTTGCTCGCGGCGCCGCGACTCGCCCAACGAGGCCCTGCGCCCGGCCTTGAGGTGTCGCTGCGGCCAAGCCTGCTGACGCCCACGGGCAAGCTCTCGGCCCGGCGGACACGAATACTGTAACTAAAGACGACTGAGGCGATCGACGTCCCGGTAGATGCCCCAGGTGAATGACCCAGGAGACGCGGCGATGACGAGCCAACCGCACGACCTCGGCCAGGCGCGAGCCTGCCCCCCCAGCAACCTGGCGATCGCCCGAGACGCCCGGCTGTGGCCCATCGAGGAGATCGCCCACCGCCTGGGCGTGCCCGGAGAGACGGTGGAGCCCTACGGGCGGGGCATCGCCAAGCTGGACCTGGCCGCCGTAGACGCGCTGGCTGAGCGTCCCCGGGCGCGCTACGTGGTGGTCTCGGCGATCACTCCCACGCCGCTGGGCGAGGGCAAGACCACTACCGCCATCGGCCTCGTCCAGGGCCTCCAGCAGCTCGGCCACGCCGCCACCGTCACCCTGCGCCAGCCCTCCATGGGCCCGACGCTGGGCATCAAGGGCGGCGCCGCCGGCGGGGGCTACAGCCAGGTGGTGCCCATGGAGCGCATCAACCTGCATCTGACCGGCGACATCCATGCGGTCTCCGCCGCCCACAACCTGCTGGCGGCGATGATCGACAACCACCTCTATCACCGTCTGGGCAGCGACCTGGACCCGCAGACCATCACCTGGCCGCGGGTGATGGACATCAACGACCGCGCGCTGCGCCATGTCGTCACGGGACTCGGCCCACCCGCCGACGGCCTCCCCCGCCAGAGTGGCTTCGAGATCACCGCAGCCTCCGAGGTCATGGCGATCCTCGCCCTGGCGACATCACTACAGGACCTGCGGCGCCGCCTGGGGCGGATCCGCGTCGGCACGACCCACGACGGCGAGCCGGTCACCGCCGAGGAGATCGGCGCGGCGGGCGCCATGACCGCGCTGCTCAAGGAGGCGATCAAGCCCAACCTGCTGCAGACCCTCGAGCACGCGCCGGCACTGATCCATGCCGGCCCGTTCGGCAACATCGCCCATGGCAACTCCTCGATCGTCGCCGATCGCATCGGCCTGCACGGCGGCGACTATCTCGTCACCGAGGCGGGCTTCGGGGCCGACATGGGGGCGGAACGCTTCTTCAACATCAAGTGCCGCGCCTCGGGGATGGTCCCGGATGCCGCGGTGCTGGTGGTCACGGTGCGGGCCCTGAAGTTCCACTCCGGGCGCTATGCCGTGACGCCCGGCCGGCCGCTGCCCATGGCGATGCTGGCGGAGAGCCCCGAGGACGTGCACGCGGGCGGCGCCAACCTCGTCAAGCAGATCGACAACCTGCGCGCCCACGGCGTCACCCCGGTGGTGGCGATCAACGCCTTCCCCTCCGACCATGCCAGCGAGCACGCCGCGATTCGCGACATCGCCGAGGCCGCCGGGGTGCGGGCCGCGGTATCCACCCACGTGCGTGACGGGGGCATCGGCGCGCTGGAGCTTGCCCAGGCCGTGGAGGCCGCCGCCGAACAGGGCAGCGACTTCCACCTGCTCTATCCCGACGAGATGCCCCTGGACGCCAAGATCGAGCGCATCGCCACCCGCCTCTATGGCGCCGCCGATGTCACCTTCAGCCCCGAGGCCCGCCGCCAGCTCGACCTCTACCAGCAGCAGGGGCAGGGACACCTGCCCGTGTGCATCGCCAAGACGCATCTCTCGCTGTCGTCGGATCCGACCCTGCGCGGCGCCCCCACCGGCTGGACCCTGCCGGTGCGCGAGGTGCGCCTCTCCGCCGGCGCGGGCTTCGTCTATGCGCTGTGCGGCGATATCCGCACCATGCCGGGCCTCGGAAGCGACCCGGCCGCCGCGCACCTCGACATCGACGACCACGGCGAGATCACCGGACTGTTCTGAGCGTGGCGATCGCGGGGGCCGGACGCCAGCGGACGGCGTCCGGCGATCACATGCAGCGGTGGAACAGCGTCCTGAGATCCTCGACGGTCAGCGCCACCGGATTGCCGCCGCAGCTGGGGTCCTGAATGGCCATCTCGGCCAGCTCGTCGATGCGCTCGGGGGTGGCGCCGAGTTCGGCGAGGGTGCGCGGGATGCCCATGCGGTCGTTGAGATCCTGCACGAAGGCCTGGAACCCCTCGAAGCCGCCCTCGATGCCCAGGTAGGCGGCCGCACTGTCGAAGCGCTCGCGGATCGCCTCGGCGTTGAAGGCAAGCACCGCCGGCATGCAGACCGCATTGGTGGTGCCGTGGTGGGCATTGAACACCGCGCCGATGGGGTGGCTCAGGGCATGGATGGCACCCAGCCCCTTCTGGAAGGCGGTGGAGCCCATCATCGCCGCGCTCATCATGTGGGCCCGGGCCTCGAGATCGGTGCCGTCGGCGTAGGCGCGCGGCAGGTACTCCTTGACCAGCCGCATGCCTTCCAGGGCGATGCCCTGGCTCATCGGGTGATAGTGCGGGCTCGAGAAGGCCTCGACGCAGTGGGCGAAGGCATCGAGCCCGGTGCCGGCGGTGATCGCCCGGGGCATGCCCACCGTCAGCTCGGGATCGCAGAGCACCACCCGGGGCAGCACCCGGGGATGGAAGATGATCTTCTTCTCGTGGGTCTCGGAATTGGTGATGACGCTGGCCCGCCCCACCTCGGAGCCGGTCCCGGCGGTGGTGGGCACCGCCACGATGGGGGCGATCGCCTCGGCATCGGCCCGGGTCCACCAGT
This sequence comes from Halomonas saccharevitans, assembly GCF_900116405.1. Taxonomy (GTDB): domain Bacteria; phylum Pseudomonadota; class Gammaproteobacteria; order Pseudomonadales; family Halomonadaceae; genus Halomonas; species Halomonas saccharevitans. The sequence continues at coordinate 54,563 of NZ_FPAQ01000001.1, read as the reverse complement.
CGCCGATGTCCTCGAAGTCCCACACCGGGCGCGTCTGGCCGGACATGAAGGCCACCATCTTGCCCAGATCCAGCCCCGACCCGCCGCCGAAGGCGATCACCCCGTCATGGCCGCCCGCCCGAAACGCCTCGACGCCCGCCGCCAGGTTGCGCTCGTTGGGATTGGGGTCGACCTCGGCGAAGAGCCCCCGGCCGAGGCCCGCGGCCTCGAGGATATCCAGCGCGGCGGCGGTGATCGGCAGGTCGGCCAGGCCGCGATCGGTCACCAGCAGCGGCCGCGCCATGCCCGCCTCGGCACAGGTCTCGGGCAGCTCCTTGAGCCGCCCCGCGCCGAAGCGGATGGCGGTGGGATAGGTCCAGTTGCCGGTCAGCGTCATCTCGTCACCTTCTTTAGCATGATGTTGTTTTCTTTAAGCTGTTGTTTTCTCTAAGCTGTTGTTTTCTTTAAATAGTAGGACTTGGGTCGCGTGAGGTTGTGATAGCCGATCACCGAGAGGCTGCCGCCGCGCCCGGTCTCCTTGCAGCCGGTCCAGCACAGGCCCGGGTCGAGGTAGTCGGCGCGATTCATGAAGACGGTGCCGGTCTCGACCCGGTCGCCGACGCGCTGGGCACGCTCGATATCGGCGGTCCAGAGGCTCGCCGTCAGGCCGAACGGGCTGTCATTCATCAGCCGGATCGCCTCCTCGTCGTCGCTCACCCGCATGATGCCGACCACCGGCCCGAAGCTCTCGTCGCGCATCACGCGCATGTCGTGGGTCACCTCGGTCAGGATCTGCGGGGTCAGGTAGGCGCCTCCGTCGTCGGCGGGCTTTCGCGGGATATGCGCCCTCGCCCCGTCGGCCAGGGCCTCGTCGATCTGGGCGCGCACCTCGGCGGCGAAGCGCACGTGGGCCATCGGCCCGATGTCCGTCTCGGCGTCCAGCGGGTCGCCCAGGGTGTAGGCCTCGACCACCGCCACGGCCTTCTCGACGAAGGCATCATAGAGGCTCTCATGCACGTAGATCCGCTCGATCCCGCAGCAGCACTGCCCCGAGTTGAACATCGCCCCGTCAATCAGTGTCGCGACGGCGGCCTCGAGGTCGGCATCCTCCATGACGTAGCCCGGATCCTTGCCGCCGAGCTCCAGGCCCAGCCCGGTGAAGGTGCCGGCCGCCGCCTGCTCCATGGCGCGCCCTCCGCCCACGGACCCGGTGAAGTTGACGAAGTCGAAGGCGCGCTCGGCGATCAGCCGTGAGGTGGTGTCGTGATCCAGGAAGACGTTCTGAAACACCGCCTCGGGCACGCCGGCCGAGTGGAAGGCACGCGCCATCCGCTCGCCGACCAGCAGGGTCTGGGTGGCGTGCTTGAGCAGCACGCTGTTGCCGGCGATCAGCGCCGGCGCCACGCAGTTGATCGCCGTCATGTAGGGGTAGTTCCAGGGCGCCACCACCAGCACCACGCCGTGGGGCACGCGCTTGATATAGCGCTTGACCGTGGCGTCCTCGCCGACCGAGATATCGGCCAGCGCCTCCTCGACGATAGCCGCCATGTGGCCGCCGCGCTCCTCGACGCCGCCGAACTCTCCACCGTAGCGCACCGGGCGGCCCATCATCCGCGCCAGCTCCGGCACCACCTCGTCGTTCATCGCCCCCAGCGCGGCGATGCCGGCGCGCACCAGGTCGATGCGCTCCTCGAGGGGCCTGGCCGCCCAGTCGCGCTGCGCCGTGCGGGCTCGGGCGGCCGCCTGCCGGGCGGCCTCGATCGAGAGCGCGTCGCGCTCGGCGAACACCGATCCGTCGATCGGCGAGATACATCTCAAGGTGTGACCCATCATTCTCTCCTGTTGGTGCCCGCTCGCCGCCGACATCATGAGCGCTCGAAGCCGCGCGCCACCTCGTAGTCGGTGACCACGCGGGCGAAGTCCTCCATCTCCACCTCGGCGGCCCGGGCGTAGTGATCGACCACCGCGTCGCCCATGGCCTCACGCAGCATGGCCGACCCGTATAGGGCCTCACGGGCATCGCGCAGGGTCTGCGGAATCAGCCCCGACTCCCCCTCGTAGGTGTCGCCCTCGGCGGGCGGCGGCAGCGCCAGGCGCTCCTCGATGCCCTTGATGCCGGCGGCCAGCTGCCCGGCCATGGCGAGGTAGGGATTGAGGTCCGAGCCGCCGATGCGACACTCGATGCGCACCGCCCGGGTGCTCTCGGCGCAGAGGCGAAAGCCCGCGGTGCGATTGTCCACCGACCAGACCGTGCGCGTGGGCGCGAAGGAGCCCTTCTGGAAGCGCTTGTAGCTGTTGATGTAGGGCGCCAGGAAGTAGGTGAAGTCGGGCGCGTACTTCAGGAGCCCGGCCAGGTAGTGCTGCATCAGCGCCGACATGCCCCGCGCCTCGCCGTCGTCGTGGAAGGCGGGCACGCCCTGGCGCCACAGCGACTGGTGAATATGGGTGGAGCTGCCGGAATGGTCGTGGTGCCACTTCGGCAGGAAGGTGACCGCCCGCCCCTGCTGCCAGGCGATCTCCTTGGTCGCGTGCTTGGCGATGGTGTGGTAGTCCGCGGTGTCGAGGGCCTTGGCGTAGCGGATGTTGAGCTCCTCCTGCCCAGACCCGGCTTCCCCCTTTGTGCCCTCTACGGGAATACCCGCCGCGTAAAGGTGATTGCGCAGCGGGCGCAGCACGTGCTCTTCCTTGGTGGTCTGAAAGAGGTGATAGTCCTCGTTGTAGCCGCTGATCGGCTGCAGGTCGCGAAACCCCTCCTTGCGGATCTCGTCGAGGGGCTTCTCGAACAGGAAGAACTCCAGCTCGGTGGCCATGATCGCGTCGAAGCCCATCCCCTCCAGCCGCTCGAGTTGACGCTTGAGGATGGCCCGCGGCGCGTGGGCCACCGGCTCATGGGTATGATGGTCCAGCACGTCGCAGAGCAGCATGACCGTGCCCTCGAGCCAGGGCACGGGCCGCAGCGTAGCGAGATCCGGCTTCATGATGTAGTCGCCGTACCCCGCCCGCCAGGAGGTGCTGGCGTAGCCGTCGGGGGTTTCCATCTCGAGGTCGGTGGCCAGCAGATAGTTGCAGCAGTGCGTCTCCTCCCAGCCATGCTCCACGAAGTGGCGCGCGTGGAGCCGCTTGCCCATCAGCCGTCCCTGCATGTCGACGATGCACACGAGCACGGTGTCGACATCGCCACTCTCCACCTGGACCCTCAGGGCCTCGAGGGCGTCCAAAGCCTGCGCGTTGGTCATTTCTGAACTTCCTCACTGATCACCACGACGGGGCCCGTACTCGGCCGGGCCCCCTCCCTGAACGGCATGCCCCGACAGTCGCCGGGGCATGGGAGCGACTCACGCCTGGCCGTAGCGATAGGGTCGTCCGGCCTTGCGCATGTCGGCGTTGTACTGCTTGAAGATCTCGACCACGCGGGCCTTGGTCTCGGATTGCGCGGCGATCTCGTCCCAGAATTCCTGGGCCGCCGCTTCCACCTGATCCCACTCGGCATCGGGAATCGTGGTCAGCTCGAGCTTCTCACCGTGCACGCGCAGTCGCGCCTCGCCGCCCCAGTACCAGTGCTGGCGATAGTAGTGGGACTGCTCGCAGCACACCTCGAACAGCAGCCTGAGGTCTTCCGGCAGCTCCTCCCAGCGCTCCATGTTGACGAAGAAGTGACCGATCCAGGCACCCGAGATGTTGTTGGTCAGGAAGTAGTTGGTGACGTCCGCCCAGCCCACCGTGTAATCCTCGGTGATGCCCGACCAGGCGATGCCGTCGAGCTCACCGGTCTGCACGGCCACCTCGATGTCCTCCCAAGGCAAGGTCACCGGCACCACGCCGAACTGCGACAGGAAGCGCCCGGCGGTGGGGAAGGTGAAGATGCGCTTGCCCTCGAGGTCCTTGAGGCTGCGGATCGGCTCCTTGGTCACGAAGTGACAGGGATCCCAGGCCCCGGCGCTGACGTGCTTGACGCCGACCTTGGCGTACTCCTCCTCCCAGATCTCCTTGAGGCCGTACTGGTTGAAGAGCACCGGCACGTCGAGGCTGTAGCGCGAGCCGAAGGGGAAGTAGCCGCCGAAGACGGTGACCTCGGTGGGCGAGGCCATGGAGTCGTCGTCCGACTGCACCGCATCGATGGTGCCGCGCTGCATCGCCCGGAAGAGCTCGCCCGTCGGCACCAGCTGATCGGCGTAGTAGAGCTCGATCTGCATGCGATCCCCGGCGATGCGGTTGAACAGGTCGATGGCCGGCTTGGCGACGTGTTCGGCCAGGGCCGCGCCGGCATAGGTCTGCATCCGCCACTTGATGGTGGGCTCGGACGACGACTGAGCCATGACCCTCGATGCCAGCGGGGCGATGGCCGCACCGGCCGCGGCGGTGATCAGAAACTTGCGTCTTGTTGTCATTGTGTCGCTCTCCTGGTGGTGATACCGGATGGTGCGTGGATGCGGCCCCTGTCGAGGCTCTTGTTGTTGTGGCTGCTGATATGGCTGTTGTCGTGACTGACGTGACTGACGTGGGTGTCGCCGACGGCGGCCGTCGACTGCCCGGCCCCCTTTCCCACATCAGTGCCCATAAATGTAGCCCGGAAGCCAGAGTGCGATCTGCGGAAAGAGCATCACCAGGCTCAAGGCGACGGTCATCACCAGCACGAAGGGCAGAATCGACAAGTAAATATCGCGAAGTCCGATCTGGGGCGGCGCCATGGCGCGCATCAGGAAGAGGTTGTAGCCGAACGGCGGCGTCATGTAGGCGATCTGGGTAGTGATGGTGTAGAGCACGCCGTACCAGATCAGGTCGAAACCCAGCGCGTCGACCAGCGGCACGTAGAGCGGCGCCACGATCACCAGCATGGCGGTGTCGTCGAGGAAGGTGCCCATGACGATGAAGCTGAGCTGCATCAGGATCAGGATCATCCAGGGCGAGAGCCCCAGGCGATCGGTGAACAGGTCCTCAATGGCCTTGACCGCGCCCAGGCCGTCGAAGATGGCGCCGAAGGCCAGCGCCGCCAGGATGATCCACATGAACATGCAGGAGATGGCCAGGGTCTGGCGCACCGAGACCTCGAACACCCGTCGCGTCATGCGCCCCTTGAGGATGGCGGCCAGCAGCGCGGTCATCGCCCCGACGGCGGAACTCTCGACCAGCGATGTCCAGCCCTTGACGAAGGGCACCATCATCACCGCGAAGATCACCAGCGGCAGCAGCCCGGCCCGCAGCAGGCGCAGCTTCTCGGCCCAGGAGACATCGCGCTCCTCGATGGGCAGCGCGGGCCCCAGGGACGGCTGCAGGCGACAGCGCACATAGATGTAGATGATGAAGAGCGTCGCCATCATCAGCCCCGGCAGCACGCCGGCCAGCCACAGTTGCCCCACCGGCTGGCGGGCGATCATCGCGTAGAGCACCAGCACCACCGAGGGCGGCACCAGGATGCCCAGGCTCGACCCCGCCTGGATGACGCCGGTGACCATGATCTTGTCGTAGCCGCGCCGCAGCAGTTCGGGCAGGGCGATGGTGGCGCCGATGGCCATGCCGGCCACCGAGAGCCCGTTCATCGCCGAGATCAGCACCATCAGCCCGATCGTGCCGATGGCGAGACCACCCCGCACCGGCCCCATCCAGACGTGGAACATCCGGTAGAGATCGTCGGCGATACGGCTCTCCGAGAGCACGTAGCCCATGAAAATGAACATCGGCAGGGTCAGCAGTGGGTACCATTTCATCAGCTTCATCGCCGAGGAGAACGGGATATCGACCCCGCCGGTCCCCCACAGCAGCACCCCTGCCAGGGCGCCGACGAAGCCGATCGCGCCGAACACGCGCTGGCCGGTGAACAGCATCAGCATCATCGAGCCGAACATCACAATGGCGATCATCTCGTAGGGCATCAGTCGATCACCCCGCGCAGACGGCCGATATCCCGGAAGAACTCGGCAGAGGCTTGAAGGATCATCAGAAATACCCCGAGGCACAGAATGGTCTTGATCGGCCACAGCCACGGCCGCCAGGCCGTCGGGCTGCGCTCCAGGAAGCCGAGCTCCTCGCCCGCCGCCGAGGGCCCTTGGGTCACGAAGGTGCCGACGAGGTCGAGGAAGAAGCGGAAGGGTTCATCGCCGAAGTAGCCGAGGGAGTAGGCCGTCGACACCAGCCCACCGTAGAGCAGGACGCCGAGGTAGAAGATCAGGAAGAACACCGTGATGGCATCGACCCAGGCCTTGGTTCGTGGGCTCCACTCGCCATAGAAGAGGTCCATGCGCACGTTGGAACCCAGCTGGATCGAGTAGGGACCGCCCAGCACGAAGTAGGCCACCATGACGAACTGCGCGACCTCCAGGGTCCACATCGAGGGGGTCATGAACACCTTGGAGGCCGACGACCACAGCAGCACCCCGATCAGCACGAAGATCAGGTACATCGCCATGCGCCCGATGGCGCGGTTCATGGCATCGATGGCGCCGATGTAGCGCAGGATGACCTTAGGCATCGGGCGCGCCCTCCCCTAGGCTTGACGCGACACCGAGAGTGGCCAGCGCCGGATGGATCAGCCGACACAGCTCCTCGGCGATCGCCTGTTGATCCTCGGGGGTGGCCAGCAGGTCGTTGCGCACTTCGATCATCACGTTCGCGATGCCCTGACCGATGCCGTGAAGCTTGAGAGAATGGGTCACGCCGTCCTCGGGACCGTAAGGATCGTTGCGCCGAATGCACCGGTGGGACAGGCGGTGCGCCTCGGCCAGCATCGCGTCGGCCAGGCGTCGATCGGCATCGTGGAGGATGCCGATCTCAACCTCGCGGCGCTCACCGTGAAAGCTCGGCGTGAAGCTGTGCAGGGTGATCAGCACGCTGGGGATGGCGCGCGCCCGCCGGTCGGCCAGCACGCCCGTCACGGCATCGCAGAACGGCCGGTAGACGGCCTCGACCCGAGCGGCGCGCTCGGCCGCATCGAGGCCGCGATTGCCCGGCACGTCGATCACCTCCACGCGCGCCGGCATGGCGGTTTCCGCCTCGGGAGGCCGGTTGCAGTCGTAGACCAGCCGCGAGACCCGGCTCGCCACCAGCGGGGCATCGAGCCACTCACAGAGCGACACGGCCACGCCGCGAGCGCCGGGGTCCCAGGCGGCGTGACTGCGCCGATGCGCGGGCGCGAGGCCGAGCCCCTGATAGCAGGCGGGGATGTGATGCGAGGCATGCTCGCACAGCAGCACCACGGGGCCTTGGCCGTGCCGATGACGGATCTCGACGCTTGGGTTGGACGGTTCGCTTACGCTTGACATCTGGGCTCCTCCACGCTCCTGTAAAGATATAGACGCGTGAATGTCAGCGTGTCAATATTTCTTCAGAGCCCGCGTCAACGCTGCTTCGCCACGCGCATCGTCGCCTGGGGGCAGGCGAAACCGCAGGACATACGGGAAGGAAGCGCCTTGACGAACCTCGATTCCAGCGCCACCGTGCGCGCACTGATCCGCCAGCACTACTCGGCGCTGACGCCCTCGGAGCGAAAATTCGCCGATGCGCTGCTCGACAACTATCCCGCGGCAGGGCTGGCCTCGATCACCATCGTGGCAAGCAACGCGGGGGTCTCCTCCCCCACCGTGGCGCGGATGGTCAAGAAGCTGGGGTTCAAGGGCTATCCGGAGTTTCACAAGGCGCTGCTGGGCGAGCTGGAGGCGAAGGGCGTCGGGCCCACCCAGCGACGCGACAACTGGTCGGCCGAGGCGCCGGAGACCCACCTGCTGAATCGCTTCGCCCAGGCGGTCACCACCAACCTGCAGCTGACCTTCTCGCATATCGAGACGGCGAGGTTCGATGGGGCGACGCGCCAGCTGGCCGATGCCGAGCGGCGCCTCTACATCGTCGGCGGGCGCATCACTCAGGCGCTGGGCGACTATGCCTTCACGCACTTCCAGGCGGTGCGCCCCGGCGTCACCCACCTGACCTCGTCCTCGGGCACCTGGCCGCACTACGTGCTCGACATGCAGCCGGGCGACACCCTGCTGATCTTCGATATACGCCGCTACGAGACCAACCTGCTGCGCCTGGCGGAGATGGTGCACAAGCGCGGGGTGACCATCGTGCTGTTCACCGATCAGTGGGGCTCGCCGATCGCGTCACTGGCCGACTTCACCTTCCACTGCTGGGTAGAGATTCCCTCGGGGTGGGATTCCAACGTCTCGACCATGATGCTGCTGGAGACCATGATCGCCGCCGTCCAGGAGCAGCGCTGGCCAGAGGCTCGGGAGCGCTACGAGCGCCTGGACGAGCTGTTCGACATGACCCATTTCTTTCGCAAGTTCACCTGAGCGACGCCACTCGGCGCCGACGCTGCCTCTCGATCAGACGCCCAGGCGATCCCGGACCTGGTAGTACCAGGCGCCGACGGCGGAGAGCGGCACCCGCAGCATCCGCCCGCCGGGGAATGGCAGGTGCGGCAGGTCGGCGAAGGCGTCGAAGCGTGCCTCGCGACCGGTCATCGCCTCGGCGATCAGGCGCCCGGCCAGGTGAGTGCAGGTCACGCCGTGGCCGGAATAGCCCTGGGCGTAGTAGACGTTGTCGTTGAGCACGCCGAACTGCGGTAGCCGGTTGAGCGTCATCAGGAAGGTGCCGCTCCATGCGTAGTCGACCCGCACGTCCGAAAGGCCCGGGAAGGTCTTCTCCATCTTGGAACGAATCACCGCCTCGATGTCGGCCGGGTCCTGGCCGCCATAGTTGACGCCGCCGCCGTAGATCAGGCGGTGGTCGGCGGTCAGCCGATAGTAGTCGAGCAGGTAGTTGCAGTCCTCGACGGCGAGGTCGTTGGGCAGCAGCGATCGGGCCCGCTCCTCACCCAGCGGCTCGGTGGCGATGATCTGGGTGCCGCAGGGCATCGACTTGCCCTCCAGCGCCGGCATGATGCCCTGGTGGTAGGCGTTGCCGGCCATCACCACCCGCTCGGCCCGCACCATGCCGCGAGGCGTGGAGAGGCGCACCGGCTGGCCGTGCTCGACGGCCGTCACCGGGGTGTATTCATGGATCACGCCGCCCAGAGACTCCACCGCGGCGGCCTGGCCCAGCACCAGGTTGAGCGGATGCAGGTGGCCGCCGGAGTGATCGACCAGCGCGCCCACGTAGCGCTCGGAGGTCACCTCGCGCTTGACCGCCTCTCCTTCCAGCAGTTCGAGCTCACGGTGGCCATAGCGCTCCCAGAGCGCCTTGTGCTCGACAAGCCCCTTGAACTGCTTGTCGTTGCAGGCGGCGAAGAGGTTGCCGTCGCGCAGGTCGCAGTCGATGCCGTAGCGCGCGATGCGCTCGCGAATGATGCGGTTGCCCTCGAAGGCCATGTCGCCCAGCGCCAGAGCGGTCTGCTCGCCATACCTCGCCTCGATCACATCCATGTCGCGGCTGTAGCTGTTGACGATCTGCCCGCCGTTGCGCCCGGAGGCGCCGAAGCCGACTCGGGCCGCCTCCAGCACCACCACCCGATGGCCCTGCTCGGCCAGGTGCAGGGCCGCGGAGATGCCGGTGAAGCCGGCGCCCACCACGCACACGTCGCACGCGATCTCGCCTTCGAGGGCCGGGCGCGCCGGGGCGGGATTGGCCGAGGCGGCGTACCAGGATGCCACGTGGTCGGTGGTGGGAGAGTCGCTCATGAAGGCCTCCGGAGTGGATGTTTTATTCAACTATTTTTTCCATGATAAGAGCACGAACGCCGCGAAGACAATTATTGTGGTATTAAATAATCAACACTCAAGAGTGCCGAGGAAAGCCCCGGCGTTATCGAAAAACCATGCAGGACTCAGCGACTGCGCGCCTCGCTCCACAGCTCCTGGAGCAGCTGCAGCTGATCGCCGCTTGCCGAGGGGGTGAAGTGCAGCCGTGCACGATCCGCCTCATCGGGCATCACCGGCGGCTGGCGCAGCGCCTCGTCCACCATCGGCAGGGCGGCCTCGTTGGGCGTGGTGTAGAAATTATAATTGGCCAACTGCGCGGCGACCTCCGGGCGCAACAGGTACTCGATGAAGGCACGAGCGGCCTCGGGGTTGGGGGCGCGCGCCGGGATCGCCAGCACGTCGACCCAGCGCTGGGAGCCCTCCTCGGGGATGAAGAAGCCCAGCGAGCCGTAGGTCGCCGGATCCTCGGCGCGCTTGGCGGCCAGATCGCCGTTGTAGGCGATGCCGGCCCGGATCACGCCGCTGGCGACCTGCTCGATGGCCGCCGTGGCGCCGACGAAGCCGACGAAGTTGTCGCGACCCCGGGTCTCGATGACCAGCCGCGCCGCCTCGACCCAGGGCGCCTGGCCCACGCAGTCAAAGCCGGCGCCCTGGAAGGCACAGGCGGTGCCGAAGGTGAACTGGGCATCGCCCTTGAGCAGCGCGAAGGGGTAGTCGGCGTTGACCTCGGGATCATAGAGCAGGCCCCAGCTGGGGTCAGGGTTCGCCCAGGTGTCGGTGTCATAGACGATGCCGGTCGCGCCCCACAGGTAGGGCACGGTGTAGTCACCGCCGGGATCGAAGCTCGGCGTGCGAAACTCCTCGAGGATATGATCGTGGCCCGCGAGGGTCTCGCCCGGCGCGGTCAGCGGCTGGATAAGGCCGGCATCGATCAGGCGCGGGACGAAATAGTCGGAGGGCACGATCAAGTCGTACTGAGCATCTCCCCCCGCGGTCAGCTTGGCGAAGAGTTCGGCATTGGCGTTGTAGTAGTTCTGCACCACCTCGAGCCCCGTCTCCGCCTCGAAGGCCTCGATGATCTGCGGATCCATGTAGCTGGACCAGTTGAACAGCCTGAGCTTGCCGTCGTCGGCCGCCGCGGCGGCGCCAAGCGTCAGCAGCCCCAGGCCGGCCAGCGCCGCAGCGTATCTCGGTTTCAGCATCATCACTCTCCCTGATGGTCTTGGCGCACCAGGCGGCACGCCCTTTCGGCCCGGAGGGCACTCGTTCTCGAGTACCCGATCAAGCATGCTCGGATCGCTCTCTCGCCTAGACGCGCAGCAGCAGGTGCTCGCGCTCCCAGGAGCTGATGACCTGGAAGTAGGCGCGGTGCTCGGCGCGCTTGACCGCCAGGTAGCTGTTGACGAAGCGCTCGCCGAGGATGTCGGCCAGCGGCTGGCAGTCGTGGAGCATGTCCAGCGCCGGGCCGATGTCGTCGGGCAGCTTGTTGCCGCCGGACCAGGCGGAGCCGACCATCGGCGGCCGGGGCTCGAGCCGGCCCAGCATGCCCAGGTAGCCGCAGGCCAGCGAGGCCGCCATCACCAGATAGGGATTGGCGTCGGCCCCCGCCAGGCGGTTTTCCACCCGAGTCGCCTCGGGGGTGGAGACCGGCACGCGCAGCCCCACGGTGCGGTTGTCCATGCCCCACTCGACGTTGATCGGCGCCGAGCCGCTGGTCTCGGTGCGCATCAGCCGCCGATAGGAGTTGACGTTGGGCGCCAGCAGCGGCATCACCGAGGGCAGGTAGCGCTGCTGCCCGCCGATGAAGGCGTGGAAGAGGCGGCTGGGCTGGCCGTCCTCGTCGGCGAAGACGTTATGCCCCTCCTTGCTGTCGAGCAGGCTCTGATGGATGTGCATCGAGCTGCCCGGCTCGCCCGCCATGGGCTTGGCCATGAAGGTGGCGTACATGCCGTGGCGCAGCGCCGTCTCGCGCAGGGTGCGCTTGAACATCACCACCTGGTCGGCCAGGGCGAGCGGATCGCCGTGCTGGAAGTTGACCTCCATCTGGCCGGCGCCCTCCTCGTGAATCAGGGTATCCAGGTCCAGGTTCATGGCGTCGCAGTAGTCGTACATCTCCTCGAACAGCGGATCGAACTCGTTGACCGCGTCGATGGAGAACGACTGGCGGCTGCTCTCCTGGCGCCCGGAACGCCCGACCGGCGGCTCCAGCGGATAGTCGGAATCGGTGTTGGTCTTGACCAGGTAGAACTCCACCTCCGGCGCCACCACCGGCCTCCAGCCGCGAGCCGCATAGAGGTCCAGCACGCGCTTGAGCACGTAGCGCGGCGCCAGCTCCACCGGCTCACCGGTCAGGTAGAAGCAGTCGTGGATGATCTGCACGGTCGGATCCTCGGCCCAGGGCACCGGATAGATGGCGCTCGGGTCGGGCACCAGCTCCATGTCACGCTCGGCGGGGTTCCAGAAGCGGATGTCCTCGTCATCGGGATAGCCGCCGGTGACCGTCTGGATGAAGATCGAGTCGGGCAGCCGCGGGCGACCGCCCTTGAGGTACTTGCCGGCGGGCATGATCTTGCCCTTGAGGATGCCGGTCAGGTCGGAGACCAGGCATTCGACCTCGGTGATGCCGTGCTTCTCGAACCAGTCGTTGAGGAGCGGCTGCTCCTGTCGGTTACTCATGGGATATTCCTTGCTCGCAATGGCGAGCCCCCGGCCCGATGCCGGGGACTCTTCGCTCAGCGGGACTGGACCTCGGACCACAGCTGCTGGAAGGTCTGCAGGGCATCGCCTTCCAGGCTCGGGGTGAAGCGCAGTCGCTCCATGTCGGCCTCGCTCGGCTGGACGGGGGGCTTGGTCAGCACCTCGTCGAGATACGGCGTGGCGGCGGCATTGGGGCTGGCGTAGTAGTTGTAGTTGGAGAGCTGGGCGCCGACCTCGGCCTCGAGGATGAAGTCGATGAACTTGTGCGCCATGTCCGGGTTGGGCGCCTCAGAGGGAATCAGCATCGAGTCCACCCACATCTCGGCGCCCTCGTCGGGAATCATGAAGTCGAGGGTAGCGAAGGAGTCGGGGTCCTCCTCCTTGAAGAACAGGTAGTCGCCGTTGTAGGAGAGCCCCACGTGGGTCACGCCGCGGGCCAGCTGCTGCAGGGCGGGGGTGCCGTCGGTGAAGCCGCTGAAGGTCTCGCGTCCCTTGGTCTCGATGAGCAGCCGCGCGGCCTCTTTCCAGGCGTTCATGTCGGTGCAGTCGTAGCCGTGGCCGAGATAGGCGCAGGCGCCGCCCATGCTGACCTGACCGTCGCCCATCAGCGCGAACGGGTGCTCGGGATTGGCCTTCGGATCGAACATCAGCGACCAACTCTTGGGTGCCTCCGGGAAGGTCTCGGTGTTGTAGACGATCCCGGTCGTCCCCCACTGGTAAGGCACGGTGTACTCGGCGCCGGGATCAAAGGCCGGGTCCTGGAACTGCGCCATGATATTGTCGAGATTCTCGAGCTTCGACTTGTCGAGTTTCTGCACCAGGCCGGTCTGAATCAGCCGCGGCACGAAGTAGTTGGAGGGCACGATAATGTCGTACTGGGAGACCCCGCCGGCATTGAGCTTGGCGAACATCTCGGGCAATGAGTTGAAGTAGTTCTGCACCACCTCGACGTCGTAACGCGCCTCGAAGGCCTCGATGATCTCGGGGTCCATGTACTCGGTCCAGTTGAACAGATAGAGCTTGTTCTCCTGGGCCTGGACGCTGCCGGCGAGCAGCAGGCCGCCCAGGGACAGGGCCAGGATCTTCTTGTTGTTGGGCATGTCGACTCTCCTCGTTTCCCGCGGGAAGGTGCGCCGGCTCAGGCGTGCCGGCGACGGCTGAACAGCAGGCTCATGATGGCGGCAATGGCCACCGCGCCGATCATCAGCGTGGCGATGGCGTTGATCTCGGGGGATACCCCCTTCTTGATGGCGCCCCAGATGTAGATCGGCAGGGTCGCGCTCTCGGGACCGGCGGTGAAGAAACTGATCACGAAGTCATCCACCGACAGCGTAAAGGAGAGGAAGAAGGCCGAGATCAACGCGGGCTTGATGGTCGGCAGCATGAAGTGGACGACCCGTTTGAACGGCGAGGCGTAGAGATCCTTGGCGGCCTCGAACAGCGTCGGGTCTAGCCCCACGAAGCGCGAATAGATGATCAACGCCACGAACGGAATCTGGAAGGTCACGTGGGCGATGATCATGGTCCCGAGTCCCGGCTGCAGCAGCCCGGTCAGGCGGTGGATCTGCACGAAGAAGGCCATCTCCGAGATGCCGAAGACAATATCCGGCAACACGATGGGCAGGTAGATCAGCACGATCAGCCAGCCGAGCTTGCGGTGGCGATGGCGATACATGCCGTAGCCGATCAGACAGCCGATGACGAGGGCAATCACCGAGGAGGTGATCGCCAGCACCAGGCTGTTGGCGAAGGCCGAAAGGATCGCCTCGTTGCCCATCAGCTGGTAGTACCAGCGCAGCGAGACGCCGGTGAAGCTGGCGGCACTGTTGGCGGCATTGAAGGAGAACAGCACCACCACCGCCAGCGGAAGGTAGAGAAACGCCAGGGTGGCCCACCAGAAGGCGGTCAGGCCGCGCTTGAGCGTGCGCTTTCTCATATCACCACCTCCTCGCCGCCACCCAGGCGCTTGCCGATGCGACGCATGGCGAACAGCCCGATGAAGGTGGCGATCAGCATCAGGATCGCGCCGGCCGCGCCGAGCGGCCAGTTGGCGCCGCCCGAGAACTGTGTGGCCACCAGGTTACCGAGCATCATGCCCTTGCCCCCGCCCAGCAGCTCAGGGATCACGTACATGCCGAAGGCGGGAATCGCCACCAGCACGATGCCGGCCAGCAGCCCCGGCAGGGTCTGGGGGAAGACCGCGTGCCAGAAGGCGCGCACCGGCGAGGCGAAGAGGTCCTGAGCGGCCTCGACCTGGGCGGTATCGAGTTTCTCGAAGGCGGCGTAGAGCGGCAGCACCATGAAGGGCAGGAAGTTGTAGACCAGGCCCAGGGTAACCGCGAAGTTCGAGGGATAGAGCCCCATGTTGGGCGCGATCAGGCCCAGCCCCTCGGCCAGGCCGGAGAGCGGCGTGCCGGGGGCCAGCAGGTTCATCCAGCCGAAGGTGCGGATCACCTGGTTGGTCCAGCTCGGCACCACCACCAGCAGCAGCATGATCGGCCGCCACTTCTCGCGGCAGGTGGTGATGTAGTAGGCGATCGGATAGGCCACCAGCACCACGAGGCCCGTGGAGACGGCCGTCTGCCACAGCGAGCGCAGCAGGGTGTAGAGGTTGCCGGGGCTCCAGCCAAGGAAACCGAAGCCCGCCAGGCGCTCGAACGACGCAAGCGAGAGCGGCATCTCCGGCAGCCCGTAGGGACCGTTGGTCATGAAGGCCACGCCCATCAGGTAGGCGCCGGGCAGCACCAGAAAGATCACGATCCAGATCGCCCCGGGGGCCACCGTGAACAGCAGGTGGCGCGCCTCGCGGACCATGGCGCGGCTGCGGGCGGACGGCATCACACCGTTGTAGGCCATGCTCGTCTCCTCATTCGCTCAGGGTGACCAGGTCGTGCGGCGCCACCGTGACGGTGACCCGATCGCCCACCTCGGGCAGGTGCCGCCCGCGATTGTTTAGGGTCGCCTGCAGGGTGGTGTCGCCGACCTCCAGGCGGTACTCGGCATGGCTGCCGCGGTAGAGCCGTTCGGCGACCACGGCCGGCAGGTGGTTGTTGCCTGCCACCTCGCCGGGCAGCAGGTCCAGGGTCTCGGGGCGGATCAGCAGCAGCTCGCCCTCCCCCGCCTCGGCGATGATGAGCTCCCCCAGCGCCGTGGCAAGCCGGCTGCCCTGCCGGCCAGTGACCGAATAGAGGTTGTCATGGCCCATGAAGCGCGCCACGAAGGCGTTGACCGGATGCTCGTAGACCGCCCGGGGTGGCCCGACCTGTTGGATCACCCCGCCGTTGAGCACGGCGATGCGGTCCGACATCACCATCGCCTCCTGCTGGTCGTGGGTGACGAAGACGAACGTCATGCCGAGGCGCTTCTGCACCCGCAACAGCTCCACCTGCAGCTGGCTCCTGAGCCCCGCGTCGAGCGCCGAGAGCGGTTCATCGAGCAGCAGCACGTCGGGCTCGCAGACCAGGGCGCGGGCCAGGGCGATGCGCTGGCGCTGGCCGCCGGAGAGCTGGTCCACCCGCCGGTCGACGAGGTCACCGAGCTTGATGAAGTCGGCGATCTCGTCGACCTTGGCGTGGCGCCCCGCGGCGGCCATGCCGCGCATCTTCAGGCCGAAGGCCAGGTTCTCGCGCACCGAGAGGTGCGGGAAGAGCGCGTAGGACTGGAAGACCGTATTCACGCTGCGCCGGTGGGGCGGCACCTCGGTGATGTCGCGGCCGCCGATGGCCAGGCGACCGTCGTCGGCATCCTCGAGGCCGGCGAGGATGCGCAGTAGCGTGGTCTTGCCACAGCCCGAGGGGCCAAGCAGGGTAAAGAACTCACCGGCCTCGATGGTCAGATCGACGCCATCCAGCGCCACGGTATCGCGCCCGAAGCGCTTGTGCAGGCCCTGCATCTCGATGGCCGATGCCTGACGCGACGTCGCGCCCTGCTCCGCCCCGTCCGCGCGGGGACGGGCCGCGGCGGCGTCCGCCGTGATGGTCTCATTCATGGGGTGCCCTCTCGGTTCTCGATGGCCCGGTTACAGCCGGTCCCGCAGTTGATAGTAATGCGTGGCCAGCACCAGCAGCGGCTTGCGAAGCAGGCGGCCGCCGGGAAAGCGGCGATGGGGCATGGCCGCAAAGGCGTCGAAGCGCTCGCCCTGCCCGGCGATGGCCTCGGTCAGCAGCTGACCGGCGAGCCCCGCCAGCGCCATGCCGTGGCCGGAGTAGCCCTGGGCGTAGTAGACGTTGCGGCCCAGCCGGCCGAAGTCCGGCGCACGATCCAGGGTGATCGCCACGTCACCGCCCCAGCGATACTCGATGGGCACGCCTTCGAGCACCGGGAAGATGCGCGCGATCTTGTCGTCCATGCGGGTCGTGAGGTTGCGCGGCTCCCGGCCGTCGTAGCTGACCTCGCCGCCGAAGATCAGGCGGCGATCGGCGGAGAGGCGGTAGTAATCGAGCACGAAGTTGGCGTCCGACAGGGCGTCGTTTTTCGGCAGTACCTGGGCCACCTGGGCCTCGCTGAGCGGCGCGGTGGCGATCATGTAGTTGGCGGCGCGCATGATGCGTCCGGAGAGCTCAGGCACCAGGCCCGCCTGGTAGGCGTTGGTGCCGAGCACCACGAAGTCAGCGGCCACCCGCCCCCGGGCGGTGGCCACGGTGGCGGGATCGCCGTGGCGGATCTCGACGGCAGCGCTGTGCTCGTGGATGGCCACGCCGGCGCGACGCGCCGCCCGGGCCAGGCCCAGGGTGTAGTTGAGCGGGTGAAGGTGACCGCCCTCGGCGTCGAAGAGGGCCGCCGGATAAGCATCGCTCACCACGTGCTCGCGCAGGGCATCGCCCTCGAGCAGGGTGAGGGCCGAATAGTCGTAGTCGCGGGCCATGCGCTCGCGAAACGCCTCGAGCTCGCGGACGTGACGCGGCTTTACCGCGGCATGCAGGTAACCCCAGGAGAGTTCGCAGGGGATATCGTGACGCTCGATCAGCGCGGCCGTCAGGCGCACCGCCTCGCGACTCATCTCCCAGATCTCCCGGGCACGCTCGCGGCCCAGCGCCTTTTCCACGGTGGCGATGTCGGTGCCCAGGCCCGGCAGGATCTGCCCGCCGCTGCGCCCGGAAGCCCCATGGGCGATCTCCCCGGCCTCGAGCAGCACCACCGAATAGCCGCGCTCGGCCAGGTGCAGGGCCGCCGAACAGCCGGTGATGCCGCCGCCGATCACGCAGACATCCGCGCGTTGCTCTCCTTCGAGCGGGGGACAGTCGCCGAGCTCGACGGCGATGGACGCGCGATACCAGGACGCCGGATGCTCCGGCCGAGGCGGGATCGTCATACGAGAACCTGTCTGTTGTGCGCAGTGCGCTGATTGTTGTTGGTCGAAGCGATCGATGAAGGGCTCGCTCCGGCAGGCTCAGTGTGGCACCAGCACCACAATAGCTGTCAAGTATTTGACACCTGAAGAAATGATGCATTAAACGAACCGCCAACAAGTCAGTTCCAATAAAACCACTAAGACATTGTTTTTAAGCATTAAAATCTACAGCTACGAGCAGGCGCGGGCGAAGCCGCCGCACGAAACGGCCACCAGATACCGTCAAGTAATCACCATCACTCGGAGCCATCAACGACCGAAGAGGCGTCCGCTCCCTGCGCTCGTGAGGCGAGCGCAGGGAGCGGCACGGCAGAGCGTGGACGGCGGGTCAGATCGCGTGGCAGACCGGGCAGGCGGGATCGCGCGGCACCCCGAAGTGGCGCCACTGGCCGGTGAGGCCATCGAAGGTGGAGAGGCCGCGATGGGGCGTGCCGGCGCCGCTGACGAGCTTGATCGCCTCCAGCGCCTGGAAGCTGCCGATCAGTCCCACCAGCGGGGCGATCACGCCGTTCTCGGCGCAGCGCAGCTCCTCGTCGCCCTCCTCCCCCGGCGGGTAGAGGCAGGCGTAGCAGGGGGCATCCGGGTCGCGGGGGTCGAAGACGGCGAGCTGGCCGGAGAAGCGGATCGCCGCGCCCGACACCAGCGGCACGCCGGCCGCCCGGCAGGCGGCGTTGATGGCATAGCGGCTGGAGAATCGGTCGGTGCAGTCGAGCACCACGTCCGCCTCGGCGGCCGCCCGCGCCAGGGCCTTGCCATCGAGATGGTCGTCGATCGCCTGGATCACGCAGCCGGGATTGAGGGCGAGCGCCGCCTCGCGGGCCGACTCGGCCTTGTTGCGTCCGATGTCCGCGGTGGCGTGGGCGATCTGGCGCTGCAGGTTGGAGAGCTCCACCGCATCGGCGTCGGCCAGGGTCAGCCGACCCAGCCCCGCGGCCGCCAGGTAGAGGGCCACCGGCGAGCCCAGCCCGCCGGCGCCGATCACCAGGGCGTGGCCGGCCAGCAGGCGCTGCTGGCCGTCGATGTCGACCTGTTCGAGCATGATCTGCCGGCTATAGCGCAGCAGGGACTGATCATCCATGGCGGGGCTCACTTTTCCTCGAACTCCTCGATGTCGGGCACGTGGAGGCTGAAGCTCTCCTTGACCTCCTCCATCACCACGTAGCTCTTGGACTCCTTCACCCCGGGCAGCGTCAGCACCACGTCGCCGAGCAGCTGGCGATAGGCCGACATCTCCGGAATGCGGCACTTGAGGATGTAGTCGAACTGCCCCGAGACCAGGTGGCACTCCTGGATCTGCGGCAGCTTGGCCACGGCGCGGCGAAATTCGTCGAACACCGCGGGCGACTGGGTCTCCAGGCTGATCTCGACGAATACCAGCAGGTTAGCCTTGAGCGCCCGGGGATCGAGCAGCGCCTTGTAGCCACGGATGATGCCGGCGCGCTCGAGGCGCTTGACGCGCTCCAGGCAGGGCGTGGTCGAAAGCCCGACCTGAGAGGCCAGGTCGACGTAAGAGATGCGGGCATTGTCCTGCAGGCAGCGCAGGATCTTGAGGTCGATGCGGTCGAGCGAGCGGGTCTTGGCTTTCATTGTCGTTGGCAGGCCGATCTGGGTGGGGCTTTCACGCCGTCGCGACAGTACGATCACCTGTAAAACACCCCTCCTCGGGGGCCTCGGTGGGCTTCACGCATGCAAAGGCGACGAGACGTGGCGTTTTATTCTGCTGAAAGATGTACCACATCACGGCCGTTCGGCTCCAGTCTCGTCGTCAACTCGCCGCCCCAGGCTGACCCGCGCATGACCGCCCAGATCGACGCGGCTCGCCACCTCGACGTAGCCCGCGGCCTCGAACACCCCGCGCACCGCCTCGGCCTGCTCAAAGCCGTGCTCGAGCATCAGCCAGCCGCCGGGGAGCAGGTGCCGGCCGGCCTCGCGCACCAGGTGGCGCAGGTCAAAGAGGCCCCCGTCGGCCGCCACCAGGGCGCTGTGCGGCTCGAAGCGCACGTCGCCCTGGGCCAGGTGCGGGTCATCCGCGGCGATGTAGGGCGGGTTGGAGACGATCAGATCGAAGCACTCGTCATCGGTCAGCGCGGCAAACCAGTCGCTCTCGCGAAAGGCGGCGTTGGCGATGCCGAGTCGCGTGGCGTTGTGCACGGCCAGGCCCACGGCCTCGGGACGGATATCCACCCCGAGCACCGACCAGCCGGGCCGCTCGCTGGCAAAGGCCAGGGCGATGGCCCCGGTGCCGGTGCCCAGATCCAAAAGGCGACCCTCGGGGGCCGCGGCACGGGCCAGGGCCGCCTCCACCAGGCACTCGGTGTCCGGCCGGGGGATCAGCGTATGCGGCGAGGTGGCAAGCGCGAGGCCCCAGAACTCCCGCTCGCCGGTCAGATAGGCAATCGGGCGGCCCTGGGCGCGGGCCGCCACCAGCGCCTCGAAGCGAGCCCGCTCGATGCTCGGCGCCTGGCGATCGCCCCAGGTATAGAGCCAGGTGCGATCCACCCCCAGCGCGTGGCAGAGCAGCACCTCGGCATCGAGGCGCGGGCTCGGCGACCCGGCGGCCGCAAGCCGAGAAGCGGCGCGGGCCAGCAGGTGATCGAGGATCATCCGGCGTCCTGCTGCAGGGCCGCCAGCTGCTCGGCCTGATACTCGTGGATCAGCGGCTCGACCACGTCGTCGAGCCGCTCGCCGCTGACCACCTCGCCCAGCTTGTAGAGCGTCAGGTTGATGCGGTGATCGGTGATCCGCCCCTGGGGGAAGTTGTAGGTGCGGATGCGCTCGCTGCGATCCCCGGAGCCGACCAGGGAGCGCCGGGCATCGGCCTGCTGCTGGCGCTGGCTGGCCACGGCCGACTGCTTGAGCCGGGCGGCGAGCAGCGACATCGCCTTGGCGCGGTTCTTGTGCTGACTGCGCTCCTCCTGACACTCGACCACCACGCCGCTGGGCAGGTGGGTGATGCGGATGGCGGAGTCGGTGGTGTTGACGTGCTGGCCGCCGGCACCGCTGGAGCGGAAGGTGTCCACACGCAGGTCGCTCGGGTCGATGTCGATGTCGCCGACCTCGTCGGCCTCGGGCATCACCGCAACGGTGCAGGCCGAGGTGTGGATGCGGCCCTGGGACTCGGTGGCCGGCACACGCTGCACCCGGTGGGCGCCGGACTCGAACTTGAGGCGCGCATAGACCCCCTCGCCCTTGACCCGGGAGATGATCTCCTTGTAGCCGCCCATGTCGCCGTGGCTGGCGCTGACCACCTCGACCTTCCAGCCGTGCTGCTCGGCGTAGCGGGAGTACATGCGGAACAGATCACCGGCAAACAGCGCCGCCTCGTCGCCGCCGGTGCCGGCGCGGATCTCGAGGAAGACGTTGCGGCGATCATCGGGGTCCTTGGGCACCAGCAGCTGCTTGAGCCGCACCTCGAGGGCCTCGAGCCGCTCGCGGCCCTCGTCGCGCTCGAGCTCGGCCAGCTCGCGCATCTCGGCGTCGGCATCGCCCAGCAGCTGCTCGGCGGAGGCGATGTCGGCCTCCACGGCGAGGTACTCGCCCCAGGCCTCGACCAGGGGCTCGAGCTCGGCATATTCCCGCGAGTAGTCGCGAAAGCGGGTCTGGTCGCTGATCACCTCAGGCTCGGCCAGCAGGGCGGCAAGCTCCTCGAAGCGCTCGATGAAGGCATCGAGGCGCTGGCGCAGGGTGGCTTTCATCGGCGCATCCTATCGGGAGTGGTCAGTGGATTCATCCAGCAGCAGGGTCGTGGCGGCATGAAGCAGGTCGTGCTGCTCATGTGAAGCCGCGTCGCGCATCGCCACGGTAGGGCGATGCAGCAGGCGGTTGGTGAGCTGATGGGCCAGCCGGCGGATCACCGCTTCGGGGTCCTCGCCGCGGGCCAGGCGCGCCAGCGCCTGCTCTTCGGAGAGCTCGCGCAGCGACTCGCCGCGGGCGCGCACGTCGCGAATCAGCTCACCGCCGCTGCGGATGCGTCGCTCGTGCTGCCAGTTGCCCACGCCGTGCTCGATCAGCGACTCGGCCTGGTCGGCGGCCACCTGGCGATGGCGGCGATTCTCCTCGATGACCTCCTGCAGATCATCGACGGTATAGAGGAAGACGTCGGCGAGCTCCCCCACCTCGGGCTCGATGTCCCGGGGCACGGCGATATCGACCATGAAGACGGGACGGTGGCGCCGTTTCTTGAGCGCCCGCTCGACCATGCCCTTGCCCAGGATCGGCAGCGGCGCGGCGGTAGAGGAGATCACGATATCGGCCTCGACCAGGGCGTCGGGGATCGCATCGAGGGTGATCGCCTGGCCGCCCAGCGGACCGGAGACCACCTCGGCCCGCTCGCGGGTGCGGTTGGCCACGGTGAGCTGGCGCACGCCGGCCTCGTGGAGGTGGCGCGCCACCAGCTCGATGGTCTCGCCGGCGCCGATCAGCAGCGCCCGGGAGCGGGTGAAGTCGCCGAAGATGCGGCTGGCCAGGTTAACGGCCGCGTAGGCCACCGACACCGGATTGCGGCCGATGCCGGTCTCGGTGCGCACCTGCTTGGCCACGGCGAAGGTGTTCTGGAACAGGCACTCGAGCTCACCGCCCAGGCTGCGCGCGTGGCGGGCCGACTGGTAAGCGTCCTTGAGCTGGCCCAGGATCTGCGGCTCGCCGAGCACCATGGAATCGAGCCCCACGGCCACGCGCATCAGATGGCGCGCCGCCTCATTCTCGCGATAGTGGTAGGCGCAGCGGGTAAGATCCTCCACTTTCAGACCGTGGAAGCGCCCCAGCCAGTCGAGGATCTCGCCTTCGCCGCCGGAGCCGGTGGCGCAGTAGAGCTCGGTGCGATTGCAGGTGGACAGCACCGCCGCCTCACGCACCTCCGGCAAGGCACGCAGCTCGGCCAGCGCCGACTCCAGCTGAGTGGGCGAGAAGGCGACCTGCTCGCGCACCTCGATGCTGGCGGTCCGGTGGTTGATTCCCAGGGCAAGAAGCGTCATGCGTTCGGCATCTTCGCGAGTCGTGGTTCCGGCAAGGGCGACATGGTGATATCCGACGGCGCGGACCGCCCATCCTCGAAGCGCCGCATTCTAGCACAGGCCAGCCGCCGGAAGCGCCCCGGCATGCCGTGACGGGGATCACGCTTTGCCCGGACGGGTCGAGCCGTTATGCTGGCGGCTCGGCCTCCAGCACGAGACGCGCATGCCCCGCGGAACGCTCCCCCGACTCTCTCGCCATACGCCCCTGGTTCCCCTGACGCTGGCCTTCCTGCTCGCCGGCTGCCAGGGACTGCCGGGAGCCTCGTCGGCCGCCGAGCCCGGGCGGGATCCGCTCGCCGGGGCGCCCCCGATCACCCGCGGCCTGGACGCCCAGGGCCTCGCCGGCCTGCTGCAGGCCGAGATGGCCGGCCAGCGCAGCGACTACACCCGCGCCGCCCAGGGCTTTATCGAGGCCGCCGAGCGCTACGACTCGGTCGCACTGGCCGAGCGCGCCACCCTGGCCGCCCGCTTCAGCGAGGATCCCGCGCTGCTCGAGGAGGCGGCACAGCGCTGGCAGGGCCTGGCCCCGGGCAGCGACGCCCCCTCGCGGCTGCTGGCAAGCCTCGCTCTCCAGCGCGGCGACTGGGCCGCCGCCCTGGGCCATCGCCTCGATGTAATCGAACAGGGCGTGAACGAACAGGGCGCCGGCGAGCAGGAGGCGAGCAACGCGCTGCTCGGGCTCGTGGAGACCGCCCTCGACGCCGGGGCCGATCCGACTCCGCTGCTCGACCGCCTGCGGGCCCACCTGGCGCGCCCCGCGGCCACGAACCGCATCGATGCCGAGCTCGCCACCGCCTTGCTGGAGGCCGCCGCGGGTCAGCCGGCGGCGGCCGAGCGTCGCCTGATGCAAGTCGCCCGACAGGCCTCCGAGCGGCCGGAACTGTGGCGACTGCGCGCACGCCTCGCGCTCCAGGCAGAGGCCCCCTCCGCGGCGCGCGAGCACGCCCGCCGGGGCCTTGAGGTATCGCCCGGCGATCCCCGCCTGATGCTGCTGCTCGCCCGGGCCGAGCTTGCGATGGGCAGCGTCGAGGCCGCCGAGGACGCCATCGAGACGCTGCTCGCCGACCACGGCGACGATGCCTCGCTGCGCCTGGGCCTGGCTCGCCTGTTTCTCGAGCGCGAGCACCTGGCGCCGGCGCGCCGCCTGCTGCTGCCGCTGGTCGGCGACGACGAGGCCCCGCCGATGGCCTTCCTGCTGCTCGGCGCCATCGCCGAGGAGCGCGGCGAAATCGGCAACGCCCTCCTCTATTACCGCCAGGTGCCGGAGGGCGAACAGTTCCTGCCGGCGCGGGTGAGCGCGGCCTCGATGCTGATGGCGGCCGACCGGCGACTCGATGCGCGCGCCTTCCTGCGCCTGGAGCGGCTGCGTCACGAGGCCTACGAGAGCGAGCTGGCCTCCGTGGAGGTCGAGCTGCTGGACGAGGCGGGCCTCGCCGAGCAGGCCGAGGCCCTGCTCGACAGCGAGCTCGCGCGGCGCCCGGACGACGAGCGGCTGCGCTACCAGCGCGCCATGCGCGCCTTCGCCGACGGCGATCTCGCCGCCATGGAAGCCGACCTGCGCCACCTCATCGAGCACGACCCGGAGAACGCCACCGCCCTCAACGCGCTGGGCTATACCCTCGCCGATGCCGATATCGAGGGTCGCCTGGACGAGGCGCGAGCGCTGATCGAACGCGCCCATGAGCTCGCGCCGGACAACCCCGCCATCCTCGATAGCCTCGGCTGGGTCTACTATCGCCAGGGCGAGCCCGCCCGTGCCCTGCCCTGGCTCAGGCGCGCCTGGGCGGCGATGCCCGACCAGGAGATCGCCGCCCACCTGATCGAGGTGCTCTGGGCGCTGGGCGAGAAGGCCCAGGCCCGCGCTTTGCTCGAGGAGGCTCGAGAGCGCTTCGAGGCGCGCCCGCTGATCGACGAGCTGCTGCGGCGTCAGCCCGAACTGGACGCTGCCGGCGCGACGACCTCCCCCTGACAAACGGAAGCTTCCAACACGGATCTTTCCATAACGGAAAATTCCCTGAAGGAACTCTCAATAACGGAACGCCCCATGACGCACCTCACGCGACTGCTGATTCCCCTGCTGGTCCTCGTCCTGATGGCCGGCTGTGCGAGCCGCCCCACGCCGCCCGAGGGTGAGCGCGCCGCCGGACAGTGGTCGGCGCAGCAAGCGCGCCTCACCGAGCTCGACACCTGGCTGCTGGCCGGCAAGGTCGGCCTGCGTACCCCGAAAGACTCCACCAGTGCCAATCTGGATTGGAGCCAGCATCCCCACTACTACCGCCTGCTGATCAGCGGCCCTTTCGGCAGCGGCCGCAGCACCCTCGAGGGGCGCGAGGGGCGCTTCTCGCTGACCACCGCCGAGGGGCGCTTCGAGGCCGAGACGCCGGAGGCGCTGATGACCCAGCAGCTGGGCTGGTCGCTGCCAGTCAGCGCGCTCTCCGACTGGGTGCGCGGCCTGCCCTCCCCGCAGGGCACCTATCGGCTCGAGCGCGACGAGCTGGGCTTCCCCCAGCGCCTCGAGCAGGACGGCTGGGAGATCGGCTACCGCGACTGGACCCGCGTCGACGGCCTCTGGCTGCCGCGGCGGATGGTGATGACCTATGGCACGCTGCGGGCGACCCTGGTGGTCACCGAGTGGCGCCCCACCCTCGATGAGTGACGTCATGCCCCGCACCCCCCCCCGTTCTGCGATCCGTTCTGCACACTATTCTTCATCCCGAGCCGAGCCGCTGGTGCTGCCCGCGCCAGCCAAGCTGAATCGCCTGCTGCACATCACCGGGCGCCGACCAGACGGCTACCACGAGCTGCAGACGCTGTTCCAGTTCCTCGACGCCGGCGACACCCTCACCCTGCGTCGCCGCACGGACGGTGAACTGAACCTCTCACCGAGCCTCGACGGCGTCGCGCCCGCGGACAACCTGATCCTGCGCGCCGCGCGCCTGCTGCAGGGCGAGAGCGGCCGTCGCCTGGGCGCCGACATCCACCTCGACAAGCGCCTGCCCATGGGCGGGGGGCTCGGCGGCGGCAGCTCGGATGCCGCCACCGCCCTGCTCGGCCTCGATGCCCTCTGGGGGCTCGGTATGGAGCTGACCGAGCTCGCCCGCCTCGGCCTTCGCCTCGGCGCCGACGTGCCGGTCTTCGTGCACGGCCACGCCGCCTGGGCCGAAGGCATCGGTGAACGCCTGACTCCGGTGACCCTCGACACCCCCTGGTTCGTGGTCATCCACCCCGGCGTCACGGTCTCCACGCCGGCCGTGTTCGGGGCGCCCGAATTGACACGCCATACCCCCCCGATTACCATGGCGCGCGCACTGCAGGGGGGAGCGGCGAGCTGGCGCAACGACTGCCAGGACACCGTCCGGAGGCACTATCCCGAAGTGGCGCGCGCACTCGACTGGCTGGCCCAGCGGGCACCGACCATGCTGACCGGCACCGGCGCCTGCATCTTTGCCCGTCTCGAGAGCGAGTCACGGGCAGATCGTCTCCTGGCCGAAGTTCCCGAGGGCTGGCACGCCTTCACGGCGCGCGGGCTGAACCGCTCACCTCTTCATGCTGCGCTGGGTCGATGACCCTCGCCGCCCCCGGGCGTCGAGACATGTCCGACATGCCGGCGCGGAGCTGATCCTGGGGCATAGCCAAGCGGTAAGGCAGCGGTTTTTGGTATCGCCATGCGCAGGTTCGAATCCTGCTGCCCCAGCCATGCCGACCGGATCCCCGTCGACCCCAACCCCTGAAGACCCAACACAGCAAAGGTGGCTGCGCGTGTCAAAATTGATGGTTTTCGCCGGGAATGCCAATCCCGATCTCGCCCGTAAAGTCGCCGAGAGCCTGGATACCCGCCTGGGCAACGCCACGGTGGGGCAGTTCAGCGACGGTGAAGTCGCGGTCGAGATCAACGAGAACGTGCGCGGCAAGGATGTCTTCGTCCTGCAGCCCACCTGTGCACCGACCAACGACAACCTGATGGAACTGATCCTGATGGTGGACGCGCTGCGCCGCGCCTCCGCCACTCGGATCACCGCCGTGGTCCCCTACTTCGGCTACGCCCGTCAGGACCGCCGCGTGCGCTCCGCCCGCGTGCCGATCTCCGCCAAGATCGTCGCCGACATGATGGTCAAGGCCGGCGTCGACCGGGTCATGACCATGGACCTGCACGCCGATCAGATCCAGGGCTTCTTCGACGTGCCGGTGGACAACGTCTACGGCTCGCCGATCCTGCTCGACGACATCGAGCGCCAGAACTACGACGATCTCGTCGTCGTCTCGCCCGACGTCGGCGGCGTGGTCCGCGCGCGCGCCATCGCCAAGCAGCTCAATGCCGACCTGGCGATCATCGACAAGCGCCGCCCCTCGGCCAACCAGGCGCAGGTGATGCACATCATCGGCGAGATCGAGAACCGCACCTGCGTGGTGGTGGACGACATGATCGATACCGCCGGCACCCTGTGCAAGGCCGGCGAGGCCCTCAAGGAGCGCGGCGCCCGTCGCGTGGTGGCCTATGCCACCCACCCGATCCTGTCCGGCCCGGCCGTCGACAACATCTCTGGCTCGGTGCTCGATGAAGTGGTGGTGACCGACACCATCCCGCTCGGCGAGGCCGCGCGTCGCAGCGGCAACATTCGCCAGCTCAGCGTGGCCGGGCTGATCGCCGAGGCGATCCGCCGGGTCAGCAACGAAGAATCCGTCAGCGCCATGTTCCACTGAGGCCGACCCGCCGAGCAGCGCTCGGCGGACGGCACAGCGGGACGAGGCGTCGGAGCAGCGCCCCACGGGGCTCCCGGAAACGCCGCGGTCTGGTCGCGGGCCACGGCGTCTTCCTTACCTTCAGAAAGAGGCAATTCCATGTCCGATTACACACTCAATGCCAGCGTTCGCAACGACCTGGGGAAAGGTGCGAGCCGCCGCCTGCGTCGTGCCAACGCACAGGTGCCGGCCATCATCTATGGTGGTGAGCAGGCGCCGCAGCCGATCTCCGTCGACAAGACCAGCTTCTACAAGGCGCTGGAAGACGAGGCGTTCTTCTCCTCCATCATCAACCTGCAGGTGGACGGCAAGGCCCAGCAGGTCGTGGTGCGTGACCTGCAGCGTCACCCGTTCAAGCCGCTGGTGACTCACGCCGACTTCCTGCGCGTCGACGCCACCCACGAGCTGACCCTGAACGTGCCGCTGCACGTGACCGGTGAAGACGCCTGCGTGGCCATCAAGGACCACGACGGCGAGCTGCACCAGCTGGCCTCCGAGGTCGAGATCAGCTGCCTGCCGAAGGACCTGCCGGAGTACCTGGAAGTCGACATCAGTGCCGTCGAGATGGGCACTACCCTGCACCTGTCCGACCTCAGCGTGCCGGCCGGCGTGACCCTGGTCGCCCTGACCCATGGTGAGGACCACGACAACGCCATCCTGAGCGTCACCAAGGCCAAGGTCCGTGGTAGCGAAGCAGAAGAAGGCGAAGAAGAAGCCGGTGGCGAAGAAGCCGCGGGCGAGGGCGACGCCGAGTAATCGGTTTTGCCCGGCGGGCATGTCGGAGCCTCGACATGCCCGCTTCGTCGTCAGGAATCAAGCGCCTCGGCGCTTGATTTTTTTTGCCATCACGCCGCACGCGAGGAGACCGGCATGAGCCAGTTGAAAGCGATCATTGGTCTGGGCAACCCCGGCGCCGACTATGAGGCCACCCGCCACAACGCCGGCGCCTGGCTGGTGCACGCCGTGGCGAGGGCGGCGGGCAGTGAACTGCGTCCCGAGCGCAAGTTCCTGGGCCGCCATGCGCGAGTCCGGCTGGACGGTCGGGAGCTGCACCTGCTCGAGCCCACCACCTTCATGAACCGCAGCGGCGGCGCCGTGGCGGCGCTCTGCCAGTTCTTCAAGATCGCCCCCGACGAGCTGCTGGTGGCCCACGACGAACTCGACATGCCACCGGGCACGGCGCGCTACAAGACCGGCGGCGGACACGGCGGTCACAACGGCCTGCGCGACATCATCCGCGCCCTGGGCAACGACAAGTCGTTTCACCGCCTGCGCATCGGCATCGGCCACCCCGGCGAGGCCCGCCAGGTGACCAACTACGTGCTGGGTCGCCCCGGCAAGGCGGAGCGTGGCGCCATCGACGCCGCCATCGACGAGTGCCTGGCTACCCTCCCCCAGGCCGTCGACGGCGACTGGGCGAAGGCCATGAATCGGCTGCACAGCTTCAAGGGCTGAGCGCTGCGAGCGTCGCCGGCATCACCGATCAAGCCGAGCCGCTGTCGGCACGACGCTCTTTTCGCGTAGAATGCCGGCCATTCTCCATTCCCGAACTCGCTTTCCAGGAAGATCCCATGGGTTTCAACTGCGGTATCGTCGGCCTGCCCAACGTCGGCAAGTCCACCCTCTTCAATGCCCTGACCAAGTCGGGCATCGACGCCGAAAACTTCCCCTTCTGCACCATCGAGCCCAACGTCGGTATCGTGCCGATGCCGGACCCGCGCCTCGACAAGCTGGCCGAGATCGTGGGTCCCCAGAAGGTGCTGCCCACCACCATGGAGTTCGTCGACATCGCAGGCCTGGTGGCAGGCGCCTCCAAGGGCGAGGGGCTCGGCAACAAGTTCCTGGCCAACATCCGCGAGACCGACGCCATCGCCCACGTGGTGCGCTGCTTCGATAACGACAACGTCATCCACGTGGCCAACCAGGTCGATCCCGAGGCGGACATCGAGATCATCAACATGGAACTGGCGCTGGCCGATCTGGACACCGTCGAGCGCGCCATCCAGCGCCTGGTCCGCGTGGCCAAGGGCGGCGACAAGGAAGCCATCGCCACCAAGGCGATCCTCGAGCGCATCCATCCCCATCTGGCCGAGGGCCAGCCGCTGAGAAGCTTCGGCCTCGATGACGACGACAAGCAGCAGCTCAAGGGCTTCGGCTTCCTGACGCTCAAGCCCACCATGTACATCGCCAACGTCAACGACGACGGCTTCGAGGACAACCCCTACCTCGACACGGTGCGCAGGATCGCCGCCGCCGAGGATGCCGTGGTGGTGCCGGTCTGCAACCAGATCGAGGCCGAGATCGCCGAGCTCGAGGATGAAGAGCGCGCCATGTTCCTCGACGAGTTGGGCATGGAAGAGCCCGGGCTCGACCGGGTGATTCGCGCCGGCTACGCACTGCTGGGCCTGCAGACCTACTTCACCGCCGGCGTGAAGGAGGTTCGCGCCTGGACGGTCAAGGTCGGCGCCACCGCCCCCGAGGCGGCCGGCGTGATCCACACTGACTTCCAGAAGGGCTTCATCCGCGCCGAGGTCATCGCCTACGACGACTTCGTCAGCCTGGGCGGCGAGCAGGGTGCCAAGGATGCCGGCAAGTGGCGCTTGGAGGGCAAGGAGTACATCGTCAAGGATGGCGACGTCATCCACTTCCGCTTCAACGTCTGAGCCGCCGGGGCACCCCGAAAGCGCTCATGACGCCGCTTGGGCTTGACGCGGGCGAGTCAGGTACGTAGAATTCGCCCCCGTTGTTCGGCTACGTAGCTCAGCTGGTTAGAGCACATCACTCATAATGATGGGGTCCCCTGTTCGAATCAGGGCGTAGCCACCAAACATCGAAAAGCCCGCCTGGCTCGCCAGGCGGGCTTTTTCGGTGCGCGCTATCTGGGCGCCAGGATCGCCGGCGAGACCGCACGGACGGCGGCCCTGCCGGCGATCAAGACGCTCAGGGAAGCTCGGCGCGATTGACGAAGGCGGTCAGCACTCGCACCAGATAGTCCACGTCCCGGGCGCCCGCGGTCTCGCGGATCGAGTGCATGGCCCACTGGGGCGCCCCCACGTCCAGGGTCGGCACCCCAAGCTCGGTGGCGGTGATCGGGCCGATGGTGCTGCCGCACCCCATATCGGCCCGGGTCACGAAGGTCTGCACCGGCACCTCGGCCTCGCGGCACAGGTCGCGGAACAGCGCCGCGGTCGCGCTGTTGGTGGCATAGCGCTGGCTGGCGTTGACCTTGATCACCGGCCCACCGTTGAGCGCCGGGCCGTGGGCGGCGTCATGCTTGTCCTGAAAGTTCGGATGCAGGGCATGGGCGTTGTCGCAGGAGATCAGCCGCGAGGCCTGGATCAGGCGAATGAAGCCCTCCTCCCCCGCCTCGCCGAGCTGGGCATTCACCCGGCGCAGCACGTCGCCGAGGAAGGGCCCCTGGGCACCGCAGGCACTGGCGCTGCCAACCTCCTCATGGTCGTTGGCCACCAGCACCGCGCCCTGGCGGCCATCGCTCTCGAGCAGCGCCTCCAGGCCGGCGAAGCAGGAGAGCAGATTGTCGAGCCTGGCGCTTGCGACCAGCTCGCCCTCGATGCCGACCCGTGCCGGCGCCTGCATGTCGCGAAACGCCAGCTCGAAATCGAGGACCTCGACCTCGGTCAGGCCGTGCTGCTCCTCGAGCCAGCGGGCGAGCAGCCGCTCGAGATCGGGCCGGCCGCCGTCCTGGAGGAACACCGGGGCCATCTCGGTCTGGGCATTGATGGTTCGGCCGTTGTTGGCCTCGCGGTCCAGATGGATGGCCAGGCTCGGAATGATCGCCACCGCCCGCTCGACATCAATAAGCACGCCCTCGATGCGGCCATCGGCATGGCGCACGTGGACCCGACCGGCCAGACCCAGGTCGCGATCGAACCAGGGCGCCAGCAGCGCCCCGCCATAGACCTCGACGCCCAGTTGCAGCCAGCCCGCCGCACACTGGGCGGCGTTGGGCTTGAGGCGCAGGCCGGGGCTGTCGGTATGGGCGCCGATCAGGCGCAGGGCCTCGAGCCCCTCGCGGGGCAGCTGCAGGGCGATGATCGAGGAGTCGTTGCGGGTCACGTAGACTCGCTCGCCGGGCGAGAGCTGCCAGGAGGCAGTCTCTTCCAGGCGCCTGAAACCGGCGGCCTCGAGTCGCGCGGCCATGTTGGCCGTAGCATGCCAGGGCGTGGGGGATCGATGCAGAAAGTCGAGCAGACGCTCGAGGCGGGCATCCTCGGACATGGAATTCCTCTATCGCGGGACGTTTCGGGGGTCTTGACGACACGGCCAAGCTGATACAATGGCAAGTCTGTCCATGCAACTCGACGGCCGGGTCGGGGTCTGGATGAAGAGTGAGTGTACACGAATCGGGGAGTGCTTCATCGATGAGCCTGTTAGTCACCCTTGGGCGAGCGGCGGTTCTAGGCCTGCTGCTGGCCACGCCGCCGGCCCTGGCCAGTCTCGAGCCGAACGATGATCAGCGCCAGGCGGCTACTGAAGTGGCAGAGTCGCTGCGCTACGGCCACTACGCCGACGTCAGCCTCGACGATGCCTGGTCGCGGCGGTCCTTCGAGCGCCTGCTGGAGATCCTCGATGGTCAGCGCGCCTACCTGCTGGACCGCGACGTAGCCGCCTTCAGCGACCTGCGAACCGGCATGGATGAGGCACTGCTTGACGCCGAACTGGCCCGCCCCTTCGCCCTCTACCAGCGCTATCACGAACGCGCCGAGCAGCGCCTCGAATGGCTGCTGGCACGGATCGACGAGGGCATCGACTTCAGCTTCGATAGCCAACAGCGCCTGGAGCTGGAGCGCAAGGACAGCCCTTGGGCCGGCAGTAAGGCCGAGCTTGATGAGCTGTGGATGAAGCGTCTCAACAACGCCGCCCTTAGCCTGACCATCAGCGACCAGGACCCAGAGCAGGTGACAGATACCCTGCGTCAGCGCTACGAGGGGCAGCTCTCGCGGCTGCGCCAGACCAACGCGGCCGATGTCTTCGGGCTCTTCATGGCCGCAGTGACCGGCAGCGTCGACCCGCATAGCGAATACCTCTCGCCGCGCCAGGGCGAATCCTTCGACATCCAGATGCGGCTGTCGCTGGAGGGCATCGGCGCCCTGCTGCAGGCCGACGGCGAGTTCGTCAAGGTCTCGAGCCTGGTGGCCGGCGGCCCGGCCGAGCGCGACGGCGCCCTGCAGCCCGCCGACCGCATCATCGGCGTGGGCCAGGAGGACGGCGAGATCGTCAACGTGGTGGGCATGCGGCTCGACGACGTGGTCGATCTGATCCGCGGCCCCAAGGGCTCGGTGGTGCACCTGGACGTGGTGCCCGCCCAGGCCATCGACATGACGCGCTCCACGGTGATCGACATCACCCGCGACACCGTGGACCTCGAGGATCAGGCCGCCCAGGGCGAGGTGATCGAGGTCGAGCGCGATGACGGCACGCATCGTCTCGGCGTGATCGAGATCCCGACCTTCTACGTGGATTTCGATGCCTGGCAGGCCGGCGAGGAGGACTTCCGCAGCACCACCCGCGACGTCGCCCGCGAGGTCGAGCGCCTCCAGGCCGAGGGTGTCGAGGGCATCGTGCTCGACCTTCGCAACAACGGCGGCGGCGCCCTGCAGGAGGCCAACTCGCTGATCGGGCTCTTCATCGACCGCGGCCCCACCGTCCAGGTCCGCGACGCCCGCGGGCGCATCAGCCTCTACGGCGACACCGAGAGCGGCGCCCTCTACGACGGCCCCCTGGCCGTGCTGGTCAATCGCCTCTCCGCCTCGGCCTCGGAGATCTTCGCCGGTGCCATTCAGGACTATGGTCGCGGCCTGGTGGTCGGCAACGACACCTTCGGCAAGGGCACGGTGCAGACCCTCAACGAGCTCAGCCACGGCGAGATCAAGCTGACCCGCGCCAAATTCTACCGCATCTCCGGCGAGAGCACCCAGCACCGCGGCGTTGAGCCGGATATCAACTTCCCGAGCCTGATCGACCCCGAACTGATCGGCGAGAGCAGCCTCGACAATGCCCTGCCGTGGGACACCGTGCGCGAGGTGCAGTACCGGACCTACGGCGAACCCCACCGGCACCTGGAGACGCTGCGCGCCCGCCACCTGGAGCGCGCCGAGAAGCAGCCGAACTTCCACTACCTCGAGCAACGCTCCGAGCTCGCGCGTCAGCTTCGCGCGCAGCACACCAGCGTCAGCCTCAACCGCGAACAGCGCAAGCGTGAGGTCGAGGCACAGGAAGCGGAGCAGCTGGCACTAGAGAACGAGCGCCGCCGGGCCCTGGGCCTGGAGCCGCTCGAGGACTGGACCGATGCCCGCGACGAGGACGAGACCGCGGATGCCGACGCCGAGGACGAGCCGATCGACCGTGCCCAGGTCCTCGAGACCGCCCAGATCCTGCTGGACTACCGCCAGCTGGAGGACGGCTGGCACTACGCGGAGCTTAACTGAGAGCTCAACTGAGGCGCTGAATCACACCACCCCGTGACGATGATGCCGGACCCCTGTGGTCCGGCGTCTTGCTATCCGCACGGCTCGAATGGCGGCCCGGCCTCACGTCGCGGCGACGCTGCGGCGTGGCGAGAGCCCTTGCAGATGCGAGACTCCATACCTCTGAGACGGCAAAGAGAAGACGGTAAAGACGCGGCCTGGGGTGCAGCAACGCGAGGCAATACGGCACGCATGGATGCGACCGGCTGGCGAAAATGGCGCTGAGGAGAAACGACCGACGGAGAAAGGACGAGCTAGGAAAGCGAGAAACAGCACCGGACAGAATTACCGGACAGGACTGGCTCCCCGAACAGGACTCGAACCTGTGACCCAATGATTAACAGTCATTTGCTCTACCAACTGAGCTATCGGGGAA
>NZ_FPAQ01000001.1:0-20122 GCF_900116405.1 Halomonas saccharevitans | reverse complement strand
GTTGGCTCCCCGAACAGGACTCGAACCTGTGACCCAATGATTAACAGTCATTTGCTCTACCAACTGAGCTATCGGGGAATGACCTCGAACACGGGGCGTAGTATACGGATCGGGCACGCAAGGTCAAGCCGCGATTGGCAATTTGGTGCCCGCACGGCCGGCCGGCACCCAAGAAACAGGCCCAACGAAAAACGCCCGACGGGCCGGAGCCTGACGGGCGTTTCTGCGTGTTCTGGTGGCTACGCCCTGATTCGAACAGGGGACCCCATCATTATGAGTGATGTGCTCTAACCAGCTGAGCTACGTAGCCTTATCAACAGGTTGCCCGACCAAGGCCGGGCAACGGGGATGAATTATGCACGCGGGCTCGCGCCATGGCAAGCCCGCGAGGCACTCAGCTCTCGATATCGAGCGCCTCCTTCACCGCCGGCAGCCCCGGCTCGCCCTCGCGGGTAGTGACACCCTCGAGCCAGGTCTCGAGCACCGCGGGATTGGCCTGCAGGTAGTCGCGGGCCGCCTCGCGGGGATCCTCGCCCTGATCCGAGATCTGCCCCATCAGCTGGTTCTCCATGGTGAGGGTGAACTCGAGGTTCTCGAGCAGCGTCCCGACGTTGCCACACTCCTCGGCATAGCCGCCGCGGGTGTTGGTATAGACGGTCGCCCCGCCCAGGTTGGGGCCGAAGTAATCGTCGGCCCCCGACAGGTAGGCCATGTCATAGTTGGTGTTCATGGGGTGCGGCTCCCAACCGAGGAACACCATCCAGGTCTCGTCGGGGGTGCGTGCGCTCAGCTCGGCCAGCATGCCGGCCTCGCTGGAGTCGACCAGCGACCAGTCGCCGAGGCCGAAGGCATCGTCGTCGATCATGTCCTGGATCAGCTGGTTGCCGTCGTTGCCGGCCTCGATGCCGTGGATATTGCCGTCGAACTTCTCGGCATGCTCGGCGAGATCGGCCACCGAGGTGACGCCGGCATCGTGCACGTACTGCGGCACCGCCAGGGTGTACTTGGCGCCTTCGAGGTTGGCGCCCAGGCGATCGACGCTGCCATCCTCGACGTAGGGATCGCTGATCGAGGCCATGGAGGGCATCCAGTTGCCCAGGAAGACGTCGAAGTCGTCGTTCTTCATGCCGGAATAGGCGATCGGCACCGAGACGGTATCGATGCGGGTCTCGTAGCCCAGCGCCTCGAGCACCTCGGTGGTCAGGGCGGTGGTGGCCGTGATGTCGGTCCAGCCGACCTCGGCGAAGCGCACCTTCTCGCAGCTCTCGGGCTCGGCGGCCTGCAGCGGTGCGACGGCGAATCCAAGGGCGGCGGCGCCGACACCGAAGGTCATGCGACGATTCAGGAGGGTCGTATTCATGAAAGCGTTCCTCTTGTTGGACATCAAGTATAGCCGCGACGGCAGCGCCGCCGACCGATAGGGGAAGACCCCATCGGACCTTTATTGATTGAACGTTCAATAAAGAAATGGCATGCTACATGGTAACCACGCCTGATGCGTTGGGTGCAACATCAATTCTCGGGACAGGAGCCAGCAACGGTGCCAAAGGTCGGAATGGAACCCATCCGCCGCCAGCAGCTGATCAAGGCGACCATGGCGGCCATCGACGAGGTCGGCCTGGCCGACGCGACGGTGATGCGCATCGCCCGCCACGCGGGGGTCTCCGCCGGCATCATCAGCCACTACTTCGGCGGCAAGGACGGCCTGCTGGAGGCCACCATGCGCCAGATCCTGAGCGACCTGGGCGCGGCGGTGGCCGCACGGCGCAACGCGCTCAAGACCGCGAGCCCGCGGGCGCACCTGGGCGCCATCATCGATGGCAACTTCGATGGCAGCCAGGTCACCGGCCCGGTCGCCAAGACCTGGCTGGCCTTCTGGGCCAGCAGCATGCATCGGCCGACGCTGGCGCGCCTTCAGAACGTCAACGACCGGCGCCTCTACGCCAATCTCTGTCATCAGTTCCGCCGGCTGATGCCCCGTCACGAGGCGCGCGCCTGCGCCCGAGCCCTGGCCGCCCTGATCGACGGCCTCTGGCTGCGCGGCGCGCTGACGCCCAACGGCCTGGACAGCGACGAAGCGCGTCGTCTGGCCCACGACTACCTGGACCGACTGCTCGAGACGCACGACACCCTTTCCGCTACCTGAACGGAGGTCAGCATGGCACTTTCCGCCCCCCAGACCCTCTACATCGATGGCCGCCACACGGCCGCCACCTCGGGCGAGACCTTCCCCGTGGTCAACCCCTTCGACGGCTCGCTGCTCGCCGAGGTGCCCCAGGCCGCCGCGGCCGACGTGGACGCCGCCGTGGCCGCGGCGCGCCAGGGCCAGCGCGCCTGGGGAGCGATGAGCGGCATGGAGCGTGGCCGCATCCTTTACCGCGCCGTCGCGCTGCTGCGCGAGCGCAATGACGAGATCGCCGAGCTCGAGACCCGTAACACCGGCAAGCCGATCAGCGAGACCGCGGCCGTGGACATCGTCACCGGCGCCGACGTGCTCGAGTACTACGCCGGCCTGGCCCCGGCGCTGGAGGGCGCCCAGATCCCGCTGCGCGAGGACTCCTTCGTCTACACTCGCCGTGAGCCGCTGGGCGTGATCGGCGCCCTCGGCGCCTGGAACTACCCGATCCAGATCGCCTGCTGGAAGAGCGCCCCGGCGCTGGCCGCCGGCAACGCCGTGGTCTTCAAGCCCAGCGAAGTCACCCCGCTGACCACCATGATCCTCGCCGAGATATTCAGCGAGGCCGGCCTGCCCGACGGCGTCTTCAACGTGGTCCAGGGCGATGCCCGGGTCGGGGAGATGCTCACCGGCCACCGCGGCATCGACAAGATCTCGTTCACCGGCGAGGCGGGCACGGGCCGCAAGGTGATGGCCGCGGCCGGCGGCTCGACGCTCAAGGACGTGACCATGGAGCTCGGCGGCAAGTCGCCGCTGATCGTCTTCGCCGATGCCGACCTGGACCGCGCCGCCGACGCCGCGATGATGGCCAACTTCTACTCCAGCGGGCAGATCTGTACCAACGGCACCCGGGTCTTCGTCGATCGCGCCGTGAAGGCGGCCTTCGAGGCGAAGCTCGTCGAGCGGGTGGCGCGCATCCGCGCCGGCGACCCGCTGGATCCGAGCATCAACTTCGGGCCGCTGGTGAGCTTCGAGCACCAGGCGAAGGTGCTCGCCTACATCGCCCTGGGCCAACAGGAAGGCGCCCGGGTGCTGGCCGGCGGCGAGGCCTGGTCCCAGGGTGACTATGCCAACGGCGCCTGGGCCGCCCCGACCATCTTCACCGACTGCACCGACGAAATGCGCATCGTGCGCGAGGAGATCTTCGGCCCGGTGATGTCCGTGCTCGCCTTCGACGACGAGGAGGAGGTGATCCGCCGCGCCAACGACACCGAATACGGTTTGGCCGCCGGCGTCTTCACCGAGGGGCTCAATCGTGCCCACCGCGTGATCCGGCGCCTGGAAGCCGGCATCTGCTGGATCAACACCTGGGGCGAGTCTCCCGCCGAGATGCCCGTGGGCGGCTACAAGCAGTCCGGCGTGGGTCGCGAGAACGGCATCGAGACCCTGGCTCACTACACCCAGACCAAGTCGGTGCAGGTCGAGATGGGCCCCTTCGAATCGGTGTTCTGAGGCCACGTCGTGACCCCGGGCGAGAGGCGCGCCGGGGACCGGAGACGTCCCCTCCGGCACCCTTAATCGCGCATAAGCGGAACGCGAGGGTACTTGGCGTTTCCGACCGGCAAACGTCCCCTGCGCCGCTTGCAACGCGCCCCTTTTGACTGTTTCAGGGAGGCCCCATGTCCCCGTCCCGTGAATTCGATTACGTCATCATCGGCGCCGGCTCCGCCGGCAACGTCCTGGCCACCCGCCTGACCGAGGACCCGGACGTCAGCGTGCTGCTGCTCGAGGCCGGCGGCCCCGATCACCGCTTCGACTTCCGCACTCAGATGCCGGCGGCCCTGGCCTACCCGCTGCAGGGCAAGCGCTACAACTGGGCCTTCGAGACCGACCCGGAGCCCCACATGGACGGCCGGCGCATGGAATGCGGCCGCGGCAAGGGCCTCGGCGGCTCCTCGCTGATCAACGGCATGTGCTACATCCGCGGCAACGCCCTGGACTATGACGGCTGGGCCAAGCAGCCGGGTCTCGGGGACTGGACCTACGCCGACTGCCTGCCCTACTTCAGGAAGTCCGAGACCCGCGACATCGGCCCCAACGCCTACCACGGCGGCGACGGCCCGGTCAGCGTGACGACGCCGAAGGAAGGCAACAATCCGCTCTATCACGCCTTCATCGAGGCGGGCCAGCAGGCCGGCTATCCGTCCACCAAGGACGTCAACGGCTACCAGCAGGAGGGCTTCGGCCCCATGGACCGCTTCGTCACCCCCAACGGACGACGCGCCTCCACCGCCCGGGGCTACCTCGACCAGGCCAAGAGTCGGCCGAACCTGACCATCGAGACCCGCGCCATCACCGACGTCATCACCTTCGAGGGCAAGCGCGCCACCGGCGTACGCTACGCCCGCCACGGCAAGCCCCAGGCGGTTCACGCCCGCCGCGAGGTACTGCTGTGCGCCGGCGCCATCGCCTCGCCGCAGATCCTGCAGCGCTCCGGCGTGGGTCCCAAGGACGTGCTCGACGAATTCGGCATCGAGGCCGTTCAGGTCAACGACAACGTCGGCGCGCACCTGCAGGACCACCTGGAGATGTACATCCAGTACGAGTGCACCCAGCCGATCTCGCTCTACCCGGCGCTCAAGTGGTACAACCAGCCGAAGATCGGCGCCGAGTGGATGCTGTTCGGCAAAGGCATTGGCGCCAGCAACCAGTTCGAGGCGGCGGGTTTCATCCGCTCGAGCGACGAGGAGGCGTGGCCCAATCTGCAGTACCACTTCCTGCCCATCGCCATCAGCTACAACGGCAAGAGCGCGGTGCAGGCCCACGGCTTCCAGGCCCACGTGGGCTCCATGCGCTCGGAGAGCCGCGGCCGCGTGCGCCTGACCTCCCGCGATCCCGAGGCCGCACCCTCGATACTGTTCAACTACATGGCCACCGAGAAGGACTGGCAGGAGTTTCGCGACGCCATTCGCCTGACCCGCGAGATCATCGCCCAGCCGGCCTTCGACAAATACCGCGGCCGGGAGGTCTCGCCGGGGCCGGACGTGCAGTCCGATGAAGCGCTCGACGCCTTCGTCAAGGCCCATGCCGAGACCGCCTACCATCCCTGCGGCAGCTGCCGGATGGGCGAGGGGGACGATGCCGTGGTCGACAGCGCCGGCCGGGTCCACGGCCTGGAGGGCCTGCGGGTGGTCGACGCCTCGCTGTTCCCGGTGATCCCCACCGGCAACCTCAACGCGCCGACGATCATGCTCGCCGAGAAGATGGCCGACAAGATCCGCGGCCGAGAGCCGCTGCCGAGAAGCGACGCCCCCTACTACGTGGCGGGCGACGCCCCCGCCCAGCGGGAACCGCAGCGCCGTACGGCCTGATCGGTTAGCCGAGCAACACCGAGCCGCCCCGCCCCCGTGCGGGGCAACTTGCGTTGAACGGTCGGACATCGAGGGTGAATGGAGGCAGGTCGAAGAGGGGTCTTTTGCCATGGATGTCAAAAGTAGCGCCCAGGGAAGGGTTCACGGCGCCCCGCGTAGACCTGCCTCCATGATCCTCTCGGACTTGGAGAGGGAAAACTGCATCGAGGGGATTGGCCGCCGGGCTCGGGATGCGCTAGGCTGAGGGCATTCAAACAAGTGTTCGAATCTGTCGGAGCCCACCATGCTGACCCTGACCCTGCTCGTGCTGGCCATTGCCGGCCTGCTCATCGTGATGCGCCGGGAGGCCGGCGCCCTGCCCGCCCTGGCCGTGACCGCGGGGCTCGGCCTCGTCGGCCTGGTCGCCGGCGCGTCGATCCTCGGCGTGCTGCTGATGATCGCCGCCGCGGCCATCGCCGTCTGCGGCTTGCCCGCCCTGCGTACCCGCTGGCTCACGCCACGACTCTTCGCCCTGTTCAAGAAGGTCGCCCCCAAGGTCTCGGATACCGAGCGCACCGCACTCGAAGCCGGCAGCGTGGCCTGGGACGGCGAACTCTTCACCGGACGTCCCGACTGGAAAAAGCTGCTCGACTATCGCGACGAGGGGCTCTCGGATGAGGAGCGCGCCTTCCTCGATCACCAGTGCAGCGTGGCCGCCGGCATGTGCAACGCCTGGGAGATCGCCCGGGAACGCGCCGACCTGCCCCAGGAACTCTGGGACTACCTCAAGCAGGAAGGCTTCTTCGGCATGATCATCC
Organism: Halomonas saccharevitans; assembly: GCF_900116405.1. Lineage (GTDB taxonomy): Bacteria > Pseudomonadota > Gammaproteobacteria > Pseudomonadales > Halomonadaceae > Halomonas > Halomonas saccharevitans. The sequence continues at coordinate 13,838 of NZ_FPAQ01000001.1, read as the reverse complement.
CCAAGGCCTACGGCGGCCTGGGCTTCTCGGCCAAGGCGCAGTCCCTGGTGCTGCAGAAGCTCTCGGTCAGCGAGACGCTGATGGTCACCGTGGGCGTGCCCAACTCCCTGGGGCCGGGCGAGCTGCTGCTGAAGTACGGCACCGAACAGCAGAAGGATCACTATCTGCCGCGCCTGGCCGACGGCCGCGAAATCCCCTGCTTCGGCCTGACCGGCCCGCGGGCCGGCAGCGATGCTACGGCCCTTCCCGACACCGGCGTGGTCTGCAAGCAGATGGTCGACGGCGAGGAGGTCCTGGGCCTCCGGCTGAATTTCGAGAAGCGCTGGATCACCCTGGCGCCCATCGCCAGCGTCGTGGGCCTGGCCTTCCGGCTCTTCGACCCGGACCAGCTGCTCGGCGAGGAGGAAGATCGCGGCATCACCCTGGCGCTGATTCCCCGCGACACTGACGGCATGGAGATCGGCCGCCGCCACCATCCCATCGGCAGCCCCTTCCTCAACGGGCCGATCAAGGGCCACGACGTCTTCGTGCCGCTCTCCACCATCATCGGCGGGCCGGAGATGATCGGCCAGGGCTGGCGGATGCTGGTCGAATGCCTCTCCATCGGGCGCTGCATCACCCTGCCCTCCGGCGCTACCGGCACCGCCCGCTATGCGCTGGGCTGGAGCGGCGGCTTCGCGCGGATCCGCCGCCAGTTCAACGTGCCGGTGGCCGAGATGGAGGGTATCCAGGAGCCCCTGGCGCGCATGGCTGCGCTGGCCTATGTCTCCCGGGCCGCCGTCTACCAGACCGCCAACACCATCGATCATGGCGAGAAGCCGGCGGTGCCCTCGGCGATCCTCAAGAGCCAGCTCACCGAGTTCCAGCGGGTTATCCTCGGCGACGCCATGGACATCCACGGCGGCAAGGCGGTGACCCTGGGGCCGCGCAACTACCTCGGCATCGGCTACAGCGCCAACCCGGTGGCGATCACCGTCGAGGGCGCCAACATCATGACCCGCAACCTGATGATCTTCGGTCAGGGCGCCATCCGCTGCCATCCCTACGTGCTCGAGGAGCTGGCCGCCAAGGATGCAGACGACGCCGCGGCCTTCGATCGCGCCTTCTTCGGCCATGCCGGGTTGATCTTCGGCAACGCCGCCCGTGCCCTCACTCAGGGGCTGGGGCTCGGCCGGCCGAGTGTGCCCTTCGACGAGATCGCCGCCCCCTACGCCCGGGACATCGCGCGCCTCTCCGCCGGCTTCGGACTCTGCGCCGACGCCGCCATGGCGAGCCTGGGGTCGCAGCTCAAGCAGCGTGAGATGCTCTCCGCGCGCCTCGGCGACGTGCTCTCCAACCTCTATCTCGCCTCGATGACGCTCAAGCAGTGGCACGAGGGCCACAAGGTCGAGGGCGAGGCGGCCCTGCTGCACTACGGCTGCCGGTTCCTGCTGGGACGCGCCGAACAGGCCCTGGACGAGCTCTTCGACAACCTGCCGAGCCGCGCCCTGGGCCGCACGCTGCGCGTCATCGTGATGCCGACGGGCCGGCGCTGGAAGCGCCCCGAGGACACGCTGACCCGCGAGATCGCCCAGGCCGTCTCCCGGGACACGCCCCTGCGCCGCCACCTGCTCGACGCCACCTGGCAGGAGAACGACGGCAGCCGGGACAACCCGCTGGCCCGCTACAACGCCCTGCTGGCGAGCCAGGAGCGCGCCGAGGCGCTCTATCGCCGGGTCAACAAGGCTTACGCGAAGGGGGAGCTGCCGGCCGAGGCGCTGCACCCGGAAGCGCGGGTCGAGGCGGCCCTGGCGGCGGGGCTGATCGGCGAGGAGGACGCCACCTTCATGCAGGAGCGCGAGGCTGCGGTGCTGGAGCTGCTCACCGTGGATGACTTCGCCTACGACGCCTTCGTCACCGACAAGACCAAGGTGCTGCGCCACCAGCCGGCCTGAGCCTCTGGATTACCCCTCTGAACCAGGTACCACACAACGCCCCGGCCAGCCGCCGGGGCGTCTTGTTATTCCCTTGCAGCTCCCAAGAGCCGAATAAAATAGAGTCTGAGCGGCGGGACAGGTCAAAGAGAGGATCCTATGCCAGGGGTGAGAAGCACTGCTTCGAACGGGCTGGCCAGAGATGGTCAGCACCGGCCCTGCAAGCGGACGGGACGCGGGAGCGCCGCAGGGCATCGGTAGCGTACAGGGACGTATTCACAGCGCCCTCTCGGAGACCCATGCCGGCGCAGGATGCGTTCTCGCTAAAGGCTACAGCGGCCAGACGATCAGGATCAGCGGGATCGCCACCGCCATCACCACCAGGGTCAGCGGCAGCCCCAGCTTCCAGTAGTCGCCGAAGCGATAGCCGCCCGGGCCCATCACCAGGGTATTGGACTGGTGACCGATGGGCGTCAGGAAGGCGCAGGAGGCGCTGATCGCCACCACCATCAGGAAAGGATCCAGGGAGACGCCGAAGCCCTCGGCGAGGCTCGCCGCGATGGGCGCCATCAGCAGCGCCGCCGCGGCGTTGTTGACCACGTTGGAGAGCAGCGTGCAGATCAAGAACAGCCCCACCAGGGTGGCCACCACCGGCCACTCGCGGCCCATGGCCAGCAGGATCTCGGCGATCAGGGAGGCCCCGCCACTGGTCTCCAGCGCCTGCCCCACCGGAATCATCGCCCCCAGCAGCACGATCACCGGGCCGTCGATGGCCTGATAGCCCTCGCGCAGCGACAGCACGCCCACCATCAGCGAGACCAGGGCGGCAGCGGTCAGGGCCACCGACGAGGGCACGAGGTCCAGCACCATGGCGATCACCGCCACCGCGAAGATCGCCACCGAGACCGCCAGCATCCGCGGCCGACCCAGGGTCAGGTTACGGCTGGCCAGCGGCAGGCAGCCCAGGGTGGTAAGGCTCTCGCCGATCTCGCCCTCGCCGCCCTGAAGCAGCAGCACATCGCCGGCCCGGAAGCGAATATCGCGCAGGCGCTGGTTGAGGCGGCCGCCGTCCCGGGCCACCGCCACCAGGTGCAGGCCAAACTGGTTGTGCAGGCGAAGCTGGGTGACGGTGCGGTGGATCATCATAGAGTCGTTGCGCACCACCGCCTCGACCAGCTGCAGGCCCTCGGTATCCACCGCGGAACGCTGTGCCTCCTCCTCCTCTTCGCCCTGCGGCTCGTCATCCTGCGACTCATCACCTTGCTGGGCCTTGCGAGGCGCGGCCGAGGCCTCGCGCTCCCGCGTCTCAGCATCCTGTGCCTCGTCGTCCGGCGGCGGCTCGGGGCCGACCACCAGGCCCGCCTTGTCCTCGATCAGCTTCATCTCCTCGGGCCCGGCCTCCACCAGCAGGATATCGCCCTCGCCCAGGGTGCCGTGGAAGGCGTGACCGGCATGGCGCGTGTCGCCGCGCACCACCGCCAGCACCGGGATGGTCTCCTCCAGGGCCTGGTGCAGATCGCGCAGCGTCCAGCCCACCGCCTTGCCGTCCTCGGGGACGCGCAGCTCCACGAGGTAGTGGGCGGTATCGAACATCTCCTCCGTGGAGGCCTTGCCGGCTCGCTGGGGCACCAGGCGCCAGCCCACCAGCACGATGAAGGCCAGGCCGACCAGGGCCACGCTGGCACCGACCGGAAAGAAGGAGAACATGCCGAAGCTCTCCCCCACCGCCTCATGACGGTAGCTGGAGATGATGATGTTGGGCGGGGTGCCGATCAGGGTGGTGAGGCCGCCGAGCAGCGAGCCGAAGGCCAGCGGCATCAGCAGCAGCGAGGGCGGGCTGTCGTGCTCGCGAGCCATGCGGATCGCCACCGGCAGCATCAGCGCCAGGGCGCCGACGTTATTCATCACCCCGGAGAGCACCAGCACGGTGCCGGAGAGCACCAGCATCTGCAGGATCAGGCGGTCGCCGACCCTGAGGGCCTGCTCGGCGATCAGATCGACGAGCCCGGAACGCTCGAAGCCGCGGCTGAGCACCAGCACCGCGGCGACGGTGATCACGGCGGGATGGCCGAAGCCGTAGAAGGCCTCGTCGGTGGGCACCAGGCCCAGCAGCACGGAGGCCAGTAGCGCACCCAGCGCCACCAGGTCGTAGCGAAAGCGGCCCCACACGAAGGCCGCGAGCGTCGCGCCGAGAACCATAAATACCTGGGTGCTGTCGCTCATCGCCGATCACCTCCCTGTGCCGTCAGGATGATGTCAGCACAACAGCCGAGGCCGAGAAAAGCCAGCGTTTCCCGCTTTCCCCCGCCCCATACGCACACCCCGGCACATGGCCAGGGCGCGCAGGCCGCGAGAACGTCGGCCGGCTCGGCGCGGTCCTGCAGACCGCCCGTCACGTCAGGGCTCGGCGAACGGCAGCGGCTCGCTGCCGCGGCGCACCTCGAAGACGTTGAGGGTCATGGCCACCAGGGCGTAGTAGCCGAACACCCCCACCAGCTCCACCACCGCCGGCTCGCCGAAGGCCGCCACCGCCTCGGCGTAGAGCGCCTCGTCGACGCGCCGGGTGGTGTAGAGCGTCTTGCCCAGGCGATGTATCAGCGCCTCGTCGTCGCGCTCGAAATCGGGCTCGCGCCCATCCTGGAGCGCCTCGATCACCGCCTCGCTGACCCCGGCCTCGCGGGCGATGGGCGCGTGGATCTGCCACTCCGCCTGGGACTGCCACCAGGACGCGGTGAAGAGTATCGCCAGCTCGGTGAGTCGCAGCTCCAGGCGGGTGCCGTAGCGGCAGAAGGCGCCGAGGCGCTGGGCATGATCGGCCAGTTCGGGGCTGTGGATCCAGGCCAGGAAGGGGCCGTCCAGGTTGCCGCGGGGGCCGCTCAGGATGGCGTCCAGCACGCGGCGCTGGTCGGGCGCCATGCTGGCCTCGTCCAGGGGGGAGAGGCGGGAGTCGATCGACATCGGGCGAGGCTCCATTACGAGTGGGTGAGAACGCGCTTGAGAGCAGCATCGAGCTTGTCGACGATCTCGTCCAGGTGGGCGTCGTCGAGGATAAAGGGCGGCGCCAGCAGGATATGATCGCCCCGGCGGCCATCCAGGGTGCCGCCCATGGGATAGCACATCAGCCCCTCATCCATGGCCGCGCGCTTGATCGCCGCGTGCAGCTTGCGCTCGGGGGCGAACGGCGTCTTGGCGTCGCGCTCGGCGACCAACTCGAGCCCGCGGAAGAGCCCCCGACCGCGGATGTCGCCGACGTGGGGATGCTCGGCGAAACGCGCCTCTAGCCGCTGCTGCAGCCCCTCGCCCAGACTCACGACCCGCGACAGCAGGCCACGCTCCTCGACGGCGCGCTGCACCGCCAGGGCGGCGGCGCAGGCCGTGGCGTGACCGATGTAGGTGTGCCCGTGCTGGAAGAAGCCCGACCCCTCGGCGATCGCCGCGCGAATCCGCTCGCCGACCAGGGTCGCGCCGATCGGTTGGTAGCCGGCGCCGAGGCCCTTCGCCACGGTCAGCAGGTCCGGCGTCACGCCCTCCTGCTCGGCGGCGAACAGTGTGCCGGTGCGTCCCATGCCGCACATCACCTCGTCGAGGATCAGCAGGATGCCGTGACGGTCGCAGATCTCGCGCACCCGCTTGAAGTAGCCCGGCACCGGCGGCACCGCCCCAAGGGTCGCGCCGACCACCGGCTCGGCGACGAAGGCCATCACCGTCTCCGGCCCCAGGGCCTGGATCTCGGCCTCGAGTTCCGCCGCCAGCCGCACGCCGTAGGCCTCGGGGGTCTCGCCGGGGGCCTGGCCACGGTAGGCATAGCAGGGGCTGACGTGGCTTACCCCGACCAGCAGCGGCTCGAACTGCTGCCGGCGCCAGGCGTTGCCGCCGGTGGCGAGCGCCCCCAGGGTATTGCCGTGGTAGCTCTGGCGCCGGGCGATCAGGTGCTTGCGCTGGGGCTCACCGCGCTCGATGAAGTATTGGCGCGCCAGCTTCAGCGCCGCCTCCACCGCTTCGGAGCCGCCGGAGACGAAATAGACCGACGACAGGCCCGCTGGCGCGCGCTCGACCAGAAAATCGGCCAGCGCCTCCATCGGCTCGTTGGTGAAGAAGGAGGTGTGGGCATAGGCGAGCCGGCCGACCTGGTCACGCACCGCCTCGATCACGCCGGCATCGCTGTGGCCCAGGCAGGAGACCGCGGCACCGCCGCAGGCGTCCAGGTAGCGCTGGCCCTGGGCATCGATCAGGTAGGGACCCTCGCCGCCCACGGCGGTCGGATAGGCGTGCTTCAGGTGGCGGTGGAATACGTGGCTCATGCGGCCCTCTCGCAAATATGCAAAAACAACAACCATTCTGCAAAAAAGGAAGTATATTTGCAAATCCATCCGATAGCAGCCTGACGCCACGCCCGACGAGCGCTACAATGCCCCACCTCAATCCCCCAGGCCGCGCCGAAACCGACATGACACTCCCCAAGCCCCAGCGACCGGACACCCTCGGCGACCTCGAGCGCCTGCTCGCCACCATCGAGCAGGGCGAGGGATCGTTGCGGCTGGGTAAGCGCTCGCGTCGGGTGCTGTCGGCGATGGTCACCGCGCCGCAGCAGGCCGCGGTATCCTCGATCAGCGACCTGGCGGAGCGCCTGGGCGTCAGCCCCTCGACCCTGTCGCGGCTGGCCCAGCGGCTGGGCTTCGAGGGTTTCGCCGGCCTGCAGGCGGTGTTTCGCCGCCACGTCACCGAGGGCAAGAGCTTCTACAGCGATCAGGTCTCGCGCCTGCTGGACGGCGACGGGGACGACGACGCCCTCGCCCGACTGGCCCGGCTGGGGCGACAGGAGAGCGCCAATATCGCCGACACGGTGGCGAGCATCGACGGCGAGGCCTTCACCGAGGCGGCGCGGCTGCTGGTGGAGGCGAAGCGGGTGAGGGTCCACGGCATGCGCCAGTTCGCCTCGCTGGCCTCGTTCCTGGCCTATGGCCTGGGCATGCTGCGCGCCGATGCCGCACCGCTGGACGCCGTCCGCCACGGCGTCGCGGATGCGCTGGCCCAGCTCGAGGCGGGGGACGTGCTGGTGGTGGCGAGCTGCTTTCCCTACACCCCCAGCGTGCTGGCCACGGCGGAGGTGGCGGCGCGCCAGGGCATCCGCGTCATCGCCCTGACCGACTCCCGGGGCTCGCCGCTCGCCCGGGTGGCGCACCACGTCTTTCCGGTCCCCGACCACAGCCTCTTCTTCAGCAACAGCATGTGCGCCTTCATGCTGCTGGCCGAGGGCCTGCTGAGCGAGGCGGCGAACCTGCTGGGCGACGAGGGACTCGCCGCGCTCAAGCGGCGCGAGCAGCTGATCGGCGAGCTCAACGAGTCGCTGTAGGCACCGCCCGCGCCTCGTACAGGTATCAGATCACGGCAGCAGGATGGTCGACCCGGTGGTCCGGCGGGCCGCCAGGGCCGCCTGAGCATCGCCCGCCTCGGCCAGCGGATAACGATTCGAGATATCGATGGTGACCTGGCCGCCCTCGAGCATCGCGAAGAGCTCGCCGGCCATCGCCTCCAGCCGCTCGCGAGTGTCGGCATAGCCGTTGAGACTCGGGCGCGTGACGTAAAGCGCCCCCTTCTGGTTGAGGATGCCGATGTTGACGCCCTCGACCGCGCCAGAGGCGTTGCCGAAGCTGACCATCAGGCCGCGCTTCTTCAGGCAGTCCAGCGACGTCTCCCAGGTGTCCTTGCCCACCGAGTCGTAGACCACGTCGCACATCGCGCCGTCCGTCAACTCGCGCACCCGCTCGACCACGTCCTCCCGGGTGTAGTCGATGGTCGCCCAGGCGCCGTTCTGCGTGGCCAGCGCCGCCTTCTCCGGGGAGCTGACCGTGCCGATCAGCCGCACGCCGAGCGCCTTGGCCCACTGGCAGGCGATGGAGCCGACGCCACCGGCGGCGGCATGCCAGAGGATGGTCTCGCCGCCCTTCAGGGGGTAGGTCTGGCGCAGCAGGTACTGCACCGTGAGGCCCTTGAGCATGCCGGCCGCGGCGGTCTCGACATCGATCGCCTCGGGCAGCGCCACCACCTTGTCGGCCGGCAGCACGTGCTGTTCGGCGTAGGCGCCGAGAGGTCCCTGGGCGTAGGCCACCCGATCGCCTACCGCCAGGTGAGTGACGCCCTCGCCGACCGCCTCGACCACGCCGGCGCCCTCGGTGCCGAGCCCCGAGGGCAGGCCGGGCGCCGGATAGAGGCCGGTGCGAAAATAGATGTCGATGAAGTTGAGGCCGACCGCCTGGTTGCGGACGCGTACCTCACCGGCGGCCGGTTCGGCCGGCGTGACATCGACGAGCTCGAGGACTTCGGGGCCGCCGGTGCGGGCGAACTGGATACGCTGGGCCATGGGGTATTGTCCTTGTGACGTTGACGGATGGGCCCATCAGTCAAGCGTCCGGACACCCCCGGGGTCAAGGCGCGGGCGGCTGATGTCGCCCGCCGCCTGCGATTCATGTCGCCCGACCATGCGACTCAGAGCGTGGCGGGGAAGGACTCTAGCCCGCGGACGAAGCGCGCCTTGTAGTCGTCGAAGAGCGCGCGGTCGCGCTTGAACGACTGGACCACCGAGGCCTCGTCGAAGGTCAGCGCCCGGGGCAGCTCCGCCACGGAGGTGGCGGGATGCTTGGGGCCGAGGCCGATGCGCACGCCGGCCTTGCCGTCGAGCCAGCGGGTGATGCCCGCCTCGCGGAAGCGCGCCTCCTGCTCGGGGCCCGTGGCGTCCACGCGCAGCGGCGCCTTGAGGGCCAGCTCGGCGACCAGCCGCTCGGACGGCCGGGTCACGCTCTCACCGTCGAGGTCGGCCAGCAGCATCACGGTCATGCTGCTGCCGATCTCATCGAGCACCAGCAGGGCCAGCGCCACCGGGCGCGACTGATCATCTACCAGCGCCAGCACCCGGGCGGCCTCCTGCTTGACCAGCACGCCCAGGGTGCCGGCGAAGGTCGCCAGCGGCGTGAGCCCGGCGTCCTGGCCGTAGGCCTCGGCGCACAGCCGAGCCAGGCAGGCATCGCGCTGCTCGGGATTCTTGATGTGCACGACTCTCATCTCGGTGTCCTCGCATCGTCGTATGTCCGGCGCCAGCGCCAGGATCGAAAGCGCGCAGCCTACCACATCCTGGCCCGATCGCGCGGTGCTCGGCGACCGCCGCGCCGGGGCGTTTCCCGTCCCAGTCCGATGGCGCTACGCTGTCCCTCTTCGCCCCGCCGATCAGGAACCGCCCCATGCCCGACGCCGCGCTCGCCCTGCCCCGCCTGATCGCCCATCGCGGCCTCTCCGCCCGCGCCCCGGAGAACACTCTCGCGGCCGTGCGCGCCGCCCACGGCGTGGGCGTCGACTGGGTGGAGCTCGACGTGCAGCTGCTCGGCGACGGCACCCCGGTGATCTGGCACGACGCCGGCCTGCGCCGCTGCTCCGATCGCCGCGGCCGGCTGGCCGACCTGGATCTTGCCGCGGCGCGACGCCTCGATGCCGGCGGCTGGTTCGGTGAGGCCTTTCGGGGCGAGCCCATGGCCACCCTCACGGAAATGCTGGCGCTGCTCAACGAGCTCGACATGGGCGTCAACCTGGAACTCAAGGTCAATCGCGGCCGCGATCCCCGCGCCCTGGTGGCGGCCGCCGTGCCCGCCGTGATGGAGGCGCTGCCGCCATCGCGCCGGCTGCTCTCCTCCTTCAACGACGCGGCCCTCGCCCACGCCCGCGCCCTGGCCGGACCCGAGGCGCTGTCGCTGGGCGTACTCTTCGAGGGGATCGGCCGCGACTGGCGGCGACGCTGCGAGGCGGTGGAGGCCTGCAGCGTGCATGCCGACTGGAAGCGCCTGAAGGCGCCTCGCGCCCGGGAGGTGACCGCGGCGGGGTATCGGCTGCTCTGCTACACGGCCAACGACCCGCTCGCCTTCGCCCCACGCTGGGCCTGGGGCGTCGAGGCGGTGATCAGCGACGACCCGCCGCGCTTCATGGGCTAAGCCCGGCACGCGGCGGGGACGAGCGCCCAGGAGCAGTTAGGCGCGCTCGACGGCGCCCGCCATCACCCGCGCATAGTCGCGCGGATTGAAGCGCAGGGTGACCAGCAGCATCGCCGCCGCGCCGAGGGCCAGCAGCACCCAGGCGGCCAGGAAGCCGCCGGTGGCCTCACGCAGGGCGCCGCTGATCCAGGGCGAGAGCGCGTTGAGCATGAAGCCGAAGCCCTGCATGAAGGCGGCCAGGCGTCCCGCCGCGCGGGGATCGGAGAGATGATCCAGAGCGAGGATCAGGCCCAGGGAGAAGCTGGATCCCAGGCCGAAACCGGCGATGGCCACCCAGACGAGCGCCCCCTGGCCGGGCAGCAGGATCAGCCCCAGGTAGCCGGTGAGCTGAGCCAGCAGGCTGACGGCCAGCAGCCAGCGACGGTCCGCATGGGACTGACGCTGCGCCAGGATTGGCATTGCCAGGGCGGCGATCACCTGAAAGATGGTCATCCAGGCCAGCAGCTGGCCGCTGGACGAGGCGCTCCAGCCGAGCTCCCGGTAGTAGACCGGCAGCCAGGTGACCAGGCTGGAGTAGCCCGCGTTGATCACCCCGAAATAGAGCGCCAGCAGCCAGGCCCGAGGCAGCCGCCAGGGCCGCGGACCGGCCAGGGCCACCCAGGCGGGCTCCGGCGCCCGGGGGCGGCGGGAGAGCCACACCCAGGCCAGCAGGGTGATCAGCGCCGGCACCCACCACAGGCCCACGCCCAGCTGCCAGCCGCCGAGGCTCGCCAGCCAGGGACTCGCCCAGGCAGACAGGCCGCCGCCGGACATCAGCGCCGCGGAGTAGACGCCCATGGCGAGCGGCATGCGCCGGCCGAATCGGCGCTTGGCGAGCCCCGGCACCAGCGCCTGGATCAGCGCGATGCCGGCGCCGCCCAGCAGCGCCGTGGCCAGCAGGGTCGTGCCGCTGCCGTTGACCTGGCGCAGGGCGCAGGCCACCGCGATGGCCAGCAGGGCCAGACTGATGCCGCGCTGCTCGCCCAGCCAGGCCTGCAGGCGCCCGCTCGCCAGCGCCACGGCCCCCATGCACAGGAAAGGCAGGGTGGTTAGCCAGGCGAGCACCGTGTAGCTGAGCCCGGTGGCCACCCGGATCTCCTCCATCAGCGGGCTGGCGGCGGCCAGCAGCGGTCGCAGGTTCAGGCCGAGCGCCACCAGCAGCGCCAGTCCCCCGATGAACTGCCAGGTCGTGGAATCCTCCCGGGAAGTGCCGCTCCGTGCCGTCATTACCGCCTCGCGTGGTCACATTGTGAGGCAACTATTGTATATAAAACTAACGATAATGGGATACAGGGTCGCTGCCGCCCACCAGTGCCTCGATGGCGGCCATGTCCAGGCTCGCCTCCAGGCCATCGGCCAGGCGGTCGAGTTCGCGTTCGCGATGGGCAGCGAAGTCCACGGCGGCGTCCTCCCCTTCCTCCCCCGCCAGGCCGAGCCGGGCGAGCAGCGCCGCGCAGGCGCCCGCCTCGTCGAAGAGGCCATGCAGGTAGGTGCCGAGCACCTGACCATCCTCGCTGATGGCGCCGTCCGGCCGACCGTCGAGTTCCATCAGCGGCCGGGCCAGCGCCGGCCCCTCGCTCACGCCGTTGTGGATCTCGTAACCGCTCACCGGCGTGCCCTCCCCGGCCGGGGTATCCAGGAGGGTGCCGGCGACGTTGCGCAGCTGCTTGCCCGCCCCCATCCGGGTGCGCAACGGCAGAAGCCCCAGTCCCGTCACGCTGCCGCCCGGGCCCTCGAGACCATCCGGGTCGTCGATCGCCTCGCCGAGCATCTGGAAGCCGCCGCAGATGCCGAGCACCCGGCCGCCGTAGCGCAGGTGGCGACGGATCGCCGTCTCCCAGCCCTGGGCGCGCAGCCAGGCCAGATCGCTTGCCGTCGCCTTGCTGCCGGGCAGCAGGATGACGTCGGCGGGCGGGATCGGCCGGTCGGGACCGACCAGGGTCAGGGCGACCCGCGGGTGCAGGCGCAGCGGATCCAGGTCGGTGTGATTGCTGATCCTCGGCAGCGCCGGCACTACCACGCGCAGGTCGGGCGTACCCGCTTCGTGACCGGCGAGGCCCACTCCATCCTCGGCGTCGAGCAGCAGGCCCTGCAGGTAGGGCAGCACGCCGTGCACCGGCTTGCCGGTATGGGCGGTGAGCCAGTCGAGGCCGGGCTCGAGCAGGGCGATGTCGCCGCGGAAGCGGTTGATGATAAAGCCCCGGGTGCGGGCCTGCTCGCTCTCGGAGAGCAGCGCCAGGGTTCCCACCAGCTGGGCGAAGACGCCGCCGCGGTCAATGTCGCCGACCAGCAGCACCGGGCAGTCGACGGCCTCGGCGAAGCCCATGTTGGCGATGTCGCCCTCGCGCAGGTTGACCTCGGCGGGGCTGCCCGCCCCCTCGGCGATGATCACGTCGAAGCGCGCCGACAGCCGTTCCCAGGCCGCCAGCACGCTCTGTCGCGCCTGGCGCTTGAAGGCGTGATAGTCGATTGCGTCCATGTGGCCGTAGACCTGGCCGTCGAGGATCACCTGGGCGCCCCGGTCACTCTCGGGCTTGAGCAGTACCGGATTCATGTCGCAGTGCGGGGCAACCCCGGCGGCCCGGGCCTGCAGCGCCGTGGAGCGGCCGATCTCGCCGCCCTGTGGCGTCACGGCGCTGTTGAGCGCCATGTTCTGGGGTTTGAAGGGCGCCACCGAGATGCCCCGCCGGGACAGCGCCCGACATAGCCCCGCGACCACGGTGCTCTTGCCGGCATCGGAAGTGGTGCCCTGGATCATCAGCGTCGGCATGGCAGCGTCCTCACTGTCGGGGGGCCAGGGCATCGACGGCGCGCGTGAGCGCCGCGTCCGCCGGCGGGGCCTGCCAGGCGTTGCCGTGCACCCGATCGGCCAACGGCAGGCGCTGGCGCCAGCCGGCCCGGGCGAGCTCGGGCGCATCGAGGAAGTCGTCGACGTAGCCCAGGCATAGATAGGCAAGCGGATAAACGTGATCCGGCAGGCTCAGCACCTCGGCCAGCTCCGACTGGTCGAGGATGCTGACCCAGCCCACACCGATGCCCTCGGCGCGGGCCGCCAGCCAGAGGTTCTGGACCGCCAAGCAGGTGCTGAACAGATCCATCTCGACGATGCTCTGTCGCCCCAGCACGTGCTCGCCGCCACGCTCCCGATCGCAGGTGATGCAGAGGTTGAGCGGACTCTCGAGGATGCCCTCGAGCTTGAGGCGCCGATAGAGTGCACCGCGCTCGCCGGCGTGGGCCTCGGCCGCCCTGGCGTTCTCGCGCTCGAAGATCGCGTGGACGCGGCTTCGCACCTCGCGGCTGTCGATCAGCAGGAAGTCCCAGGGCTGCATGAAGCCCACCGAGGGCGCATGGTGGGCGGCCTCCAGCAGCCGCGCCAGCACCTCCGGCGGAATCGGGTCCGGCCGGAACTGGCTGCGCACGTCGCGGCGCTCGAAGATGGCCCGGTAGAGGCCCTCGCGCTGCGCCTCGGGGAAGGCGTGGTCGGGTCGTCCGCTGGGATCTGCCATGCGGCGGTCTCCTGGAAAGCTGGGGGGGTGTGATAAGGCCTTGCAAGGATCGGGACCGGCCGATGAGCGCCGGGGACAAGGTGAAGCGAGGGTCCTGGTATGGATTGACCTGTCAAGGGCTCGGTTGTCTCTTCAGTGCATGCGGTTGTCCTCAATGCCTACGGGTCAGGAAGCGAGGGGCTATCAGCGACGGTGGATCTCTCTGGTATTCGTGGGTTGGGTACCGACCTGTCATCACTTCGTCGCGGAGCTACCCTGCTCTACGCTCGAGGGTCACCCTGCCCCGGAGGGCGGGAGCCTCATAGGACCGCCAGGGGTTCTCCTACCGGCCCGACGCTCCCTGACCCGCAGGCACTGGGACACTGCCGTCATGTCGTGGCCCGGCTGCCGTGTGGCTTGCCCAT
>NZ_FPAQ01000046.1 GCF_900116405.1 Halomonas saccharevitans | reverse complement strand
CGGCGACGCTGACGATGCATGCCCGGCGCATCACCGTGCACCTCGGCGATGCCGCCGACAAATGGTGGCCCACCTTGCTGAAGGGGCTGCCTCGGCTGACGGCCTTGGCCTGACACCCAGCGTCACCAAGATTGACTCGCCAAGTAAGGCGGCCACAACGGAGGTCGACGGCCACGGCTGCGCCGGCGCCAGACATCAATTCCTGATCGTTATGAAAAGATCGGCCAAAAGCCGAATCGGGTATATGCCAACCGTCTACCAAGCGACCGCATGAGGTTGAAGCAGGTCGGTACCGGCAATCGATGGACTCAACACGCTCGTTCTGTGCCCTGATGAATGAGGCGGGATAAAGGATACCTCATAAAATTGGCTGATGGACAGTTAAAGAAAGCTAGATAGGGTTCTGAATAAATGGGCCGCTCTTGGCGGCCCAATGGAGAAGGGACTGGTGTTATTCCTCTTCCTCTTCACTATCTCGTTGCCATAGACATCCTGGCATCCGGTAAACCTCATACTGGCGCTGGCTGCCCCGAGTCGTTCTGCCAACCCACACCTTTTGGGTATGCAGGAGGCCTTGGAGGTGGTCAATTTTTTTGCCGAGAGATTCGGGGTTTTTCGGCCAGTCACGTTGTTTCAGGGCTTCAGGCTCAATGAGGTTACACATTTCAGCGAGTAGCTCTGTGGGCGTTCCTGTCCATACTTCATCGTCCAAACAACAGGCTAGGTTGATGATCGCATTTGCAGGGGCGCAGTCAGTGACGGCATCTGCCTGTGCGATGGCATGATTTAAGGAGTACATTTCTTGCAACCCCTCAGCTCCCATCGCTTCTTCCATGGCAGCCAGCCAGGCACTGAAGTCATAGACTCGTTCGGGTGTGTTGGGGGTGATGCTGTCTATACGGCTAAGCCCGGAAGCAGCTAAATCGAGTAGGCCACCGTAGATAGCCGAGGCATCACGCTGAAGGTCCTGTACAAAAGTGCGTGCTGAGGCACGATCCTCACCTAGCGGCAGCATCCGTACCGAAAGAGTGCGGCTTAGAAGGTCGGATTTTCTGATAAATCCACTGATTCCGCCAAGCACTACCGGGAAGTGAATCTGGAAAAGAGCCTCGTTGGATGTAGTATGAAGTTCCCGAGTCGAAAAGGATGTATTGGTGGCTGCCGCCGACAGGTCATCACTTAGGTCGTCACTGATCCTTGTAATATTGTCGTAGAGTAGCAGGTAGGTACTCTGTGCCGAGATCGCCATGTTATGCAGTGACGACGGAAAGCGCTGCACACCACTCGTGCTTGGGTCGATAAAGCCGCGCAGAATCCAGTTGAGGAAGATCGTCTTGCCACTCCCTTGGCTGCCGTTGACGGCCAGCACCGGAAAGACCACATCCTTGTTGCGTGGAAAGGCTAGCAGGTAGGTGATATAGCCGATGACGAGGTATTTTAGGTCCTCATCCATATTCAGATAGGGGAGGAGTAATCTCCAGTCACCCTCGGGCGATGGGACGGGGAGTGCCTCCATACGATCAGAACGATTCATCATGACCTGACCGCCAGCGCTGATCAGATCCCATGTGCCAGACGCTTTGCAAAGCCGTACACGCCGATCAGAGTCATCTCCTAGATCAATCTCCACATCACCATTTCGGCACTGGCCTACCCGCATATAGACGGTGTGTTCCTGGCCTTTCATGTAGCACATGACCTGAAGCTGATCGACGACTTCTTTGACCTGCTCGCGCTTGAGCAATTCGCCTGTCTCTATGGCAGAATATTGCAGCTCATATTTCAGCTGCGGGCTGTCTAAATACAGAGACTTTGGGTTTTTACCCTTCTCCACCAGGAAGCCCTTGGCAAGGGTCTTGTCGTACCCGATATCATACCGCTGAAGGGCATAGTCCAAGATGACCTTTGTGATCGAGGGCGCATCGTGATCGGCGCCTTTCTTCTTTGGGCCTGTTGGCATTTTCATTTGGCTATCTCTCGGCAAATTTTGAGCGCAGGAAATTGACAGGGAGGGCATCCCTCCCTGTGAATGACCGGGGATTAAAGGCGAACGAGAAGGTCGCGGGAGTGGCGGAAGTAGCGGAAGGTCCTCTGCATCTCGAAACTCAGCTTATCGAGCTGTTGTGAGGAGAGGCCTAGCTCATCTGCGACCAGCCATAGCCACTTGACATAATCGTGGGTGTCAGCGTTTTGCTCACCGGAAGGTTCGTGTGACCAGCGCTCACTGACTTTGACCATGAGGGCCGTCATGGAAGGCCTAAGCATACTGGCGGTGACCTGGGCTTCTTCCTGTAGCTGAGGAAGCTCTGGATGCCGGGCATCCAGACCCTTGCCGTGGTGCGGGATAAACCGCATGGCACGCTCACCTTGGCGTCCATGGTCTTTGATGACCACCATCGGGGCGTGACTGACACGCTCATGGCGCAGGATGGATAGCTCCCTGGCCACCCGGACTTGTGGGTTCACCGCAGCGACCAAGAGATGACCACTGTGCATGGCATTTTCTACGCTGTCCCGATCAGGCAGGGCACAGCGGAAAACATGCTGGTTGCCAGGGGCGATAAGTTCACACACCGGTAGTGCCAGCGCCCATCCATTCGGTCCAAAAATGGGCGGGTGAGTCTCAGAATAGCCTTGGCTGACGGCCATCGACTGCGTGATGAACGAGGTTAATAAGCACAGTGGGACAATGTGATTTGCCTGGTGATATTGATCCGATAGCGCTGAAAGAAGCCGCCGAGACCCTGGCCCATGGAGAAGGTTGAAGTAGGGCTGTTCCAGCGTATCAGGTACGTCTTGTGCACCAAGATCCTGGGAGGTAGGGTCGTCCTGGCGGCAAGGATGACGGGCTTCAACGTCATAGACTTGCTCCAGGGGTTGGCCATCTGCAAAGCTAGTAAGTGTAATTAGCGATGGTTCAACGTGATTCGCCTTTTGGCATGGTAGATCGGTAGAAGACATGAGCAATAGCTCCTTGATCTGAGGTAAGTGATGCCCCTCTCAGGGTTCCCTCAGGCCAAGCGAAACGGGCCAGACGCATTGACGTTGTAGGATTCGGTATCTTCATCTTCAGCCTCCAGGATTATGCTCGTGGACGTTACAAAATTAGGATCAAGCGCCTTCAGTGGCCATACAACATGCCAGGACTATTCAATCAAACGGCGTTAATCGTCTCTGAGCTGGGCTCTAAATCGTTCGTGTCATTCTCTGCTGGCACCGGCGTCGCCGGCCTGACGAAGTGAAAGGTACTGGCTTAAGACGGTCGGCGCAAGAGTCTGTTTTCTTTCCACCTCAGCACTTTAAGATCAGCTAACTTAACACCAAATAATTGTAGACAGCCTCCTAACGTAGTTATTGGACTTTAGAGGGGCTAGACCTTCAAATCCCCTTTTTCGCCTGGGATTATCGCCTTCGTGCTTAAATCCAGTTCTCCCTTGAAAAGCCCTGATAGGTTGTCAACAATCTACGTAATGATAGCAAACCCAAATTATAATTAGATTTTCTCATCTTACGCTATCTGCTCCTCAGCCGGCTGATCGTGGCGCTGGTGAACGGCCTTCCCTGGTAGGTGGTTAGCCCCCTTCGGTTGAGGGCCTCGGCGATAGCGACCCCACTGCGTAGCCCCTCCTGCTCCTCCAGGTACTGAATGACCCGCTGGATGCGCTGCTTCCACTGTGCCTGGGCCTGGGAACGCTGATGGTTGGCGGTGGCGAGGTCATGATGGCGGATGGCATCAAGCTCGGGGTTACCCAGCCTTGCCCCCCTGGCCTTGGCGGCCTGGAGGGCGTGCTTGGTGCGCTGACTGATCATGCGGGCTTCGTGCTGGGCCATCGCGGCGAGGATATGGATGGTCAGCTGATCCACGTCGGGCAGGTCGCAGAGCGTGAAGCGGATACCGCGCTTCTGCAGGCCGGTGATGAAGTGCAGGTCACGACTCAGGCGATCCAGCTTGGCGACCAGCAGAGTGGCATTGGCCAGCTCGGCATAGTCGGCAGCCTCGTGGAACCTAGGGCGATCGGCACGCTTGCCCGATTCCACCTCCTGGAACTCGGCGATCACCTGACCGCCATACTGCGTCAGGTAGTCGGTGACGGCTTGCTGCTGGGCCTCCAGCCCCAACCCGGAACGGGATTGCTTCTGGGTACTGACACGGTAGTAGACGACATAGCGGCGTTCGCTCATGGATGGCTCCGGCGTGACGGTGGTGATGGGTGACAGAATCGTGAGCTCCTGTGGCCTCAGTTTTCCCAGACCACCTCGACCTCGTAGACGCCGTTGCGGTAGTAGCTGAGGAAGTTGGTGACGTAGAGATCGAAGAACTCCCCTACCCGGCTCAGCCCGATGGGCGGCAGGTGACGCACCAGGCATTGGGACACCCCGAATTCAAAATCGACCTCGGCTTGCAGCTCGGCCTGATCGGCAGGGCCCACGTAGCTGAAGTCGGTGAGGTAGTCGAGGCGGTAATGGCCATTGGCGCGACCCAGCCGAATCTCGATGGGGTGATAGCCACCCAGCAGCGGGTCATAGCCAGGGTCACGAAAGACCAAGGTGATACCGAACAGCGGATCTTCCAGGGGTTGAGGCGGTGTCGTGGTATAGGCGCGCTCGATCTCCTTAAGCAGCATATCGGTGAGGGCCTGCGGAATGGGCAAGGCGGTATCGGTGGTGTCGAAGGTGATGGGGAAGCTCATGGGAAATTCCAATGGGTAAGGACCATGCACAGCGGCATGGCGACTGGACATAAAAAACGGGATAGCCCCCGGGAAGGTGCTATGCCGAATCCTGCATTTCGCTAAACGAACCTTTTGCGTGATGAAAAACGCCCATAGGCAGGCGGGTCTATGGATTACCCTTCAGCCGCCGTCCCATCGGGGTTTTCGGCATCAGAATCGGGTGATTTCGGGGCTTCCTGATCGGTAGCGTCATCAGTGGCAGGTAGAGAGGCGGCAGACTTGGCATCGGCAGCGGCCTTCTCCTGCGCCATCCGCGCTTCCCTTCGACGCTGCTGTTCGGCCAGGCGCTCCTGCTTGCGGGCTTCCTTGCGGGCATTCTCCTCGGCGACTTCGTCATGCAGGGCAGTCCCCTCCTCCACCAGGGGCGCCACCTGCTGATCAAAGGCGGTACGATCCTCGGCGACATAAAGCACCAGGGGTTGTTCCTCTTCCACTTCCACGATGCCCTCGGCCTTGAGCGCGGCACCCAGGAAGCCATGGTTGTTGGCGCCCTTCTGGTGATACAGCGGCTTGAAGAGAATCGCCTTGAAGCCGTGGCCATTCTCGGCAGCCATCAGAGCATCGATATCCTTCAGGGCAATCCACTCCTGACTGAAGTAGCCGCTGGAGGCATTGGCGGTCACACGAAGGAAGACCTGGCCATCCTCGTCACGGTAGCCAAGGTGATAGGTCAGTTCCCCATTGCCACGCGGGCTCAGCTTGGGACAGGTCGCCTTCTTGAGAATGCGGATCGTAGAAACCGGTGACGCGGCTTCCTGATCCTCCGGCGTCGGGTCGACGGGTGATGATGGTTGTGGCGCATTGGCCTTGCGCTGGGTGGCGGCAGTGGCAGCAGACTTACGCTTTGTACGAGATGTCATACAGGGGTCTCCAGGGTTCACGCACACGAAACCACGCCGATCAGCACCAATTTGGCGGCAGCGAGGCGTGATGAAGGGATTTACTAAGGAAAGGTCGGTAAGGCGGGTAATCGGTGGTCTGGGCCCAAATTCGGGTTGAGCCGGTTACTCCCGAGCACGACGTCGTATCTCCGGTGTTACATACGCATCCAGCATCTTGAGGACACTCATCACCACGGCCAGGTCATCGACAAAGCCACCGGGCAACATATCGGGCATCAAATCTACAGGGCTGATCAGATAACCGAGCGCACCGATAGCGGCTGTCTTGAGCGCGACGGGTACACTGGGATCTTGCATCACGTACCAGAGCAGCTTGGCGTAGTAGATGAGATCACGGTAGGTTCCAGGAAGTGACTTCACCTTCTTCCAGCAGGCCCGATTCGAAAAGTGCTTGCCGTACCCTTGATAACGGAAGTTAATCATCGGCCTGCCTTGCAAGTTCGTTGAGCACCGAGCAGGCACTGTACCGAGGAAACAGCACATAGACGCCGCCGCCATCATCCTGGGTAACCACCAGCAGTAAGAAGTGGTCATCAGGACCCTGGAGAATGAATTCAGGCGGGTAACGCAATAGTCGGCACTCGTCACCGCGGAGCTCATCAAGCGTATCCGTGGGTAAGACGTGATAGAGGCGTGTTCCGGTTTCCTTCCAGAACTGATTGGCTTGCGTCAGGTCACCGCCAAAGGCCGACTGTATCAGCTCATAATCCACGAAGGCTTTGACAGGCGCAGAAAGAAAAAGCCCATCCACGAAGGATGGGCAACTGATGAATCGCATTATGATACTCCTTTACCGGATAGGCAAAGGAATAATATATAAACAAGACCTGCATCATTACCCAAGCCAAAAGACTAAGGTGATGAGCAATTATTCAAAATATGCCAAATCATGATCTTTCATGCGACTAACAATTTCATAAACTTCTTTAAAAGGAATATCCAACCTCTCAGCAATATCTAGAACTGTATTGCCCCCATCGCAGTAGGAAATTATATTCATCATATCCCTGACCTCAGAGCCTGAACCTTTCTGACTAATAGTAGGATATAGACCGCGCTTTCCCAACTGCGGCTCACAATAAACCTTAATCACGGGGACAACATTTTTCTCAACGACCTCTATCGCTTCTTTAAGAGCACCGAACCCTCCCTCAAGGCCAGTGGGGGTAACAAAAGACAGGTCATCCAAAGACGTATGATACTCAGGATACTCACCATATTTACTTCGCATAATGGTCGCCATAGGAAGGTCTACCCCTGGTGCACAGTACTGTCTTTCATCACTCCCTCTATCCAACCAAGTATACTTCTTAAAATCTTTATCAATGTGATGAAGTACATGTAATGCAGCACGATCAGAAATAGTTTCGCCCCTACGCGACGGAAGAAACGAATAGCACCTATCGTCACCAATACAGGTTACATTAAACCCTGCAATGACAGACTGCTTTAGATGGTGAATATTTCTGCTGAGGTAAGTAATAGAGCCAATAGTTTCTGGTATAAAAACAATTCTGTATGTGTAACTAAGCGACTTATTTTCAGACAGCTCAGACAACCATTTAGCAATAGCAGTCGTGACGACAGGGCCAGATAGTTCATTATTAGCCATAGATGGATGGCATATATAAGTGGAAATAAAAACTTCTTTGTCACTTTTCCCAGGTATCACAAGCTCCCCATAGTTGAGGACTCCAGCTTTTAATTCTGAGTCAATGACAACTTTATAAACGCCATCAGAAAGCTTATCCTTCTGATTTTGAGAGAGGCAAAACCCCCACCTTTTCTTGTAGTACGAGGTTACGTATGGGATTGCATCCGGCTGATCAGGTTGTGTATATAAATGCGGATCCAACTCTTCAAGCGACAGGCTTTCATTAACAGGCTCAGAATAGCCTAAAACATGTAAATTATTTTCTTTAAAATCGACAACCCTACTACCACTGGCATCCGCTATATATGCATCACGAATAGACCACTCATCAGGAATTGTCCAATCAAAAACTTGAGTGCCACTTGGCACTGAGCACACTTCCAAACCAGGAAGTTCTTCTGCCAGAATGGAAAGAGTTTCTCGAACTCCGGGACCAGTAATACTTCTACAGATAGGAAAAAGTTTTTCAGCCAGAGAGTGGCAATACTCACCAATCGAACCTGAAAAGAGAACATTATTTGTCATGCCTGACATTACAACCTCACTCAAAGTCTTCTAATTTAAACCTACGACCCAACTCTTTCAATTTTGGCTCGACAAACTTTTTACTTTCTTCATCCAAAAGAAACAAAGGGTCATTACTTAACTCAGAAACCCACAGATCGCAAATCTCTCTGAATGAAATCACATATACCGACACTTTGGGGCGAATATGCTCTTTCACCGCACCCTTACTGATGGAGAAATCAAGCAATTCTCTCCACCTGTAGTCGACATGAACATTCAATGGGCGCACATGATATTTAAAATTAACATTATTTTCTTTACCATCCCAGTCAATAACCTTACCAGGGAAGTACTTGTCATACCGGTAAAGAGGGCGCCCTGAGCGGTGCTCTATATAGTGAATTCCTGTAAAGCTTTGGAACGGGGCCCCATACATAACGACCACCCCGTCATTTTCGTAAAGTGCATTAAAGAGCGACGCTTCATCAAAAGGATCTACTTCTTGGCCGTCAGCAACCTGTCCCCCTTTGGACAAAAGACTCTCTGAAGCTTTATCTCCGCAAAAATTAAATACGGGAGTTAAGCTTCTCCACTCCGACCAGTCACGCCTCGCGTGGTCGCTAAGTGCCCCTACCTGAGACTCGCTTTCCCTAACATCATAGACTTTAGTTTTAGTGAAGTCGTAATTAAAAGTAGGTAGCACCACTCCTCTACCTGAAGAAAGCTTCTCAATAAAATTCAAATGACTATTGAGGAGTACCTTTGGGCTGGAGCTTTTACCAACCAACCCCATCACTTTAAAAATGTCGGAGTGGAAAAGAACTGGACCTTCCCCGGCACTACTTACAAGCTCCAAAAGCTCATTGTTTTCACTCATACCTCCTCCTGATATTAAGCGGTACTTCCACCATCAATGGTAATCACCGAGCCAGTCATTTTAGAGCATTCACTTGAAAGCAAATAAGCTGCAGCACCTGCAACATCTTCAGGTGTGGGCAAGCCAAGTGGAGCGCGACGCCTCACCGACTCTAGCTTTTTGCCTTCTAACCCTTTAGTCATTTCAGTTTCCATATACCCAGGAGCTATACAGTTAACAGTAACGTTAACCCGACCTAACTCTCGGGACAAGGAACGCGTAAACCCTTCAAGACCTGCTTTACTCGCCGCATAAACAGAAAGCCCATTGAAACCTGTGGATGCGATAATGGAAGAAACATTAATTATTCGCCCTTCCATTTTGGTCAGCATAGAGCGGCAAGCATATTTAGTTAGCAGTATTGGAGCCTCCAAGTTTACTTTTAGCACCTTGGAAATATCCGTAGCATGTTGAGTCGCTAACAAACCATCAAGACCAATGCCTGCATTATTGATAATGCCGTATAGGGCACCATGCTCTTTTGTAATGGAGCTTATCAGGGCAGGTATGCCATCAAGATCTTCTAAGTCATATTGCTTGAAAATAATTTTTCCTTTGGTTGAAGAAACCAAATCTTCAAGCTCTGGCGACAGACTTCTACTAAGACAAATCAACTTATAGTCTTCAACTGCCAACCTTTTGACGATGGCCAACCCCAACCCGCGCCCAGCGCCAGTAATTAATACATTCTTCATTATCACTTCCTCACCAGCTTACCTGCAGGGTTAACATCGAAGCTACTAACAACCCTAACGATTGCGGGAATCATGTAGGGCTCTAACTTGTCAGCAAGAAACTTCTTAACTTCATTAGCAACTTCTTTGCCACCTTTGTTATCACATTGAACTACAATATCAGCGACAACTAACGAGCCCATTATGGGATTTTTCTTAGCATACACTTTGGCCATATCGACAACAGGGTGAGACAGCAATGCCTCTTCTACGACTTCGGGGTGGACTTTATTCCCTCCCACATTGATCACCCCACTATCTCTTCCTAAGAAGTATACGCGATCGGAGGTAACATCAACATTGTCGCCTGTATCTACCCAGCCGTGACTTGATATTTTCTGCTGATCACCTATATATCTCTCCCCAACGTATTCATTTTTAACCCATAACCTGCCATCTGAAACCTTCAACTCAACACCAGAGGGTGGGTTGGTTAAATACTCTACTGGAAATCCAGATTTTCCGTCCTTCACAGAAAATCCTACCCCTGCCTCAGTAGAAGCATAGATATGGGTTACATAAGACTTGGGGTATTTATTTTTTAAACTTTTAAGAATTTTATCATCAGATATTTCGCCGCCAAGAGTAATTTGCTGGAGATCCAGCTCATCACTTCGCGGCACCATTAGAATTTTTCTCCACATTGTGGGCGTTGCACTTAGGTGAGTGCAGCCATTCTCTAACAGCATAGATAGCTGCTCTTCCAATGACCCCAAACTATCTGGAGCAACAAGCTCTGCGCCGACGAGAAGACTCTGGAGGACCACCTGAAGGCCAGCAAACCTTGAATATCCATATAGAAGTCCCCAAACTTGGCCTTCTCCTTTTTCCTTATTACTCCTTGAGGTTCTTGTTAAGCTACGCAAGGAGTGGCATACTAACTTTGGTTTCCCAGTTGTCCCTGATGTACTCACGACCCATCTAGTATCAACTTCTTCCAAAACAGAAGGCGCATCATTGCTGCATGCTTCAAATGCCTCTTCCAGCTTTGAAAACACTGGGACTTCCACTATGCTTTTTAAGTCTTGGCAGCTATCAGAAATTACAAGCTCAACGCCAGAGTCTTCAATAAGCCTTGCAGTTGTGCCTAAATCATCTCCTGGCTGCAATAAAACTAACGACTCCCCATATCCATCTATAGCCGTCATGAGCACAGCAGCACCAATAATGTCGGCACTATGGAAAGCCACTTTCTTACCAGACAAAAAGGCATAGTATTTTTGAGCGTCACGCAATATTTCGCCATAGGAAATACTAGCTGACGGCGTGGATATTGCTACTCGCCCATCACTTACTTCGGATAAATGATCTGACAGTTTCATTTTGGATAATTATCCACATAAAAATCCACAAACTCACCAAAGGTTTGCGGGTAATACGCATCTTCGGAAAGGCTGAAAGGGTCGTAATCTAGCTCAGCATCAAGCATAGTAACCAATATTGCAAAGCCGAGGGAGTCCATGCCTGTATCCAGAAGAACAGTATCTTCTTTCAGCACAGGAACCTCTTCGTCAGGCTTTTGGCTTCGATAAACTTCTTCAAACTGCTCAACGATGATTTTTTTGAAATCTTCTTTCTTCACAATAACCTCAACTGCCGTGATGGAAAAAATACATGTCTTTGATTTTAGCAAGGCATGCCCACGTGAGAAAGCCCCGCCGGCTCAACAGCGGGGCTTTGCCTTATTCAGCCTTGTATTCACGAAATACGACCGGGCCTTGCCTCACGACGCCTTCATGGTCAGCGCCTGCTTCTCGTCCTTCATGGCGGTGACGTACTCCTCATCGAGTCCATAGCCTATGATGGTCTGCTGTAGCCAGATGCCGGCTATCACCGCGACGACGAGGCCTCAATGGTGACTCCGCCCTGTAGCGGGTCGTGCGGATGCTTGGTGGAGCCGAGTGAAGCAGACCGGCGGACTATACTTCTCACCAGCTGGCGCTCGCTCGGGGGCTGGCCGGACTCGCCAGCCCCGCGAGGTCGCCCAGGCCTTGAGTTCCCGGTAGTCGAGCAGGGGATGCGGCCGGTTGGACGGGGAGGGTGCGGGGAAGGCGTTGGCGAGGTGGGGGTAGCGGGCCAGTGCGTCGGCGCCGCGATGAGCCTTCAATGCTCGATCCAGGGCGGCTTGCCACTCCCTGGCGTTGCGATGGGTGCTGTTGCCTTGGGTTGCATGCATTGGATTGCCCTCTTCAAGAGCTATGGCCCCTGCATTACGTCACTACCAAGAGGCTCTACTAGCTCGAAAAAAAGGGGCGTCCCCTTGTGGGGAGCCCCTGTCGACTGTCAGTTCGGAGTCGAGCGGTAATGCTCGGGCACGCGGACCTTCTTACCGCTTTGGTCGGTCCGTGTGTGCGCAGGCACATGTACCTTTTTCTTGCCAGAATCGGTTTTAGCCATGGCTAATATCCTCTTTCTGTGAGGCGGCCAACTTGACCTTGGCTAACCTAGAGAGGACAATTCTCCCGCTTTTGGTAGCTAGCCTACCCGAGCCATCAGGAGTGGCCACACGCCCTGATGCTCAAGACGCCCGAAGTTGCCGCTTCGGGCGTTTTTATTGGCCCTTGTTTTGTACAAGGGCCAAATTCTTCCTATCAGTCCCAGCTCAGTGCGCCGCCCACCTGGTACTCGGTGACGCGGGTCTCGAAGAAGTTCTTCTCCTTGCGCAGGTCGATGATCTCGCTCATCCACGGGAAGGGGTTCTGGGCACCGGGGAACTGCTCCTTCAAGCCGATCTGCGCCAGGCGGCGATTGCAGATGAAATGGAGGTACTCCTCCATGATCGCCGCGTTCATGCCCAGCACGCCGCGGGGCATGGTGTCCCGGGCGTAGGCGATCTCGAGCTCGGTGCCCTCGAGGATCATCTGGGTGACCTCGTCCTGGAACTCGGGCGTCCACAGGTGCGGGTTCTCGATCTTGATCTGG
This sequence comes from Halomonas saccharevitans, assembly GCF_900116405.1. Classification (GTDB taxonomy): domain Bacteria; phylum Pseudomonadota; class Gammaproteobacteria; order Pseudomonadales; family Halomonadaceae; genus Halomonas; species Halomonas saccharevitans. Next base: position 10,957 of record NZ_FPAQ01000046.1, on the reverse strand, counting down.
TTGATCATGTCCACGCCGAAGTTCAGGTGCATGGACTCGTCGCGCAGGATGTACTGGAACTGCTCGGCGACGCCGGTCATCTTGTTGCGCCGACCCATGGAGAGGATCTGGCTGAAGCCGCAGTAGAAGAAGATGCCTTCGGTGACGCAGTAGAAGGCGATCAGGTTGCGCAGCAGCTCCTGGTCGGTCTCCGGGGTGCCGGTCTGGAAGTCCGGACGCGACAGCGACTGAGTGTGCTTGAGGCTCCAGGCCGACTTGGCGGCGACGGAGGGCACCTCGCGGTACATGTTGAAGACTTCGCCCTCGTCCATGCCCAGCGACTCCACGCAGTACTGGTAGGCGTGGGTGTGGATCGCCTCCTCGAAGGCCTGGCGCAGCAGGTACTGGCGGCACTCGGGGTTGGTGATCAGGCGGTAGAGGGCCAGCACCAGGTTGTTGGCGACCAGCGAATCCGCCGTGGAGAAGTAGCCCAGGCTGCGCTCGACGATGCGCCGCTCGTCCGCGGTGAGGCCTTCGGCGCTCTTCCACAGGGCGATGTCGGCGTTCATGTTCACTTCCTGGGGCATCCAGTGGTTGGCGCTGCCGTCCAGGTACTTTTGCCAGGCCCACTCGTACTTGAAGGGCACCAGCTGGTTGAGGTCGGCGCGCGCATTGATCATCTGCTTGTCGTCGACCTCGATGCGTGCCGCGCCCATCTCGAGCTCCTCGAGGCCCGCGGCCACGTCCAGCTCTTCAAGCGAGCGCTTGGCGCGGGCCATGCGGTCCTCGTCGGCGACCTGGTAGGCGCCGGCGCTCTCCGCTACCGCGTCCGGTGCGGGCGTGGGCTCGGGCGCCCCTGCCGCGGCCGGCTGCTCGGCGACAGCGCTATTGTCGTCAATCGTGTCTTCGTGAAATTCGTCCCAGTTCAGCATGTCGTCATCCTCGATGTGTCGTGGGGCCGGAAGGCCAGTGGGGCCTTCCGGGCTTGAAATAAGGATCGGCGCAGGCGCCGCGGCGTTACTGGCAGGCCTCGCAGCCCAGCTCGTCGAGATCGCCCGCGGAGGGCGCTCGGGAGCCGCTGCCGCTCTTGCCGGACAGGAAGTCCTCGACGCCGCGCGCGGCGGGCTTGGCCTCCGGGGCCGGTGACGGGGCGGCGCCAGGTGCGGCGTTGCTCACCGCGTTGAGAGTGCCGCGCTCCACGGTGGACTTCTCCACCGAGGTGGCGCCCAGGGCGCGCAGGTAGTAGGTGGTCTTCAGGCCGCGGTACCAGGCCATCCGATAGGTCACGTCGAGCTTCTTGCCCGAGACGCCCTGGATGTAGAGGTTCAGCGACTGCGCCTGGTCGATCCACTTCTGGCGACGCGAGGCGGCCTCCACCAGCCACTTGGGCTCGACCTCGAAGGCGGTGGCGTAGCGGGCCTTGAGATCGGCCGGCACGCGGTCGATGGGCTGCACGCTGCCGTCGTAGTACTTGAGGTCGTTGATCATCACCTCGTCCCACAGGCCGCGCGCCTTGAGGTCGTTGACCATGTAGGAGTTGACTACCGTGAACTCGCCGGACAGGTTCGATTTCACGAACAGGTTCTGATACGTCGGCTCGATCGACTGAGACACGCCGCAGATGTTGGAGATGGTCGCGGTCGGGGCGATGGCCATGACGTTGGAGTTACGCATGCCCTGTTCGGCCAGCTTCTCGCGGATGCGCGACCAGTCCTGGGTCATGGAGGTGTCGACCTCGATGTACTGCTCGCCGCGCTCGGCCTTCAGCTTCTCGATGGAGTCGATGGGCAGCACGCCCTGGCTCCACAGCGAGCCCTCATAGCTCTGGTAATGGCCGCGCTCCGCGGCGAGATCAGAGGAGGCCTCGATGGCGTGGTAGCTGACCAGCTCCATGGAACGGTCGGCGAACTCAACGGCGTCCTCGGAGGCGTAGGCGATGCCGTGAGCGTAGAGGGCATCCTGGAAGCCCATGATGCCGAGCCCCACCGGACGGTGCTTGAAGTTCGAGTTCTTCGCCTGGGGCACCGCGTAGTAGTTGATGTCGATGACGTTATCGAGCATCCGCACCGCGGTGCGCACGGTCTTCCTGAGCTTGTCGCCGTCGAGCTCGCCGTCGGTCATGTGCTGGGCGAGGTTGACCGAGCCCAGGTTGCACACCGCGATCTCGTCGACCGAGGTGTTCAGGGTGATCTCGGTGCACAGGTTGGAGGAGTGCACCACGCCGGCGTGCTGCTGGGGGCTGCGCAGATTGCACGGATCCTTGAAGGTGATCCAGGGATGGCCGGTCTCGAACAGCATCGAGAGCATCTTGCGCCACAGGTCCTTGGCCTTGACCCGCTTGAAGAGCTTGAGCTGGCCGTTGCGGGTCATCTCCTCGTATTCCTGGTAGCGCTGCTCGAAGGCGGCGCCGTACAGGTCGTGGAGATCCGGGCAGGTGGCCGGCGAGAACAGCGTCCACTCTTCGTCGTCGAAGACGCGCTTCATGAACAGGTCCGGCACCCAGTTGGCGGTGTTCATGTCGTGGGTGCGGCGGCGGTCGTCGCCGGTGTTCTTGCGCAGCTCCAGGAACTCCTCGACGTCGAGGTGCCAGGACTCGAGGTAGGCGCAGACGGCGCCCTTGCGCTTGCCACCCTGGTTGACCGCCACGGCGGTGTCGTTGACCACCTTGAGGAAGGGCACGACGCCCTGGGACTTGCCGTTGGTGCCCTTGATGTAGGAGCCCAGCGCGCGCACCGGCGTCCAGTCGTTGCCCAGACCCCCGGCCCACTTGGAGAGCATGGCGTTGTCGCGGATCGCGCTGTAGATGCCGTCCAGGTGGTCGGGCACGGTGGTCAGGTAGCAGCTGGAGAGCTGGCTGCGCTGGGTGCCGGCGTTGAACAGGGTCGGCGTGGAGGCCATGTAGTCGAAGCTGGAGAGCAGCTCGTAGAACTCGATGGCCCGCGCCTCGCGGTCGTCCTCGTTGAGCGAAAGGCCCATGGCAACGCGCATGAACAGCACCTGGGGCAGCTCGTAGCGCACGTCGTCGCGGTGGATGAAGTAGCGGTCGTAGAGGGTCTGCAGGCCCAGGTAGGTGAAGGCGTTGTCGCGAGTGTGATCCAGCGCTGCGGCCAGGCGCTCGAGATCGAACTCGGCCAGCGCCTCGTCGAGCTGCTCGAACTCGATGCCCTTCTCGATGTAGGCCTTGAAGGCCGGCGCATAGAGCTCGGCCATGTCGCCGTAGGTGGCCTCCTCGGCCACTCCGAGGAAGGAGAGCGCCTCGCGGCGGATGCTGTCCTGCAGCAGGCGCGCGGTGACGTAGGTGTAGCTCGGATCCTTCTCGACCAGGGTGCGCGCGGTCATGGTCAGCGCCTGGGAGACGCCGTCGGCGCTCACGCCGTCGTAGAGGTTGCGTACCGAGTCGTCGACGATCTTCTGCGGCTCGGTGTTGGGCAGGTCCGAGCAGGCCTCATAGACCAGGGTCTCGATGCGACCGAGATCCAGCGGACGGACGCTGCCGTCGGGCAGGGTGATGTTGAGGCTCGGGTGGGGCTTCTGGATAGCGTCACCGGCGGCGGCGCGGGCCCTGGCGTGCTCCTCGCGGTAGAGCACGTAGGCGCGGGCGACCTTCTGCTCACCGCCGCGCATCAGCGCCAGCTCGACCTGGTCCTGGATGTCCTCGATGTGCAGGGTGCCGCCGTCGGGCATGCGACGCACGAAGGCGTGCTCGATCGCCTCGGTGGACTGGCGGACGAAGTCGCGGACCCGGGAGGAGGCCGCGGCGTTGTCGCCCTCCACGGCGATGAAGGCCTTGCTCATGGCCACGGCGATCTTGTCGGCATCGAAGGGCATGACGTCGCCGTTGCGCTTGATGACGCGCAGGGCCTTGGGTGCGGTGACGGAAACGGACGACTCGTCCGGTGTGACATTGGTATCCATGGCGCCGGGTCCCTGACTCGGTGAAACGTGTGGTGAAGGCCGCCGCACAGGCGACGGTTGACAGCTGTGGGTGTGATTGCTAGAGGCACATGATGTAGTGCTCGTGCCGGATCGAGGCACAAGATAGTGTGCTTTCTCGGCTTCATCAAGTGGATAACCTGTGGATGGGCTGTGACCTTCCGTGGGGTAGAATCGGACGTGGCGCCAGGCCCCGTGGTTGGGCCTGGCGATGCCCCTGTCGCCGTATGGCGACGGGAAGGCGAGAACCCGGTTTTCGGGTATCCTTTAGAGAATGGCGTCGGCTCCCGGCCCCGGGAGCCCGCCCCGCTCACCTGCTCGCCAGGATGGAACAGAAGGATGGACGACAGCTTGCAAGCCCAGGAACTGGATCACGTGCTGATCATCGAGGACGACGAGCGATTGGCCGGGCTGACCCGCGACTATCTGGAGGCCAATGGCTTTCGGGTCACGGTCGAGGCCGACGGCGCCCGTGGCGTCGAGCGGATCCTCTCCCTGCAGCCGGACCTGGTGATCCTCGACCTGATGCTGCCCGGCGAGGATGGCCTGTCGATCTGTCGCCGGGTGCGCAGCGACTATGCCGGCCCGATCATGATGCTGACCGCCCGCACCGACGACATGGATCAGGTGCTGGGGCTCGAGATGGGCGCCGACGACTACGTGCCCAAGCCGGTGCAGCCGCGGGTGCTGCTGGCGCGCATGCGCGCCCTGTTGCGCCGCGCCGAGCCGGGGGCCGCCGGCGAGGAGACGCGCCTGACCTTCAGCGACCTGGTGATCGACAACGCGACCCGCGAGGCCTGGCTCGACGGCGAGCGCATCGACCTGACCAGCGCCGAGTTCGACCTCCTGTGGCTGCTGGCCAGCAACGCCGGCCGGGTGCTGACCCGGGAGGAGATCTTCGATCGCCTGCGCGGCATACGCTACGACGGTCAGGACCGCTCCATCGACGTGCGCGTCTCGCGCATCCGGCCCAAGATCGGCGACGATCCCAACCAGCCGCACCGCATCAAGACGGTGCGCAGCAAGGGCTACCTCTTCGTCAGGGACGGCTGAACCATGCGTCGGATGCTGGCCGACAGCACCTTCCTGCGCGTCTATGTGCTGCTGGCCCTGGCGCTGCTGCTGACCTTCGGGCTGGCCCTGCTGGGCCTCGCCCTTGTCGACCAGGTGCGCCGCGAGCACTATCGCGAGCAGCTGGTCGAGCCCCCCATGCGCGTGCTCACCCGCTGGATCGAGTCGCTGCCCGAGGCAGAGCGCGAGGCGTGGCTGCTGGCGCGTTCCGAGCAGCTCGACATGACCCTGCGGGTGGTGCCGGTCGAGGCGCGCTCCCTGAACTACTTCTCGCGCACGCGCCTGCTGGAGGGCCGCGTGCTGGTGGTGCCCCGCGAGGAGGACGGCTGGCGGCTCTGGCACCTGCTGGCCAATCAGCAACGGCTGCTCGAGGTGGACGTGGCGACCCTCAGCGAGCAGCAGCTGCGCGGGCTCACCGAGCTCTTCGCCGAGTGGCTCGTCCAGGTGCCCGCCGGCGAGCGCCAGGCGCAGCTCGAGCGCATGGCCGGCGCCGCCGTCCCCCTCGAACTGCTGACGACGGCTCCCGAGGGGCTGGATACCCGTCAGCTGGTGCGACTGGCGGATGGCGAGGTGGTCATCCGGCTGATTCCCGGGCGCCTCTCCATGGCGATGTATCGGCTGCTGCCCGGCAACGGCTCCCGGGCGAGCTGGCTTTCCATCGGCCCGGTGAAGGCCTTCGAGCCGCTGCCGCTGCCGCTGCAGCTGACGCTGTTGATGCTGCTGCTCAGCGTGCTGGCAGCGATCATCTACCTGATCGTGCGCGGCGTGGAGGCCCGCATGGCGCGCCTCGAGCTGGCCGCCACGCGCATCGCCGGTGGCCGCCTGGACACCCGGGTCAAGGTCGAGAGCGGCGACTTCCTGGGCCGGCTGGGCATGGCCTTCAACGGCATGGCGGCCCAGGTTCAGTCGCTGCTGCGCGCCCAGCAGGACATGATCCGCGCCGTCTCCCACGAGCTGCGCACCCCGGTGGCACGCATCCGCTTCGCGGTGCAGATGGTCGAGGACATGACCGACGATCCGGCGATCCGCCGCCAGCTCGAGGGCGTCGACGGCGATATCACCGAGCTCGACGAACTGATCGACGAGATCCTCACCTACGCCCGGCTGGGCAGCGAGACCGCCAACGGCGGTGAGCTGCAGACCTCGCTGGTCGACTGCCGCGCCATGGCACTGCGGGTCATCGAGGCCCTGCGACCGCTGCATGGCGATATACGCATCGAGCTGGTCGAGGGGCCGGAGGTGGAGATCCAGGCCGAGCCCCGCTACCTGCAGCGTGCCCTGCAGAACCTGGTGGCCAACGCCTGCCGTCATGCCCGCGGTCGGGTGGTGATCCGCCTGCAGGGCGAGCCGCGGCTGGTGCGCGTGGACGTGGAGGATGACGGCCCCGGCATCCCCGCCGCGTCGCGCTCCGAGGTCTTCAAGCCCTTCGCTCGCCTCGACGACAGCCGCACTCGCCGCTCTGGCGGCTACGGTCTCGGGCTCTCCATCGTGCAGAAGGTCATGGCCTGGCACGGCGGCAGCGTGGTGCTGGATGCCGGCACCGAGCTGGGCGGCGCCCGCTTCACCCTGCTGCTGCCGCGGCGCCTGCCTATGCCGGCCTGATCCCCTCCAGCACCGCGAAGGAGGTCTCCCGGGCGGTGCGCAGGAAGTCCTCCATCCAGGGCGCGCCGCGGGTCTCCTCGCGGATCGCCGTGAACAGCGTGCTCCACACCCCCTTATCGCCCAGCGACACGGCCTTCACGTAGTCGCGCTCCAGGTACTCGGTCAGCGCCCATTTGGGCAGCGCACAGACGCCCCGACCGCTGGCGACCAGCTGCATCATCATGATGGTCAACTCGGCGGTGCGGACCTCCTGGGGGCGCACTCCGGCGGGGTCGAGGAACTGAGTGAAGACGTCCAGCCGGGAGTGCTCCACCGGATAGGTGATCAGTGTCTCCTCGCCGAGATCCTCGGGCGTGACGAAGGGGCGGCTCGCCAGCGGGTGCTGGCGAGCCACTGCCAAGAGCCCCTCGTAGCGGAACAGCGGCTCGTAGTGCACCCCCGGCAGCGGCTGGGGGTCGGCGGTGATCACCAGGTCGAGCTGCTCGCGGGCCAATGCCGGTAGCGGGTCGAAGTGGTGGCCGCCGGGAATGTCGATCTCCACCTCCGGCCAGTGATCGCGGAAGTGATCGACGGTGGGCATCAGCCACTGGAAGCAGCTGTGGCACTCGATGGCCATGTGCAGCCGGCCCTGCTCGTTGCCGGCCAGCCGCGCCAGGTCGCGCTCGGCCATGCGCACCTGGGGCAGCACCTGCTCGGCCAGGGTCAGCAGGCGCAGTCCGGCGCGGGTGAACTCCACCGGCCGGGTCTTGCGCAGGAACAGCGGGCTGCCCAGGCGCTCCTCCAGGTCCTTGATCTGGTGGGAGAGGGCCGACTGGGTCAGGTGCACGCGTTCGGCCGCCTCCACCAGTGAGCCGGCATCGCGCAGGGCAACCAGGGTGCGCAGGTGGCGAAGTTCGAGCATGAGGGTGAGCCTGGTTCATCTTTAAGATGTGAAAGTTTAGTTTGATTCACCTCCCATGGCCAGCGAGACTCCTCAGCATCATTCATGAACAAAGGATGTCATCATGACGATGGCTCATGTTACCGGCTATCCGCGCATCGGCGCGGATCGCGAACTGAAGCGCGCCACCGAGGCCTACTGGCAGGGCAGCCTCGACCGGCAGGCCCTGGAGGCCACCGGACGCGAGCTACGCCTGGCGAACTGGGCGGCCCAGCGCGAGGCTGGCCTCGACCTGGTGACCGTGGGCGACTTCGCCTTCTATGATCAGGTGCTCGACGTCTCGGTGATGGTCGGGGCGGTGCCGCCGCGTTTCGCCGCCGAGGACGAGGTGGCGCGCGGCGAGGTGGATCTCGACACCGCCTTTCGCATGGCCCGGGGGCGCGCCCCCAGCGGCGCGCCGGCCGCGGCCTGCGAGATGACCAAGTACTTCGATACCAACTACCACTACCTGGTGCCGGAGCTGCATCCCGGGCAGCGCTTCCGGCTCTCCAGCACGCGGCTGTTCGATCAGGTGGAGGAGGCCAAGGCCGCCGGTCATGCGGTCAAGGTGGCGTTGACCGGCCCGCTGACCTGGCTGTGGCTGGGCAAGGGGCGCGGCGACGTGCCCGAGGACTTCGATCGCCTGGCGCTGCTCGACGGCCTGCTCGACGTCTACGCCGAGGTGCTCCAGCGGCTGGCCGGGCAGGGCGTCGAGTGGGTGCAGCTCGACGAGTCGGCGCTGGTGCAGGATTTGCCGCTCGCCTGGCGGCAGGCCTATGAGCGCGCCTATCACCGTCTGCAGGCCGCCCCGGTCAAGCTGCTGCTGGCCAGCCCCTTCGGCGGCCTGGGGGACAACCTCTCCCTGACGGTAAGCCTGCCGGTGGCCGGCCTGCACATCGATGGGGTGCGCGCCCCGGACGAGCTGGAAGCGGTGCTCGACCGCCTGCTGCCCCACAAGGTGCTCTCGGTGGGGGCGATCGACGGACGCAACGTCTGGCGAGCCGACTTGGCCCTGTGGCGCGAGCGCCTGGCCGTGGCGCGCATGCGCCTGGGCGAGCGGCTGTGGATCGCGACCAGCTGCTCGCTGCTGCACGTGCCGGTGGACCTAGAGGCGGAAACCGATCTTTCGCTCGAACTGAAAAGCTGGCTGGCCTTCGCCCGGCAGAAGCTGGATGAGGTCGCCACCCTGGCCCGTCTGCTCGACGGCCGCGCCGACGCCATCGACCGCGAGCGCGTGGAGGTCGCCAGCCGTGCCCTGCAGGCGCGTCGCGAGGCCGAGCGGCTGCATCGCCCCGCGGTGGCCGCGCGGCTGGCCGGCGTCAGCGATGACGATGCGCGCCGTCGGCGGCCCTACGCCGAGCGCGCCGTGGCCCAGCAGCGCCATCTCGCCCTGCCGCTGTTCCCCACGACCACCATCGGCTCCTTCCCCCAGACCGGGGAGATCCGCGCCGCGCGGCGCGCCTTCAGGGCCGGTGACCTCTCTCGCGAGGCCTATGAGGCGCAGATGCGCGAGGAGATCGCCGGGGCCGTGGCGCGCCAGGAGACACTCGGCATCGACATGCCGGTGCACGGCGAGCCGGAGCGCAACGACATGGTCGAGTACTTCGGCGAGCAGCTCGACGGCTTCGCCTTCACCCGCTTCGGCTGGGTGCAGAGCTACGGGACGCGCTGCGTCAAGCCGCCGATCCTCTACGGCGATGTGGTGCGCCCGGCGGCCATGACGGTGCGCTGGAGCGAGTATGCACAGTCGCTTACCGAACGGCCGATGAAGGGCATGCTCACCGGGCCCGTCACCGTGCTGCAGTGGTCCTTCGTGCGCGACGACCAGCCCCGCGAGACGACCTGCCGGCAGATCGCCCTGGCGCTGCGCGACGAGGTGCTCGACCTCGAGGCGGCGGGCATTCGCGCCATCCAGATCGACGAGCCCGCGCTGCGCGAGGGGCTGCCGCTGCGCTGTGCCGAGTGGCAGGGCTACCTCGACTGGGCCGTCGAGTGCTTCCGGCTGGCCTCGGCGGGGGTGCGTGACGAGACGCAGATCCACACCCATATGTGCTACGCGGAGTTCAACGACATCATCGCCGCCATCGCGGCCCTGGATGCCGACGTCATCACCATCGAGACCTCGTGCTCGGACATGGAGCTGCTCGACGCCTTCCAGGACTTCGCCTATCCCAACGCCATCGGGCCCGGCGTCTATGACATCCACTCGCCGAATATTCCCGAGGTGGACTGGATGGTGGCGCTGATGGACAAGGCTGCCGAGCGCATCCCGGTCGAGCGGCTCTGGGTGAACCCGGACTGCGGCCTCAAGACCCGGGGCTGGGCCGAGGTGGAGCCGGCGCTCGCCAACATGGAGGAGGCGGCACGGGTGCTGCGTCAGCGCCACGGCTGAGGTAGGGGGCAGGTCAGGAGAGACGGTATCTCCTCTACGACCTGTCTCCGGTTCCTCGAGTCATGTCCAAAGGGGGCTGACGGCCGGGCGGCGCCAAGCCGTCCGGCGGCTGGTATCCTGAGGTAACGACAGCGCACGCCACGTAAGCGCGCGTCAAGGAATCGTCTGCCAAGGAGCCCTGCCATGTCCCGCCATGTCCCCCTTCGTCTCTCCCTGCCGCTGCTGCTGGCCCTGGGGCTGTCCGGCTGCGTCACCTACGTGAGCGCGCCGGCGCCCGAGCCGGCCCCGTCCTCCCCGGAGAAAGCCGACCCGGCGCAGGACGAGGCCTCGGCCAGGGCGCCGCTGCTGCCCTCGATGCTGTTTCCCGGCGAGGCCGACGAGCTGGTCGGCTGGCGCTGCACGCCGGCTCAGGACCTGGTCACCGCCGCCACCAAGGAGGAGCTGCGGCTGTGGTCGGCCCAGGGGGGCACGCGTCTCGCCCCCGCCGTAGTGGCCAGCGGCGCCCGCTACCAGCAGGGCGACCTCAGCTTCTGGAACAAGGGGCGGGAGGCGCTGGTCGAGAGCCAGCGCGGCCGGCTCGATTGCCGGGTTGACGTCACCCGGGATGCCCTGACCCGCGAGGAACACCCCGGGGTGATGTTCCGCGGCCAGGGCAACGAGCCGGGCTGGCATGTGGCGCTCGCCAACGACGTTCCCGAGCTGACCATGACGCTGGACTATGGCCGCCGGGAGGTAACCCTGCCCTACCGGGTGACCACCCTGGACAACGACGCTGGGCGGGTGATCCTGGCCAGCGGCCAGGCGGCGCGACCCTTTACCCTGCGCATCGAGGCGAAGGCTTGCTTCGATGACATGAGCGGCCAGCCCTGGCCGGCCCGGGTGACGCTTTCCCTCAACGACCAGGTCTACCGGGGTTGCGGTCAGGGCATCGCGCCCTGAGACGGTGAGGGCGCTTCTTTCGTTTTTATCCCTGGATTCATAGAATAACTGCAGCGCTTTGGACCACACGGTAGAGGTAGGAGGGCCAGCGCCGATACCCTCCCTGCTTTACCGACCAAAGT
>NZ_FPAQ01000055.1 GCF_900116405.1 Halomonas saccharevitans | reverse complement strand
CCACTTCCACGCGGTACGGCGCCGGTGATCACTGAGCGTCTGGGCCTGTTCAGGATCATAGCCACCTGAGGTGGCGTTGCGGCGCAGTTCACGACTGATCGTGCTGCCGTGGAGGCCCAGCTCCCTGCCGATCTGGCGCTGGCTGATGCCCAAGTCATAGCGGGCGTGGATCTGGTATCGTTGGATCTGGGTCAGCTGTCGGTATCCCATGCTCTGCTTCACTTTGGTCGGTAAAGCAGGGAGGGTATCGGCGCTGGCCCTCCTACCTCTACCGTGTGGTCCAAAGCGCTGCAGTTATTCTATGAATCCAGGAGTTGAAGGTTTTGCTCTTTAATTTGTGCACTGAAAACCTCGTTGCTGCCCATTCCAGTGAGGTGGAACTCAACAACTTCTTTAGATTCGTTTGCACTTATTGGGTAGTTTTTCTGAAAGTCTTGTGTTTTTGCTATTTTTAGTAATCCTGTTCCTTTTTCTTTGTCGGTTTTGATGTTTGCCTTCGCGAAGACTTTTAGCAAGGCTTTTTCTGAAGACTCACTCAGGCATCCCTCGACTTTTTCTCCCAATACGTAGATGTTTATTTCTTGAAGCAGTGCCGGCCCTAATCCGCAGTTTTTTATCTCCACGCGACCAGTGCTGGATTCGCTGGGCAATTGGAAATCACTCCGAATGATGGGCAGGTGTGATTGCTTGTGAGCCTTGCGACTCGATCCCCATTGGGTTAGGGCGGCCACCAGGATTCCTACAGTGGCGAGCACAGCCACGCTTGAGATCCATTGAGTGACAGTAAGGCCTGGCCAGTAAGTTTGCTGCTGGGCGAATGTGATAACGAGATCGGTGTCCATCGTGTCCTCCTTGGCAATCAGGATACCCTGCCGGAGATTGTGCTGGCTGGCTACCACACCACCGCTTCAACCTCTTCCCGATCCTCGGCGACCAGCGCCGCCGCGATCGCGTCTTTTCGCCACCATGACTGCTTATAGATAATCCTTGATGAATGCTATTAGTGGCGCGGATTGTGGATTGAGGGGTTACAACACCCTGCGGGCACTTGTGTTAAGCTGTGAATCGGGCGCAACGCCCCAGATCAATCCACTGACATACCGTGAGGTATCGATGATGATGCATCAGCGCTTCTTCCCTTCTTGTTGCAAGACCGGCCTCCCGCCGCGGGACGGCCAAGCTTATCGAGCCTACTGGGTTCGCCCCGGAAATGATGGCACCACGCAATCTACCCTGCGGCACTCCCATGCCGGCTGGGAACTTCGTGACTCCAGCGAACATTGGGTGAGCTCCCCGCATATCCCTGAGGTACTGGCGTACCGACCTGAGCCAGTGTGATGCATCGAAAACGCCCGCCAATCGGCGGGCGTTGTGCTTTCTGGAGCGGTCGGCGGTGCCTCACCACACCACCGCTTCGATCTTATCCCGGTCCTCGGCGGCCAGGGCCGCGTCTATCACATCCTTGCGGTCCCAGCTCTGCTGCAGCAGGACCTTGTAGTGGCTCAGGGCCGCGTCGGTGAGTGCGATGACCTGGTCCGGCGTCATCGGGTAGCGGGTGTTCGAGAGGCCGCGAAACTCCTGGACGGGGTCCGTCACGCCGGCGGCCTTGAGGTCGCGGGCCTCGATGGCCAGGCCGAGCAGGTTTTGGCGGTCCTCGGCCAGCATCTGCACCGTATCCTCGCTGCCATCGGGCATGGTGTAGGGCATGCCGGCGGCGAGGGCGTCGGCCAGGGCGGTAGCGATCTCTTGGCGCTTCTGCTCAGCCAGTTCCTCGATGGTCGGCGGCGGGCGGTCTGCGGTGATTGGAACTCCACTCTCGTCTGGTCGAAGCAATTTCCCCTGGCTCTCGGCTGTCAGCAGCTCCCGATGATGGGTCTTGGTGATACTGACGCCGCCGTTGTCGGTTGGCGAGAACGCGAAACGCTGATCGCCTTCCATCCACTTTGCATACATCGTGCGTCCCTCTTCCTCTTTGGTCACTTCCCGAACGCGAGCCAGTAGCTCGCTTTCTCAGCAGAAATGCTGCAGCCGGCCGTCGAAAGGTTGTAGTGAGTGAAGCGGCCCAAGGAGCCTGTGCTGTCGGCGCCGGTTGACACCACGCCAAGGCATTCCGTTGTGAACGCCACGGGCCAGGTAATAGACGTGGTCCCTGAGCTCTGCACATAGCCCCACTGGAAGGTGAGGCCACCCAACCAGGACGGGAGGATGAGGTAGCCGGGCGTGCTCAGGTCATAGGCGATGCCCCAGCGGAGCTTCTTGGGCGTCACCGCCATCTTGTCATCGGTGCCTGCATCGACTTGGGCCTGGGTGGCCACCTTGAGCATGCCCGCGACGGTTTCGGTTGCCTGTTTGACCCAGCTTGTTGCCCAGGCCTTGAGCTTCTTCGCCGTGATGAACTTTCCATCGTCCATGCCGGCATCCACCTCTGTCTGGGTGGCCTTGATCACCATGCCCCGCTCAGTATCGGTGGCCAGCGGATGGGCGCGGCCGGCTTCGTGCTCGGCTCGCTCCTGGTCGACGTACTCCCGGGTCGCCAGCACCACCGTCGGATCCACCTTGAGGGTGACGGCGGCGGTGTCGGAGACCTCGAGCACAAACCTGACGGTCTGGGTGCGGCTCGAGCCTTCCGCCAGCACCGGCTTGTAGGTCTCGGGGTAATTGCCGATGCCGATCAGGTCACCGTCGACGTCATAGATTCCGATTTCGCGGATGGTCCAGCCGCCGACGTCGGGCGGGAGTACCTGCTCGACCACGATCCATGACGGGTTGTCGGGGTCGGTCTGGCTGGCGTTGATTGGGGCACGGCGCACCTCGTTGACTAGGGCCTCGGCGCTGCTGTCCGGCTCGGGCAGGCTGCCGCTGCCATCGCCGACGGCCAGCTCGGTGATCTCTATGGTCTGGCCCAGGGCGACGGCGTTGGCGAGCTTCGCCTGGCCGGTGTCGGTGAGCAGCGTATAGAACTGGGGCATTCGGGTCTCCTCTCTCTCTTCAAGGGCGTATCAGGGCAGCGGGTAGACGGTGGCGGTGTCGGTGCTGTCGGTGGTGGCGCCCACGAAGAAGCGGCCGGTGACCTCGCTTTCCTCGGCGACGAACGGCAGCACGGCGGTGACGTCGCCGTCGTAGGCGGTGGTGGCCACGTAGGCGGTGCCGCGGCTCTCGCCGGCGAGGTCCAGCCCGCTGACGTGGCGGCTGACGGGCTTGGCGTCGTCGATGAGCCGCTCGAGCTCGGTGTACATGGCCTCGGTGATGCCGGTGTCGAGCACGCCGATGCGCAGGGCGAAAGTGCCGGGCGTGCCGGCCGGCTCGGTCTCCCACCACTCGACGACTTCCAGCAGGTAGCCCAGCGGCTCGACCACCCGACGCAGGGCGCTGATCGTGCCCTTGCGCTGGTGGACGTAGAACGCCGAGGCGATGACGTCGCGCTTGGCGGCCTCGCTCCAGCTCGGGTCCCAGCGGTCGACGCTGAAGGCCCAGGCGAGGTAGGGCAGCAGGTGGGCCGGGCAGGTCGCCGGGCGCCAGAGGTCGCGCAGCGGTACCGGCACGCGCTGGATCTCGGCCAGGGCCTCGGCGGCGGCGCGCTCCAGGGGCGAGGCGTTGGGCGGCAGCAGCGGCGTGCGGCTATCAGGCATCGCTGCCTCCGATCGTCACCGTGGTGCCGGTGCAGTGGGCGGCCTGGGTGTCGTCCAGGACGACGTCGGCGAGCGGCGCGGCCAGCTCGACGCGCTGCACGCCCTCGACGTGCAGGGCGGCATGGATGGCCGAGATGCGGATGTCGCGGCCGATACGGCGCTGGGCGGTGACGTAAGCCGTCAGCGCGGCTTGTGCCGCGGCGAGGATCGGCTCCTGCTCGGGGCCAGGGTAGACGTAGAGGGTGGCGTCGACGCTGTAGTCGATGATCTCCGCCGACTGCACGGTGAGGCGGTCGCCCACCGGGCGCACGTCCTCGGCGGAGAGCGCGGCGTCGACGACGTCGATTAGCTCCGCGCTGGCGGTGCCGTCGCCCTCGGTGCTGAGCAGGGTGACCAGGGCCTCGGCCGGCGCCGGGCTGGTGGCCGTGGCGTCGGCGACCCGGCCGTCGGCGCTCAGGGCGTGGAACTCGTAGGCGGCGCGCGGGCCGGCGACGCTCAGCCCCTCGAACGCCCGCTGGGCGCGCAGGCGCAGGTCGGTGTTGCTCTCATAGGTGGGCGGTACCGGCGGGGTGGCGTCGGGGTCGCCCGGGTCGATCGTCAGCCGCTCGACCTCGAAGTTGGCGACGAGGTTGTCGAGATCCTCGTCATCGGCGTGGGCGATCATCACCGCCCGGGCGGCCTCGTTGACCCGCTGTCGCCAGACCAGCTCACGGTAGGCGTTCTCTTCCAGCAGGATGGTCAGCGGCTCGCTCTCCAGCTCGAGGGTGGCCTCGACTTCGGCACGCCGGCTCTCGCCGACCAGGGTGAGCAGCGCGGCCTTGCGCTCGGCGAGCACGGTCTCGAAGTCGAGTGACTCGACGACGTCGGGGGCGGGGAGCTGGGAGAGGTCGATGGTACCGGTCATGCGATCGGGGCCTCCACGCTGATGGCCTGGCCGTCAGTGGTCTGGCCCTGGATCTCGAGCGTGGCCCGGCCGGGCTGGGTGGTGTTGACGCTGCGATGCACGGCGGTGACGCGGAGACGCGGCTCCCAACGCAGCAGCGCCATTACGGTGGCGGCGTAGGCCTGGAGCAGCAGGGCGTCGGAGAGCGGCCGGTCGATCAGCTCGGGCAGCAGGCTGCCGTACTCGCGGCGCATGACGCGGGTCCCGATCGGGGTGGTGAGGATGTCGCGCACGCTCTGCCGGATATGCTCGAGGCGCTCCAGGGAGCGGCCGTTCTCTGCATTCATTCCCGTGGCGTTCATGCCGGTCATTGCACGGGGCCTCCGCTCTGGCCGCTGCCGGGCACGACGCCGGTGTGCGGGTGGTCGTGGCCGACGTTCACGTCGTTGTGGGTCAGCGTTCCGCCGTCCTGGGCGTAGCTGCCGGCGCGGGCCATGTCGCCCTGGTGGTCGATGTCGCCGGTCCAGGCGGTGCCGCCCGGCGCCTCGATTTCGATACGCCCGGGCAGCTTGATGCGCAGCACGCTGGCTTGGTGGTCGTACTCGAATAGGCCGCCGTCCGGGAACAGGCGGCGGCAGAGCGTGGGAAGGTCGGCCGGTGCAGGGTAGGCGTCGGAGAACAGCCCGACGAGCACCACGGCGCCGGCGGGATCTCCGCCGGGGGAGAACATCACCACCTGCTCGCCGACGGTGGGCGGGTTCCAGTCGCGGGTGGTGCCGGCGCGGCACTCGATCCACGGCCGCCAGGCGGTCAGCAGCTCGCCGGACTTCACGCGAACGCGCGGTGGACGCTCGCCCACGACCCCGTGATCCACCTCGGCGATGGTGCCGAGGCGAATCAGGTTATGGATCAGGCGCAGCAGCTCGGCGGCGCTTTGCAGGGGGTGTTGGCTCATGCCGCGATGGTTGCGCGGCGAGGCCCGGGGCTCTAGCGGTGGCGATTGTGCGAGGGCGAGGGCACAAAAACGGCTCAGCCGGCGGTGAGGTGGCGCAGCACCGAGTCCTGGATCAGCTGGTGATCGGCGTCACTGAGGCCGAGCAGGCGCCGCTCGGGATAGCTGACCCGCGGGCCGTCGCGATCGACGCGGGCGCGCAGGCCCTCCTGGTGCACCCGGGCGATATGGGCGACGCGGCCGACGAAGCCGACCTCGGCGCCCTCGGCGGTGCCGCGGGCCTTGAGGTACTTGGCGGTGCGGATCTTGGTGAACATGGTGCGCCGGCGGATGGCGCCCTGCTGGGCGCGGTGCTGCGGCTTGCGCGGCGCGTAGGGCGTGCCGTCGGGGTTCTGCTGGGCCTTGATGCGCTCGCGCTGGGCTCGGCGCAGGTCCTGGGCGACCTTGCGGGCGAGGGTGCGGCGGGCCTTGCGGTCGAGCTGGGCCAGCATGGGCGTGACCCAGTCCTCGAGGGCCTGGAGGTCGTCGGCCATCAGGGCGACTCCCACTCGCTTTCGAGTGCGTGCTCGTCCTCTCCCGGCCCCTTGGCATAGAGCTTCCAGCTGGTGGCCGGGCAGGCCTCGATCGGGTATCCGGGCAGGCGGTGCTCGCTGGTGATGGTGCCGGTGTCGCAGTCTACCAGCGCGACCACGCGCTCGGTCAGGCGCACGGTCATGGCCAGGTCCCAGGCCTGATTCGACAGGATCTCGGCCTCGAGGCGCACGGCCTCCTCGGGGTCGAGGTCCGGCTCGTAGTGGGACAGCCACTGCAGCAGCGGGATCATCAGGGTGTCGAGGCTGCCGCCGTAGTCGGTGACCACCAGCTGGGCGTCCATGCGGTACTCGTGGCTAAGATGCTGGCCCCGGTGGAAGCGGATGCCCCCATCCTGGACGAAGGTGAGCAGCCGCTCGGGGCCGCGCTTCAGCTCGGGGACGGCGTCCAGCAGGTGGGCCCGCAGGGATTGGAGCTTGTTCATTGGCCGGCCACCTCATCCATCAGCCGGCCGCGGCGGCCTCGCAGGGTGACGGCGATCTTCTCGCCGGAACGCCCGGCGATGTAGCCGCCCACGCCCAGGGTCATCAGGTTCCAGAGCTGCTCGGGCAGCTCCAGCTGAAGGCCGACGCCGAACATGGCGCCGAGGTATGGCGCGAGGAGATAGTTGTTGGCGACGATGGCCACGATCACCGTCATCAGCAGCGGGCGCCAGTTGCGCTGCAGCCAGCTCTCGCCGGTGGCCTCGGCCAGGATGACCTTCATGCGCGCCTGGAGGGCGGCGTCCTGCTGGTTGATCAGTCGTCTGCGCAGTTCGGCTTTGAGCCGGTTGGCCTGGTCCTTGTCGGTGACGGCCTGGTCGATGACCTCCATCACCGGGCCGGCGACGGTGCCGAGGATGTTAGCGATCAGGTTCATGCAGAGATCTCCCGTGGTGGTCTACCAGCGTGCCGGCCCGTCGGTGCGGGTATCGACGTGGGTGAAGGTGGCATAGCGTCCGATGCCGTAGCGGCCGGGATAGCGAGCGGTGAGATAGTCCTGCACCCGGGCAGGCGCGATGCCCTTCACTTGGATGTCGGCCGCGCGGCCCAGGATGTGCTGGCTGTGCTCTGCGCCGCCGATCCGCGTGTTGTAGGCGGGGCAGCGGCAGCCGCTGGTGACGATGACTGGGGCGCCGAAATGCTCGCGCACGTCCTCGAGCACGGCGAGGCTCTCGGTGTCGATGGTGTCGAAGCCGCAGCCGCACGAGCAGGCGAACTCGGCACGTTGGAAGTGGGGGGAGATCATGAGTCGCTCTCCAGTTCGGTGACGCGGGCCTCGAGGCTCGCGATGTCGGATTTGATGTCGCCCAGCTCGCGAGCGGCGTCACCCTTGCGGTAGTAGAGGTCGCTCCAGTTGCGCAGCTCGCGGCGCAGGCTGGCGAGCTGCTCGCTCTGGTAGGTCAGCCGCTCGCGCAGCACGGCGGTGTTCTCGCCCAGGGTGACGAGCTTGAGACCGGCCCAGCCGAGCAGGGCGACCAGCAGCAGCTGGATGCCGGTTTGCAGGTGCCGCTCGAAGATCGATCGGCTGTTCGAGACGGTGTCGGATTGGGCCATGGGGTCCTCTAGGTCCAGAGCTGGATGGTGTCGGCGACGGCCGGCTGGGCGGCGTGTTCGTCGGGCAGGGTGACGAGGGTGCCGTGGGGCAGCACCGGGCCGAGGTCGGCCAGGCCTGGGTTAAGCGCCAGAGCCTGCTCGGTGACGCCGGCGGTGCGGCCGAGCACCCGCTGGCAGAGTGCGTCGAGGGTCTCGCCCTGGTGGGCGCGCACGTCGGGCATCTCAGATCAGCTCCACGGTGGTGTGGTCGCGGCCCTCGATCTCGGCCACCGCCCAGCGGGCGTCGCGGCGCAGGTCGTCGGCAGCTTCGTCCTTGGCCTCGCCGCGCTCGTCGCTCTCATTGGTGGCGGAGACGTCGCGGTAGCGCTCGAGCAGGCTGGCGTGGGCGGTGGCGTAGACGGCGCGGCGGTAGAGCAGGGCGTAGTGGTTGGGCAGCGCCCAGATCGGGGCGATGACGTCGCCCAGCGTTGCGGCGCCGCCGTCCTGGCGCTTTGCCTGCCAGTCGGCGAGCTGGCGATTGACGTCAGCCATGGCCACCTGCAGCGCCTGGACCAGCCGCGGCGCGGTGACGGTGCCGTCCAGCCGGGTGGCCTCACGGAAGTCCGCCGGGGTGATGGCCGGCCAGAAGCCGTTGTTCTCCAACGTCTCGGGGTCGGCGAGGGCGGTGCCGGTACCGGCGGCGATCAGGGACATGGCGGCGGCTCTCGCTCAGGTCGGAATAGGAAGGGGGTGGACCGGGTGTCGAGCCGGGCGTGGCCCGCTCTCGCCCGGTGCCCCCTTGGCGTCGGCGTGCGACTCGGTGTCAGGCTTGGGCGCTGCTGTTCTGAGCAGTCCCCTGGCCGGCGTTCTTGAGCTCGCGTTCGAGCTTCTCGATGTCCTTCTTCACCCCGACGCGGTCGTTCAGCGCCAGGGCGCGGCGCAGGTGCTCGAGGGCCTCCGCGGCGTGGCCGCCGCGGGCGCGCTGGGCGTAGCCGAGGGCCTTGTGCAGCTTCGCGCGCACCGGGTCGTGCATGTCGGCGTCGTGGGTCAGTGCCTCGGCGCGGCTCAGGTGCATGGCCAGTTCGGCGGCGGCATTGGCGACGGCGGCGCGTCCTTCGTCAGTATCGGCGTGCGGTGCCTCCAGTTGCCGGATGGCCTCCTCGGCGAGCTGCTCGGCGACGATTGCCGGGGTGTCGCGCTCGAAGCGGTCGGGGGCGTCCAGGCCATGGCGCAGGGCGTACTCGGCGATCGCTAGCGCGCCGGCGAGATCGCCGACGTCGAGCCGCCAGATCATGACGGTCATCACCACGTCGTCCTGGGCGCCGGTACCGGCCTCGAGCACGCCGGCGACGTAGGCGTCGAACTCCGGCAGCAGCTCGCGCTTCTTGGCGACCTTCTGCTCGGTGGACTTGATGCCCTTGAGGGTGCGCCGGGCCTCCCACAGCGCGGCGGCGTGCAGCTCGTACTGCTCGCCGGTCTGGGGGCGGCCGGGATCGGCGGTCCCCGCCGCCTGGGCGGCGGAGACGCGCTGGTAGTGTTTGCGGGCGGGACTCTGCATCTGGCTCTCCTTATACGCTCCAGTCGCCGAAGATGATGTTTT
This sequence comes from Halomonas saccharevitans, assembly GCF_900116405.1. Lineage (GTDB taxonomy): Bacteria > Pseudomonadota > Gammaproteobacteria > Pseudomonadales > Halomonadaceae > Halomonas > Halomonas saccharevitans. The sequence continues at coordinate 5,878 of NZ_FPAQ01000055.1, read as the reverse complement.
CCACCAGGCAACCGGCGCCGAAGTCCTCGACCACGTAGGCGTCGTTGGAGGACTCGTAGTTTTCCACGCGCTTACGCTTGGGCTCGTCCTTGAGGTAGCGGCGGCGGCTGCCGCGCTGCCAGTAGATGGAGAGGTTCTCCGGCGGGGTGATCAGCAGGCTGCCGGCGGGCATGAAGGGCACCCGGACCGCCTGCTGGCCGCCCATGCGCTTCTGGCTGATCAGCATGTCCAGCGCGCGGGCCTCGGTGGGCGTGCCGGCGTGTTCCTGGAGCAGCGGGAAGTACTTGTCGGCGAGCAGCTCGCGGCCGGTGATCGCGCGCAGGTCGGTGGACTCGCGATGCCAGGGGTCGATCATCTCGTTGACCACGTCGTAGACCAGGGCGTCGAGGTTGGCGTAGTCGCCGCCGGGGCCGACGCGGACCTCGCCGGCGGTGGCGCCACCGGTCATGACGCGGGCGGCGGCGTTGTCGCGGTACTGCTGCAGCCAGCCGATGTTGACGTCCTGGAGCAGCGGGTTGGCGCCGCGGTCGGTGGCCACGGCGGCACTGGTGCCGTTGAAGCCGATCATGATCCGGTCCAGTGCCTGCTGGCGGATGATCATGTTGCGCACCCGGGCCTGGAAGTCACGGAACTTGGCCCAGGCGTCGAGCTTGCTCCAGGGCAGGTAGGTGTCGAACTCGGTGGAGCGGCACTCGTAGCCGTTGGCGTCCAGGGTGCTCAGGTCGCGCGGGGTGCGGTCGTTGGCCGTGGTGTCGGTGCGCCCGGCGATCGGGCCGGACAGGCCGAGGCCGAGCTTCTCGCCCTTGAGCTCGTCGACGCCGATGATGTTGATGCTGGCCAGAAAGGCGCTGGTCTCCTGCATCTTGGTCTCCAGCGTCTGTTGGACGCTGGGATCGACGGCGAAGGACTCGCCGGCGCTGGGCACACCCGACAGCTGGGCGACGCGCTCGGCGAAGTTGTTGAAGGCAAGGCGGGTATCGTTGCGCATGGGATCGGGTGTCCTCAGCAGTCGGTGAGTTCAGCGCCGGCGTGTTCGCCCAGGGCGGGCGGACGTTCCGGGGTGTCGGGGGTGTGGTCGAGCTTGGTGTAGAGCTCGTCGAGGCGTTGCTTGGTGGCCTCGTGGGCGGACTTCAGCTCGTTGAAGGCGGAGGCGTCAGGGCGGCCTTTGATGTCGTCAGCCAGCGCTTGGTGCTTCTGCACGAACAGCTCGAGGGTCTGCTCGAGGTCGGCACGGAAGGCGACGAAACCCTGGTCGGTCTTGGCGTCGTGGCGCTTGAACAGGGCCTTCACGGTGTCGAGCAGGCCGGCGCCCTTCTCGGGTTCCGGCGTCGGCGCGGTGAAGTCCAGCGGGGTCTCCACTGCGGCGGTGAAGACATTGTGCGGGGTCTGCTTGCGGGCGGCGAGCGGCGAGGCGTCGCCCTGCTGGGCACTGAACTGCAGCATGTCGGTGCCGAGGCTGGCCGGGGTGTCGGTTACCGCCAGGCCGACCAGATAGGCTTCGCCGGTGTCGGAGAACTCCGGGTCCACCTCGATCGAGGTGTATACCTTCTGGCGCTGCTCGTTGATCTGCTTGAGCTTATCGGTGGGATCGAGCTCCACGAACAGACCGAGCTTGTCGTCCTCGACCTCGCGAGATTCCACGGCGGTGACGTCGCCCAGGGCAGGGAAGGGGCCATCGGCGAACAGGCCGCGCATGTGCTCCATCCACACGCGGGCGCCGTACTTGGCGGGGTCGTAGTTCTTGGCCATCTGCTCGATCCACTGGCGTGTGATCGTGCGGCCATCGGTGGTGGCGCCTTCGGTGGCGACGCGGAACTTGGGCATGGTGGCCTCGTTGGGTTGCGGTCGGGCGATGGCGTCAGGTTCCGCGCCCCGCGTGATTGCCTCAATCACCGGCGGTTGTGCCGCGCGTCTCCCACAAATGGCCGCGCCTTCGCACCCTCGGGCGCGCGGGTAGGCTGGCCGCATGACGACATCAGTCCCCGACACCCTCGAATCCCCACGCCTGACGGCCCGCCATCTCTACTGGCAGGGCTGGCGGGTCGCGCGTATCGCCGAGTTCCTCGACATCAAGGCGCCGACCCTTCACAGCTGGAAAGAGCGCGACGGCTGGGAGGAGGCCACGCCCACCGAGCGCGTGGAGGGGGCGCTCGAGGCGCGCTTGGTGCAGCTGATCGGCAAGGAGGCCAAGGAAGGGCGGGACTTAAAGGAGATTGACCTGCTGGGCCGGCAGATCGAGCGGCTGGCTCGGGTGCACCGCTACCAGGAGACGGGCAAGGAGGGCGACCTCAACCCGAACATCGAGCGGCGCAACGCAGGCGAGAAGAAGAAGCCCCGCCGCAACCATCTCGACGAGGCACAGATCGAGCAGCTCAAGGCGGCGTTCCTGGAGACCTCCTTCCGGTACCAGCTGGACTGGTACGAGGCCGGGCAGAAGCACCGCATCCGCAACATCCTCAAGTCGCGCCAGATCGGCGCCACCTTCTTCTTCGCCCGCGAGGCGATCGTCGACGCCTTCGAGCACGGCCGGAACAAGATCTTTCTCTCGGCGAGCAAGGCGCAGGCCCACATCTTCCGCAACTACATCGTCCAATTCGTGAAGGAGATCTGCGACGTCGATCTCAAGGGCGATCCGATCGTGCTCGACAACGGCGCCGAGCTGCACTTCCTGGGCACTAACGCGAAGACGGCCCAGGGCTACCACGGCGACGTCTACCTGGACGAGTACTTCTGGATTCACCGCTTCCAGGAGTTCCGCAAGGTCACGTCAGGTATGGCGATGCACAAGAAGTGGCGCCAGACGTATTTCTCGACGCCCTCGAGCCTGGGCCACGAGGCCTATCCGTTCTGGAGCGGCGAGCTGTTCAACAAGCGGCGCAAGAAGGCCGACCGGCAGGAGTTCGACGTCAGCCACGCGGCGCTGGCCGGCGGGGCAATGTGCCCCGACGGCCACTGGCGGCAGATCGTCACGGTGGAGGACGCGATCGCCGGCGGCTGCGACCTGTTCGACCTCGAGCAGCTCAAGCTGGAATACAGCCCCGACGAGTACGCGAACCTGCTGATGTGCCAGTTCGTCGACGACAGCCAGTCGGCGTTCCCTCTGACCCTGGTGCACCCGTGCATGGTCGACGCCTGGGAGGTGTGGGACGACTACCGACCCTACGCGCCGCGCCCGGTGGGCGACCGCGGGGTGTGGATCGGCTACGACCCGACCGGCACCGGCGAGGACGGCGACGGCGCGGGTCTGGTGGTGGTGCTGCCGGCGCGCACCGTTGACGAGAAGCACCGCATCCTGGAGCGCCATCGCCTCAAGGGCGAGGACTACGCGGCCCAGGCCGACTTCATCAAGTCGTTCCAGGCCCAGTACCGCATCGAGCACATCGGCATCGACGTCAGCGGCTTGGGCGAGGCGGTGGCCGAGCACGTCGAGAAGTGGTTCCCGACCCTGACCCGCTTCCGCTATGACCCGGCGGTGAAGGGCCGGCTGGTCATGCAGGCCCAGCAGATCATGCGCAAGAGCCGGCTCGAGTTCGATGCCGGCTGGAGCGACATGGCGCAGTCGTTCATGGCCATCAAGCGCGAGCTCACCGCCTCCGGCCGCCAGTACACCTACACCAGCGGGCGTAGCCAGGCCACTGGCCACGCCGACTTGGCCTGGGCCGCCATGCACGCCCTCAGCCACGAACCGATCGACGGCCCCGCCGAGGGGGCCGGCCAGTCCCTCATGGAGATGTACGAATGACCGCCACCGAGAAACCCCGCGTCCGCGTTCCGGCTTACTCGTCAAGCGATGGCGGCAGTCCGTCAATCGAATCGACCGCTTTGTCCACGGCGCCACAGGCCCAGGCGTTCAGCTTCGGCGACCCGGAGCCGGTCACCAGTATGCGCGACGCCTTCTACGAGGGGATCTACCTGTCGGGGGACGAGTGGTACGAGCCGCCGGTGCCGCTGGAGATCCTGGCGAAGTCCTACCGGGCCACGGCGCACCATGGCTCGGCGCTCCAGGTGAAGCGCAACATCCTGCTGCGCACCTTCAAGCCGCACCCGCTGCTGGGCCGCCGGGCGTTCTCGGCGCTGGCCCTGGATTACCTGGTCTTCGGCAACGGCTATCTCGAGGAGGTGCGCGGCCGGCTGGGCAAGCGGCTGCCGTTCCGCCATCTGGGCGCCAAGTACATGCGCCGCGGGCTCAATGATCGCTACTGGTGGGCGCCCAACTACCTGGAGCGCACCGAGCTGCCGCGGGGCAGGGTGGTGCACCTGCTCGAGCCGGACATCGACCAGGGCATCTACGGCGTGCCGGACTATATCGGCAGCCTGCAGTCGGCCTGGCTCAACGAGAGCGCCACGCTGTTCCGTCGGCGCTACTACCTCAACGGCAGCCACGCCGGCTTCATCATGTACGTTAACGACCCGGCCCACGACCAGAAGGACATCGACGCCATGCGCCAGGCGCTCAAGGATTCGAAGGGCCCGGGCAACTTCCGCAACCTGTTCCTCTACTCGCCCAACGGCAAGAAGGACGGCGTGCAGGTGATCCCGGTGAGCGAGGTGGCGGCCAAGGACGACTTCTGGAACATCAAGAACATCACCCGGGACGATCAGCTCGCTGGCCACCGCATCCCGCCCCAAATGATGGGTATCATCCCCCAGAACACCGGTGGCTTCGGCGACGTCGAGAAGGCCGCCCGCGTGTTCGTGGCGAACGAGCTTGAGCCCCTCCAGGCCACCATGCGGGAGATCAACGAGTGGGCCGGCGAGGAGATCGTGCAGTTCGATCCCTACTCGCTGAGCGGCGGAGAGGGCACCGGCCTCGATCCGACCCGGCGATAGTCCGCTCACTCACCAGCCACAACCGACACCAGCAGCAGGCCGCCCACTCGGGCGGCTATTTTTCTGCTGCTGCAATTTTTTGTATTTCAGCGGGAGAAATACGCAGCTCTTTTATGGCATCGTTGTCAAGATTGTTAACAGCCAGGTATACGGCCTCTGCAACACCTACTAGCTCATCACTTTCTCGTCTATGCCTTTCTCTTAAGCTGTGGTCGCTCCTAGCTCTTTCAGTCATTGTGGTAACTGTTTGAGTTCCTCTAGGGCCTTCGGGCAATGTCTTGTTAGGGACTTCTTCGGCGAATTCCTTGGCAGCTTCTAATAGCTTGTCCATTTGCTGGTTGAGTTTTTTGTTGTGGAATTTGAAATATCCTGGGGTTTCTGACCAGTAGTTTAGATCGTAGACATTCTCGACGATTTTCTTTGGGACGCCGTCATAGAAGTTAGCTTCTCTGAGATGAGTCATGTCGTTGTTAGCGACCATCGACTTTACGAAAAAGTATGTTTTTTTGTCAGCTTCGGATTTTTCTTTTTTTATGTTCAGGAGATATCCAATTACTCCTGAGCCTATTAATGCACCAACTGTTGAGCCTAATAATCCTATTAATGCTGTCTGGATCTCAATTGGCATGTGGTGCCATCCTTTTTTTGACCGGCATTTCTGAGCTCTCTGAGTCGTCCAGTTGGGCGACTTTTCTTTTGGGTTGTCAGATTAGATCCCTTGGATGGAGCTTACCTAAGCCCGCCTCATTCATCAGGGCACAGAACGAGCGTGTTGAGTCCATCGATTGCCGGTACCGACCTGCTTCAACCTCATGCGGTCGCTTGGTAGACGGTTGGCATATACCCGATTCGGCTTTTGGCCGATCTTTTCATAACGATCAGGAATTGATGTCTGGCGCCGGCGCAGCCGTGGCCGTCGACCTCCGTTGTGGCCGCCTTACTTGGCGAGTCAATCTTGGTGACGCTGGGTGTCAGGCCAAGGCCGTCAGCCGAGGCAGCCCCTTCAGCAAGGTGGGCCACCATTTGTCGGCGGCATCGCCGAGGTGCA
>NZ_FPAQ01000026.1 GCF_900116405.1 Halomonas saccharevitans | reverse complement strand
GGTGATCCGGCGATGCTCCCTTGATGGCCATTCAAACCATTGAAAATATTTGGGTAATTCTATTTATCACCGTTCTGGTACAGCCCTTGCTGAAGTCAGTGCAATTGCCACTTTCCTGACAGGGCGGACCGCCATGACGGCCTTCTCGACACTCACGCCAGGACCGCCATCGCCGGCCTCGGGGCCGGTCTCTGGGCCTGTCTCGGGGCATCGTTTCGATGCCGGACGCCACTGGGCGGCCTCGCTGGACCTGGCCTTCGAGCCCCGAGACGGCGTGACCCGCATGACGCGAGCCCGCCACCACGGGCCGCTGCGGGTGCAGCGCCCGTTTCACCCCGAGGGCCGTCATGCGGAAGGCCGCCCCGGCGCCTGCCATGTCTACCTGTTGCATCCGCCTGGCGGCCTGGTCAGCGGTGACGCCCTGACCATCAGCGTCCGGGTCGGCGCGGGGGCCCATGCGCTGCTGACCACCCCGGCCGCCAACAAACTCTACCGGGCCGACAGCCATGGCGTCGCCTGGCAGCAGCATACGCACCTCGATGTCGCCGAGGATGGGATGCTCGAGTGGCTGCCCCAGGAAACCCTGGCCTTCGACGGCTCGAAGGGCGAGCAGCGCACCACCATTGCCCTGTCGGAGACGTCACGTTGCCTCGGCTGGGAGGTGATGGCCCTGGGCCGACCGGCGAGTGCGCTGCCCTTCACCAGTGGCCGCATCGAGCAGCGCTTTCATCTGACCCGCAACGGCCGGCCCCTGTGGCTCGAGCGTCAGCCGCTGGATCCCCGTCATCCGCGCTTTGCCGGCCGCTGGGGGCAGGGCGGTGCCAGCGTGCAGGCCACGCTCTGGGCGGTGGGGCTCGAGGACGAATCGGACGCCGTGGAGGCGCTGCGCGATAGTCTGCCGACGAATCCGCGATGGGCGGTGACGGTGCGCCACGGGGTGTTGCTGATGCGCTACCTGGGCGGCGAGCGCAACGAGGCCTGGCGGCTGTGTCGCCAGGCCTGGGAGATCCTGCGGCCGAGGCTGCTCGGCCAGCCGGCCCATATCCCCAGGATCTGGTTGACCTGATTGCTTTTCTTGATGGAGACGCCCCATGGAACTGACCCCTAGAGACAAGGACAAGCTGCTGCTCTTCTCGGCCGCCCAGCTGGCCGAGCGGCGCCGCGATCGTGGTCTCAAGCTCAACTACCCCGAGGCGGTGGCGCTGATCAGCTTCGAGATCCTGGAGGGCGCCCGCGACGGTCGTAGCGTCGCGGATCTCATGAGCCATGGGCGCGAGATCCTGACCCGCGATGACGTCATGGAAGGAGTGGCCGAGATGGTCGACGAGGTCCAGGTCGAGGCCACCTTCCCGGACGGGACCAAGCTCGTCACCGTGCATACGCCCATCGTCTGAAAACTGGCTGCACTCGCGCAGTTTTCAACATTACAGGAGGGAGTGCCGATGATTCCCGGTGAGTACCAGTTACAGGACGGTGAGATCGAGCTCTGTGCGGGACGCGATCGGATCACCGTCGAGGTGGCCAATACCGGCGACCGGCCGATCCAGGTCGGTTCCCATTATCACTTCGCCGAGACCAATCCGGCCCTGACCTTCGATCGCGAGCGCACGCGGGGCTACCGGCTGGATGTGGCCGCCGGCACGGCGATCCGCTTCGAGCCGGGCCAGGTGCGCGAGGTGACGCTGATTCCCTATGTCGGGGCGCGCCGCATCTTCGGCTTCCGTGGCGACGTCATGGGCCGGCTTCTTATCGCGCCCGACGCTGCGCGAACCTCCGCGTCGCCTTCCAATTCGCCCGACGCTGCGCGAACCTCCGCGTCGCCTTCCAATGCGCCCGACGCTGCGCGAACCTCCGCGTCGCCTTCCAATGCGCCCGACGCTGCGCAAGGCGCGCGATCCTCGCAACCCGATGACACGGATCAGGGAGAACCGTCATGAAGATCAGCCGTCAGGCCTATGCCGACATGTACGGTCCCACGACAGGTGATCGGGTACGCCTGGGCGACACCGAGCTGTGGATCGAGGTCGAGCGCGATGCCACCCACTACGGTGAGGAGGTGAAGTTCGGCGGCGGCAAAGTGATCCGCGACGGCATGGGGCAGAGCCAGCGTCACGACGATTCGGTCATGGACACCGTGATCACCAACGCGCTGATCCTCGACTGGTGGGGCATCGTCAAGGCCGACGTCGGCCTCCAGGCGGGGCGCATCAAGGCCATCGGCAAGGCCGGCAACCCGGATACCCAGCCGGACGTGGAGATCGTCATCGGCCCCGGCACCGAGGTGATCGCCGGGGAGGGCAAGATCCTCACCGCCGGCGGCATCGATGCCCATATCCACTTCATCTGCCCCCAACAGGTGGAGGAGGCGCTGGTGAGCGGCATCACCACCATGCTCGGCGGCGGCACGGGTCCGGCCACCGGCTCCAACGCCACCACCTGCACGCCAGGGGCCTGGCACCTCGGCAAGATGCTCCAGGCGGTGGATGACCTGCCCATGAACATCGGCCTGCTCGGCAAGGGCAACGCTAGCCTTCCCGAGGCGCTGGAGGCCCAGCTCGAGGCCGGCGCCATGGGCCTCAAGCTGCACGAGGATTGGGGGACTACCCCGGCGTCCATCGACAACTGCCTGAGTGTTGCCGAGCGCTATGACGTCCAGGTGGCGATCCATACCGACACGCTCAACGAGTCGGGCTTCGTGGAAGACACCCTGGCCGCCTTCAAGGAACGCGGCATCCACACCTATCACACCGAGGGGGCCGGGGGCGGCCATGCGCCGGACATCCTCACCGCCTGCTCGAAGCCTTATGTGCTGCCGTCCTCGACCAACCCGACGCGGCCTTATACCGTTAACACCATCGACGAGCACCTCGACATGTTGATGGTGTGCCACCACCTGGACCCCAATATTCCCGAGGACGTGGCGTTCGCCGACTCGCGCATCCGTCGTGAGACTATCGCCGCCGAGGACATCCTCCAGGACCTGGGGGTGATCTCGATGATCGCCTCGGACTCCCAGGCCATGGGGCGAGTCGGCGAGGTGATCTGCCGGACCTGGCAGACCGCCCACAAGATGAAGCAGCAGCGTGGGCTGCTGCCGGAAGATGAAGGGCGCGGTGCCGATAACGTGCGCGCCCGGCGCTACATCGCCAAGTACACCATCAATCCCGCCATTACCCACGGCCTGAGCCATGAGGTGGGCTCCATCGAGGTGGGCAAGCTTGCGGACCTGGTGCTCTGGAAACCGGCCTTCTTCGGCACCAAGCCGGCGCTGATCCTCAAGGGCGGCATGATCGCCATGGCTCCCATGGGCGACCCCAATGCCTCGATCCCCACCCCCCAGCCGGTGCACTACCGCCCGATGTTCGGCTCATTCGGGGGGGCGGTGAGCCAGACCCGCCTGACCTTCGTCAGTCAGGCGGCGCTCGCGGCCGGCATCAAGGACAGTCTCGGCCTGAAGAGCCCGCTCAGCGCCTGCCGGGACGTGCGGGGCGTGTGCAAGGCCGACATGAAGCTCAACGACGCCTGCCCCGAGCTCAGCGTCGACCCGCAGACCTACGAGGTGCGCTGCGATGGGGAGCTTCTGACCTGCGAGCCCGCCACCGAGCTGCCGCTCGCCCAGCGCTACCACTTGTTCTGATGACCATGGTGATGAGGATGCCCATGTATGAGAGCCAGCCTGTCGACGCGAAACCTCGCGTGGCCGCTGGTGACCCGGACGAAGCGACGCGGGCGATCTTCAGGGATGAAGATCGAGGAAAGCCGGCACAGGGAGGTGCCGTCTTTCCGACCGCGGGAGTCCGTACGGGGCGCCAGGGTTTCGGACACGTGGCGTTGAGCGAAGGCAGGACTGGCTCATCTCGAGACACCATAGGAGCGGTTGTTCAATGCTGAAACTGATCGAACGCCTCGGGCCCATCGCGGCCGACCAGGCCACCGATACCCTGACACTTCCCTTCGAGCAGCGCGTGTTGGGCCGGCTAAAGGCCGTAAGCGATGCCGGGCGCACCATAGGCCTGTTCCTCGATCGTGGCCCGGTGCTGCGCGACGGCGAGGGGCTGCGCGCCGAGGGGGGCGAGGTGGTGCGCATCCGCGCCGCCGTGGAGCCGGTGGTCACCGCCCGCATCGCGGCGGGCCTGCCGATGGCGCGTCTCGCCTATCACCTGGGCAACCGTCACGTTCAGCTGGCGCTGGGCGAGGATGAAGACGCTTCACCGGGTCAGGGCGGCTTCGTGCGCTTCCCGCCGGATCATGTGCTGGAGGCGCTGGCCGAGCGGCTGGGGGCGCGCCTCGAGCACCACCGGGCACCCTTCGACCCCGAGCCGGGTGCCTATTCTCACGCCCAATTCCATACACCCTCTCCGGCCACGGCCGGGGAGGGTGATGGGCATCACCCGCATCACCACGGCCACGATCATGACCATGCCCACTGAGGGGCCGGCAACGGCGGCGCGGGGCGATGACCTGGCGCTGCTGGGATTGCTGCAGCTGGTCAGCCCGGCGCTGCCCATCGGCGCCTTCGCCTTCTCCCAGGGGCTAGAGAGCGCCTTCGAACTGGGTTGGGTGTCTGATGAAGCGAGTCTCGGCGAGTGGCTCGAGGGCGTGCTGGAGGACGGCCTGACTCGCTGCGAGCTGCCGGCCCTGGCCCGCCTGACCCAGGCCTGGGACGAGGCGGATGGCGAGGCCATCGCCGGGTGGGACGACTGGCTCGCCGCCAACCGCGAGACCGCGGAGCTTGCCGCCGAAGATAGCCGCCTGGGCGCCGCCCTGGTGCGTCTGCTGGGGAGTCTCGCGCTGTTGCCGGGTGGCCCCTCGAGCGAGGCACCGGCGCTGCCGGCCAACGCCGGCTATGTGACGGTCTTCGCCTGGACGGCGCACGTGCGCGGCGTGCCACCGCGCCAGGCGATGCTGGGCTTCGCCTGGGCCTGGCTGGAGAACCAGTTGGCCGTGGCCTGCAAGGCCCTGCCCCTCGGGCATACGGCGGCCCAGCGCCTGGTTGAGCGAATGCGCCCGGCGCTGGTATCCGCGGTAGACGCGGCCCTGTCGCTAGAGGAAGACGCCCTGGGGCCGGCGCTGCCGGGCCTGGCCCTGGCCAGTGCCCTGCACGAGACCCAGTACTCACGACTGTTCAGAAGCTAAGGCTGGAAAAGCCAGGAGAAGCACCATGACTCATTGTCTGCGAATCGGCGTCGGCGGCCCGGTGGGCTCCGGCAAGACGGCCCTGCTCAAGCAGCTCTGCCGCGCCCTTCGGGACCACTACGACATCGCCGTGGTCACCAACGACATCTACACCCGCGAGGATGCCGACTTCCTGCTCAAGCACGAGGCTCTGCAGGCGGATCGGATCCTCGGCGTGGAGACCGGGGGCTGCCCGCACACGGCGATCCGCGAGGATGCCTCGATGAACCTCGCTGCCATCGATGACCTGCAGGCGCGCCATCCGGGGCTCGAGCTGGTGCTGGTGGAGTCCGGTGGCGATAACCTCTCGGCGACCTTCAGCCCGGAGCTTTCCGACCTGACCCTCTACGTGATCGATGTCTCGGCCGGCGACAAGATCCCGCGCAAGGGGGGGCCGGGCATCACCAAGTCGGACCTGCTGATCATCAACAAGATCGATATCGCCGAGCAGGTCCACGCCTCGCTCGAGGTCATGGAGCGCGACTCGCGGAAGATGCGCGGGGAGCGCCCCTTCGTCTTCGCCAACCTCTACGACGGCGTTGGCCTGGAAGAGATCATCGCCTTCATCCTCGAGCGCGGCATGTTGGCCGAGCGTCGTCCGATGTCGTCGACCACTCCCGGCCGCGATGCCGCCCCTGCCTGAGCCGCAGGCGCCGAGCACGGCTGCGTGGCCGATCCAGCGTTTTCCCGACCCTTTTCATTACTCCCAGGAGATCACCCCATGACCCTGCGTCCTTCCAAGATGCTCCGCTCCGTTACCCTCGGCGCCACTCTGCTGCCGGCCAGCCTGCTATTGAGCCCCTTGGTGCTGGCGCACTCGGGCCATGCGGCCCCCACCGTCCACGCCCATACCGGCAGCCCGGCGATGCTCGCGGTGCTGGCGATCGGCGCGCTGGGGCTGGCGGCGCTGGTGCCCCTGGCGCGCCTGGTGTGGCGTCGCCGCCGGCGGTACCGCCAGGGCTGAATCGGATACGGTCACGATCTGCTGCGCCCGGCCTCGGCCGGGCGTACTGCTTTTGCGGCGGCCGGTCGCTATGCTGGCAGGAACGTCGCCCGCCTCGGCGACAGGGAACGCGAGGGAGCCATGCTGGTCGGGCAGCGCCTGGGAAGAGGTCGGAGGAAAGACGGCATGAAGGGCCGAGGGACGGATGGCGTGGAAGGCCGAAGCAAAGGGAGGCGCCGAATGTGGCCCTGGATCGTGACGGCACTGCTCGTGGCCTGGCTCGCCATGGGCGCCTGGCAGCGCTACAAGCCGCTGCCGGAAGGGCTCGGCCAGGCCTTTCCCGAACGCACCGCCGAGGGTGTGCGCTTTCTCGCCGACGAGACCTGGTACGCCCCCTCTGGTGAGCGACACGCCCGGCGCCGGATCTTCGACGAGGCCATGGCGCTGATCGGCCAGGCCGAGCGCCTGGTGGTGCTGGACATGTTCCTGTTCAACGATTTCGCCGGCGCCGCCGATGGCCAGGACTTTCGGCCGCTGTCGGCGCAGCTTACCGATGCCCTGGTCAAGCGCAGGTCGCAGCGTCCGGCGCTCGAGGCCGTGGTGATCACCGACCCGCTCAATACCCTCTATGGCGGTCTCGCGCCTGCCCACCTCAAGCGGTTACGCGAGGCGGGCGTCACGGTGGTGATCACGGATCTGACGCGGCTGCGGGCTTCAAATCCGCTCTGGTCGGGGGCCTGGCATCTGGGGCCGCGCTGGCTCGGCAACCACCATGACGGTGGCTGGCTGCCCAATCCCCTGGGGCCGGGGAAGGTGCCGTTGCGAAGCTACCTGAGCCTGCTCAACTTCAACGCCAACCATCGCAAGACCCTGGTCGTCGACCGGGGGGATGGCTGGTCGGCACTGGTCACCTCGGCCAATCCCCATGATGCCAGCAGCCGGCACGGCAACGTGGCGCTGCGCTTCGAGGGGGCGGCAGCGCGGGACCTTCTGGCCTCGGAGCGCCCGGTGGCCGGCTGGTCGGGCGTGCGCCTGCCGGGTCCCGGGGCCTTGGACGCCCCGCAGGCCCCGGTGGCGGGCGCGAGGCTGCAGGTGCTCACCGAGGGGGCCATCCGCCGGGCGCTGCTCGCGGCCATCGAGGCAAGCGATTCAGGCGACCGGCTGGATGTCGCCGTCTTCTACCTCTCGCATCGCGAGCTGATCGAGGCGCTGGTGGCGGCCCGGCGACGCGGCGTGGTTCTGCGAGTGCTGCTCGACCCCAATCGTGACGCCTTCGGGATCGAGAAGGGCGGCATTCCCAACCGGCCGGTGGCACGCGAACTCCATGCCGCCGGGGTGCCGATACGCTGGTGCGTCACCCAGGGCGAGCAGTGCCACAGCAAGCTGCTGCTGCGTCGACCCGCCGATGCCGGTGGCGAGGTCGAGATGATCCTCGGCTCCGCCAACTTCACCCGGCGCAACCTGGACGACCTGAACCTGGAGACCAGCGTGCGCCTGGTGGGGCCCGCCGCGACCCAGGCCCTCATCGACGCGGCGGCCTTCTTCGAGCGTCGCTGGCACTCGACCCCGCCTCGCATCACCAGCGAGCCCTTCGCGGCCCATGGCGATGCCTCGACCGGGCAGTGGCTGCGCTATCGGCTCATGGAGGCCACCGGGCTCTCTACCTTCTGATCTGCCTTTCGATCCATCTCCTGAGCCACTTTCCGAGCCGGTCCGTCACTGAGCCATGCCGCCTGCTGCGCCACGCGCCGTGCTGAGCGGCCATCGCCACCGAGGGCGTCAATCCACGTGGGTTACCGCCTGGCGACGAGGGTCGATGTACCAGGCCAGGCCGAGGCGGGCGTTGCGCTCCAGCTCGGCGATGACCTGGGCACCGAGCAGCAGGATGATGGCGCCCACCTCCAGGCTCAGCAGCACCACGACCAGGGTCGCCAGCGAGCCATAGACCGCGTTGACCAGGGAGATGTTGGCGAAATAGAACACCAGCAAAAGGCGCACGCCCTCCCAGAGCAGGGCGGCGACGAAGCCCCCCACCACGGCGCGACGCAGGGCGATGGTGACCACCGGCAGCACCTTGTAGATGGCGCTGAACAGCAGGAAGACGCCGAGGAAGCTGGTCAGGTTGAGCATCGGCTCGGAGAGGCCGGCAAGGGGAAGGTTGCGTTCGAATAGCGACAGCCACAGCGCATTCATCGAGCTGGCCAGGCTGACCAGCAGGGTCAGGGCGAGAAGGCCCGCTCCGAGCACCAGCATGAAGGCGTAGGGAAGCGCCACCGAGACCCAGAGGCGGCGATGGGGATGGTGGGTGTCGGGCGCATGGAAGATGATCGCCAGCGCATCCTCGAGCATGCGAAAGGCGAAGGAGCTGAACAGCAGCAGCACGGGAAAGCCCAGGATGCCGATGACGTCGCGGGAGTCGAGCAGGGTGCGCACGGCGTCGAGCAGCACTTCCGCGTGGGCGGGGGCCAGATGGCGCGCCTGGATGGAGAGTACCTCGAGCAGATGCTGCTGGTCGACCACGCCGGCCAGCAGCACGACCATTAGCGCGAACAGCGGCACGATGGAGAGCAGGATGTTGTAGCCGACCCCGCCGGCCAGCAGGATGCCGCGATTGCGCAGGAAGGCGCATACCACCCGCCACAGGAACTGCAATGTCAGCGGCAGCAGGGTGAGGAGCGACTGTCGGGGTGTTTTGGGGAGTGACGTCATCGGGGCTGCCGTGCCAGTGTACCTGCGTCATCATAGGGGTATCCTGCGCGCCTGGGTCAAATGTTCGGCGGCGTTCGTGCCGGCCGACGCCCCGTCATCGAGGAGACGCACTTCATGGAACCAGAACAACGCCCCGACACCCGGCCCCCGCGGCATCGCGGTCAACTCGAGCGACGCTTCGAGGCCTTTTTGTGGCACTCGCGCTTGATGGTGTTGATGGCCGTGATTCCGGCGCTGCTGGGGGCACTGGTGCTGTTCATCATCGCCAGCCTGGACGTGCTCTCGATCCTCGCCGATACCTGGCGCCACTACCTCAACGGCGGCGTCGACATCCACAAGACCGTGGTCACCGACATCATCGTGGCCGTGGACATCTACCTGATCGCCCTGGTGCTGATGATCTTCTCCCTGGGCGTCTACAAGCTCTTCGTCTCGCGCATCGAGCCCGCCGAGGGGCGCGATCCCCACCACCCCTTCAACGTCAGCTCTCTTGATCAGCTCAAGGACAAGATCGCGCGGGTGGTGATCCTGGCGGTGATCATCGAGTTCTTCCGTGCGGTGGTGGGGATCAGCTTCGACACCCCGCTGGATGCCATCTATCTGGCGCTCTCGGTGCTGGCGCTGTCGCTGGCGCTCTATCTGATGGCGCTGGCGCATAAGCAGGAGTGACGCCGGCCCAGGTGCGGCTACCCGAGCGCGTTCCCCCTCGTAGCGCGTTTCCCGGGCGGATGCATGGCAAGACGCTGCCGGCCCGCGCATAATGCGCGCTTTCGGCGCCATTCCGGTGGCCGTTCCACTCCCGTGACAGCGAGACAGCATGGCCAAATTCGAAGAGATCGGCACCGCGAGCATTCCCGGCCAGGGCACCCTGCTGCGCTTGCTGCAGCGTAATGACGAGTTCTCCATTCGTATCGCCGGCGCGCCGGGCGATCTGATGAACACCCGCCTGCATGGCTCCGAGGATGCCCTGGCGGATCTGGCCTGCGAACGGATCGCCGATCGCCCCGGCGCTCGCGTGCTGGTCGGCGGCCTGGGCATGGGCTTCACCCTGGCGGCGGCCCTGGCGGCGCTTGGCGAGGATGCCGAGGTGGTGGTCGCCGAGCTGGTGCCGGGCGTGGTGGAGTGGAATCGCGGTCCCCTCGGGGCGGCCGCCGGCTACCCGCTGGATGATCCGCGAACTCGCGTCGCCCTGGGCGACGTGGGCGAGCTGCTGCGCGGCGAACCCGGCGGTTTCGACGCCATCATGCTCGACGTGGATAACGGGCCCGAGGGACTGACGCGTCGCGAGAACGACTGGCTCTATTCGCCCCAGGGGCTCTCCGCGGCCCAGGAAGCGCTGCGCCCCGACGGGGTGCTGGCGGTCTGGTCGGCGGGTCAGGATCCGGCCTTCACCGAGCGGCTGCGTCGCGTCGGCCTGCTGGTCGAGGAGGTCATCGTGCGCGCTCATCGCCCCGGCAAGGGTGCGAAGCACCGAATCTGGCTGGCCAGCTGATCGGCTTCATGCCCGGGCGGTGTCCGCGCCGGGCCCACTTTCCACGATAAGGCAGGTAGCATGCTGGAACTCTCTCGCCAGGTGACCATACCCGACCACGAGATCGAGATGCAGGCGGTACGCGCCCAGGGCGCCGGCGGCCAGAACGTCAACAAGGTCGCCACCGCCATTCATCTGCGCTTCGATATCCGCGCGTCCAGCCTTCCCGAAGGCTTCAAGGAAAAGCTGCTGGCGCTGGGCGATCAACGCATTACCCGCGACGGCGTGGTAATCATCAAGGCCCAGAGTCACCGCACCCAGGAGCGCAATCGCACCGAGGCCCTGGCGCGGCTCAAGGCGCTGATCAAGAGCGTGATGTATGCGCCCAAGAAGCGCATCGCCACCCGCCCCAGTAAGGGGGCCAAGCAGCGTCGGCTCGACAGCAAGAAGAAGCGCGGCCGGCACAAGGCCCTGCGAGGCAAGGTCGAGTCCTGACGTTGACGGCGTCATCGTCGCTCGGGTGGCGGTCGCCGGTTGGGCGTGTATGCTGGAAGACGACACCATGATGGCCGGCCGAGTTTGGCCGGCGACCGACACCCAATTATTCAGGGGGACTCGCCGATGGCAGATTCGTCGATGAGTGAGCTGTTCAAGGACAACCGCGTCAAGGGCCTGACGGCCGTTGCGGCGGTCGCATTGATCTGGGCGCTGATGGCGCAGTCGAGCTCCAGTTCCAGCAACGAGGCACTGGAGTCGCTCCGCGAGCGCCTCGATACCGTGCAGGCCGAGAATGCGTCGCTGTCCGATCGCGTCGAGGAGTTGCAGAGCGCGGCCGGCAACATCGATGACCTCGAGTCGCGTCGCACCGTGCTTGGCGAAGAGCTGCAGGCCGCCGAGGCCGAGCTGGAGGGGACTCGGGCCGAGATAGCCGCCGCGCAGACCGAGCTCGAGGCGGTACAGGCCTCCGTGAACTCCGCACAGTCCGACCTGGAGGAGCGCCAGGCAGCGCTTGCCAACGCCGAGGAGGAGCTCGCGACCACGAAGGAGGAGCGTCAGCAGGCCGCCCAGGCCCGCGATGAGGCCCAGACCTCTCGCCAGCAGGCCGAAGAGGCACGCCAGGCCGCCGAACAGGCTCGCCAGGAAGCCGAAGCAGCCCGTCAGCAGGCCGAGCAGGAACGCAGTGAGGCAGTCGCTGCCCGTGACGAGGCCATGGCTCGGCTCGATGAGCTCCAGCAGGAGAGCGCCTCCGCCGAGGAGACGCTGGCCGGTCTTAACGAGGAGATCGCCGCCAAGCAGGAGGCGCGTGAGGCGCTCCAGCAGGAGATCAGTGAGCTCGAGGCGAGCCGCAACGAGGCCGCCGAGACCCTCGAGGCGACCCAAGGCGAGCTGGAGCAGGCCCGCTCAAACGTCGCCCAGTCTCGCGAGATGTTCGAGGACCTCGAGCTCGCCATCAAGCTGGGCCGTGAAGAGGTGGCCAAGATCGAGTCTCAGGTCGAGTCGCGCCAGTCCCAGCTCGAGCGCCTGGACACCCAGCTCGAGACCTGGCGCAGCGAGCTGGCTGAACTGGATCAGAGCGTTCAGTCCAGCGACAGTGAAACCGCCGAGGCCAAGCCGCAAGCCGAAGCCAAGCCGGAAGCCGAGGCCAACTCTGAGGGTGAATCCGAGCCGCAAGCCGAGGCCTCCCAGGAGACCAATCCCGACTGAGCCATCCCGAGGGATCGTCCCAACCCTCCGAACGGCGAGCCACCGGCTCGCCGTTCTCGTTTCGGGCTTCGAAAGCCAGGCATTGCATGGCGGGGCGACCCGGCGGGTATACTGGCCGCTCATGCCGCTCGCGTGGCAACCCCCAACTGCAGAAGGAGCGATCCGTGATCGAAGGGGTCAAGCATATTGTCGCCGTGGCATCCGGCAAGGGCGGGGTGGGCAAGTCCACCGTGACCGTCAACCTGGCGCTGGCCATGGCCGCCGAGGGCTACCGGGTCGGGATCCTGGATGCCGATATCTACGGTCCCAGCCAGGCACAGATGCTCGGGGTGGGCGAGGGCGTGCGTCCCCAGTCCGCCGGCGAGAATCGCTTTCGGCCGCTCGAGGCCCACGGCATCCAGGCCATGTCCATGGCCTTCCTGGCCGACGTCCGCGAGCCGATGGTGTGGCGTGGGCCGATGGTGGCCGGGGCCTTCCAGCAGATGCTCACTCAGACGGTGTGGGATGACCTGGACTACCTGTTCATCGACATGCCGCCGGGCACCGGCGACATCCAGCTGACCCTGGCCCAGAAGGTGCCGGTGGACGGCGCGGTGATCGTGACTACGCCCCAGGACATCGCGCTGCTCGACGCCCGCAAGGGCATCGAGATGTTCCGTAAGGTCAACGTACCGGTGCTCGGCGTGGTGGAGAACATGAGCCTGCACACCTGTTCCCAGTGTGGTCACAGCGAGCCGATCTTCGGCGAGGGCGGCGGTGAGCGCATCGCCGACGAGTACGAGACCCGCGTGCTCGGACGGCTGCCGCTGACCCTGGCGATCCGTGAGCAAGCCGATGGCGGCCGGCCCACCGTGGTGGCCGAGCCCGAGAGCGAGGTGACCGCGAGTTTCCGCGAGATGGCCCGCCAGGTGGCCGAGCAGATTCGCGGCCAGGCGCCCGACGGGCCGGAGATCTCCTTCAGCGAGTGACGATACGCTCGCCCGGCACCGCCCGCCAAGGGCGAGTTGCCGTGACCTTCCCGCCCGGGGCCGCTATGATGTGGCCCCGGTTTTTCTTGCGCCGTTGTTACCTACCGCGTTTTTTCCACCGGCGCGCTTTTTCCATCAGATAGCTTCAGGACGTGTCGATGAGCATCAAATCCGACAAGTGGATCCGCCGCATGGCCGAGCAGGAAGGGATGATCGAGCCCTTCGAGCCCGATCAGGTGCGCTACGTGAACGAGCGGCGAGTGATCTCCTACGGGACGTCCAGCTACGGCTACGATGTGCGCTGCGCCGACGAGTTCAAGGTCTTCACCAACATCCACTCCGCGGTGGTGGACCCCAAGAGCTTCGACGAGAAGAGCTTCGTCGACGTCAAGGGCGACGCCTGCGTGATTCCGCCCAACTCCTTCGCCCTGGCGCGCACCGTGGAGTACTTCCGCATCCCGCGCAGCGTGCTGACCATCTGCCTGGGCAAGTCCACCTATGCTCGCTGCGGCATCATCGTCAACGTGACGCCGCTGGAGCCCGAGTGGGAAGGGCACGTGACCCTGGAATTCTCCAACACCACCAACCTGCCGGCGCGCATCTACGCCAACGAGGGCGTGGCACAGATGCTGTTCCTGGAGTCCGACGAGGTCTGCGAGACCTCCTACAAGGACCGCGGCGGCAAGTACATGGGGCAGAGGGGTGTGACCCTGCCGCGCACCTGAGAAAGCGCCGATTTGCTGCTGCGCTTGCCATCCTGGACGCCGGCGGTGCCGGTGCGACGGCCCGGTCGTATCATCATGTAGCAGGCTACACTCCGGTTGACTCGGAACCTTCGGTTCCTCGCCCCTTCGGGGCCATCCTCCGGATGTTTGTCGCTTCGCTCGGCTCTGCGCTCCGGCGTCGCCCAGCCTGCCATCGCTCGCTGCGCAAATCGCCGGCTTTCTTGAGTTTGCGATAGAGCCTCGTAAACGAGACAGCCCCGCCGGATGCCGGCGGGGCTGTCTCGTTGCTAGCAGACTCGAAGACGGAGCTACTCCTCGACGTCCTCGTCAAGCTCTTCCGCGGCGTCGGCGTGGGAGAGGCGCATGCCGGTGGGCGGCAGCGCGACGCCGTCCATGGCGGCCGCGTCGCCCTTGAGCTGCAGGCGCCCCTCCAGGAACCAGCGCACGGCGATCGGATAGATCAGGTGCTCGCGGGCCTGCACCTTGGCCTGGAGGCTCTCCTCGGTCTCGTCCGGCACCACGGCCACCTCGGCCTGCAGGGCCACCGGGCCACCATCGAGTTCCTCGGTGACGAAGTGGATGCTGCAGCCGTGCTCGGTCACGCCGTCGGCGAGTGCCCGGGCATGGGTGTGCAGCCCGGTATAGGCAGGCAGCAGCGAGGGGTGGATGTTGAGCATCCGGCCCAGGAAGCGGTTGACGAAGCGCGGCGTGAGGATGCGCATGAAGCCCGCCAGCACGATCAGGTCGGGCTCGTGCCGCTCGATCACCTTGATCAGCGCGCCGTCGTAGGCCTCGCGGCTGTCGTACTCGCGATGGGGCAGGGCCACGGCGTCGATGCCGGCATCCCGGGCGCGCTTCAGGCCGTAGGCGTCCGGCTGGTTGGAGATCACCGCGACGATCTCGCCGCCCAGCTCGTCATGCGCCTGGGCTTCGATCAGCGCCTGGAGGTTGCTGCCGCTGCCGGAGATCAGCACCACCACTCGCCGAGCCTCGCTCGGCTCGGGGGTGAAGGCGTTCAGGGTGTCGCTCTGGTAGTCGGTCCCGCTCATGCCTCGAGGTTCTCCATCTGGACCGGCTCGTCGCCCTCGTCCCGGGCGGTGATTACCCCGATGCGGTGGACCGTCTCGCCCTGGGCCTGCAGATGAGCGCGTGCCTGGTCGGCCTTCTCGGCCGGCACCACGATCACCATGCCAATGCCGCAGTTGAGCACCCGATGCATCTCGTGCTCGTCGACGTTGCCCTGCTCCTGCAGCCAGTCAAAGATCGCCGGGCGAGTCCAGCTGGCGACGTCGATGCGCGCGCCCAGGGTCTCGGGCAGCACGCGGGGAATGTTCTCGGTCAGGCCGCCACCGGTGATGTGTGAGAGCGCGTGCACCGGAACGTCGGTCTCCTTGAGCAGCGACAGCAGCGGCTTGACGTATATCTTGGTGGGCGCGAGCAGGGCCTCGCCCAGGGGCTTGCCATCGACGGCGGTGTCCAGGGCGGCGCCGGAGACTTCGAGGATCTTGCGGATCAGCGAGTAGCCGTTGGAGTGAGGGCCGGAGGACGCCAGGCCCAGCAGCACGTCGCCTTCGCCGACCTTCTTGCCGTCGAGGATCTCGGATTTCTCCACCACGCCCACGCAGAAGCCGGCGAGGTCGTAGTCGTTGCCCTCGTACATGCCGGGCATCTCGGCGGTCTCGCCGCCGACCAGGGCGCACCCCGCCTGCTCGCAGCCCTCGCCGATGCCGGTCACCACGTCGGCGGCGATATCCACGTCGAGCTTGCCCGTGGCATAGTAGTCGAGGAAGAGTAGCGGCTCGGCGCCGGCCACGACCAGGTCATTGACGCACATGGCCACCAGGTCGATACCGATAGTGTCATGGCGGCCGATGTCCATGGCCAGGCGCAGCTTGGTGCCCACGCCGTCGGTGCCGGTCACCAGCACCGGCTCCTGGTAGCCCTTGGGCAGCTCGCACAGGGCGCCGAAACCGCCCAGTCCGCCCATCACCTCGGGGCGGGTGGTGCGTTTGGCGACGCCCTTGATGCGATCGACCAGGGCGTTACCGGCATCGATATCGACGCCGGCGTCCTTGTAGCTGAGCGAGGTCCCGGTCGGGCGGTTGGTGGAATCGGTCATGACGCTTCCTGTATGAGAATGGCGGTCGCGAGGCCTGTCGCCGGGCGCGGCGCGACGGTCGGGTTCGGGGAAGGAATTGTAGCATCACGACGCGCGGCTGGCAGCCTGACGGCCGTGTCGATACAGGGAGGAGACGATGCGCAGACAGTGGTGGGTGGTGGCGGCGTGTACAGCGCTGGCGCTATGGTTCTTGATCAGTATCGAGCCGGTGCTGATGCCGTTCTTCGTCAGCATGATCCTGGCCTACCTGGGCGACCCTCTGACCGACCGGTTGGAAACCTGGGGGCTTTCCCGGCGGCTGGCGGTCTCGCTGGTGTTCCTGCTGTTGAGCCTTGTCATCGTGCTCGTCCTGCTGGTGGTGGTGCCGATCTTCGGGCGGCAGCTCGGTCAGGTCATCGACTCCCTGCCGGCGGTGCTCAACTGGGTGCAGCAGAGCGTGGTGCCGCGCGTGCAGGCGTTGACCGGCCTGGATCTCTCCACCGACATCGACCAGATGCGCCAGGCCTTCGTCGACAACTGGAAGGAGACCGGCACCTTCGCCGCCAGCCTGCTGGCCCAGGTGTCGCGCTCGGGCCTCGCGGTGGCGGCCTGGATCGCCAACCTGGCGCTGATCCCGGTGGTGACCTTCTACCTGCTGCTCGACTGGGACGTCCTGGTCGGCAAGGTGCGGGCCTCGCTGCCGCGGCGCTGGGAGCCTGCCGCGGTGCGCCTGGCCGGCGAGTGTGACGAGGTGCTCTCCGCCTTCCTGCGCGGTCAGCTGATCGTCATGCTCTGCCTGGGGGTGATCTATGCGGTGGGGCTGACGCTGCTCGGCGTGCGCTTCGGCCTGCTGATCGGGCTGCTCGCCGGACTGGCCAGCATCGTGCCCTATCTCGGCGTGATCGTCGGCATCTCGGTGGCCGGGGTGGTGGCCTTCTTCCAGTTTGGCGACCTCCTGATCCTGCTCGGCGTGGGCGCGGTATTCGGCTTCGGCCAGCTGGTCGAGAGCGTGGTACTACAGCCCAAGCTCTTGGGCGACAAGATCGGCCTGCACCCGGTGGCGGTGATCTTCGCCGTGCTGGCGGGCGGCCAGCTGTTCGGCTTCACCGGCGTGCTGTTGGCGCTGCCGGTGGCCGCCATGCTGATGGTGGTGTTGCGTTATCTCCACGATCACTATAAAAACAGCACCTTGTATGATGCCGGTCGTTCACGAATCCACGACGAGGAGTCGCCATGAGTCGAGCACCCGCGCAGTTGCCACTGGGCGTGGGGCTTCGCGACGACGCCACCTTCGCCAACTTCCACCCCGGGCCCAACGCGACCCTGGTCGACCGGCTCGTGCACCAGCTCGACGATGACGGTGAGCCCTTCCTCTACGTGTGGGGTGCGGCGGGCACGGGGCGCAGCCACCTGCTGCAGGCCGCCTGCCATGCCGCCTCCGATCGCGACGGTCGGGCGCTCTATCTGCCGCTGGCGGAGCTCGGCCACTTCCCGCCACTGATGCTCGAGGAGATCGAGCGGCTGGACCTGGTGGCGATCGATGACCTCGAGCGAGTCGTCGGGCGCAAGCGTTGGGAAGAGGCGCTGTTCCACGCCTTCAACCGCCTGCGTGACGCCGGCAAGCGACTGGTGATCGCCGCCGAGGCGCCGCCCCGGCAGCTGCCGGTGAAGCTACCGGACCTCGCCTCGCGCCTTACCTGGGGCATGACCTTCCACCTGCAGGGGCTCGACGACCCTGGCCGCCTGGCCGCATTGCAGCTGAGGGCCAAGGGGCGTGGCATGCAGCTGCCCGATGAGGTGGCCCGCTATATCCTGCACCGCGGTCCACGGCGCCTGGATGCCCTGTTCGAGACCCTGGCGGTGCTGGATCGCGCCTCGCTCTCCGCCCAGCGCAAGCTGACCATTCCCTTCGTCAAGCAGTCGCTTGGCTGGTAGCCGGCCCGCCTCGACTAGCGGCTGAGTTCGATGCGTCGACTCTGCCCGTTGCCCAGGCTGACCTGCTGGATGATCACCCGCGTCTGGCCGCTGACGGGATCCCGGGCGCTGCTCGAGACGTAGAACTCGCCGGCCGGCAGGCCGTTCAGTCGGAAGCGGCCATCGGCGTCGGTTCGCGTGGTGTGGGTGTAGGCCCTCGCCCGAGGGTCGGCGGGCTCTACGGCGCGGCCGGCCAGCGCCTGTTCTGCGGCCTCGGCGGAGTAGGTGGTGATGGGTGCCACCGACACCGAGCGGTCGGCCATCGGGCGGCCGCCGATCGTCAGGCGGCCGCTGATCGCGGCACTGCCGCGCTTCGAGAGGGTGGCGTACTCGTCGGCCGGGAAGGCCACCTGGCGGGCGACGCGCCCGTCGGCTGAGGGACGAGCGGCGCGCTCGTCCGGGGCCCTCGTGCCACGCTCGATCACCTCGACGCGCTCGCTCTGCCCGCTGGGCCCGCCGGGATAGCGTGGCTCGATGATCTGACACCCGGAAAGCGCAAGCCCCACCAGGATGAGAAGGATCCAGCGTGTCATGTTCACTCTCCGCAAGCGGTGGATGGGATGCCGTGAGGAGAGAGCATAACGCAAACGGGCCGCCGATCATCGATCGGCGGCCCGTTCTCGTTGACCCGCAGGGCGAGTCAAGCAGGCGTCGGCTGGGCCGACGCCGTCAGGCTTACTTGGCGGCCTTGGTCGCCGTGTCGGTTGCCTGCTTGACGTTCTCTTCGGTCAGCTTCTGGCTCTGCTGGACGAAGTCCTGCTGCAGGGACACCACCTTCTCGGCGTCGCCTTTCAGGCGCTCGGTCAGGTCCTTGGCGACCTTCTGCTGGCCTTCCATGTAGGACTTCAGGCCCTCGGCATCCTTGACGTTCATTAGGCTGCGCAGCTGGGCCACGCCGGTATCGGTGTAGGCCTTGCCGGCGTCGAGCTGGGCGTTGACCAGCTTCTCGGTGTAGTCCACGGACAGGGCGGCGTAGGCGCGGGCCGGGCCGAAGAACATGGATTCGAACTGTTCGGTGAACTGCTTGGTGTCGAAGTTTTGCATCGTGATTCCCTCCCAGGGATTTCGGATATTTTCGAAGGCCGTGGCGGGGTGCCGATGCCTTCTCGCTTTGGCAATTACCATCTCTGTTGCAACGCACAATAGCAGAGAGGTTTGTGCGCTGCAACATGCGAGACGTCAACTTACTTGCCTGTGCCGAATCGTCGACGCTCCATGCCGGGTGCCGTGATCCGCGCGTCTATCAGGTGCGGCCAGGGGAGGCAGGGACCTTGCACCCTGCCGATAGCGCCACCATGGTGAGAGGACAGATGAAAAAGGCCGTTCAGCGCAGGGCCGCGAGCCCGACAGAGGAGGAACCGGACATGAACGATCATCGTATCGAGCGCGATAGCATGGGCGAGCTGGAGGTGCCCAGGGAGGCTCTCTACGGGGCCCAGACCCAGCGGGCGATCAACAACTTCCCCGTCTCCGGCCAGCCCATGCCGACGGCCTTCATCCATGCCATCGCCCGCATCAAGCTGGCGGCGGCGCGGGTCAACCGCGAGCTGGGACAGCTGGACGATGCTCGGTCACGCCAGATCGTCGCCGCCGCCGAGGCGGTGCTCGCCGGGCACCTCGACGACCATTTCCCGGTGGACGTCTTCCAGACCGGTTCTGGCACCTCGAGCAACATGAACGTCAATGAGGTGATCGCTCGGTACGCCAGTCGCGACGGGACGGAGGTCGGTGCCAACGACCACGTCAACATGGGACAGTCGAGCAACGACGTGATTCCTACGGCGATTCACCTCTCGGCGGCGCTGGCGGTGACCGGCGAGCTGCGCCCGGCCCTCGAGCACCTGCGCGCGACCATCGATACGCGGTCCGCCGAGCTCGACGATGTGGTCAAGACCGGCCGTACGCACCTGATGGACGCCATGCCGCTGCGCATGAGTCAGGAGCTGGGGGGCTGGTCGAGCCAGGTAGGCCAGGCCATCGAGCGCCTCGACAGCGCCCTGATCCGGCTCTGTCGCCTCGCCCAGGGAGGCACGGCGGTGGGTACCGGCATCAACGCCCATGCGGAGTTCGCCCCGCGCATGGCACGTGAGCTGAGCGAGCAGACGGGGCTTGCCTTCTCGCCCAACGACAGTTTCTTCGCGAGTCTTGGCTCCCAGGACGCCGCCGTGGAGCTCTCGGGGCAGCTCAAGGGGCTGGCCTGCGTGATCATGAAGATTGCCAACGACCTGCGCTGGATGAACTCCGGCCCGCTGGCCGGGCTCGGCGAGATCGAGCTCGAGGCCCTGCAGCCTGGCAGCTCGATCATGCCGGGCAAGGTCAACCCGGTGATTCCCGAGTCCGCCGCCCAGGCGGCCGCCCAGGTGATCGGGCTCGACACGGCAATCACGGTGGCCGGCCAGAGCGGCAACTTCCAGCTCAACGTCATGCTGCCGCTGGTGGCCAGCAACCTGCTGACCTCGATCACCCTGATGACCCACACCAGCCGACTGCTCGCCGACCGGGCCATCGCCACCTTCACGGTGCGTCACGATCACCTCGAGGGGCCCCTGGCGCGCAACCCCATCCTGGTGACGGCGCTCAATGCGGTGATCGGCTACGACGCGGCGGCGGCCATCGCCAAGCAGGCCTATCAGGCGGGGCGTCCGATCATCGAGGTGGCCGAAGAGCAGACCGAGCTGTCGCGAGGGGAGCTCGAGCGCCTGCTCGACCCCGCCGCGCTGACGCGGGGCGGAATACCCGAATAGGCCCGGACCGCGCACGAAGCCGTAAGCTACAAGAAAGACCGCTGCCATTGGCGTGGCCGGTGGTCGTGTATTGGCTTACGGCTTCTGCTCTCTTTCTCTGCCTTCGTGAATGGTTTCCCGGGCGTCCTGATGCTCTTTACCATCGGCCTCGGGAGTCTCGTGTTCGTCGGCGCGAGCGGGGCGATAGCAGAGGGTCGCCAGCATCGGGAAGTGGTCGGAGCCGATGTGGGGAAGGCGGCGCATGGCCTTCAGGGTGAAATGTTCGCTCACGAAGACATGGTCCAGCGGCCAGCGCAGCAGCGGATAGCGGGCATGGAAGGTGCTGAACATGCCGCGCCCGCGCCGCGGGTCGAGCATGCCGCTGACCCGGCAGAAGAGTCGCGTGGTGCGTGACCAGGCCACGTCGTTGAGGTCGCCGGCCACCAGGGTAGGTTCGGGATGTTCGTGAATCGCCTTGCCCACCAGCAGCAGCTCCGCATCGCGCCATAGCGACTCCTCGCTCTCACCGGGCGCCGGCGGGCGAGGGTGCAGGGCATGCAGGCGGATGACATCCCCGCTCTCAAGCGTGACGCCGGTATGGATCGAGGGGATATCGGGCTGGATCAACCACTGGACGTCGGGGTCGACCAGCCGTCGCCTCGAATAGAGGTGCATGCCGTAGAGATTGTCCAGCGGCACCCGCACCGCATGGGGCCAGTCCTCATTCAAGGCCTCGTCTAGCTGCGCCTGCCACCAGGCGTCGGACTCCAGGGTGAGCACCAGGTCGGGCCGATGTTCATGGATTAGGCCGATGAGCGTCTCGGCGTGGCGGTTGCTGGTGAGCACGTTGGCGATCAGCAGCGTCAGGCAGCGTGGCTCCTGACCGGGCTCGGTACGCTTCACCTGGCGGGGCCAGAGCGGCGTCCAGGGCAGGATGCGACTCGCCTGAAGGCCGAGGGTGGCGAGGCTCGCACCGAGACTCCACCATGACCACGGCGGCGCGGTCAGCGGAGCGAGGCCCGCGACCAGGGTCGCCAGCGCGGCGAACTGCAGTCGCGGGAACTCGCAGATGCGCACGACCCACCAGGTCAGCGGCAGGCGGGGCAGGAGGGTAGTCGCCAACAACGCGATGGCGACCACGGCAAGCAGAATCGAGAGCACGGCATGACCTCCTTGTGGTCTCGGTAACGTCCTGAGACGAGCCTACGCCGGAGGTCAGCGGCCGTGAATGGCTGGTGATGAATTTCTAGAGCGCCTTGCGGCGCAAGAGGCCGGTCACCGCCTCGCCGACCAGTACCAGCGCGATGATGGCGATCAGGATCGTCGCCACGGTGGGCCAGGCGAAGGTGTCGATGGAGCCCTGCAGGATCACCCCGATGCCGCCGGCGCCCACCAGCCCCAGCACCGTGGACTCGCGGATGTTGATGTCCCAGCGCAGGATGACGATGGCGAAGAACGCCGGCATCACCTGGGGCACCACCGCGTAGGCGATCACCTTGGCCTTGGACGCACCGGTGGCCTCCATGGCCTCCACCGGGCGACGGTCGATCTCCTCAATCGCCTCGCCCATCAGCTTGCCGATGAAGCCCACCGAGCGAAACATGATGGCGAGTATGCCCGCCAGCACGCCGGGGCCGAAGATCGCCACGAACAGCAGCGCCCAGATGATGGTGTTCACCGAGCGGCTGGAGACCAGGATGAAGCGCCCCAGCCACAGGCAGGCGCGGTTAGGGGTGGTGTTCTGGGCGGCGATGTAGGAGACCGGCAGGGCGATGAAGATGGTCAGCATCGTCGCCAGGGTGGCGATATGCACCGTCTCGATCATGGCATCGACGATCTCGCCGAGCCGGCTCGGGTCGGGCGGCCACATGCGTGCCCCCAGGCTCGAGATCTGGTTGGGCGCGTCCCACACCCAGGGCCAGAAGATGTCGATGTCGCGCACCGCCCAGACGACCACCATCAGGGTCAGCAGCATCACGCCATAGCGGATCAGCTGCTCTTTCGGGTTGTGCCGTCGCCAGATGCGATCGGCCAACAGGTCGGCATCATCTACCATATCTTCTTCCTCACCCAGCCGCTCACGCCCTCGCTGGCCAGGATCACCGCGATGATCACCAGCAGGATGGCGAAGGCAAAGTCATAGTCGTAGCGCCCGAAGGCATTCATCAGGGTGCTGCCGATGCCGCCGGCCCCCACGATGCCCACTACCGCGGAGGCCCGCAGGTTGCTGTCGAGCTGATACATGGAGAGCCCCACCTGGCGGGGCAGGATCTGCGGAAAGACGGCGTAGTACAGCGTCGCCAGATAGCCGGCCCCGGTGGAGCGCATGGCCTCCACCTGCCCCCAGTCGATCTCCTCGATCTCCTCGGCGAGCAGCTTGCCGACGAAGCCGATGGAGTAGAGGGTCAGCGTCAGGATCCCCGCCAGCGGGCCGAAGCCGACCGCCGCCACGAACAGGATGGCGACGATCACCGGGTGGAAGCTGCGCGAGATGATGATCACCGCGCGCCCCAGCAGGTAGATCGGCAGCGGCGCGATGTTGCGCGCCGCCATCACCGCGAAGGGCACCGACAGCAGTACGCCGAGCAGGGTGGCCAGGATGGCGATCTGCAGGCTCTCGGTGAAGCCGGTGAGCAGCAGGTCGAAGCGCGACAGGGTGGGGGGGAAGCCGCCGCCGAAGATGCGCGCCGCCCGCGGCAACCCCTCGCTGATCCGCTCCCAGTTGAACGGCAGGCTGCCGAAGGCCCAGACCAGGTAGGCCGCCAGTACCACCAGTAGCCCATAGCGCACCAGCGGGTTGGCGATGAAGGGCGGCTTGCGCCAGGTGCGCGGCGTGCCGGGGATCTCCTCGTTATCAGGCCTGGCCATCGCGCACCTCCTCGGGCGGTGGAGCCGCCTCGTCCTCGGGCGCCTCGATGCCGCCGTAGATGGCTTCCAGGGCGTCCTTGTCGAAGTCAGAAGGGGCCCCGTCGAAGATCATCGTGCCGTGGCGCAGCCCGACGATGCGGTCGGTGTAGGTCCTGGCCTGCGCCACGTTGTGGATGTTGATCAGCACCGGCAGCGACAGCTCGCTCGCCAGGCTCTGCAGCAGCACCATGATCTGCTCGGAGGTGCGCGGATCCAGCGAGGCGGTCGGCTCGTCGGCGAGCAGCACCTCGGGCTCCTGCATCAGCGCCCGCACCACGCCGACGCGCTGGCGCTCGCCGCCGGAGAGCTCGTCGGCGCGCTTGTTGGCATAGTGGGCGATGCCCACGCGCTCCATCAGCACGAAGGCGCGCTCGATGTCAGACGCCGGGTAGCGGCGTGTGATGGCCTGGAACAGGTTGACGTAGCCGAGCCGTCCGGCCAGCACGTTCTCCATCACGGTGAGGCGGTCGATCAGGTTGAAGCCCTGGAAGACCATGCCGATCTTGCGTCGAGCGCGCCGCAGCTCGCCATGGCGCAGCGTGACCAGTTCGGTACCGTTGAGCTTGATCGAGCCCGAGGTGGGTTCCACCAAGCGGTTTATGCAGCGCAGCATGGTGCTCTTGCCGGCGCCTGAGGCGCCCACGATGGAGACGACGCTATTGCCGTCGACGGTCAGGTCGAGCCCCTTGAGTACCGGTTCGTCACGACCGTAGCGCTTGATCAGGTTGGATATCTCTAGCATGGGGGGTCCGTCGAGAAAGGGTCACCAAGACGACGGCGCCGGCCTTCCGAGAAGGCCGGCGCCGCTGACTCGCGAAGGTTACTGGAGGTTGTCGGGCGTGTACTCGACGCCGTTGGCACTCTGGATGGTGCGGATGACCTTCCAGTTGTCCTGGTAGTTGATGGGGATGAATTTCTCGACGCCCTCGAACTCCTCACCGAGCTCGGTGCCCGCGAAGTCGAAGCTGAAGAAGGCCTCCTCGATCTTCTCGACCAGGTCCGGATGCAGGTTGTAGGCGTAGTTGTAGGAGGTGGTCGGGAAGCTGTCGGACTCGTAGATGATCTTGACGTCTTCCGGGTCATAGAGGCCGCGGGCGGCCATGCGATCGACCACCTCCGAGGCCACCGGAGCGGCGTCGTAGTCCTGGGCCACCACGCCGAGCATGGACTGGTCGTGGCTGCCGGAGTAGACCACCTCGTAGTCCTCGCCGGGCACGATGCCCATCTCCGGGAAGAGCGCCCTGGGGGCCTGGTTGCCGGAGTTGGAGGTCGGCGAGGTGTGGGCGACGCGTTTGCCCTCGAGGTCCTCCATCTCGTCGATGCCGGAATCGACGTGGGTATAGAGCTGCAGGGTGTAGCCGAAGCGTCCGTCGTCCGAGCCCATCAGCGCGAAGGGCACGGCGCCCGCCAGGTTGACGGCGAAGGGCGTAGGGCCGGTGGAGAAGCCGGCGATGTGCAGGCGGCCGCTGCGCATGGCCTCGACCTGAGCCGAGTTGGACTGCACGGCGAAGAAGCGCACGTCGCGATCGGTGACCTCTTCGAGGTGCTCGATGAACGGCTGCCAGATATCGGAGTAAATGGCCGGATCCTCGACCGGGGTGTAGGCGAAGATCAGCGTGTCGGGGTTGGCCCATTCGGACTCGTCTGCGGGCCGATCGGCGACCATATCACCGTTCTCGTCGCAGTAGATGTCGGCCAGGGCACCGCGCTCGCACGCCTCCTGGGCCTGCGCCTGGCTCGCCAGCATGGCCAGCGGCAGCAGCGTGGAGAGGGCGAGGGGGACGAGCGGGAGTTTTCCGGGTCGAGCGGAGGGGTAGATCATGGCGTGCCTCACGATTATTGTTCTAAAGCATGTGTTGTACTGCATGTTCGGATATCGACATCTATGAGCTTACGATGATTGATTCCGAATAACCTCCTTCAATCTAGGGTTTGTCACAAAACCATGTCAAACACTTTCCCCCCCGTCGACGGCACCTGGCGCAATCACTACCTCCTGATGCGCCACGGCCACAGTCAAGCCAACCAGGAGGGGCGGATCATCAGCTCGCCGGCGCTCGGTCTGACGGGCTTCGGCCTCTCCCCCCGAGGGTGCGCCCAGCTCGACACCCTGCTGGCCGACTGGCGCTGGGCAAGGCCCCAGCGCATCCTGCATTCAGACTTCCTGCGCACCGCCGAGACCGCCGAGCGCGTCGCCGCGCATTTCGACCTGACGCGCACTCTCGAACCGCGCCTGAGGGAGCGCCATTTCGGCGAGTTCGAGGGGCAGAGTGATGATCGCTATGCCAAGGTCTGGGCACGCGATGCAAAGGACCCGACCCATCGCCAGGGCGGTGTCGAGGCCGTCTCCGAGGTCGCGGCACGCATGCGCGCGGTGATCGACGAGCTGGAGCGTCATTATCACGACGAGACGATTATGCTGGTCAGCCATGGCGACCCGCTGCAGATCCTGCTGACTGCCCTGGAGGGGCGCGAACTGAGCCTTCACCGGGAGCGTGAACCCCTGGCGCCGGCCAGTATCACCTCGCTATAAGTCCCGCTATGAGCCTCGCGATGAGCCGCTCGCCGCCCGTTCAGGCGGTGTGCGGCGAGGGCTCGCTCCCGTCGGCGAAGGGCGAGTCGTTCCGTTTGCCGTCGCGGCTTCGAGATAGTCGGCCAGCCGCTGTTGTTCACTGGCGGTGAGGCGCAGAGCCAGCTTGGTGCGCCGCCACAGGATGTCCTCGGCGCTGCGCGCCCACTCCCGCTCGACCAGGTAGTCGACCTCGGCGGCGGTCAGGCCGGCCCCGAAGGCCTCGCCCAGCGCCGCCTGGGAGTCCCGGCCGTCGAGGAACTCCCGGCACAGGGTGCCGTAGGTCCGGGCGAATCGCCGTGCCTGGCCGGTGTCCAGGTAGGGATAGTCGGCGAGCAGTCTGGTCTCGAAGGCGGCCTGGTCGCCGATCTCTCCCCCCGGCAGCAGCGCCTCGGCGGTCCAGTCAGGCCGCATCTTGGGCAGATGCGGCGAGAGCGCCTCGAGTGCCGCCTCGGCCAGCTTGCGATAGGTAGTGATCTTGCCGCCGAAGACCGACAGCAGCGGCGCGCCGTGGGTGTCCAGGTCGAGTGTGTAGTCGCGGGTCATGGCGGAAGGATCGGCCGACTCGTCATCGCACAGCGGCCTGACGCCGGAGAAGGTGCGGATCACGGATTCGCGTGACAGCTGAGTGCGAAAGTGCGCATTGACCGCCGTGAGCAGATAGTCGATCTCCTCCTGGGAGGCCTCGATCCCTGAGGGATCTCCCTCATAGCGCCGATCGGTGGTGCCGATCAGGCTGAAGTCCTCCTCATAGGGCAATACGAAGACGATGCGTTTGTCGGTGTTCTGGAGAATATAGGCCCGCTCGTCGTGATTCAGGCGCGGCACGATCAGGTGGCTGCCCTGGATCAGGCGCACGCCGTAGCGGGAGTGGCGATGGGCCTGGCCGCGCACGACGCTCTCCACCCAGGGACCGGCGGCATTGACCAGCGTTTTGCAGCGGCGCGTCAGGCGCGCTCCGCCCTCGGTCTCCTCCAGGGTGAGCTCCCAGAGCCCGTCGCGTTCTTGAGCATCGATGCAGCGGGTTCGCACCAGGATCTCGGCGCCGTGGTTTCGGGCCTGGATGGCGTTGAGGGTCACCAGGCGGGCGTCGTCTACCCAGCAGTCCGAGTACTCGAAACCGTGAGTGATGTCGGGGGCGAGGCCCTGCCGGTGATCCAGCCGGATGCTTCGGGAGCCCGGCAGCCGCTTGCGCTTGCCCAGGTGGTCGTAGAGGAACAGCCCGGCGCGCAGCATCCAGGCCGGGCGCAGGTGGGGGCGGTGAGGCAGGATGAAGCGCAGCGGCCAGATGATGTGGGGCGCCTTGGCCATCAATACCTCGCGTTCTCGCAGGGCCTCGCGCACCAGCCGGTATTCGTGATGCTCCAGATAGCGCAGGCCGCCGTGGATCAGCTTGCTGCTGGCGGAGGAGGTGGCGCCGGCCAGATCCCCCTGCTCGCAGAGTCCCACGGAGAGCCCCCGGCCGGCGGCATCGTTGGCGATGCCGGCGCCGTTAATGCCGCCGCCGATCACGAAGAGGTCGAGTACCTCGTCTGGCCTGTCGCTCATGGGGTCTCCCGTCCGGACTCGGACATCTGGCGATGAAATGCAGTGATGTTCGAAATCGAAAATAGATGAATTCAAAGCGAACATCAAGGCGCGAGCCGTGCTCGCCCCTGACGTGAGGGAGGAGGAAAGGAGATAAACGCAAGGAGGGTGGGCTTGAATGGGGCCTGGCAGCAGGAGTGAGGGGCGAAAGGGCCGGGCGGAACTTGTTCGGGAGAGCCGGGCGGTCCTCAGGCCAGATGCAGGGCGACGTCGTGCTGCTTCAGCAGGCGCATGATCGCCTCGGGGGGCTCGCGATCGGTGAACAGGGCATCGAGCTGGGCCAGGTTGCCCTGGCGGACCACCGGGTTGCGCCGGAACTTGGAGTGGTCGGTGGCCAGGAACACCTGCCGGGAGTTGCGCAGGATGGCCTGGGCCACCCGCACCTCCTGATAGTCAAACTCCAGCAGCGAGCCGTCCTCGTCGATGCCGCTGATGCCGATGATGCCGTAGTCGACCTTGAACTGGTTGATGAAGTCGATGGTGGCCTCGCCGATGATGCCGCCGTCCCGCGAACGCACCTGGCCGCCGGCGATGATCACGTTGAAGTCCTCCTTATGCTGGAGGATCGCCGCCACGTTGAGGTTGTTGGTGATGACCTCGAGCCCCTGGTGGTCGAGCAGCGCCTCGGCGATCACCTCGTTGCTGGTGCCGATGTTGATGAACAGTGACGAGTGATCGGGCACGTGACGAGCGAGCAGGGTCGCGATGCGCTGCTTGGCTTCCAGGTTGAGGGTCTTGCGGGTCGAATAGGCCGTGTTGACGGTGCTCGATTCCAGGCCGGCGCCGCCGTGCACGCGTCGGATGCGACCCTCGGTGGAGAGCGTGTTGAGGTCGCGGCGAATGGTCTGCGGGGTAACCGTGAAGTGCTCTGTGAGCTGCTCGATACTGGCATAGCCCTGGCGGCGGACCAGCTCGATGATGGCGTCCTGGCGTTGCTGCTGGTTCATGGTGTCTCCTTGGCTGCCCCGATTCTATGCCATCGTGAACGCGGATGCAGGCGCCCGGTCGGCCATTCAGCAGGCCAGGCGGCTCGTGTCGTCCCTGTGCCGGCCTGAGGCGTCGTTTGGCCCCATTTGAGCGCGGCGTCGGGCTGGAGTAGGCTTTATGATCATAAGCGAACATTAGCGTTAAAAAGCGAAATTGGCACGCCACGACAACCACAACAGGATGCTTGCTATGGCTTCTTATCTTCTGGCCATCGACCAGGGCACCACCAGCTCCCGCGCGATTCTGTTCGACCGCGAGGGGCGCAGCGTCGCCACGGCTCAACGAGAGTTTCCCCAGCACTTTCCCAAGGATGGCTGGATCGAGCATGACCCCGAGGATATCTGGGACACCGTGCTCGCCACCTGTCGCGAGGTGATCGAGAGCACCAAGGTCGGGCTTGCCGAGATCGCCGGCGTCGGCATCACCAATCAGCGCGAGACCACCGTGCTGTGGGATCGCGAGTCCGGTGAGGCGCTGCACCATGCCATCGTCTGGCAGGACCGCCGCACCGACGAGACCTGCCGGCGGCTGCGCGAGGCAGGCCACCTGGAGGATGTCCAGGCGCGCACCGGCCTGTTGATCGATCCCTACTTCTCGGCGACCAAGCTCGCCTGGCTGCTCGACGAGGTGCCCGGCGCCCGGGCGCGGGCCGAGCGCGGCGAACTGGCCTTCGGCACGGTGGACAGCTTCCTGATCTGGCGGCTCACCGGGGGGCGGGTTCATGCTACCGACGCGACCAACGCCTCGCGCACCGCGCTCTTCAACATCCATGAGCAGCGCTGGGACGAGGCGCTGCTCGAGCTGTTCGATATTCCGGCGAGCCTGCTGCCCGAGGTCAAGGACTCCAGCGACGATTTCGGTCTCGTCGATGCCCAGTGGCTGGGCGGCGAGCTGCCCATCGCCGGGGTGGCCGGCGACCAGCAGGCGGCCCTGGTGGGGCAGGCCTGCTTCGCCCCCGGCATGGGCAAGAGCACCTACGGCACCGGCTGCTTCATGATCGTGAACACCGGGGAGGTGGCCGAGGTATCGCGCAACCGGCTGCTGACCACGGTGGCCTATCGCCTCAACGGTAAACCGACCTATGCGATGGAGGGCAGCATCTTCGTCGCCGGGGCTACGGTACAGTGGCTGCGCGACGGCCTGCAGCTGTTCGCCGATGCCGCTGAAACGGAAGCGCTGGCCTGCCAGACCCGCAGCGGGCACAGCGTCTACCTGGTGCCGGCCTTCACCGGCCTGGGCGCGCCCCACTGGGACCCCAAGGCTCGCGGGGCCATCCTCGGGCTGACCCGGGATACGGGGATCGCCGAGATCGTCGCCGCCGGCCTGCAGGCGGTCTGCTACCAGACCCGCGACCTGCAGGTCTGCATGGACGACGATATGGCGGCGTCGCCGGGCATCCTGCGGGTCGATGGCGGCATGGTGGCCAACAACTGGGTGATGCAGTTTTTGGCCGACATGCTCGGCGTGCAGGTGGATCGCCCCACGGTGCTGGAGACCACGGCTCTGGGGGCCGCCTACCTGGCGGGGCTGCGTCTCGGCTGGTATCGCGATCTCGACGAGATCGCGACGATGTGGCGCTGCGAGCGAAGCTTTACTCCCCTGATGGACCAGGCCGAACGCGAGCGCCTCTACACTGGCTGGAAGGAAGCCGTCGAGCGCGTCCGCACCCAGTAGCCGACAGCGCCGTGGAGAGGCCAACCCGCTGATTCGCCGGGCGAGAAGGTGCGATTCGGGCTTGCATTCCCCGCGCGGATGCGTAGAATATGCATCCGTTGCCACGGCGAAGTTCATGCCGAACACAGCATGCAGGACCATAGCTCAGTTGGTTAGAGCGCCACGTTGACATCGTGGAGGTCGGCGGTTCAAATCCGCCTGGTCCTACCAAACGCTTTCTGGCACGCCTTGCAGGACCATAGCTCAGTTGGTTAGAGCGCCACGTTGACATCGTGGAGGTCGGCGGTTCAAATCCGCCTGGTCCTACCAGATTCGAGAACGCCCCGCAGCCATCGGCTGCGGGGCGTTTTTCATGCTGCGCGGCTTTTGGTGCGAGCGCGTCGTCTCGAGAGATGCACTGTATGACGGGATGCCCGGCGAGGTCGATCGCCCCGCCGGGCAGGCGTCACACCAGGTCGCTCTGTGCGACGAAGACCTCGACCAGCGCCTCGATGCCCGCGCGGTCGGCGTCGCTGAAGCGGCCCTGGATCGGGCTGTCGAGATCCAGTACGCCCCACAGGCGATCCGCCACCACGATCGGGACCACCAGCTCGGCGCGGGAGTCCGCGTCGCAGGCGATGTGGTCGGCGACGGCGTGCACGTCGTCGACGCGCTGGGTCTCGCGGCTGCGCGCCGCCGCGCCGCACACGCCCTTGGTGAAGGGTATGGGATGGCAGGCAGGCTTGCCCTGGAAGGGGCCCAGGCAGAGCAGCTCGGGCTCGCGCTGCAGGTAGAAGCCGGCCCAGTTCAATTCGGGGATCTCCTGCATGATGAAGGCGCAGGTCTGGGCGCTGTTGGTCAGCCAGTCGCGGGTGTCGAGCAGCGCGCCGAGCTGGCGGGCGAGCAGGGGATAGTCGGGTTGGGGGTGATCCGGTGTCATGTCGGCTCCTTGAACAGGAAAGGCCGGCGCAGCGGCCGGCCTTGTTGCTTCGTCGTAACCGTTGTCTGGCGGGAGACTCTTACTTCCAGCCGGGAACTGCCTGCGGCCCGAACAGCTCGCTCGCCTTGGCCTCGACTTCCTCGGTCTGGTAGGCCTCGACCAGCTGCTGGATGGCCTCGCGCTCCTCGTCGCCGCCGCGTACCGCGATCAGGTTGACGTAGGGGGACTCGGCGCCCTCCTTGATCAGGGCGTCATCCAGGCTCAGGCCGGCCGGCTGGGCGAAGGTGTTGTTGATGAAGGCCATGTCCACGTCGGGCAGCACGCGGGGCAGCTGGGCGGCCTCGATCTCGCGGAAGTCGAAATCGTGCGGGTTCTCGGCGATGTCCAGCGGCGTGGCTTCCAGGAAGGTCGGGTCCTGTAGCGTGAGCAGCCCTCCGTTGTGCATCAGGATCAGTGACCGGCCCTCATTGGAGGGGTCGTTGGGCAGGGCGATGGTGGCACCCTCCGGCAGCTCATCGATGCTGTCGTACTTCGCGGAGTAGGCGCCGATCGGGTAGACGAAGGTGTAGCCGGCGATGGCGAAGTCGTAGCCGCGGTCCTCGACCATGGAGCGCATGTAGGGCTCGTGCTGGTAGGCGTTGGCGTCGAGGCTGCCGTCGGCCAGGGCGGCATTGGGCGTCACGTAGTCGGTGAACTCGATGATCTCGACCTCGAGGCCATATTCGCGCTCGGCGATCTCGGCGGCGACCTTCATGACGTCGGTCTCGGGGCCGGCCACGGTGCCGACCTTGATGGCGTGTTCGTCGGCCACGGCGGCGCCGGCGGCGAGAGTCAGGGCAGAGGCGGTCAGGGTACCGATCAGTGTCTTGCGCATGTCGCGATGCTCCTTGTGAAAGTTGAGTCGAACTCGATACTAACGGAATAAGCAGGAAAATTATAATGCATTCTGGTTATTTTAGAGGGCGCGTCACTTATGGTCGCTCTTGCGCACCAGATAATCCCCCAGGCTCTGGAAGCCCTGCACCATCACCACCAGGATCACCACGGTGATCAGCATGATGGTCGGGTTGAAGCGGTTGTAGCCGTAGCGGATGCCCAGGTCGCCGAGCCCGCCGCCGCCCACGGCGCCGGCCATGGCCGAGTAGCTGACCAGGGTGACGGCGGTCACCGTCAGGGCGGTGAAGATACCGCCGCGCGCCTCGGGCACCAGCACCTTGGTGATGATCTGCCAGGGCGTGGCGCCCATGGACTGGGCGGCTTCGACCAGCCCCGGCGGGATCTCGTTGAGCGTGCCCTCGACCAGGCGCGCCACGAAGGGAATCGCGGCGATGGTCAGCGGCACGGCGGCGGCGTTGGTGCCGATTGACGAGCCCACCAGCATCCGCGTGAGGGGGATGATGGCGACCATCAGGATGATGAAGGGGATGGAGCGACCGATGTTGGTGATCGCGCCCAGCACCCGGTTGAGTATCGGCTCGGCGAGTATCTGCCGAGGCCGGGTGACGTAGAGCAGCACCCCCAGAGGGATGCCGACGAGGGCCGAGATCACGCCCGACACCGCCACCATGTAGAGGGTATCGAGGGTGGCCTCGAGAATCAGTTCAATCATCGCGCTGGACATGGCCGAGCACCTCCACCTGCAGGTCGTGGGATTCGAGATAGTCCAGGGCTTCGCGGGTCTTCTCCGCCGGCCCCATCAGTTCGGCGATCATCAGGCCCAGGGTGCGCTCCTGGATCGATTCCACCTTGGCCTGGAGGATGCTGACGTCGACGCCGCACTCGCGGGCGAGGCGTGAGATCAGCGGGGTCGAGACGGCATCGCCGGAGAAGGCCAGGCGCACCACCGGGTGGCTGGTGGGGCCGGGCGACTTTTCGAGTCGCTCGATGAGCGCCTGGGGTGGCTCGAGCTCCAGGAAGTCGTTGAGGAAGTCGCGGCCGAGCTGGGTGCCGGGCGCGGTGAAGAAATCGCCGACCTCGGCCTCCTCGACCAGTTCGCCGTCGGAGATCAGACTGACTCGGTGGCAGATCGACTTGACCACTTCCATCTCGTGGGTGATCAGCAGGATGGTCAGGCCGAGCTGACGATTGATGTCGCGCAGCAGCTCCAGGATCGAGCCGGTGGTGTGCGGGTCCAGCGCCGAGGTGGCCTCGTCACACAGCAGTACCTTGGGTCGGCTGGCCAGCGCCCGCGCGATGGCCACGCGCTGCTTCTGGCCGCCGGAGAGCTGGGCCGGATACTGGCGGGCCTTGTCGGTGAGGCCAACCAGGTCGAGCAGCGGCATGACGCGCTCACTGATCTCGGCGCGCTTCATGCCCATCAGCTCCAGCGGCAGGGCCACGTTGGCGAAGACGGTGCGCGAGGTCAGCAGGTTGAAGTGCTGAAAGATCATGCCGATGCGGTGGCGGGCCTGGTTGAGCGCCGCCCCGGAGAGGGCGGTGAGTTCCTGGTCGTCCACCGTGACGCTGCCCGTGGTCGGGCGTTCGAGCAGGTTGACGCAGCGAATCAGCGTGGATTTGCCCGCGCCGGAGAGGCCGATCACGCCGTGGATCTCGCCCTTGGGGACGTGCAAGTTGGCGTGTTTGAGCGCCGTCACGGCGCTGGTGCCGTCGCTGCGCCCCTTGGGGTAATAGGTCTTGGAAACGTCGTGTAGTCGAATCATCGCAGCCGCCGGTGGGGCGCCGGCCGGGCGGGCGTGGCAGCGGTCGGGTCAGGCATAAAAAAAGGCCACCCTGACGGGTGGCCATCAACGCTGGACACACCCTTTTAGCTGCACTTCACGCCGCGGTTTGCCCCGAGAGGCGCTCCGCGACGTCGGCGCCCGCAATCCGGGTACAAATCGGCGCCTTCAAAATGTAGCGCGAAAGTCTATGTTTCAAACGCCCGATCGTCAAGCCGTACAGGCCATGCGGCCATTAAGAGGGCTTCGAGTTGGTGATATTTGCTGCGTTGCCCGCCAGCACTGGTGATCCTTGTGCGTGGCGGCGGTTGGTGGCGGACCTGGTTTACAAGGTAGGGCAATCGCAGCTGGATCTGACGAGGAGCGCCGGGGACAGGCCGAAGAGGGGGTCCTACGCCATGGATGGCGTCGGTAGCGCCCAGGGAGGGGTTCATAGCGCCCCCGGAGGGCCGGCCCCGCTCGCAGGCCTTTCGCCGGATCAGCCCCGAGCGGAAATGCCAACGGCGATTGCCGAGGGCCTGCGGTGATGAGGTTGACGTGATGGACGCGCTTTCCCCGGTTTCCTAGACTGGCCGCTTTGGCGGCCCGCCGGGGGTCGACGCGCACGAGGAGCATCCATGTTCACAGGCATCGTACAGGGCACCGCCGAGGTGGTAGCCATCCAGGAGGCCGAGGCCTTCCGTACTCACGTGCTGGCGCTGCCGGCCCCGCTGAACGAGGGGCTGTCGCTGGGCGCCTCGGTGGCTCACAACGGCGTCTGCCTCACGGTGACGGCCATCGACGGTGAGAGGGTCAGCTTCGATCTGATGCGCGAGACCCTGCGCGTGACCAATCTCGGTGCGCTGAAGGAAGGCGGTCGCGTCAATATCGAGCGCGCGGCCCGCTTTGGCGACGAGATCGGCGGGCACGCCATGTCCGGTCACATCATGGGCATGGCGGAACTGGTCGAGCTCGACGAGGCGCCCAACAATCGCCGGCTGTGGTTCGAAGTGCCCGCCGCGCTGGGACGCTTTCTCTTCGACAAAGGCTATATCGGCGTCGACGGCATCAGCCTGACCATCGGGGCGACGCGCCGTGCCAGCGCCGAGCACGGCCCGCGCTTCTGCGTCGATCTGATTCCCGAGACGCTGGCCAGGACCATTCTGGTCGATCGCGCGCCCGGCGATGTCGTCAATATCGAGATCGATCCCCAGACACAGGCCATCGTCGAGACGGTGGAGCGGGTGCTCGAGTCGCGCGGGGTCTGATCGAGCGGGGTAGATCCGGCGCTGCGCGTCCCTGCGTTGGCAGGCGGGGTGGCGAATGGCCCGGCGGTTGCTTAACTGTGGGGGAGCGTGCCGCCCGGACGCCTCGCAACGCGCAGAGGCTTTGGGTACCATAGGCCGCTTTTCTCGCCACCCTCCGGTGTCCCGGACCATAAACGGTTCATGACATCCGGACGCCCAGACGTCATCCGCGCGCAGGAAGGACACCCATGTTGAAACGCCTCATCGAGAACCATTTCAAGCTCACCGAGCACCATACCAACGTCAAGACCGAGGTCATCGCCGGGATCACCACCTTCCTGACCATGGCCTACATCATCTTCGTCAACCCGAGCATCCTCTCCCAGACCGGGATGGATTACGGGGCGGTGTTCGTCGCTACCTGCGTGGCCGCGGCCGTGGGCTGTCTGATCATGGGGCTGTGGGCCAACTATCCCATCGCCCAGGCGCCCGGCATGGGCCTGAACGCCTTCTTCACCTACGGTGTGGTGCTGGGGATGGGCTATACCTGGGAGGCGGCGCTCGGCGCGGTCTTCTTCTCCGGCTTCATCTTCTTCCTGCTCAGCGTCTTCCGGATCCGCGAGTGGATCATCAATTCGATCCCGATGTCCCTGCGCCTGGGCATTGCCGCGGGCATCGGCCTTTTCCTGGCGATGATCGCGCTCAAGAACGCCGGCATCGTGGTGGCCAACGAGGCGACCTATGTGTCGCTTGGCGATCTTACCGAGCCGTCGGCCCTCTATGCGCTGCTGGGCTTCTTCGTGATCACGGCCATGGCCTATCTGCGGGTCACCGGGGCGGTGATGATCGGTATCCTCGGGGTGACCGCGCTGGCGATGGTGCTGGGCCACAACGAGTTCGGTGGGCTGATGTCGATGCCGCCCTCCGTCGCGCCGACCTTCATGGCGCTCGACCTCGCCGGCGCGTTCGACGTGGCGATGCTGAGCGTGATCTTCGCCTTCCTGTTCGTCGACCTGTTCGACACCTCCGGCACCCTGGTGGGCGTGGCGCACAAGGGCGGTCTGCTCGACGAGAATGGCAAGCTGCCGCGCATCGGCCGCGCCATGATGGCCGACAGTGGCGCCTCCATGGCCGGCGCGGTGCTCGGCACCTCCACCACCACCAGCTACGTCGAGTCCACGGCGGGTATCGTGTCCGGCGGGCGCACCGGCCTCACCGCCGTGGTGGTGGCGGCGCTGTTTCTGATCAGCCTGTTCTTCGCCCCCCTGGCGGGTTCCATCCCGTCCTACGCTACCGCCGGGGCGCTGCTCTACGTGGCGGTGCTGATGGCCGGTAGCCTGGCCCACGCCAACTGGGACGATCCGACCGAGGCCGCCCCTGTACTGATCGCCGCCCTGGCGATGCCGCTGACCTTCTCCATCGCCGAGGGCATTGCGCTGGGCTTCATCAGCTTCGCCGCCATCAAGACACTCTCCGGGCGGTTCAAGGACCTGAATCCGGCGGTGATCGTGCTGGCGCTGCTGTTCGCTGGCAAGTTCCTGTTTCTCAGCTGATCCTGGCTGATTGCATTCACTGACCGAGGCTGCATCCGATGAGCATCTACGGCGACTACATCAAGTCCGTGATCCGCACCGTTCCCGACTGGCCGC
The DNA here is from genome assembly GCF_900116405.1 of Halomonas saccharevitans. GTDB lineage: Bacteria > Pseudomonadota > Gammaproteobacteria > Pseudomonadales > Halomonadaceae > Halomonas > Halomonas saccharevitans. Next base: position 20,106 of record NZ_FPAQ01000026.1, on the reverse strand, counting down.
AGCCGGGAGTCAACTTCCGTGATATCACGCCGCTGCTGCAGAACAGCGCCGCCTTCCGCAAGCTGATCGACAGCTTCGTGCATCGCTATCAGGAGATGGAGATCGACGCCATCGCCGCCATCGATGCGCGAGGCTTCATCGTCGGCGCGCCGCTGGCCTACGAGCTCGGCTGCAGCTTCGTGCCGGTGCGCAAGAAGGGCAAGCTGCCGTTTCGCACCATCAGCGAGACCTACACCCTGGAGTACGGCGAGGCCGAGGTGGAGCTGCACTCCGATGCCTTCCGCGAGGGGGATCGCATCCTTGTGGTCGACGACCTGATCGCCACCGGTGGCACCATGCTGGCCGCCGCCAAGCTGATCACTCGCAGCGGCGGGCAGGTGGTGGAGACCGCTACCATCGTCGATCTACCGGACCTGGGCGGCGCGCAGCGCATCCGCGAGGCGGGCTTCAGCGTGTTCGCGGTCTGCTCCTTCACCGAGGACGAATGACGCCATGAGCGCCTCACGCTATCACCAGCGCCTGATCATCTCCTGGGACCAGCTGCATCGCGACGTGCGCGAGCTCTGCCGTGAGTTGATCGGGCGCGATGTCAAGGGCATCGTCGCGATCACCCGCGGCGGGCTGATTCCCGCCGCGCTGATCGCCCGCGAACTCGACGTGCGCCTCATCGATACCGTCTGCATCAAGAGCTACGAGCGCATGGAGCAGGGCGGCCTGGCGGTGCTGAAGGGCGTCGACCACGACGGCGAAGGCTGGCTGCTGGTCGACGACCTAGTCGATACAGGTCGCACCGCCCGGGCGGTGCGCGAGATGCTGCCCAAGGCGCACTTCGTGACCGTCTACGCCAAGCCCGAGGGCAAGCCGCTGGTGGATCAGTACCTTACCGAGGTGGCCCAGGACTGCTGGATACAGTTTCCCTGGGACATGGGCGTGGCCTATGTCGAACCGCTGGTCGATCAGGAGAAGCGCTGAGCCATGACATGCCCCCTTCCCGACAGCTGGCGGCGGTGGCTGGGCCAGGAGTTCGATGCGCCCTACATGCAGTCGCTGCGCGATTTCCTGGCCGCCGAGAAGGCGGCCAAGAAGGTGATCTACCCGCACTCATCCGACTGGTTTCGCGCCTTCGAGCTGACCCCGCTCGATGAGGTCAAGGTGGTGATCCTCGGCCAGGACCCCTACCACGGGCCGGATCAGGCGCACGGCCTGTGTTTCTCGGTGCGTCCCGGGGTGCGCGTGCCGCCCTCGCTCGTCAACGTCTACAAGGAGCTGGCGGCGGACCTCGGCACCCAGCCGGTGGCCCACGGTAACCTGGAGGCCTGGGCGCGCCAGGGGGTGCTGCTGCTCAATACCTCGCTGACGGTGGAGCAGGGCAGTGCCGGCTCTCACCGCGGAAAGGGGTGGGAGACCTTCACCGATCGCGCCATCGAAACGGTCAGCGAGCACGCCGCGCCGTCGGTGTTCCTGCTGTGGGGCGGTCATGCCCGACAGAAACGCTCGCTGATCGACACCCGGCGTCACCTGGTGCTGGAGTCGCCGCATCCCTCGCCGCTCTCGGCGCATCGCGGTTTCTTCGGCAACCACCACTTCTCACGGGCCAACGCCTTCCTCGTCGAGCAGGGCCGCGAGCCCATCGACTGGCAGTTGCCCGAGGAGCCTTAACCTCGGCGGCGGATGCGTTTAGAATGGCGCGCAATTTGTTGCCGTCGTCCATCCGACGATGGTCGCCGTCTTCCCGCCGCCGTCGAAGAGGTCATCCCCATGAGCGTCCACGCCATCCAGCATCCCCTGGTCCAGCACAAGCTTGGCCTGATGCGCGAAGCCGGCATCAGCACCAAGAGTTTCCGCGAACTGGCCGGCGAGCTGGCCAAGCTGCTCACCTACGAGGCGACCAGCGACCTCGAGCTCGAGACTCAGGACATCGACGGCTGGAGCGGTGAGCCGATTCCGGTGCAGCTGCTCAAGGGCAAGAAGGTCACCATCGTGCCGATCCTGCGGGCGGGCCTAGGCATGCTCGACGGCGTCACCGACCTGATCCCCAGCGCGCGAATCAGCGTGGTCGGCCTCTACCGCGACGAGGAGACCCTCGAGCCGGTGCCGTATTTCGCCAAGTTCGCCAATGACATGGACGAGCGCATGGCGATCGTCATCGATCCGATGCTGGCCACCGGCGGCACCATGGTGGCGACGCTGGACATGCTGCGCGAGCGCGGCTGCAAGCACATGAAGGTGATCGTGCTGGTGGCGGCGCCGGAGGGCATCAAGCGCGTCCAGGAGAGCTATCCGGACATCGAGCTCTACACCGCCTCGGTCGACGACCATCTCGACGAGAACGGCTACATCGTCCCGGGCCTGGGCGACGCCGGCGACAAGATCTTCGGCACTCGGTGAGTCGTCCGCATTATGCTCCCCCACCCGCAGGGCCTTGCCTGCGGGTGGGGAGATACCCGCTACACATCTCCTTTCCCGCCACATCTCCTTTCCCGCCACATCTCCATCGCAACCCCTTCACGCGACGCCTTCACGCGACGCCCTGACGACGCGCGTTTCCCGTCGCTATCGTCTCGCCAGGTTGCTCCATCTGCTGTTGTCGTGTCTGTTTGCCAACGACTTTCCTGAGTCGAATGGGTGTGGTCTGTTGTCATTATGTTCGTTTTCGATCATGCGCTCCCGCCGGCACTCGTGACCCGTAATCCCGGCTGTTTATTAGACAAAAGTTCAATATCGCATAAAGGCTAAAACTTTCAGTTGGTTGCGTGCGGAAGCTCGCCGCTGAGGGGCAGGGCGCCAATATTTTCGCTTGGCGACATTTGTGTTTGAAAGTGAATCTCGACTACGTTGACTGGACGAGTCCTCGCACTCGCCACATAACAACGACACCTCGAGATCCGTATGTCCCTGATCCTAGACAACATCGATCATGTGGTCGGTGGCTCCTTACATATCGCGGGCGTGAACCTGGAGCTCGGGCCCGGCTCCTTCAACGTCCTGCTGGGACGTACCCTGTCGGGCAAGACCACCCTGATGCGGCTGATGGCCGGGCTGGACGTGCCCAGCAAGGGCCGCATCCTGATGAACGGTGAAGACGTTACTGGCCGCTCGGTGCGCAAGCGCAACGTCTCCATGGTCTATCAGCAGTTCATCAACTATCCGGCCCTCTCCGTCTTCGACAATATCGCCTCGCCCCTGAAGCTAGCCCGGGTGCCGCGGGCCGAGATCGATCGCAGGGTGCGCGAGGTGGCCGAGATGCTGCACATCGAACATCTTCTCGACCGCCTGCCGCTGGAACTCTCCGGCGGCCAGCAGCAGCGCACCGCCATGGGGCGGGCGCTGGTCAAGGATGCCGACGTGGTGCTCTTCGACGAGCCGCTGGTCAACCTGGATTACAAGCTTCGCGAGGAGTTTCGCGACGAGCTGCGCAGCGTGTTCAGCGAACGCAACTGCATCGCCGTCTATGCGACCACCGAACCCGCCGAGGCGCTGGCGCTCGGCGGAAACACCGCCGTGCTCCACGAGGGCCGCCTGCTGCAATACGGGCGCACCGAGGACGTTTACCACCGCCCGCGGGATATCCTCGCCGCCGAGATGTTCTCCGAGCCGCCGATCAACATCGTGCACGGCCTCATCTCCGGCGATGAGGTGACCTTCGACGAGCGCACGCACTTCCCCCTCAACGACGACCTGCGCTCGCTGCCCCCCGGGGAGTACCGCTTCGGCGTGCGTGCCTCGCACATCTCGCTCGCGCCCCGGGCCAAGGACGACATCGAGGTGCAGATGATCGTCGACCTGGCCGAGATCAGCGGCTCCGAGACCTTCCTGCATGTGCATAACGACCGCTTTCACATGACCGTTCACCTGGGGGGCGTTCACGAGTTCGACGTCGATGCTCCCGTGACGCTCTACTTCCCGACCCACAAGGTCTATGCCTTCGATCGCCACGGCGACGTGGTGCATATCCCGACGCACCTGGGGGGCGTGTGACATGGCCGAGATCACCCTGAAGTCGCTGGCCCACACCTATCTGCCGAACCCTTCGTCGCCCGAGGACTATGCCATCCGCGAGATGGATCACGTCTGGCATCAGGGGGGCGCCTACGCGCTGCTCGGGCCTTCCGGCTGCGGCAAGTCGACCCTGCTCAACATCATCTCCGGCCTGCTGGAACCCTCCAGCGGCGAGGTGCTCTTCGATGGGGAGGTGGTCAACGCCCTGCCGCCCGAGGCGCGCAATATCGCCCAGGTTTTCCAGTTTCCCGTCATCTACGACACCATGACCGTCTACGACAACCTGGCCTTCCCGCTGCGTAACGTGAAGACGCCAGAGGCCAGGGTCCACGAGCGAGTGATGGAGGTCGCCGAGGTGCTCGAGCTGACCGGTCAGCTCAAGCGCAAGGCGAAGAATCTCTCCGCCGACGAGAAACAGAAGGTCTCCATGGGTCGGGGGCTGGTTCGCGAAGACGTCTCGGCCATCCTCTTCGACGAGCCGCTGACCGTCATCGACCCGCAGCTCAAGTGGAAGCTGCGCCGCAAGCTCAAGGAGATCCACCAGCGCTTCGAGATCACCATGGTCTACGTGACCCACGATCAGCTCGAGGCCTCCACCTTCGCCGACAAGATCGCCGTGATGTACGAGGGCCAGGTGGTGCAGTTCGGCACGCCTCGTGAGCTCTTCGAGACTCCCAATCACACCTTCGTCGGCTATTTCATCGGCAGCCCCGGCATGAATTTCCTGACAGTCACGACCCACCAGGGGCGGGTGATGGCTGGCGAGACACTGCTCGAGGTGGGTAAGGGGGTCCATGATGCCGTGGCCGGGGCGCGCTCGGACAACGTCAAGCTCGGCATTCGCCCGGAATTCATCGAGGTCCACGAACAGCCCGTCGTCGGCGCCATGGAGGCCCGGGTGCAGCACGCCCAGGATCTCGGCACCTACTCGATCGTCTACCTGACGCTGGGCGGCACGCCCCTCAAGGCGCGCATCGAGGAGGGCCAGACGACCCCGAGCGGCCGCGCCTGGCTGCGCTTCCCCGACGATCGCCTCGGCCTGTACGTCGACGAGTTCCGCGTGGAGTTCGACCATGAATAAAGTCTACAACAACCGGGCCTGGTGGCTGATCCTGCCCATGCTGGCGCTGGTGGCCTTCTCGGCGGTGATCCCGCTGATGACCGTGGTGAACTACTCGGTGCAGGACGTTTTCGATGCCAACACGCGCTTCTTCACCGGCACCGAGTGGTTCAAGGAGATGCTCAACGACCCGGCCCTGCAGGCGGCCGTGCTGCGCCAGTTCGCCTTCTCGCTGACGGTGCTGGCCATCGAGGTGCCGCTGGGCATCGGCATCGCCCTGATCATGCCCAAGAAGGGCTGGCAGGCCTCCGCCGTGCTTATACTGGTGACCATGCCGCTGCTGATCCCCTGGAACGTGGTGGGCAGCATCTGGCAGATCTTCACCCGCGGCGACATCGGCCTGATGGGCTGGAGCCTGCGCGAGCTGGGCTACGGCTACAACATCACGGCGAGTCCGGTGGATGCCTGGGCGACCATCGTGCTGATGGACGTCTGGCACTGGACGCCGCTGATCGCGCTGCTCTGCTATAGCGGCCTGCGCTCGATTCCCGATGCCTACTACCAGGCCGCGCGCATCGATCGCGCCTCGAAGTGGGCGGTGTTCCGCTTCATCCAGCTGCCCAAGCTCACCAACGTGCTGGTGATCGGCGTGCTGCTGCGCTTCATGCACTCCTTCATGATCTACGCCGAACCCTTCGTGCTCACCGGCGGCGGGCCCGGCAGCTCCACCACCTTCCTGAGCCAGTCGCTGACCACCATGGCGATCGGCCAGCAGGACCTGGGGCCCTCGGCCGCCTTCTCGCTGATCTACTTCCTGATCATCCTGCTGGTCACCTGGGTCTTCTACACCGCGATCATGAACATGCAGAAAGACAGCCACCAACAGGAGGCCCGCGATGAGTGATTCCTTGCCCACGACCCCGGATGCCGTGCGCAAGCGTGCCGCCGCGGCCGACAACCGTCGTCGCCGCCGGGCGCGCCCGGCCTCCCGTCAATGGCGCCGTCGGGGCCTGATGACGGCCTACATCGTCTTCGTGCTGCTGCCGATCTACTGGCTGCTCAACATGTCCTTCCAGTCCAACACCGAGATTCTCGGCGGGCTGACCCTGTGGCCCGAGGACTTCACCATGGAACACTACGCCAAGATCTTCACAGAGCCCAGCTGGTACATGGGCTACGTGAACTCGATCACCTACGTGCTGATGAACATGCTGATCAGCATCGCGGTGGCGCTGCCCGCGGCCTACGCCTTCAGCCGCTACCAGTTCATCGGCGACAAGCACCTGTTCTTCTGGCTGCTGACCAACCTGATGGCGCCGCCAGCGGTCTTCCTGCTGCCGTACTTCCAGCTCTATTACACGGTGGGGCTCTTCGATACTCATATCGCCGTGGCCCTGGCCCACTGCCTGTTCAATATCCCGCTGGCGGTGTGGATCCTCGAGGGCTTCATGAGCGGCGTGCCCAAGGAGATCGACGAGACCGCCTTCATCGACGGCTATAGCTTCCCGCGCTTCTTCGTGAAGATCTTCATTCCGATGATCAGCTCGGGGATCGGCGTGACGCTGTTCTTCCTGTTCATGTTCTCCTGGGTCGAGCTGCTGCTCGCCAGCACCCTGACCTCCACCGGCGCCCAGCCCATCGCCTCGGTGATGACCCAGACCAAGGGGGCCTCGGGCATCGACTGGGGCACGCTGGCCGCGGCCGGCACCCTGACCATCCTGCCCGGCATCGTGGTGGTCTACTTCGTGCGCAATCACATCGCCAAGGGCTTCGCCCTGGGCCGGACCTGAGGAGGGCGCGACATGGAATGGATGGTCTGGACCACGCCTACCACCGTCTTCTTCGCGGTCATCGCCGCCATGCTGGTCGGCATGACGGCCTGGGAAGTGGCCTCGCCGACGGTCGAGCGCAAGGGCTTCCTGCCGATCGCCACCACCCGCGGCGATCGCCTCTTCATCGGGCTGCTCACTGCCGCCTACATCCATCTGCTGGTCGTGGGCTTCACCCCGCTCAGCATCTGGCTGGCCCTGGGGGCGTCGGTGATCTGGCTACTGATCCTGATGCGCTGGGGCTGATGACTCGCAAGGAGGAGAATGTTCACGGATGAACGACCGTCACTACCCGGGGCAGTGCAATCGCTGGTCGATGGGCGCCGGGGACAGGGCGAAGAGGGGGTCCTACGCCATGGATGGCGTCGGTAGCGCCCAGGGAGGGGTTCACAGCGCCCCCTCGAAGGCCTGTCGACGGAAAAGCCCTCGGTACGCTGTAACACCCTGTATATAACCGACGAGGTCAACATGACAGCAATAACAATACGACGCTCACTGGTGGCGGCCAGCATCATGCTGGCCAGCGCCTCCCTGCACGCCGACAACCACGATGCCCGGGCGATCGCCGAACGGCTGATCGATGAGCATTTTCAGGATTCGACGCTGTCTCGCGATCAGCAGATCGAGGAACTCCTGTGGTTCGCCAAGGCGGCCGAGCCCTTCCGCGGCATGGAGATCAACACCGTGGCGGAGGGCCTGACCACGCACATCTACGAGCGTGATGTGCTGGCCGAGGCCTTCAGCGAGCTCACCGGCATCGAGGTGACCCACAACATCATCGGTGAGGGGGATGTGGTCAACAACATGCAGACCCAGATGCAGTCGGGTCGCAACATCTACGATGGCTACGTCAACGACTCCGACGCCATCGGTACCCATATCCGTTACGGCACCACCGTCAACCTCTCCAACGCCATGGAGAACGAGTGGGCCGACTATACGTTGCCGACCCTGGATCTCGACGACTTCATCGGCCTGCAGTACGGCACCGGGCCCGATGGCAGCCTTTACCAGCTGCCCGACCAGCAGTTCGCCAACCTCTACTGGTTCCGCTATGACTGGTTCCAGCGCGAGGACCTGCAGGACCAGTTCCGCGAGCTTTATGGCTACGACCTGGGCGTGCCGACCAACTGGACGGCCTACCAGGACATCGCCGAGTTCTTCACCGAGCACGTCGGCGAGATCGACGGCACCAAGGTCTATGGCCACATGGATTACGGTCGCCGCGATCCGTCGCTGGGCTGGCGCTTCCACGACTCCTGGCTCTCCATGGCCGGCATGGGAAGTACCGGCGTGCCGTTCGGCAACCCGGTCGACGACTGGGGCATCCGCGTCAATGAGCAGAGCGAGCCGGTGGGGGCGAGCGTCAGCCGCGGCGGGGCCACCAACTCCCCGGCCTCGGTCTTTGCCGTGACCAAGATGGTCGACTGGCTCGAGCAGTACGCGCCGCCCGAGGCCAGCGGCATGACCTTCGGCGAGGCGGGGCCGGTGCCGGCCCAGGGCCAGATCGCCCAGCAGATGTTCTGGTACACCGCCTTCACTGCGGACATGACCGATCCTGCCCTGCCGGTCACCGACGAGGAGGGCAATCCCAAGTGGCGCATGGCGCCGTCACCCACCGGCCCCTATTGGGAGGAGGGCTCGAAGGTCGGCTATCAGGACGTGGGCTCCTGGACCTTCTTCGACTCCACCCCCGAGGATCGCCGCACCGCGGCCTGGCTGTTCGCCCAGTTCACCACCGCCAAGACGGTGTCGCTCGAGAAGCTGATGGCGGGCCTCACGCCGATCCGCGAATCCGACATCTTCTCCGAGCAGATGACCGAGATGGCACCCAAACTCGGTGGCCTGGTCGAGTTCTATCGCAGCCCCAACGAGTCGAACTGGACGCCGTCCTCCACCAACGTGCCGGACTATCCGCGCATGGCGCCGCTGTGGTGGCAGAACCTGGCGCCGGCGGTCAGCGGCGACATCTCGCCCCAGGAGGGCCTCGACAACCTGGCCGCGGACCTCGACAGCATCATGGCGCGCCTGGCGCGGGCCAAGGTCTTCGCGACCTATTCCCCCAACCTCAACGAGGAGCGCGATCCCGAGTACTGGCTCTCCCAGCCCGGATCGCCCAAGGCCGAGCTGGACAACGAGATGCCCCAAGGCACCACCGTGCCCTACGACCAGATGATGGAGGAGTGGATGGCCGCCGGCTCGCGCGAATGATCGGCATGCGGGTCGCCTGACCCGCTCAGCCTGGCGCCGGGCTCACCCGGCGCCGAGTCAGAACGTGTGACCGGTTGCCTGAACGGGACCTGAGGCCCCGCTCGGTGCGCGCCGAGCGGGGCCTTTCGCTTCGATACGAGGTGTTTCGACACCCGGTGCTTCGAAAAAAGGGCCAGACATGCAACTCAGAGAGAACAACCTTCGCCAGCTTCCCGAGCGGGTCTTCGATGCGCTGATCGTCGGCGCCGGCATCAACGGCGCCGCCGCCGCCGCCGCGCTTAGCGGCAAGGGCGCTCGGGTGGCGCTGATCGACCGCGGCGACTTCGCCGGCAGCACCAGCATGCACTCCTCCAACCTGGTATGGGGGGGCATCAAGTACATGGAGAGCGGCGACTTCGCGCTGGTGCGCAAGCTCTGCAAGAGCCGCAACCACCTGATCGAGAGCTACCCCTCCACGGTGCAGGAGATTCGCTTCCTGACCACGATCAACAAGGGCTTTCGCCATCATCCCCTCTACCCCTGGGCCGGCACCTGGCTCTACTGGCTGATGGGCAGCGCCTTCACCCGGCGGCCGAACTTCCTGCGACCCGGCGGCATCAAGGCGCGGGAGCCGATCATCGACACCAAGCAGGCGCAGGGCGGCTTCGAATATTCCGATGCCTACCTGCACGACAACGATGCCCGCTTCGTCTTCAACTTTGTGCGCGGGGCGCTGGATTTCGGCACCGTGGCGGCCAACTACGTCGAGTCGATGGGCGCACGGCGCGAGGGCGATCTATGGGTCACCCAGATGCGTGATCGCATGGACGGCCACACCTTCGAGGTGCGCTCGAAGGTGCTGATCAATGCCGCCGGGCCCTGGGTCGATCAGCACAACAGCCTCTCGGGGCAGCAGACCGACCATCGGCATGTCTTCTCCAAGGGCATCCATCTGATCGTGCCGCGGCTGACCGACAGCAAGCGGGTGCTGGCCTTCTTCGCCGACGATGGCCGGCTGTTCTTCGTGATCCCCATGGGGCCGCGCACCTGCATCGGCACCACCGATACCCGGGTCGAGAAGCCCGAGGTCGGGGCCACCGAGGACGATATTCGCTTCGTGCTCGACAACATCAACACCCGCCTCGCCCTGGACAAGCCGCTCCGCAAGGCGGACATCATCGCCACCCGCTGCGGCGTGCGGCCGCTGGCGGTGAAGCCCAGCGGCGGCGACGACCGGGACTTCCTCAACCTGTCACGCAAGCACGCCATCGATATCGATGCCGAGATGGGTCACCTGAGCATCTTCGGCGGCAAGCTCACCGACTGTCTCAACGTCGGCGAGGAGGTCGTGGCGGAGGTTCAACGCCTCGGCGTCGAGATCCCCTATCCGGACGTTCGCTGGTACGGCGAGCCGGATGCCTCGGTGCGCGAGGCCTTCATGCACCAGGCGCGGCTGATGGACCTGGATGCCATGACCGGGGAGGGCGCTTCGGAGCCGCTGAGCACCCGCCTGTGGCGCCGCTACGGCGCCCAGGCGCTCGAGCTGCTGGAAGACATCCGCCAGGACCCCCGCCAGGCCGAGGTGCTCATCGAGCACACCGAGTACCTGCGCTGCGAGCTCAAGCTGGCCAGGCGCCGCGAGATGGTGACCAGGCTCGAAGACTTCCTGAGGCGCCGCTCGAAGATCTCGCTGGTCGTCCCGGAACACACCATCCGGCGCTCCCCGGGCCTGCGCGAGGCCTGCGATATCCTCTTCGACGATCAGGCCGAGGCGCGACTCCAGGAGTATCTGGCGACCGCCTCGCCGGAGTCCGCGGGGCTCGAGCGTGAGGGGCGGGAGTAGGGTCAGGGGCAAGGGTAGGCGGGGTCCCAAGCCGTGGAGAGGCTGGTAAAATGCCGCGCAGCTCGACTGCCCCTCCCCGGATTTGATGGAGTCCACGACCATGAATGACCAGACGGCGGCCTCGCCCCTGCCGACCGAAAGCCCGCTTCGCACCCTGCTGACCGGGGCGCAGATGCTCTTCGTCGCCTTCGGCGCCCTGGTGCTGGTGCCGCTGCTCACCGGCCTCGATCCCAACGTGGCGCTGTTCACCGCGGGCATCGGCACCCTGATCTTCCACGGTGTCACGCGGGTCAGCGTGCCAGTCTTTTTGGCCTCGTCGTTCGCCTTCATCGCGCCCATCCAGAGTTCGGTGGCCAACTACGGCATTCCCGCCACCCTCGGCGGGCTGATGGTCGCGGGCCTGGTCTACGTGGTGATCTCCCAGTTCGTGCGCCTCAAGGGCACCGCCTGGCTGCATCGCCTGCTGCCGCCGGTGGTGGTGGGGCCGGTGATCATGGTGATCGGCCTGGCGCTGGCGCCGGTGGCGGTGAACATGGCCACCGGCGAGACCAGTGAGGCCATCGGTTACGGCACCGCCATCTTCCTCTCCATGGCGAGCCTTCTGGTCACGCTGGTGCTGGCGGTGTTCGGGCGCGGCCTGATTCGGCTGATCCCGATCATGGGCGGCATCCTCACCGGCTACGCGCTGGCGACGCTGATGGGCGTGGTGGACTTCACGCCGGTGCATGAGGCGGCCTGGCTGGCGCTGCCGTCGTTTACCGCGCCGAGCTTTCACTGGGCGGCGATCCTGTTCATGATTCCGGTGGCCATCGCCCCGGCGGTGGAGCACATCGGCGACATGGTCGCCATCGGCTCGGTGACCCGCAAGAACTACCTGGAGAAGCCCGGCCTGCATCGCACCCTGCTGGGCGATGGCCTGGCCACCGCCGCCGCGGCGATCTTCGGCGGGCCGCCCAACACCACCTATTCCGAGGTCACCGGTGCGGTGACCCTGACCCGTGCCTTCAACCCCTGGATCATGGTGACCACCGCCTGCATCGCCATCGTGCTGGCCTTCGTCGGCAAGCTTGGCGCGCTGCTGCAGACCATCCCGGGGCCGGTGATGGGCGGCATCATGACGCTGCTGTTCGGCTCCATCGCCGTGGTGGGCATGAACACCCTGGTACGGGCCGGCAAGCCGCTCACCGCGCCGCGTAATCTGGTGGTGGTGTCCCTGGTGCTGGTCTTCGGCATCGGCGGCATGCAGTTCGGCAACGGCCAGTTCACCCTGCAGGGCGTCAGCCTCGCCGCGCTGGTCGGCATCGTGCTGAACTGGGTGCTGCCCCGCGCCGAGGAGGAGTGATCTCTCTGAGATAGGCCCATGGCGTGATCATCAGGGCGCTTGCCGCCGCGTTCGAGGAAACGTTTCAACACGGCATGCCGCCCCGTCGGGGCCCGGATGAGGGCACTTGACCCGTATCAGGGTACCGGCCCTGCTGACTTGCCCGGCATGGCACCCGTGAGCGGGCTAAGGCATCATGGAGACTGATACCATCGATTCGCCAGGAGAGCCCATGATCACCCGAGAAGCGCTCACCGGCATGATCCTGGCCGGCGGCCAGGGTCGCCGAATGGGCGGTCGTGACAAGGGGCTCGAGCCCTTCGCCGAGCGGCCGCTGGTGGCCCATGTCCACGAGCGACTGGCAGGGCACGTCGCCGAGGTGCTGATCAACGCCAACCGCAATGTCGAGCGCTATCGGCCGCTGGCCGATCGCGTGGTGACCGACGCCGAGGGTGGCTATCAGGGCCCGCTGATGGGCATCTACACGGGCCTGCGTGCCGCGACCACCCCCTGGCTGGTGGTGGTGCCCTGTGACACCCCGGCGCTGCCCGGTGATCTGGTCGCGCGCCTGGTCGCCGGCATTGGTGAGAACGAGGGCGAGCACGATATCGCCGTGGCCTTCGATGGCGAGCGCCTGCACCCGGTGGTGGCGCTGATGCGCACCTCGCTGGCCGATGATCTGGCCGCGGCCCTGGCCGACGGCGAGCGCAAGATCGACCGCTGGTACGCGCGCCACGCCTGGTGTCGGGTGGACGTCAGCGACTGCCCCGATGCCTTCGCCAACCTCAATACCGATGACGAGAAACAGCGCCTGGAGCGCGCCCTCGGCGACGCGGCCCGGGCGATGCGACCGTTGACGAGAGTGAACCCATGAGCGAGCGCGTGCCGGAACGCCTGCCCTTTAACGACGATCTCCCGGTGCTCGGCATTGCCGCCTGGAGCGGCACCGGCAAGACCACCCTGCTGGAGCAGCTGCTGCCCGCCTTGCGGCGCCGCGGTCTCGGCGTGGCGGTGATCAAGCATGCCCATCACGCCTTCGACGTCGACCAGCCCGGCAAGGATAGCCATCGCCTGCGCCAGGCCGGTGCCTCGCCCATGGTCGTCGCCTCCCGGGCGCGGGTGGCGCTGATGATGGAGACCCCGGATCGCGAGGAGGCCGACCTGGCCGCGCTCATCGAGATGGTGCGCCCCCAGCGTCCCGATCTGGTGCTGGTGGAGGGCTTCAAGGCCTGGCCGCTGCCCAAGTTGGAACTCTATCGGCCCGAGGTGGGCAAGCCGCTGCGGGTCGCCGAGGATCCTTGGGTGCGGGCCGTGGCGAGCGATGCGGCGCTCGCGCTGCCCGAGGGCGTCGAGGCGCTGGACCTCAACGACCTCGAGGCGCTCGCCGACTGGATCGCCGCCTGGCCCGCCCGCTGGCCGGCCTGCCAGTGTCCGCGCGAGGAGGTGCTGTCATGACGCTCTCCTGTTTCGATCTCGGCGAGCGGATGCTGACGGTGGCGGAGGCGGGCGAGCGCCTGGCGACCCTGATCGAGGCGCCGCTGCCCGCCGAGCGGGTCGAGCTATCCGATCTTCACGGCCGTGTGCTGGCCGAGGACGCCGTCTCGCCCATCGACGTGCCGCAGAATACCAACGCCGCCATGGACGGCATCGCCCTGGCCTGGCCCAGTGAGCCCGCGTGGCCCGGCGAGTGGCGCCTGGTCGGCGAGGTGCTCGCCGGCGGGCAGCGCGGCGAGTCGCTGGCGGCCGGCGAGTGCGTGCGCATCACCACCGGCGCCCCGCTGCCGCCGGGGGCCGATACCGTGATCATGCGTGAGCAGCTCATTGAGGCGCTCGATGTTCAGCCGTTCAACGAAGAGCAAAACGAGCGGGTGGAAATCGACCGTCCCGAGCGCGTCCGCCGTGGCCAACACGTGCGACAGGCCGGGGAGGATATATCCTCTGGCCAGCGGGCGCTTGCCGCCGGCACGCGGCTGGGCGCCGCCGAGCTGGGGCTGCTGGCCTCGCTGGGCCTGGCCGAGGCCTGGGTCCAGCGTCGGCCGCGGGTTGCCGTATTCTCCACCGGTGACGAGGTCACCGCCCCGGGTGCGACGCTGCCGCCCGCCGGTATCTATGATGCCAATCGCCATACCCTGGCGGGGCTGCTGCTTGAGCAGGGCGCCGAGCCGGTAGACCTCGGCATCCTGCCCGACGATCGTGAGGCCATGGAGGCCGCGCTTGGCGAGGCCGCCGAAAACGCCGACATGGTGATCACCAGCGGCGGCGTCTCGGTGGGTCATGCCGACTTCACCCGGGCGGCGCTGGAGACGGTCGGGCGCCTGGCGTTCTGGCGTATCGCCATCCGCCCCGGGCGGCCCATGGCCTGCGGTCTGCTGGGCGAGCGCGGCGTGCCCTTCCTGGGGCTGCCGGGCAATCCCGTGGCGGTGATGGTCACCTTCCTGCAGTTCGTGGCCCCGCTGCTGGCCCGGATGCAGGGGCGAGGGGCCGTTGGCCCCCTTAGGCTCACCGCCGTTGCCGACGAGGCCCTGAAGAGCCGCCTCGGCCGCACCGACTTCCTGCGTGGCATCTTTCACACCGCCGACGATGGTCGCCTGCACGTGCGCAGTACCGGCGCCCAGGGCTCCGGCATCCTCTCCTCGATGGTGGCGGCCAACTGCCTGATCGAGCTCGCCGACGACCGGGAGGGCGCGGCCCCCGGCGAGGCGGTGAGCATCCAACCCCTTCACCGATTGCCTTGAGGCGCCGACTCCCCATGTCCATGACCGACCAGCCCATGACCAACCCGTCCCTGACTCATCTCAACGCCCGCGGCGAGGCCCACATGGTCGATGTCGCCGACAAGCCGGAGAGTCGCCGGGAAGCCTCGGCCTCCGGACTCATCCGCATGCGGCCCGCGACCCTGGCGCTGCTCGCCGAGGGCGGGCTGCCCAAGGGCGACGTGCTGGCCACGGCGCGCATCGCCGGCATCCAGGCCGCCAAGCGCACCCACGAGCTGATTCCCCTCTGTCACTCCCTGGCGCTGTCCAAGGTCGCCATCGATTTCGAGCTCGATGAGCCGAACGCCTGCGTCCACGTCACCGCGACCTGCCGCCTCAATGGCCGCACCGGCGTGGAGATGGAGGCCCTGACCGCGGTCTCCGTGGCCTGCCTGACGCTCTACGACATGTGCAAGGCCGTGGACAAGGACATGGAGATCGGCGCCATCCACCTGGAGGCCAAGACCGGCGGCAAGTCCGGCGACTATCGGCGCGATGAGGCCCCGGCGACCGCGGCCTCCGTCATCGAGGCCGCCACGGCGCCCATCGTCACCGGAGAGGGCGCCGCCGGCGAGGTTTCGGTGGGCGTGCGCTGCGATATCGCCACCCCCTGCATTCGGGTCAAGTGCCTGGCCGAGCTGCGCGAGCGCCTCGGGGTCGGCGACGTCTCGGTGCCCTTCCATGACCTGCCAAGTGCCGATGTGGCGGGTCTCAAGGCGGCGCTCAAGTCGCAGGATCCGTGCTTCGAGGGACTCGATCAGGGGCGCGTGCTGTGCGCCGTCAATCAGGTGATGGCCGGCGATGCCACGCCGTTGACCGAGAACGACGAGGTCGCCTTCTTTCCCCCGGTCACCGGAGGCTGAGCGATGATACGCGTGCAGCAGGAGAGCTTCGATGTCGGCGCCGAGCAGCGTGCCATCCTCGACGGTCGCAGCGACATCGGAGCGGTAGTCAGCTTCACGGGGCTGGTGCGCGACTTCAACGAGCGCCCCGAGGTGCAGGCGCTGACCCTGGAACACTATCCGGGGATGACCGAGGCCGCCCTCGAGGCGATCGTGCAGGAAGCCGAGGGTCGCTGGTCGCTTCATGGGGTGAGCGTGATTCACCGGATTGGACGCCTGGCCCCCGCGGACCCTATCGTGTTGGTAGTGGTCGCCAGCGCCCATCGACGCGCCGCCTTCGAGGCCTGCGACTTCATCATGGACTATCTCAAGACCCGCGCTCCCTTCTGGAAGAAGGAGCACACGGCCAGCGGGGACTACTGGGTGTCAGAACGCGACGGTGATCATGACGATGCCCGTCGCTGGGAGTACTCTTAATGACCGATGAGCTGATCGACGATTTCGGCAGGCGGGTGAGCTACGTGCGCATCTCGGTCACCGATCGCTGTGACTTTCGCTGCGTCTACTGCATGAGCGAGGAAATGACCTTTCTCCCCCGGGCTCAGGTGCTGACCCTCGAGGAGTTGGCGACGGTGGCACGCGCCTTCACCGAGATGGGCGTGGAGAAGATCCGCCTGACCGGGGGCGAGCCCCTGGTGCGTCGCGACATCGATCGTCTGGTCGATGATATCGGCGCGCTGCCCGGCCTCAAGGATTTCGCCATGACCACCAATGGCGCGAGCCTGCCGAAATTCGCCGGACGCCTGCGCGACGGGGGGCTGAAGCGACTCAATATCAGCCTCGATTCGCTCGACCCCGAGCGCTTCCGTCGGCTGACCCGTACCGGCGATCTGCACAAGGTCATCGCGGGTATTCGTGCCGCCCGAGAGGCCGGTTTCGAGCGTATCAAGCTCAACGCGGTGATCCTCAAGGGACGCAACGACGACGAAGTGATCGACCTGGTCGACTTCGCGCGTGCCGAGGGGCTCGATATCAGCTTCATCGAGGAAATGCCGCTGGGCGATGTTTCCGACCACTCCCGGGCAGAAACCTTCTGCTCGAGCGATGAGGTCCAGGAACGTATCCAGACGCGCCATGAGCTGATTCCCACTACCGAATCGACGCTCGGGCCGTCCCGCTACTTCATGATGCCCGACAGCGAATCGCGGGTCGGCTTCATCTCGCCCCACAGCCACAACTTCTGCGATACCTGCAATCGGGTGCGCGTCACGGTGGAGGGGCGTCTGCTGCTGTGCCTCGGCAACGAACACTCCGTGGATTTGCGCGCCGTCCTGCGTCGCTATCCGGGGGATATCGAGGCCGTGAAGTCGGCGATCGTCGCGGCCATGCCATTGAAGCCCGAGCGTCATCACTTCACCACCGATGGTGACGTTCAGGTGGTGCGCTTCATGAACATGACCGGCGGCTGACGCGCCCTGGGGTGCAGTCGGGCGATGCCTACGGGAATTTTCGGGCGACACTTCGGTGTCGCCCGCTGCTTTTTGCGTCCGTTAATGGCCGTGCGTCCTCGGGATTTTCGGTCGTCCGAGGGAGTCGTTTGACGATCATTTCGCGCCGCTAGATCCTCGCCTTTGCTCCAACACTTCTTGCCAATGTGGTATCAGTGCATATACTTTTGACGTGTCATTAATGGTTGCCATTTTCCAACATTCGGCATGGAGACCGCCAATGTCCAGCGAAACCCTGGAGCGTATCGCCCGCAACAAGAACGTGGCTCGTGCCGCGGCACGCCAGCTCAGCATGGAGCAGCTGCACAAGCTGGCCGAGGTCATCGGAGAGGTCATCGAGCAGAAGAAGGACGAGGAAGTTCAGCGCCAGGAAGAGGAAGCCGAAAAGGCCAGGAAGCTCGCCGAGATTCGCGAGCAGATCAACGAGGCCGGCCTTTCCCTGGATGATCTGGTGACCGAACAGCCCACCCGCAAGCGCGGTCGTCCGCCGAAGAACGGCAGCAAGTCGTAAGCCCTGTTACGCCGCGCCTTTTTCTCCAGGCGCGGTGGTGACTTTCTACGCGTTTCCAACCGACCGCTCCCACAATAAACCGGCCTTACTCTCCCGGCATCTCCGCCTCCACGGCGAGGATCTGCAGGTGGACCTCGGGGACGCGATGCAGATGATCGGCCAGCCAGCCGAGCAGGCGGGGCTGCAGCGCCAGACGCAATTCCGCCAGGGAATCCACCTCGATTCCGTCCAGGCAGTCGTCCAGCCAGTCGGCGAAATCGGTCTCGTCCATGGGGCTTGCCTGGCTCGAGTCGAGCATCAGACGGCCGATCCGCGTCCAGCCCGAGTCGGTGGCGGCCACCGAGAGGGCGAGATACAGGCTGCCATGGCGCGAGCGATGCCCCCCGTCGCCGCCGCCGAGGCCCGGCAGGGCGGCGACCGCATCCTGGCTGATGATATGCGGCTGCTGCGGATGGCGCGCCGTGAGGGAGAGGCCGTTGGCATCCAGGCGAATCAGGTCGCCGTTGGTCGGTATCAGCGGGGCCTGAATGCCGAGCGAGGCCGCCAGTGACTGGTGGGCCTGCTGGTGGCGAGCCTCGCCGTGTACCGGCAGCAGGTGGCGCGGCTTCATCCAGCCGTAGAAGGTGCGTAGCTCCTCCTGAGCCGGGTGGCCCGAGGCGTGCAGTTCGGGATGATTTTCCTCGTCGAAGAGGCTGACGCCGAAGTGGCGGAGCCCGGCCTTCAGTCGCTCGATCAGCCGCTCGTTGCCGGGAATCGCCTTGGCCGAGAAGATCACGGTGTCACCGGTCATCAGCTCGAAGTGGGGATGGCGCCCCCGCGAGAGGCGGGAAAGCGCTGCCCGGGGCTCGCCCTGACTGCCGGTGGCGATCACCAGCACCTCCTCGGGGGGCAGGTAGCCGAGATCGGCGACCGGGACCAGTGGCGGCAGGTCATCCATGTAGCCCAGTTGGCGGGCCACCCCGACCATGCGCTCCATGGAGCGTCCCATCAGGCTGACGCGACGCCCGCAGCGCCGAGCCGCGCGGCCGATGGCCAGCACCCGGGCCAGGTTGCTGGCGAAACAGCTGACCACCACGCGGCCCTCGCAGCGAGTAATGGTTCGGGTCAGGGCCTCGGCGACCTCGCCTTCGCTTCGCGAATGGCCGGGCAGCGGGGCGTTGGTGGAGTCGCCCACCACCAGGTCCGCCGGGGCGATGGCGCGGAAGGTGGCGGCCGAGATCGGCGGGCCGATCAACGGCTCGGGGTCGAGCTTCCAGTCGCCGGTGTGCAGCACCCGGTGTTCGCCCGCGGCGATCAGCAGCGCGCAGCTCTCCGGAATCGAGTGAGTCAGCGGCAGGAAACGCAGGGTGAAGGGACCGGTCTCCAGCGCCTCGCCGGGTTCGATCACCTGGATGGCGTCGGTGGCGAGCCCGCGCTCGACGAACTTGGCCCGCAGCAGGCCCGCCGCCAGCGGCGTGGCGTGGATCGGGCAGCCCCATTTCGGCCATAGCCAGGCGGCGGCGCCGATATGGTCCTCGTGGCCGTGGGTGATGATCAGCGCCCGGGGCCGGATCGACAGCCGCTCGAGGGTGGAGAGGTCGGGGACCTGAAGCGGATTGTCCGGCAGGTCCTGGCGGATCATCATGCCGCAGTCCACGGCGATCCAATCGTCCTCGCCGCCTCTTTTGCCGCCCCTCTCGCCATCTGACCTCTCACCGAAGCCATAGAGGCTGAGATTCATGCCGATCTCGCCACAGCCCCCCAGCGGCAGGAAATGCAGCGGTGGGCGGCGGCGAGGACGGATCTGAACGCGGGGTTGTAGCATCGGACAAGGGTGGGCCTGAAAACGTGTACGAACACTATACGGGATGGCCGGCGCGCCTCACAACGCGGCCATCCGCGCAGTTGCTGGAATCAAGGGGGCGCTGGGGACAAGCCGAAGAGGAGGTCCTGGTATGGATTGACCTGTCAAGGGCTCGGTTGTCTCTTCAGTGCATGCGGTTGTCCTCAATGCCTACGGGTCAGGAAGCGAGGGGCTATCAGCGACGGTGGATCTCTCTGGTATTCGTGGGTTGGGTACCGACCTGTCATCACTTCGTCGCGGAGCTACCCTGCTCTACGCTCGAGGGTCACCCTGCCCCGGAGGGCGGGAGCCTCATAGGACCGCCAGGGGTTCTCCTACCGGCCCGACGCTCCCTGACCCGCAGGCACTGGGACACTGCCGTCATGTCGTGGCCCGGCTGCCGTGTGGCTTGCCCATTGCCTCGCAGG
>NZ_FPAQ01000024.1 GCF_900116405.1 Halomonas saccharevitans | reverse complement strand
GCTTCACTCGGGCCGGTGAGCGAAAGCCCAGCGGGAACCATGCATTTGACCAAGAGTGCCAGGCCGATGGTATCGAACATCGTCTGATCAAGCCGGGAAGGCCGCAGACGAACGGCATGGTGGAGCGCTTCAATGGCCGCATCAGCGATGTGCTAGCGACAAGGCGCTATACCTCAGGAGAAGATCTGGAGCAGACGCTGAAACGCTATACGTGGCTATACAATCACCACATTCCCCAGAAGGCGCTGCACCATCAATCACCGATTGCGGTGATGAAGGAATGGCAGGCCAAGCGACCTGAGTTATTTACCAAGCGGGTGGTCAATCACACGGGACCCGACAGATAACGCCTGAAGACAGGAGCCTAGAGTGTGGCAGCGCCGCGCGCATCCACCCAACCCGGTTCGCCGCAACCTGGCTAGGGGAATCGGCTGGGTATGCAACGCCCTGCTCTTTGCCGCCGTGGTGATGATCCTACTGTTGCTGCTGGATGACCGGCTCTGTCAACAGCGACGACTTAAGATCCGGGTTCGGCCAAAAAGAGGTCATTCAGCGCGGGCTGATATAACGCAGAAGGCAGCAGCGTGTGTAACACGTCCGCTGGCCTGACTTGTTATTTGCACAGCTCACGCAAACTCCCGATGACTCGAGTGCCCTCGGGCGCAGATGAACCCTTGTTGGTCAACCAAATGGGCTGAATGCCAACGCGCGCAGCTGGCTCAACATCCTTAACCAAACTATCCCCCACCATAGCTACGCGAGGCGCACGTAAAGAAAACCGTCTTAAAATAGTTGGCAGGAATTCCGGGCTCCCTTTGGGGTGACCGACATTAGATTTACAGAAGTAGCCTGACACGAATTGATCTAACCCAACTCGAGCAAACGCCTGCTTTATCTCGGCTTCAGATGATTCCGCAGCACCAGTAGCGATATAGATGCTTGCTGACCGAGACAAACACCTAAGTGCCTCCTCTGCACCGTCAACAGCTTTAACTGTTTCCCAATCACACATTTTTCCCGGAGTTCCGGGGAAGTCGACCATTAGGGTGTCTCCCCAGTCGAAAAGATATACGTCTATCACCTAGCCTTCCTTGTGCATATAACGCCCGCGTAATGGTCTGGTTTGGAGCGCCAGCGGAAAACCAGTCCCAATTGACGCGCTTGTTAACTTTTTACTGCACTGACACATAAGTATCATTGTTGCGTGATATAGAAATATAGCCACTATCATCCTCACGTAGATAGGCATATTTAGGAGTAAGCAAAAGAAGTTTTCCTGCCTTTATTGTGTCACCGTTTTCCACCTTGTGAATTGAGGCCTGGACACTGCCGCCAACCCTAAAATTTTCTAAACCTGTTTTCACTATGTCCGATGTTACGTCAGTAAAGAAAATTGGTAATGTTGCGCTAGCAATTATTCCGAATAGTGGCGCAATCCAGTTTGAGATGACGTTCTTTAGCGGGTTGGCCATATAAGACGAGATAGCCACAGCAAAAATGAAACCTAAAGCAGATAGCCACAGTATTCTTTCTGGATTTCCAGATGAAAGACCGCTTGAGAACATGACCAGATGAAAAAATAGAGAAACCAGCACAAATACAGCGCCTAAAAACCACATTTCATTGGATTTAGAGGTCACTGCATTCCTAAATATGAGAATGAACCCCCACATGTATAGTGCAGATATAGTGATAAGAACAAATACCAGAAACACAAATGACTTGATTCCGAACAAACCACCCACAAAAACATCGTATGAAAAGAATTTTTCAACCTTCATATGGATTAGTAAAAGGTAAGCCGGATAGAAAGCAATCCACGATGCTGTTATGAAATAAAGAATACCTCTGACAATCAGGGAATAACCATCTGTCGAGACTCCCTCAGATAATTCGACTTTTTTACTCAAAAATCCATTTACACGAGATAGCACAAACTCTCCTTAGAAGTTAACTATTCAGCATTTCTTCGCCGTGCGGAGCATGGCGTATAAATGCCTGTTGGACTAAGCCGCCCATCAGACTGCTACACAGCTTCTATGGGGTATTGTATTGGCCGGTGTGCGGCCTGAGACGTCAGGTCGCGCGCTTGATATTCCACTTGAACGCGCACGCGCGTTCAACAATATTATGCTGCGCGCTAGAACACACCTCATCCTTTTGAAATTTATAGATATTAAGTATAATTCGGTAGTATAACACCAATCACCGTGCGTGCTGCATATCCCCAATGAACGTGCTCGCTGCCTTTTCCGGTATGGCCGCTTAGGGCCGATAGCGGCCATAAAAAAATCGGCATTCGTTCGGAAAATGGCTGAAAACCATTTCCCGAACGAATGCCGCCCAGCCGATGAGTAGTCGTGGAGCTTCGCTGCCATGTCGCGTTCCCTGCTTCCCTCAATCGTTAGAGGGTCGTTTTCCTTGCGATGGCCCCAGCCTAGCTCAATCAGCTTAGGGTCGCCATGGGCGAATCGTCGCGATCCGGCCCCTCATGAAAACGCCCCCTGCGAGTCGTATGATGAGAGAGCAACGTCACATTCAATGGAGGGAACGACGATGATCAGCGAGACCGACAAGCAGCACCTGGCGCGCTGCGTGGAGCTGGCCGAGGAGGCCCTGGAGGCCGGCGACGAACCGTTCGGCTCGGTGCTGGTGAGCGGCGACGGGGCGGTGCTGGTCGAGGACCACAACCATGTGGCCGGCGGCGATGCCACCCAGCACCCGGAGTTCTTCCTGGCCCGCTGGGCCGCGGAGAACCTGCCGCCCGAGGAGCGCGCCCGGGCCACCGTCTACACCTCCGGCGAGCACTGCCCCATGTGCGCGGCCGCCCACGGCTGGGTGGGGCTGGGCCGCATCGTCTATGCCAGCTCGTCCAAGCAGCTCGGCGGCTGGCTAAAGGCGATGGGCGTGGCCCCGCCACCCGTGAACACCCTGCCGATCCAGGAGGTGGTACCGAGCGCCACCGTCGAGGGCCCGGTGCCGGAGCTCGCCGAGCGGGTTCATGCGCTGCATCGGCGCCTGCACGGGGTCTGAGCCGGCAGCACGCCAAAGGCCGTCGGCGCTGACGCGCTGCGATGCCCGCCCCAGGTGATCGCGTCAGGCGTCGGAGCCAGCCGGACGCTTGAGCTGGCCGAGGATGCGGTAGTGATCGGGCCTCGCTTGGCTCGGCATACGTTTGCCCTCCTCGCTCCGGCTCTCTAGCCCTTCCGCCAGCCGAGCGGCGGCGGCCGAGGTGGCACCTTCAAGCGAGCGCGCCACGTCTCGGCGGGCCTCATCGATGCCGTCGCGCAGCCGGGCCTCGAAAGCCGGGCGATGGCGCGTCTCCTGCAGTTTCAGCAGGGCGAACTCACCGCCGACGAGCCCGGCCAGGCCCACGGCAGTGGTCGCCGCGCCCACCATCAGGGCGCCCGGGCCGGTGGGCGCGCTGACCGCCGCTGCGGTCCCGCCGCTTGCGAACGAGCGTGCGGCGCCGGCCCCCAGCCGCGCCGCCAGGGCACGCAGCGCTATCCGGCCGCTCTGCCCCGCGGCCGAGGCCGCGAGCCTGCGCGCCAGGGGCCGACCCGCCAGCAGGCCGAGGCCGCTGCCACCCAAGGCGGCCGAGCGCCAGCGACGGGTATCCAGCGCTGCCGGCAGCGTCTCTTGCATCTCACTATCCAGATCGAACGCCGGCGCCGCCTGCGTCTTCGCGTCGGCGACACGCCGTGGGGCGTAGCGTTCGAGAAGCCTCGCGCTCATCGCCTCAACCACGGCCCGCTGCTCGTCGGCCAGCCGCGCCGCATGGTCCACCTGGAGGTCGGCCAGGGCCGGCTCGATGCCGCTCGCCTCGATCAGCCGCTCGTGACGCTGCGCCTCGAGCCAGGCCGCCTGATCACCAGCGATGCCCATTGCGAGCCTCAGATAGCTGCCACGCAGGGAGAAGTACCAGTCGAGATAGCCCGGCACCGCCGCCTCCAGGAGCGCGAAGGCCTGCTCGAGGCGCGCCTGCGACCAGGGCGCCATGCGTGCGGCCAGCGTCGCCTCGGCCTCGGCGGCGAGTCTTGTCAGGTCGCGAGAGAAGGCGGCATGGGTCTCGGCATCCAGGGTCAGCGACTCGCCCGCCACGATCACCCGATAGAGCGACGCCTGGCTGCGCGCCTCGAGGACGCGGTGGCTGGCCTCGAACACGAGAAGCAGCAGGAGCACCACCAGGGCCGAGAGCGCCCAGCCGCGCCAGCGGAATGAGGGATCGAACGCGCGCCCATCAAGGCGGTGTGAGGCCTCGCCGGTGGCGTTCATGCGCGAGTCTCCCGATCGTTGGCCGCGGCGGGTTCACCCGTGGTCACGGTGTGGGGCGAACGGCCCTCGCGGCGCAGCGCCTCGGCGCCCACCAGCAGGCGGACATAGGCCCAGGCGACGGCGCCCTGGGTCAGCAGCAACACCAGCCAGCCGAGCATCGCCACGGGCGTGGCCAGGTGAAAGCGCTCCACGGCGTTCTGCATGGCCCACTGCCGGGTGAGCTCGGCGCTGGCGGCCAGCCGCTCGAAGAAGCCGAGCAGCGCCCTACCCTCGCCTCCCGGCAGGTGGCGGGCGATCGCCTCCTCCCAGCCAAGCCCGATCAGCCACGGCTGGGGCAGCCAGAGCGCCGCGAGCACTAGGGCCAGGGCGAGCAGCACGGCGGCCGGGAGCGTCACCAGGCGCCGCGTGACCGCCGGCAGATGCTCGGCCACGACGTGGCGAGAGAGTCGCCGCCGCAGGCCGTTTCTGGCCACCACCAGCAGCGGCAGCGCGGCCAGCAACAGGGGCCACTCCGACAAGGGCAGCAGGCGCAGGTCGACCAGCAGCACCAGGGCGAGCAGCGCGCCGACGAGCTGGTGGCGCAGCACCATCAGCGCGCCGCCCTGCAGCCAGCGCCGCCAGGGGGAGTCGTCGCGCAGGTACTGCCCGAGCCAGGCACGCCGCCGCAGCCGGGCGGCCTCAAGGCTGCCGGCCACGATCAGCTGGGTGGCCAGCACCCAGACCGGCAGGAACAGCACGCCAGCCCAGTCGTTGCTCGCAAGCGACCAGGCCAGCAGCACCAGCACCGCCAGGAACAGGTGGCCGTGGCGGTGCAGCAGCCTGCGACCTCGCACGCGCCTTGCCATCAGGCCAGCGGCGAGAAGGCCTGCTCGACGAACGCCTCGCAGCGGGCGCGCGCCGGCCGGTCCCTCAGGCCCGCCCAGTAGGCCTCGAACTCGGGCCGCCGCGGGATGGTGCCGAAGTGCATGCCCCAGCCGAGGTGGGAGCCGACGTAGACGTCCGCCGCGCTGAAGCTGTCGCCGGCGATATAGCGACGCCCGGCGACCGCGCCGGACAGGGCGTCGAGCACCGCCCAGACGTCGCCGCAGCCAAGCTGCACCTGCTGCTCGGGCGTGGGATGCACGCCCAGAAGGCCGAGCCCCAGGGCGGCCTCCAGCGGCCCGGCGGCGAAGAACAGCCAGCGGTAGTAGTCGGCCCGGTCGGCGGGCGGCGGCGCCAGCCCGGCGGTGGGAAAGACGTCGGCGAGGTAGGCGCAGATCGCGGCGGCCTCGGTGATCACCGCGTCGCCGTGGCGAATCGCCGGCACCTTGCCCATCGGATTGAGCGCCAGGTAGTCGGGCGACTTCATGGTGGTGCCGTACTCGAGCACCACGGTGCGGTAGGAGACGCCGAGCTCCTCGAGCATCCAGTGGACGATGCCGCCCCGCGAGAGCGGGTTGGTGAAAAAGATGAGCTCGGCCGGCTCGCGTGGCGCTGGCTCAGCCAGTGCCGCGGGCGGCAGCACGACGTCAGGCGACAGCACATAGCCCTGGCCGGGCGCATTGACCACCTCGACCCCCACCGCTCGCAGCGCAGCGACATCCTGGTAGAGGGTACGAAGGGTGATCCCCAGCCGCTCGGCAAGCTCTGGCCCGCCGATCGGGTCTGTGTGATGGCGGAGTTCACGGATCAGGTCTTGCAGGCGCGTCATTCGTGACATGGGCGGTTCCTCGTGCGCGTGGCAGTCTCTCGCCGCCTTAGTGTGCGTCGAGGCGATCATCATGCCTCTGGCCGCGTAGCGGTACCAGCCACACGGCCAAGCGTTTGCAAGCGGTACACGGAAGCGACATCAAGGGGGCACGATACAAGGCATGCCGCCTGTTGCTGGCACCCCCACGGCATTGCTTCCTGCCCGGCTCACAGCCCCTGGGCGCCTCGACGCAGCCAATCGTGCATGAAAACAAGCTTACGGCGGACCTGTTCGGACAGTACGAAGGGGTAGAGATCAGACAACCCCATCGCGCGATTGATGTGGTTGACCGCCATCACCTGGTGCGTCGCAACATGGATCAACTCCTCGGCATCTGCCTCCATGTAAGGATCCCACCCGAGGTGCGGCAGGTCAGAGGAGGACAGGCCAGCAGCCACAAAGCTATCGGCGATATCCGTGAGGTGCAGCAGGTGGGACGCGGTTTCGGCCCAGTCCTCGTGGGGGTGTGCCGCGGCATAGGTGCTGACGAAGTTCGAGCGCCAGTCGGGCGGTGGCCCATTATGGTAGTAGCGCTGCAGTGCCTCGGGATAGTCCTTCCGCTCGTCGCCGAACATGGCCCGGAAGGCCGCGAGAAAATCTTCCCGAAGGCTGAGACGCCACCAGAGCATGTGCGAGATCTCGTGGCGCATATGGCCGATCATGGTGCGATAGGGCTCTTCCAGGGCTTCTCGACGGGTCGTGCGCAGGACCGGGTCTGCCTCCGCCACGCTGATCGTCACCACGCCTCCGACATGCCCCATGGGCACCGGGGTCGGGCCCTCGGCCAGCATGTGAAACACCGGACGAGCGCCGGGGTCCTCGGGCCGAAACCAGTTCCAGCGTCCCAGATTGTCGAGGACCCAGCGCTTGGCGGCCTCGGTCTGCGCCCAGTTGGGCATGGCATCGGGAATGGAGGGATCCGGCGCCAGCTCGGTCATGGCGCAGGCGCGACAGAAGGCCCCCTGCTCGGGCGCGATCCAGTTGCAGCCGATGACCTCCCGGTTGGCGCAGAAGGGCGGCATGGTGATGAAGGCCCTGGCCTGCGGATCGTAGGCGACGGGCGTTCCGTCGGCAGTAGCAAGGTTGTCGAACCAGAGGGATCCGGCACCGACCGGGTTGGCAAAGACACGCATGAGGCACTCACTCCGCAATTTCCGCAAGGCATATGGCCCGACGCCTTACGATGCATCCTGCGCTTTTCATGCCTACCAATCAAACCGCCACCGCTGCAAGCCCAGGCGGTATCCAACGAGATCCCACGTAAAGAAAGCGGCGAGGGAGTTCCTCGCCGCCAGATACCGATCGCTCCCGATCGAGAGAGTGCTTGCTGGTGTGTCGTTACGTCATCAGGCCTCGAAGCCCAGGCCGAAGTCCTCGGCGCTGATCGCCATCAGCGATTCGGCGCCCGCCTCGATGGATTGCTTGTGCGCCCGGGTGCGCGGCAGCAGGCGCTGGTAGTAGAAGCGCGCGGTGTCGAGCTTGGCGCGGTAGAAGGCGGTCTCGTCACCCCCTTCGGCCAGTGCGGCGCGGGCCTGTTTGGCGGCCCGGGCGAAGAGATAGGCCAGGGTCACGTAGCCCGAATACATCAGATAGTCGACGCTGGCCGCCCCCACCTCCTCGCGGTCGGCCATGGCCTTCATGCCCACGCCCATGGTCAGCTCGCCCCACTCCTGGTTCAGCTTGGCCAGGGGACGCACGAACTCGGCGAGCTCGGCGTTGCCCTCCTCGGCCCGACAGAACTGGTGGATCTCCTTGGTGAACACCTTGAGGGTCTCGCCCTGGCTCATCAGCACCTTGCGGCCGAGCAGGTCGAGGGCCTGGATGCCGGTGGTGCCCTCGTAGAGACGGGTGATGCGCGCGTCGCGCACCAGCTGCTCCATGCCCCACTCCTGGATGAAGCCATGCCCGCCAAACACCTGCACCCCCTCGTTGGTGGCCTCGAAGCCGACCTCGGTGAGGAAGGCCTTGACGACCGGGGTCAGCAGGCCGAGCAGGGTCTCGGCGCGTTCCTTCTCGGCGGCATCGGTGCCGTGCTCGACCAGGTCGATCATCTGCGCGGTATAGAGCACCAGCATCCGGCCCCCCTCGGCGAACGCCTTCTGGGTCAGCAGCATGCGGCGCACGTCCGGATGGACGATGATCGGGTCGGCGGGCTTCTCCGGGGCCTTCGCACCGGCGAGCGCGCGCATCTGCAGGCGGTCGCGGGCGTAGCTCAGGGCGTTCTGGAAGCTCGCCTCGGTGAGGCCCAGGCCCTGGATACCCACGCCGATGCGCGCGGCATTCATCATGGTGAACATGCAGGCCAGCCCCTTGTGCGGCGCGCCCACCAGGAAGCCCCGGGCGGCATCGAAGTTCATCACGCAGGTAGCGTTGCCGTGGATGCCCATCTTGTGCTCGAGCGAGCCGCAGGTGACGCCGTTGCGCTCCCCAGGATTGCCGTCACCGTCGGGCAGGAACTTCGGCACCACGAACAGCGAGATGCCCTTGGAGCCCGCCGGGGCGTCCGGCAGCTTGGCCAGCACCAGGTGCACGATGTTCTCGGCCAGGTCGTGCTCGCCCGCGGAAATGAAGATCTTGGTGCCGGTGATATCGAAGGCGCCATCATCGGTGGGCACGGCGCGGGTCTTGATCAGCCCCAGGTCGGTGCCGCAGTGGGGCTCGGTCAGGCACATGGTGCCGGTCCAGGTGCCCTCGACCAGCTTGGTCAGGTAGGTGGCCTTCTGCGCCTCGGTGCCGTGGTGGCGCAGGGCGTCGGCGGCGCCGTGAGAGAGCCCCGGGTACATGCCCCAGGCCAGGTTGGTGGCGCAGATCATCTCGTTGAGCGCCATGCCGAGCGAGGCCGGCAGGCCCTGGCCGCCGTGCTCCGCCTCGGCGGCGAGCCCCGGCCAGCCGCCCTCCACGTACTGGGCGTAGGCCTGCTTGAAGCCCTTCGGCGCCTTCACCTCACCACCCTCCAGCAGGCAGCCCTCGCGATCGCCGCTCTGGTTCAGCGGCAGCAGCACCTCGCGGGCGAAGCGCGCGCCCTCCTCCAGGATGGCGCTCACCACGTCGGGCGTGGCCTCCTCGCCGCCCGGCAGGCGCGCGTAGTGAGCCGGATAGTCGAGCATCTCGTCCATCACGAAGCGAAGGTCACGCAGGGGGGCCTGATAGTCGGGCATCTCGTCTCTCCTGAAAGTCGGGCGCAGGAAGCGGCGGCGGCCGCTTTCAAACATATGTTTGAAAGTATCCACCCGACACTCATGAGTCAAGCGTTCGTTTTAATATCGGCACCAAACAAACAGTAGGGCGTTTCTGCCACGCCTGATAATACGACAAAGCCCCCACTGGACGTTTGATCCAGCAGGGGCTTTCGACCTCAGCGGCTGACACACGTGTCAGCTTGGCGGCTCGGCGCTTTCAGCTAGGCGCTGCCCGAAGGGCGTTACTGCATGCGGATACCACCGTCCAGGCGGATCACCTCGCCGTTGAGCATGGGGTTGGTGACGATCTGCTCGGCCAGGCGGGCAAACTCCGCGGGCTTGCCCAGGCGCTTGGGGAAGGGCACGGCGGCGGCCAGGGCCTGGGCGGCCTCGTCGGGGATCTCGCTCATCATCGGCGTCTCGAAGACGCCGGGGGCGATGGCCATCACCCGCACGCCGTGGCGCGAAAGCTCACGCGCCGCGGGCAGACTCATGCCCACCACCCCGGCCTTGGAAGCGCTGTAGGCGCACTGCCCCACCTGGCCGTCGAAGGCGGCGACGGAGGCGGTGTTGATGATCACCCCGCGCTCGCCATCCTCGCCGGGGGCGTTCTTGGCCATGGCGGCCGCGGCCAGGCGCATCACGTTGAAGGTGCCCACCAGGTTGATCTGGACGGTGCGGTTGTAGGCGTCCAGATCGGCGGGGTTACCCTCACGATCAACAAGCTTGCCCACGCTCACCACGCCGGCGCAGTGCACCACCCCGGCGAGGCCGCGCCCCTCGGAGAGGGCCACGGCGGCGTCGACGGCCGCCTGGATGTCGTCGCCGGAGGTGACGTCGCCGCGCACCGCGCGGGCCGCCTCCCCCAGCGTCTCGGCGTGGGCCTCGACCGCGTCGCTCAGGTCGCAGAGCACCACCCGGCCGCCCCCGGCGACCAGGCGTTCGGCGGTGGCCGCGCCCAGCCCGGAGGCGGCGCCGGTGATCAGGAAGGTATTGTCCTTCACGTTCATGCAGGTTTCCTCGATATCAGGTGGCCGATGCGGCGTCCGCCTTGTCTGAGGCGTCGGCGCGCAGTTTGAAGCGTTGGATCTTGCCGCTGGGGGTCTTGGGCAGCACGTCGACGAACTCGATCACCCGCGGGAAGGCGTGGGTCGAGAGCCGCTCGCGCACCTGCTGGCGAATCTCGTCAGCCAGCTCGTCGCTCGCCTCGAAGCCTTCGCGCAGCACCACGTAGGACTTGATGACCTCGCCGCGGATCTCGTCGGGCTGGCCCACGGCGGCGGACTCGGCGACCGCCGGGTGGGTCATCACGCTGTTCTCCACGTCGGTCGGGCCCACCCGGTAGCCGGATGTGGTGATGATGTCATCGTCGCGACCGGCGAACTGGAAGGTGCCGTCCTCGTTTCTGATCACCACGTCGCCGGTCAGATAGTAGCCCTCGGCGAAGGGGTGCTTCTCCTGCCAGGTGTAGCCGGCGAAGAAGTGTGCCGGGGAGTTCTCGATGTCCACGGCCAGCACGCCCGGCTCCCCCGGCGGCAGCTCGTTGTATTCGGCATCGAGGATCGCCAGGCGGTAGCCGGGCATCGGCACCCCCATCGCGCCGACGTGCTTGGGGTGGCCCAACGCGTGGTGGTTGTTGCAGGTCATGCCGGTCTCGGTCTGACCGTAATGGTCCATCACCGGGCAGCCCAGCGAGCGCTCCACCCAGGTCACCACCTCGGTGTTGAGCGGCTCGCCGGCGGAGCTCGCCGCGCGCAGCTCGAGGGTCTGGTGGGCATCGTCGAACAGCCCAGAGGCCTTCATCAGGCGATAAGCAGTCGGCGCGGCGGCGAAGTTGGTGATGCGGTGGCGCTTCATGAAGGCTAGCGCCCCTTCGGCGCTGAAGCCCGCCTCGCAGAAGTGGGTGGTCACGCCCAGCAGCAGCGGGCCGGCGATGGCGTAGTAGAGGCCGTAGGCCCAGCCCGGATCGGCCATGTTCCAGAAGCGGTCGCTGTCGCGCAGGTCGACGGCGAGCTCCATGTAGAGCGCGAAGGCCGGCATGGCGGACAGCGGTACCGCCACGCCCTTGGGCTTGCCCACGGTGCCGGAGGTGAACATCTGCAGGAAGGGCGCCTCGCGGGGCAGCCGCGGCGGCGCGGCCTCGAGCGGGGCGTGGGCCATCGCCTGGACCCAGTCCCGGTCGTTGGCGTGCTTGGCGTCGGGGCCGCCCACGGCGAGCACCGGCGGGCACTGGGTCAGGCCGTCGAACTTGAAGCGGTTGGCGTGATCGGTGATCACCAGCTTGGTATCGGCTCGGCCCAGGCGGTAGTCCACGGCATCCGGGCCGAAGGCGGTGAACAGCGGCTGGTAGACCGCGCCGATGCGCCAGGTGGCCACCACCGCCACCAGCAGCTGCGGCGTGCGCGGCAGCATGCAGGCGATGCGATCCCCCGCGCCCAGCCCCTGCTCGACAAACCAGCCGGCGAGACGGGCGCTCTGGGCCTCCAGCTCGGCATAGCTCAGGGTGGTGACCTTTCCCTGGGCATCCTCCTGGATCAGTGCCGGCACCTCCCCCGGCCGGCGCGCACATGGCGAGCGCAGCAGGACTCGAAGGCGTTGGCACGGCCGTCGCGATGATCGTCGAGACGCGCGATGACCTCATCGACGGAGAAGGACTCGAGATAGGTCGCGTAGTCGGTCGGGGATGGCGCGGATTGGGTGCTCATGGTCTGCCCTCTTGCGGATTGTGATTGTTGTAGTGGCAAACGGTGACGACCATGAGACTGGCCGGTCGCTGGCGTGGATACGCCCTCTTCCGATTGCCAAGCAGTTAACGTAAGCGTAAACCTAGCAAGCGCTCGGTACACGCTAGTGGCAACCGGGGAAGGGGGCAACCCCTGAGCGACAAGAAGGGACTAGACGATGGTCGAGCGGGGCGGAGCGATGAAGCGGCGCACCGCCCGAGGGATCACGCGGGACGCTGGGTGATCATGGCGACCAGCTCATGGGCCAGGTCGTCCGGCGAGCGCGGCCCGGCGGGGTCGTACCAGCGCACCGTCCAGTTCAGCGCGCCCATCACGAAGCGCGAGACCAGGAAGCGGTCGCCATGGATCAGGCCGGCCTCCAGCGCCTCGTCGATCACCGCTTCCCAGAGCGCCTCATAGGCATCGCGCAGATGGCTCAGGTGATCGCGGGCCTCGGGCTCGAGGCGGCGCCACTCGTAGAGGGCGACCACGTGGGCGTTGCGGTCGGTGAGCAGCGTCTCCAGGTGCGCCCGGGCCATCGCCTGCAACCGTGCCTCGGGCGTGTGGTCACATGACTCGAGGGCCGCCCTGGCGATGACCAGGGCATTCTGGGTGCCCGCCTCGATCACCGCCGCGAGAATCTCCTGCTTGTCGCGAAAATGGTGGAAGAGGCTGCCGGACTTGATCCCCATCTCCTGGGCGAGCATGCGCACCGTCGTTCGATCGAAGCCCTCCTGGACGAACAACTGGGCGGCCTGGCGGGTCAATTCCTTGCGGCGCGGAGAGTCATTCATTACATTCATTGGGATTTACACTAGCGCTTGCTTGGTTGACCCTGAGAAGACCACAGGCCCGACGCCGGGTCAACGCGCGGCAACCGCCTGGACGACAGTCCTTGAGACACGTCTCTGAGACAAGCTTTTAGGACAAACCCTTGAGACCAGATTCGTGAAACTAGGCCGTCAACGCGACGCGACAAGCAACAAGCATCCAACAACGACAACCCTCATCCTGTCCGGCCAGCGCCGGAACACCTCGGGAGCCATGCCATGAGCCAGTCCAACGATATCGTCTTCCTGTCTGCCACCCGCACGCCCATGGGCGGCATGCTCGGCAGCCTCTCAAGCCTCACCGCCCCCGAGCTCGGGGCCACGGCCATCCGCGCCGCCATCGAGCGCGCCGGCATCGAGGCCTCCGCCATCGACGAGGGCATCATGGGCTGCGTGCTGCCCGCTGGCGTCAAGCAGGGCCCGGCCCGCCAAGCCATGCGCCAGGCCGGCATCCCCGACGCCAGCGGCGCCACCACCATCAACAAGCTGTGCGGCTCGGGCATGAAGGCCACCATGCTGGCCCACGACCTGATCCGCGCCGGCAGCGCCGAGGTGATGCTGGCCGGTGGCATGGAGTCCATGTCCAACGCGCCCCACGTGCTCACCAAGGCCCGCGCCGGCTACCGCCTGGGCCACGGGGAGCTGAAGGACCACATGTTTCTGGACGGCCTCGAGGATGCCGAGACCGGCAAGCTGATGGGCGTCTTCGCCCAGGACGTCGCCAGCGAGCGGGACTACGGCCGCGAGCGCCTGGACGACTTCGCCATCGCCTCGCTGGAGCGCGCCATGGAGGCGACCAAGGCCGGTCACCTGGACGCCGAGATGGCCCCAGTCACCGTCAAGAGCCGGCAGGGCGAGAGCGTGGTGGACCACGACGAGCAGCCCTTCCAGGCCAAGCTCGACAAGATTCGCGCCCTGCGTCCGGCTTTCGCCAAGGACGGCACCATCACCGCGGCCAACGCAAGCTCCATCTCCGACGGTGCCTCGGCGCTGATCATGGCCAGCCAGGCGGCGGCCGACCGGCTCGGCGCCACGCCCATCGCGCGGATGCTCGGCCACAGCACCCACTCGCGTCACCCGAGCGAGTTTACCATCGCCCCGGTGGGCGCCATCGACAAGCTGATGAAGAAGCTCGACTGGGGCGTGGACGACGTCGACCTGTTCGAGATCAACGAGGCCTTCGCGGTGGTCACCCTGATGGCCATGGATGACCTAGGCCTGCCCCACGAGAAGGTCAACGTGTTCGGCGGCGCCTGCGCTCAGGGCCATCCCATCGGCTCCACCGGCTCGCGGATCATCGCCACCCTGATTCACGCCCTGCGCACCAAGGGCGGCAAGCGGGGCATCGCGAGCCTGTGCATCGGCGGCGGCGAGGCGACCGCCGTGGCCGTGGAGCTGATCGACTAAAGCGCCTTTCCTCAGCCGCCTGACTCGGCGAATCGGGGGCAGCGCAAAGTGAGGGTCATTTGCCAAGGATGGCGAATGTAGCGCCCAGGGATGGGTCCACAGCGCCCTCACGAAGCGCTGCCCCCAATGATGATCTGCCGTGGAGTGAAACACGCTCGAAGAAACGGCGGGATCGTTCACGTGGCAGGTACCTTCAGTCGCGAGGCGCCGACAGCCTCTCCACGCGCAGCCGCTCGCGGACGTCGAACAGCCGGCGGCTGCCCGCCGCCACTGCCGCCAGGGTGCCAAAGCCGGTGCCCAGAGTGATGGTGAACATCACCAGTATCTGGTACTTCACCGCCAGCGCCGGCGGGCTGCCGGCGAGTATCTGGCCGGTCATCATGCCCGGCAGGCTGACCACCCCGGCGGCGGCCATGGCGTTGATCATCGGCATCATGCCGCTTCTCATCGCCTCCCGGCGGATATCGCCGATCGCCTCCTGCCAGCGCTGGCCGAGCATCAGCCGGTTCTCGATCACCGCGCGCTGCTGCCAGGCCGTGTCGGTGAGGCGGTCCAGTGCCAGGGCGACCCCGGTCATGGTGTTGCCGAGCATCATGCCGAGCAGCGGGATGGCGTACTGGGGCCGGTACCAGGGCTCGGGGCCGATGATCACGGTGAGCGTTAGCACGGTGACGATGAACGAGGAGAGAAACATCGCCACGGTGCCGATGCCGAAGGCCCAGCCGCCGCGCAGCCGGCGCCTCTGGCGGGCCATCACCTCGCGCCCGGCGATCAGCAGCATGCCGAGCGCCATCAGCGCCACCCAATGAAAGCGGGCCGCCGAGAAGAGCGCCTCGAGCACCAGGCCGACCAGGCCGAGCTGGATCACCGTGCGCGCCGCGGCGACGAGCAGGCTGCGCCCCATCCCCAGCCGAGCGGCGACCGTGCAGCCGGCCAGCGCCACCACCATCAGCGCCGCCAGAGCCAGTTGCCACCAGGCCAGCGCGATCACGCCCATGCGTCCGCCTCCTCGAGTCGATGCCCGACGATGCGCCGATGGTGATCGGCCACCCGGGCGATCTGCGCCGGATCGTGGGCGACCCAGATCACTGGCCAGCCGCGCGCGCGGATTCGCGCGCGTAGCCACGCCTCCACGCGGCGAGTGGTAGCGTCATCCAGGTTGGCGGTGGGCTCGTCGAGCAGCAGCGCCGAGGGTTCGCGGCTCAGCGCCCGCGCCAGCGCCAGGCGCTGCTTCTCGCCCGAGGAGAGTCGCGCGACCTGCCAATCGAGCACCTCGGGGGCGAAGCCCAGGGCCTCGAGGTCATCGAGACGCGCGTCGGGCAGGTGCTCGCCCAGCGACTCGGCCCACCAGTGGCTCTCCGCCGGCACCAGCATTACCCGGGCGCGCCAGGCGTGCCCAGGAATCGACGCCTGGGCCGTCTCGCCGAGCCGCTGGTGCCGGAGAGGCAGAGAATCTCGCCGGGGGCAAGGGTCAGGGTCACCGGGGACAACTCAGCGACGGCGAGCCGCACCAGGTGCAGCGACGAGGGTGCAATCACGGTGGCCTCCGCTGCAGGGGAACTGGCTGCGATGGTAGCAGCTAGTCGCGTACGTGAGAGTGAGACCTGCCACGGTCATTTTCGCGTCATCTCGGCGACTCATCGCAGTCATGAAAGGCTTCCAAGATAAATCATGAACCTCATTTCCCTGACACAGGTCGACTCCCATGCAAACCCTGACACGCTCCCTGCTCGCCGGCGGTGTCGCCGTCGCCGCTCTCACCGTCGGCATCTCTCAGGCCCAGGCCGAGTTCTCCCTGAGCGAGCGCTACACCGATAACGATGGCGACCTGGTGGCCGATATCCCCGCGGACGAGAGCCAGTGGCTCGACCCCGACACCCTGGTGTTCGCCTATACCCCAGTCGAGGACCCCGCCGTCTACGCCGAGGTGTGGGATGGCTTCCTCGCGCATATGGAGGGGGTCACCGGCAAGACGGTGCAGTTCTTCCCGGTGCAGTCCAACTCCGCCCAAATCGAGGCGATGCGCGCCGGGCGACTGCATGTGGCCGGCTTCAACACCGGCTCCAATCCCTTGGCCGTGGCCTGTGCCGGCTATCGGCCCTTCACCATGATGGCCGCCGAGGACGGCAGTTTCGGCTACGAGATGGAGATCATCACCCATCCGGGTTCCGGCATTGACGAGGTCGAGGACATCCGCGGCCGTACCCTGACCCACACCTCCGAGACCTCCAACTCCGGCTTCAAGGCGCCCACCGCGCTGATGGCCTCCGAGTTCGATATGGTCTCCGGCGAGGACTATGAGGTCGACTTCTCCGGCAAGCACGACAACTCCGTGCTGGGCGTGGCCAACCAGGACTACGCGGTGGCCACCGTCGCCAACTCGGTCAAGAACCGCATGCTAGACCGTGGCGTGATCGACGCCGACAAGCTCGAGGTGATTTACCAGTCCGACACCTTCCCCACCACCAGCTACGGCACCGTCTACAATCTGGCGCCCGAGCTGCAGGAGGCGATCCAGGAGGCCTTCTTCAGCTTCGAGTGGGAAGGCAGCGCACTGGCCGAGGAGTTCGGTCGCAACGGGGAGGAGCAGTTCATTCCCATCACCTTCAAGGAGCACTGGGCGGTGATCCGCCAGATCGACGAGGCCAACGGCGTCGAATACGACTGCAACTGAGCCTCAAGCCAGGGAAGGCGCGGGCAGCATGCCGCCCGCGCCTTCGCGTCGATGAGTCACAGGGGAGAACCTGCCACGTGCTGACCCTCAACCAGCTGACCAAGGCCTATAGCGTCGGCGACCCGGCACTGCGCGACGTGACCTTTCGCGTCCCGCGAGGCCAGGTCGTCGGCCTGATCGGCCCTTCGGGGGCCGGCAAGTCGACCCTGATCCGCTGCATCAACCGCCTGGTAGAGCCTTCCAGCGGCGCGATTTACCTGGACGAGACCGACCTGACCTGCCTGGGCAGTCGCGAGCTGCGACGAGCGCGGCGGCGCGTCGGCATGATCTTCCAGGAATACGCCCTGGTGGAGCGACTGACCGTCATGGAGAACGTGCTGTCCGGCCGCCTGGGATACGTGCCCTTCTGGCGCAGCTTCACGCGTCGCTTCCCGGGCCAGGACATCGAGAATGCCTACCGCCTGCTCGATCGGGTGGGCCTGCTGGCACATGCCGACAAGCGCGCCGACGCCCTCTCGGGGGGGCAGCGCCAGCGGGTGGGCATCGCCCGTGCCCTGGCCCAGGAGCCAGAGCTGCTGCTGGTGGATGAGCCCACCGCGAGCCTCGACCCCAAGACCAGCCGCCAGATCATGCGGCTGATCACCGAGATCTGCACCGAGCGCGAGCTGCCGGCCATCGTCAACATCCACGATGTGCCGCTGGCCCAGCAGTTCGTCGACCGACTGGTGGGACTTCGCGCCGGGCGAATGGTGTTCGATGACACGCCAGACCGCCTCGACGAGGCCATGCTCACCGAGATCTACGGTGCCGAGGACTGGACGGCCACGGACCAGGAGGACGACGAGCCCGAGTCCAGCAGCGATGCACAGATCTCCCTGCGGCTGCCGGGGGCATCGACATGACCGCGAACAGCGCCTATCCGCGCCGCTGGAAGCGCCCACCGCAGCTGATCACGACCCGACGCTGGCGGCTGACCCTGCCGTTGCTGGTCGTGGCCTACCTGGTGCTGGCGCTGGGCTCATTGGAGATCGACGCCGGCCGCGTCGTCGAAGGCTTGTCGCGCGGCGCACGCTTCATTCAGGGCTTCTTGCAGCCGGACTTCGTGAGCCGCTGGCAGGATATTCGTCAGGGGCTGATCGAGAGCCTGACCATGACACTCACCGCCACGGTGGTGGGCGTGCTGATCTCGGTGCCCATCGGCATCGGCGCGGCCCATAACCTGTCACCGCGCCCGGTCTATCTGGTGTGTCGTTCGATCGTCTCCGTCAGCCGTTCGCTGCAGGAGATCATCATCGCCATCTTCCTGGTCGCCATGTTCGGTTTCGGTCCCTTCGCCGGCTTCCTCACGCTGGCCTTCGCCTCCATCGGCTTCGTCGCCAAGCTCCTCGCCGACGACATCGAAGAAGCCAGCGCCAGCCAGATCGAGGCCATCCGCGCCACAGGTGCCAGCGGCCTGCAGCTGATCCATTACGCCGTTCAGCCACAGGTCATGCCGCGACTGATCGGCCTGTCGCTCTATCGCCTGGACATCAACTTCCGCGAGAGCGCGGTGATCGGCATCGTCGGCGCCGGGGGCATCGGCGCCACCCTCAATACCGCCATCGACCGTTACGAGTACGACAGTGCCGGCGCCATCCTGCTGCTCATCATCGCCATCGTCATGCTCTCGGAGTATGGCTCCAGCTACCTCAGGAAGTACCTGCAATGAGCGCTCTCGACACAGGCCCCGGGGAGCCCCCCCACTATTCTCAGGTCTGGACCTTTCGCACGCCGCGTGCCCGCCTCGCGCTATGGGTCGGCTGGGTGGCGCTGGCGGCACTATTCGTCTGGTGCTGGCAGATAATGAACGAGAACACGCTGTGGATCTTCGTCACCGACGCGCCCAGCCAGGCTGCCGACATCGGCAGTCGTATGTTCCCGCCCGAGCTGGCCTACCTGCCCGAACTGCTGATGCCGCTCTGGGATACCCTCAACATTGCCACCCTGGGCACCGTGGGCGGCGTCATCCTGGCCGTACCGGTGGCCTTCCTGGCGGCGCGCAACACCACACCCTCGGCGCTGCTGATTCGGCCCGTGGCACTCTTCATCATCGTCAGCTCGCGCTCGATCAACTCGCTGATCTGGGCCCTGCTGCTGGTGGCGATCATCGGCCCGGGCCTGCTCGCCGGCATCGTCGCCATCGCCCTGCGCTCCATCGGCTTCGTCGGCAAGCTGCTGTATGAAGCCATCGAGGAGACCGATGCCCGCCAGGTCGAGGCGGTGACGGCCACGGGCGCCGGTCGGGCCCAGGTGATCCACTACGGCATCGTGCCGCAGGTACTGCCCGCCTTCTGGGGCATCTCGATGTTCCGCTGGGACATCAATATCCGCGAGAGCACCATCCTCGGGCTGGTGGGTGCCGGCGGCATCGGCATGAAGCTGCAGTCCTCCATTGATACCCTGGCCTGGTCCCAGGTGGCCACCATCCTGATCGTGATCCTCGGCACGGTGGTAGTCAGCGAGACGCTCTCGGCAAAGGTACGCCGTGCGTTGATCTGAGCCGGCAAGCACGGTGACCAGGGTGCCGCCACGATATCACTCCTGCGGTCTGCTACCGTGGCAGCACCCCCCACCCTGCCGGCGATCTCCAAGCCCGCTTCCTGACCTTTCTCGGCTAGGTCCGCGCATTACCCTGGTCTGGATGCAACTGCCCATGGCCGCCGCCAGGCATCTCCAAATCTGAACTCACAGCGAGCTCTCGCCAGCCTTCCAGCGTGCTCTCCCGATCAGCGCAAGCGTCGTCGTTCGGTTGACAGCATTGAATATATATGATCTCCCATATATTGTAGCATCGCTGTGGCATGCGCCCGACGACCAAGCCTGTCTCGATGGAGACACCATGAACCTAGTGCGCTGGAGGAAAGGAGACACCGCGTGACAACCCACCCCCTGGACGACCTGCCCAACATCGACCGCGAGCGCTTCCGGGTGCCCGATGCCGCCAGCCTGGGCATCCAGATGGACAGTGAGCATGCCCGCGCATCCTGCTGCTCTAGGGCTCGCTGCGAAGCCGCTACTTCAGCCGTCTGGCGGTGGAGGAAGCCGCGCGACTGCAGCGAGGCGCTCACCGACCGCTACTCCGAGCGCAAGGAGTCGGCCGAGCAGCTCTCTGCACGGGTCAACCAGCGCGCCATCTGACGGGAGTCACACCATGAGCACACGACAGGAATCACAGTTTCCCAGCACCTCAGAGGGCATGGGACTCTTCGAGCGCTTCCTCTCGCTATGGGTGGCGCTGGCCATCGTCGCCGGGGTACTTCTCGGGCAGTTTGCCCCGGCAGTGCCCGAAACGCTGTCGCGCTTCGAATATGCCCAGGTCTCGATCCCGGTGGCGATCCTGATCTGGGCGATGATCTTTCCCATGATGGCGCAGATCGACTTCTCCGCCGTGCTCGGGGTGCGCCGCCAGCCCAAGGGGCTCTTGATCACCACCACGGTGAACTGGCTGATCAAGCCCTTCACCATGTTCGCCATCGCCTGGTTCTTCCTGACGGTGGTGTTCGCCCCGTTGATCCCGGAGCCCCTCGCCAGCCAGTACCTGGCGGGTGCCATCCTGCTGGGGGCCGCCCCCTGCACCGCCATGGTCTTCGTGTGGAGCTACCTGACCCGAGGTGATGCCGCCTACACCCTGGTGCAGGTTGCCCTCAACGACCTGATCATGCTGTTCGCCTTCGCGCCCATCGTGGTCATCCTGCTCGGCGTCTCCAACATCCAGGTGCCTTGGGATACGGTCGCCCTGTCGGTGGTGCTCTATATCGTCATCCCGCTGGCCGCCGGCGTCGTGACCCGGCGCACCCTGATCGCCCGCCGCGACAGCGAATGGTACGACAACGTCTTCATGAAGAAGGTGGGGCCGATCACCCCCATCGGGCTGATCATCACCCTGGTGCTGCTGTTCGCCTTCCAGGGTGAGGTGATCCTCGAGGCGCCGCTGCATATCGTGCTGATCGCCATCCCGCTGATCCTCCAGACCTTCCTGATCTTCTTCATCGCCTATGGCTGGGCCAAGGCGTGGAAGGTACCCTACAGCGTGGCCGCCCCCGGGGCGATGATCGGTGCCAGCAATTTCTTCGAGCTGGCCGTGGCCGCCGCCATCGCGCTCTTCGGCCTGCAGTCCGGCGCGGCCCTGGCCACTGTGGTGGGCGTGCTGGTGGAGGTGCCGCTGATGCTCGCCCTGGTGCGTATCGCCAACAGAACCCGTCACCACTTCCCCGAGGCCCCGGCCCAGGCTACCGCCGAAGCCAGGAGCTGACCCATGGCCATCGAGGTCAGCGACCGGGCCCGCGAGTGGCTCAAGCGCAAGGGAGGCGTGGGCACGGTGCGCCTCTCGCCCCGTCATGGCTGCTGTGGCGGCAGAGCGGACATTGCGGTGGCCGAGGCCAGGACACCGGATGCACCGGAGCACTTCACGCGCCTCGAGCGCGAGGATGTGGTGCTCTATATCGATCCGATGCTGGTCGATCAGAGCCTGACACTCGACGTCGAGGGCTTCCGGGGCCTTCGACATCTCTTCGTGGACGGTGCGCCGTTGTCCAGATAGCAAGCCCTCGCGGCTTGCACCGAGGCGTCTTCCCAGTGAGGATCAGGCGATGACTGCGACTCTCCTGCGGCGCTACCCGCTGCTCACCATCGTGCTGGCCCAGCTG
Source organism: Halomonas saccharevitans (assembly GCF_900116405.1). Classification (GTDB taxonomy): domain Bacteria; phylum Pseudomonadota; class Gammaproteobacteria; order Pseudomonadales; family Halomonadaceae; genus Halomonas; species Halomonas saccharevitans. The sequence goes on along the minus strand of NZ_FPAQ01000024.1, from coordinate 40,740 downwards.
TTCGGCACCTCGCTGTGGTTCTCCGTCAACGGCGTGGGACTGTCGCTCTCCCGCGAACTGGGCGTTTCCGAGGCGGACCTGGGCCGACTGACCCTCACCGTGCAGGCAGGCTTTATCGCCGGCACCCTGTTCATGGCCATCTCCGGCCTGGCCGACCGCTTTCGTGCCAGCCGCATCTTCGCCACCGCCTGCCTGGCCGGCGCCCTGGCCAACGCCGGCTTCGTGCTGGTAGCCGACCAGTGGCCCCTGGCGATCACCCTGCGCCTGCTGACCGGTCTCTGCCTGGCCGGCATCTACCCGCTGGGCATGAAGCTGGTGATAGGCTGGACGCCCCGGTATACCGGGGCAGCGCTGGCCTGGCTCGTCGGCATGCTGACCCTAGGCACCGCCCTGCCCCACCTGCTGCGCGGCGCCAGCCTGGGCCTGGCCTGGGAGTGGGCGTTGCTGGGTGCTTCCGTCCTTGCTGTACTCGGCGGGATAGGCATCTTCGTCCTGGGAGATGGCACGCATCTGCCACCGTCGAGCGGCAAGACACGACTACTCGATGGACTGGCCGCCTTGCGAGAGCCCCGCTTCCGCGCCGTGGCCGGCGGTTACTTCGGCCACTGCTGGGAACTCTATGCCCTGTGGACGCTTACACCCTTCCTGGTCGCCCACGAGGTGGCGCGGCTCGGCGCAGCCGAGGCTTGGGTTCCCTGGCTGTCGTTTACCGTCATTGCGCTGGGATTGTTGGGCTGTGTCGGTGGCGGGCAGCTCAGCCGCCGTCTCGGCAGCCTTTGGGTGGCGCGTCGAGCGCTGGCCGCTTCCGGGCTGATCTGCCTGGCCTACCCGCTGATGACCTGGCTGCCGCCAGGGCTGCTGCTCACCCTCCTGGCGCTGTGGGGACTCACCGTGATCGCCGACTCGCCCCAGTTCTCGGCGCTGGCCGCGGCCAGCGCACCACGCGAGCGAGTGGGCTCGACCCTGGCGGTGATGAACGCCGTGGGCTTCGCCCTGACCATCCCGGCCATCTCGCTCACCACCATCCTGTGGGAACTCCAGGGCAGCTGGGTACTGTGGTGGCTGCTGCCGGGGCAGATTCTCGGGCTGATGGCGCTCCAGCCACTGCACCGCCAGGACCCCCTCGCCTCAGGAGATGTCTGACCGTGCGCCGTGCCTTTCCCTGCATCGAGTCCGCCTGGCAAGCCCATCGAGATGAACTCAGGGGCTTCCTGATCCGACACAGCGGCAACCAAGACACTGCCGATGACCTCCTCCAGAGTGTCTATACCCAGGCGCTGACTCACCGCCAGCAGTTCTGCAAACTGGACTCCCCCCGGGCCTGGCTGTTTCGCGTGGCCCGCCATCAGTGGATCGACCAACAGCGTCGAGACAGACGCTGGACGGACCAGCCGCCCCCCGAGATCGCCGAGGAGTCGCCACCGACGTCTCCCCTGGTGAGCCTGATCAACTGCATCGAACACGCCATGCCCCATCTCGAGGCGAAGGATCGCGATATCCTGAGGCGCTGCGACCTGGAGGGCCTCCGCCAGGCCGACTACGCCGACGACCATGGCCTGCGCCTCCCGGCCACCAAGGCGCGTCTGCGTCGGGCCCGACAGCGGTTGCGCCAGCGTCTTATCGATCAATGCGGCATCGTCTTCGACGAGAAGGGGGATATCTGCTGTCATCGCGCGGACCGAGGATAAACGAGATTTTTCGCATCGTGCCTGTATCCTTTTGCCTCCTGCTACGTCTTCCTGTGTGACACCGACCTAACTCACAGGGAGAAGATGAACATGCTGGAGGTCTTTACCTGGCTGGCCGACTGGCTGATCTATGGCCTTGCAGGCCTTGACCCAGAGAGCAAGCTCGGCGCATCGCTGCACTTCTTCGTCGAGGACACGACCAAGATCTTCGCGCTACTGGTGGTGATGATCTACGTCATCGCCCTGATGCGTGCCTCACTGAACCTGGAGCGGGTGCGTCACTACATCCAGCAGAAGCATCGTCTGGCAGGTTACGGCCTGGGTGCCAGCTTCGGCGCCATCACGCCCTTCTGCTCCTGCTCGAGCATCCCGCTATTCCTGGGCTTCACCAGCGCCGGTATCCCCCTGGGCATCACCATGGCCTTCCTGTTCACCTCGCCGATCATCAACGAGGTAGCGGTGATCATGCTGTGGAGCCTGCTGGGCTGGGAATTTACTCTGGTGTACATCGTCATCGGCATGGCCGTGGGCATCGGCGGTGGCATGCTCCTCGATGCCCTGAGGGGCGAGCGCTGGTTGGAGGATTTCGCGGCCAAGGCCTACCAGCAGGCCGCCGCGACGCCCCAAGACGATGAGCCCGCACCCGAGACGCCCTCCCTCACCCTGAAGGAGCGCCATGCCTTTGCTCGGGACGAACTCAAGGAGATCGTCGGGCGGATCTGGAAGTGGGTGATCATCGGCGTCGCCCTGGGGGCCGGACTGCATGGCTTCGTGCCGGACGGCTGGTTCGCCAACAACCTGGGTAGTGGTCAGTGGTGGAACGTACCCGCCGCCGTACTGGCGGGGCTTCCGCTCTACTCCAACGCCACCGGTGTCATCCCGGTGATGGAGAGCCTGATCCTCAAGGGTTTGCCGGTGGGCACCACCCTGGCCTTCTGCATGAGCACCGTGGCAGCGAGCTTCCCCGAGTTCATCATGCTCAAGCAGGTCATGCAGTGGCGCCTACTGGCCACCATCTTCGTCATCCTGCTAGCCAACTTCATGATCGTTGGCTGGCTCATCAACCTGCTGAGCCCCTGGCTTTTCAGCGGATTCCCATCTTAAAGGAGACACATCATGAAGAAGATCGAAGTGCTGGGTACCGGCTGCAAGAAATGCGTCAGCACCGCCGAACGGATTCAGGCAGTGGCCGGCGAACTGGGCATAGAGGTCGAGGTGGAAAAGGTCACGGATCCAGCTGTCATTATGGGCTACCAGGTCATGTCGACACCCGCTGTGGCCATCGACGGTACGCTCGTTCACAGCGGCAGCGTGCCGGGCCGAGAAAAGATCGAGAGCCTGTTGAGGGCGTGACCCCGGGTGCCAGGCCTCCTGAAGCGACGGCATATCCGGCCACCCTCGGACACGGATCGGTTGGCAGCTCAACACATCGCCAAATGTCGCTCCGGCCGATTGCCCATGGCCGCGAGACGTGCGAGAGGGGCCGCCAGGCGGGTGTCTTGTTCCCCAGCGGTCGCTTCCAGGATGGTCTTCACCCAGCCGGGCAGGCTCGCCTCCAGCCCGTAATAGACCCACTGGCCCTCGCGGCGATCGCCGAGCAGGCCGCAGTGGCGAAGCTGCGCCAGGTGGCGGGACACCTTGGGCTGCGACAGGGCCAGGGCATGGGTCAACTCACAGACGCAGAGCTCTCCCTCCCGGTAAATCAACGCGACCAGTGTCAGTCGAGTCTCGTCGGACAGGCATTTGAAGAGATCGAGGGGTTGCAAGGGGCTTACCTCATCGTGGGGATCAACGATTGGCCAGTGTAACCAATCGGGCCTCCCGTGCGCTTCCCGGGCGAGGGATGGCAAAGAGCACCACCGACACTGGCGGCGCCAGCGCCGACGGCAGTCAGGACCGGGGCTGCCATCACCCCCCCGCCGGGGAGGGCGCATCATGCCGCATCCCGCGGCAGGGCTAGGGCCATCAGCGCACTGGCCGCTACCAGGGCGGACGAGATCCACAGGCAGGCGGACAGGCCGTGAACCTGGTAGACCCAGCCGGACAGCAGGGTCCCGGCGAGGCGGCCCATGGCGTTGGCCATGTAGTAGAAGCCCACGTCCATGGAGACGCCGTCGGCGCGGGCGTAGTGGACGATCAGGTAGCTGTGCCAGCTGGAGTTGACGGCGAACAGCACGCCGAAAGCCAGCAGCCCCGCCACCAGCCAACCCACCTCGGCCAGGGGCAGCAGCGCCAGCAGGGCCGGCAAGCCGGCCAGCGCCAGCGCCCAGAAGGCCGTGACGCCGCGCGCCCCACCCTTGACCAGGCCGGTAAGGCGCGGCGCCTGGGTCTGCACCCCGCCGTAGCCGATCACCCAGATGGCCAGCAGCCCTCCTACCGTCCAGTGGCTCCAGCCGTGCTGATCATAGAGAAACACCGGCAATGCGACCACGAACCAGACGTCTCGTGAGGCAAAGAGACAGCACCGCGCCGCCGAGAGCACGTTGACGGCCCGCGACTTGGAGAATACCTCAGTGAACTTCGGCTTGCGCTTCTGACGGCCCAGGTCGGCCTTGAGCCGGACCAACGACAGGGCGAGCACTCCCACCAGCATCAGCGCCATGGCGATCACGGCGCCACGGAAGCCGATCAGGGTCAGCAGCACCCCCCCCAGGAAGAAGCCGGCTCCCTTGAGGGCGTTCTTGGAACCGGTGAGGATCGCGACCCAACGGTAGAGGGCGCTGCCGGCGCCGGGGCTGTCCCTGGGCACTAGCACCTTGACCGCACTCTTGGCGCTCATCTTGTTGAGGTCCTTGGCAATGCCCGAGAGCGCCTGGGCGGCCATCACCCAGGGCACCGTCAGCGCCGTGGCGGGCACCATCAGCATGGAAAGCGCCACGATCTGCAAGGCGAGGCCGACGTTCATGGTGCGGTTGAGCCCCAGACGGGCACCCAGCCATCCCCCCACTAGGTTGGTGACCACGCCGAAGGCCTCGTAGAAGAGGAACAGCAGCGCCACCTCAAGCGGCGAGTAGCCGAGCTGGTGGAAGTGCAGCACCACCAGCATGCGCAGGGCGCCGTCGGTGAGCGTGAAGGCCCAGTAGTTGCCGGTGATCAGCAGGTACTGGCGAATCTCGAAGGGCAATGCCCTCAGACGGCCGGCGAGAGAGTGTCCCTCAACCACGACCCACCTTCAGGGCCAGCTCGGCGGTGCGGTTGGCGTAGCCCCACTCGTTGTCGTACCAGGCGTAGAGCTTCACCTGGGTGCCGTTGACCACCATCGTCGAGAGGGCATCGATGATCGAACTGCGCGGATCGGTGCGGTAGTCGATGGAGACCAGCGGCCGCTCCTCATAGCCCAGGATGCCGGCAAGCGGGCCCTCGGCGGCGGCCTCCAGGGCCGCATTGACCTCCTCCACCGTGACCTCGCGTTCGAGCTCGAAGACCATGTCGGTGAGCGAGGCGTTGGCCAGTGGCACGCGGATGGCGTGACCGTTCAGCTTGCCCTCGAGATCCGGGAAGATGGCGGTGATCGCCTTGGCCGAGCCGGTGGTGGTGGGGATCAGGCTCATGCCGCAGGCCCGAGCCCGGCGCAAATCCTTGTGCGGGGCGTCGAGGATGGTCTGGGTATTGGTGATGTCGTGCACCGTGGTCATCGAGCCATGGCGGATGCCGAAGGTCTCGTGGATGACCTTGACCACCGGCGCCAGGCAGTTGGTGGTACAGCTCGCCGCGGTGACGATAGGATGGATGTCAGAGGCGTAGCTGCCGTCGTTGACGCCCACCACCACGTTGAGCACGCCCTCCTCCTTCACCGGCGCGCTGACCACCACACGCTCGACGCCCTGGTCGAGATATGCCTGGAGCGCCTGCGTGGTCTTCATCTTGCCGGAGCACTCGATGGTGACCTGACAGCCGGACCAGTCGCCGTCGTCCAGCGCCCTGTGCGAGCTGAAGGCAATTCGATGACCGTCCACCAGGATGGCCTCCTGCTCGGCCCGGATGCCCTGCCCCGGCGACCAGTGGCCGTGCACCGAGTCGAACTCCAGCAGGTGGGCGAAGGTGGCGGCGTCGCCACCCGGGTCGTTGATGCGCACCAGTTCGACCTCGCCCGCCGCGACGCGGGGCCAGAGGCTTCGCAGCACCAGGCGGCCGATGCGCCCGAAGCCATTGATGCCGACACGAAGGGTCATGTTGCTCTCCTGTTAAAGACGAAACGCCGGGAGACACCCTCAGGCATCGGCATCCCGGGCCTTGATCTGAAGCCACAGCGAGAGGCGGTGGCGTATCTCGTTGAGGGCCTGTTCGTAGGCGTCGGCACGCTCGATCAGGCGGGGGTCGCGAATATCCCAGTAGAGATGTTCGTCGCTTCCGCCCTGCCAGTCTCGACATGCTTGCTGGGCCTTGTCGCACAGCACGATGACGGCATGAAAATGTTCACCGGCAAAGGCATCCAGCGACTTGCTGGCCAGTCCTTCGGTGGAAATGCCCTGCTTCTTCAATGCCCCCAGGGTCATCGCAGCGGGTTCATCCGGCTCGCTGCCGGCACTGAAGGCCTCGAACCTATCGCCTGCCAGGTGGCGCAACAGCGCCTCCCCCATCAGCGAGCGGGCGGAATTGGCATTGCATAGGAAAAGAACGCGCTGTTTCGCCATTGGAGACTTCCAAGATATATGGAATATCATATATAACAGCGCCAGATGTCAATTCGGTGACATCCATCAGGGCGCGATGAGCATCCCCAACACGGCCAGCAGGCCCACCACCGCCCAGGCGGGCAGCCGCCAGCGCACCAGCAGCAGGAAGCCGGCGAGCGCCAGGGCAAAGGATTCGGGCCCAAGGATGACGCTGGTCCAGACCGGATCGTAGAGCGCCATGCCCAGGATGCCCACCACGGCGGCGTTGGCACCGCGCATCGCCGATCGGGCCGCGGCCCAGTGGCGCAGCCGGTTCCAGCACGGCATCGCCGCCACCACCAGCAAGAGCCCCGGCACGAAGATGGCCACCAGCGCCAGGGCGGCGCCAATGAGCCCGCCCGGCCCGATGGCGAGCAGGCTGCCGAGGTAGGCCGCGAACGTGAAGAGCGGGCCGGGCACCGCCTGGGCGGCGCCATAGCCGGCCAGGAAGGTCTCGGGCGAGACCCAACCCGGCGGTACCAGCTCGGCCTCGAGCAGCGGCAGCACCACGTGCCCGCCGCCGAACACCAGCGCCCCGGCGCGATAGAAGGCGTCCAGCAGGTCGAGGGTCGACGAGGCAGCAGCGAGGGCCAGCAACGGCAAGCCACCGAGCAGCGCAAGGAAAGCCGCCAGGGCGATACCGCCCACCCGGGGCGAGACGGGCAGCGACAACACCTCGCGAGGGGCCGCCGCCTCGTCGGCCTGGCAGAGGGTCAGGCCGGCCAGGATGCCCAGCAGGATCGCCGTCAGCTGCCCGAGGTGCCCGCCCACCAGCACCACGGTGACGACCGCCCCCAGAGCGATGCCGGCGCGACGCCGGTCCGGACATAGGCTCTTCGCCATGCCCCAGACGGCCTGGGCGACAATGGCCACCGCCGCCACCTTGAGGCCGTACACCAGCCCCGCGACCACGGGCCCCGTGGAGAGGCTCGCGCCCCAGGCGAAGACCACCAGCGCCAGCGCCGACGGGAGGGTGAAGGCGATCCAGGCCAGGGCCGCGCCCCAGGCCCCGGCGCGCAACAGCCCCAGGGCAAAGCCCACCTGGCTGCTGGCGGGCCCGGGCAGGAACTGGCAGAGCGCCACCAAGTCGGCGTAGTCCGCCTCGGTGAGCCAGCGACGGCGCGTAACGAACTCGTGCCGAAAATAACCCAGGTGCGCGACGGGGCCGCCGAAGGAGGTCAGGCCCAGCAGCAGGAAGGCCCGGAAGACCTCCCCCGGGCGCCCCGGCCGGCGGGTCCCGCCGTCACGACGCGCCGCCGGCATGTCGAGCCGCTCGCCCACGCCTAGCCGTAGCGGCCGGTGATGTAGTCTTCGGCCTTCTTGGTGGCCGGGTTGGAGAACATCGTCTTGGTGTCGTTGTACTCGATGATCTCACCGAGGTGGAAGAAGGCCGTGTAGTCGGCCACCCGCGCGGCCTGCTGCATGTTGTGGGTCACGGTGATGATGGTGAACTGCTGCTTGAGCTTGTCCATCAGGTCCTCGATGGTCGCCGTGGAGATCGGATCCAGGGCCGAGGTCGGCTCGTCCATCAGGATCACGTCGGGCTGCACGGCGATCGCCCGGGCGATGCACAGGCGCTGCTGCTGGCCACCGGAGAGCGAGGTGCCCGGCTGGTGCAGCTTGTCCTTGACCTCCTCCCAGAGGCCGGCGTCGCGCAGGGCCTTTTCTACCAGCTCATCCTGGTCCGACTTGCGACTCACCAGGTCGTGCATGCGAGGCGCGTAGACGACATTGTCGTAGATCGACTTGGGAAAGGGGTTGGGCTTCTGGAAGACCATGCCCACCCGGCGGCGCAGCGCGACCTCATCCATCTTGGCGGCGTTGACGTCGCGACCATCCATCTCCACCAGCCCCTCGAGGCGCACGCTGGGGATCAGGTCGTTCATGCGGTTCAGGCAGCGCAGGAAGGTGGACTTGCCACAGCCCGACGGCCCGATCAGGGCCGTGATGTTCTTCTGATAGACATCGATATTGATGTTCTTCAACGCCTGGCTCTGGCCGTACCAGAGATTGAGGTCGCGAACGCGAATGCTCAGCTCGTGATGGGCGTCGATATTGCGGGTCACCGGCTGGCCGGGTTCGGGACGAGAGCTGTCGTGACGTGACATCGGCGCGGTACTCCGCTCGGCAACGTGAATGTTCATCTGTGGATACCCTGTAACGTAGCGTGGCCTACCAGCGGCGCTCGAACTTCTTGCGCAGGATGACGGCAGTGGCGTTGAGGAAGATCAGGATCGTCAGCAGCACCAGGATCCCCCCGGCGGTCTTCTCGACGAAGGCTTGCTCCGGCTCCCCTGCCCAGGTGAAGACCTGTGCCGGCAGCACGGTGGCGGCCTGGGTGAAGGAGGCGCCCACGTCGGGGATGAAGGCCACCATGCCGACGATGATCAGCGGCGCGGTCTCGCCCATGGCCTGAGCCAGGCCGATGATCGAGCCGGTCATGATGCCGGGCATGGCCAGCGGCAGCACGTGATCACGCACCACCTGCCAGCGCGAGCAGCCGACCCCGAAGGCGGCGTGGCGGATCGAGTCCGGCACGCTGCGCAACGCCGTGCGGGTGGCGATGATGATCACCGGCAGGGTCATCAGGGCCAGCGTCATGCCGCCGACCAGCGGCGAGGAGCGCGGCACGCCGAAGAAGTTGATGAAGATCGCCAGACCCAGCAGGCCGAACAGGATCGAGGGGATCGCGGCCAGGTTATTGATGTTGATCTCGATGATCTGGGTCAGGCGGTTGTCCGGAGCAAACTCCTCCAGGTAGACCGCCGTCATCACGCCGATGGGAAAAGCGATGGCCAGCGTCACCAGCATGGTCATCACCGTACCCACCGCAGCGGAGAGGATGCCCGAGGCTTCCGGCATCTTGGAGTCACCGCTGGTAAAGAAGGTGGTGTTGAACTTGAGGGCCGCCCTACCCTGCTCCACCAGGGCATCGACGGTGGCCTGCTGGGATTCACTCAGCTTGTGACGATGCCCCTTGAGGTACTGATCCACCTCACTATCGGCAAGCACCCAGCGGGTCTCGCTGGTGCCCAGCAGCTCCGGATTGTCGCGCATCCGTACCGGGATCAAGCGCTCGAAGGTTCGGCTGACCAGGCGCGACACCTCGGGGTCCAGGGCGGCACGCCCCATGCGCTGGGCGTCTTCGTTGTAGTCGATCTCCACCTGGACCTGCGCCTGCTGAAAGGCCGGCAGGCCCTTGGAGAGCATGTCGGCGAAGAACAGCACCAGGAACAGGCCGGCGAGACCCAGCGCGCCCATGGAGATCCACTTCAGGCGCGCGGAGTTGCGGTGACGGCGCTTGAGCTGGGCGCTGATGTCGTCGAAGGATTGACTCATGTCGGCGATTCCTCGGCGTTACAGGTTGTTGACGCGATACTTCTCGCGGAAGCGGCGGATCATGAGCACCGACACCAGGTTCAGGCTCAAGGTGACGGCGAACAGCACCAGGCCCAGGGCGAAGGCGGAGAGCGTCTCGGCACTCTCGAACTCCAGGTCCCCTGTCAGCGCTGCGACGATACGCACCGTCACCGTAGTCATGTCCTCCAGCGGGTTGGCGGTGAGGTTGGGCCGCATGCCCGCCGCCATCACCACGATCATGGTCTCGCCTAGCGCCCGGGAGACCGCCAGCAGCGAGGCGGAGATGATCCCCGGCAGGGCCGCCGGGATCACCACGTCGCGGATGGTCTCGCCTTTGGTCATGCCCAGCGCCAGCGAGCCCTGGCGCATGCTGTCCGGTACCGCATTGATCACGTCGTCGGAGAGCGACGAGATGAAGGGGATGATCATGATGCCCATCACGATCCCCGGTGCCACGGCATTGTTGAAGGAGGCGTCCAGACCAAAGAAGCCGGCCACATCGACGATGATCGGCGCCACCGTGATGGCGGCGAAGAAGCCATAGACTACGGTGGGAACACCGGCCAACACCTCGAGAGTGGGCTTGGCCAGGGTGCGCACGCGAGCGGGGGCGAACTCGGCCATGTAGATGGCGGCGAGCAGGCCGATGGGTATCGCCACCAGCATCGCCACGGCGGTGATCATGAAGGTGCCGGCGAACAGCGGCACCGAGCCGAACTGGGCGGCACTGGCGCCCTCGTCGGCCCGCCCGGCGGCGGCCAGGAAGCTGGCGCCGGGGTTCCAGACGGTGCCGGTGATGAAGTCCCAGAAGCTGTGCATCTGGAAGAACCGCAGCGCCTCGAAGACGATGGAGAAGAGGATGCCGAAGGTGGTGAAGATCGAGATCAGTGCCGCGGTGACCAGGACCCAGCGAATCACCCGTTCGATGGCCTGGCGAGCGTGGAAGTCAGGCTTCACCTGGCTCATCCCCACCATCAGGCCAATGGCCGCGATCACCAGGCTGCCTGCCAGCAGGTAGAGCGTGGGAATATCGGCGCCCAGCAGCAGCATCAGGAAGGCCCCGATGGCGCCCACGGTGATCGCCGGACCGGCAGTGGCGAGGACGGCAAACCAGGCGTACTGGTCGGGCTGGGCGTACATGGCCGTGCCGGTGGCGCGCACCCGCGCGGCCTTGGCCCGGCCCAGGAAGAAGGCTATCAGACCCAGCAGCAGCAGGACGCCGCTGAACATGGCGAGGAGTTGGTTGGTCTGCATAGGTCTCTCTCGGTGGATAACGACGGCAGCGTGCCTGCCGGAACGTGCGACGGCCGGCAGCCGTGGGCTGCCGGCCGGATCAGGCGTCCTTGCCTACTCGGATGTTACTTGAGGTCGCTGACCGCGAGCTGCGCGCGGTTCTCGACCTTTTCACGGGTCTGCTCGCGCTCGGCTTCCGGCAGCGGAATCAGGCCCAGGTCACCGAGGTAGCCACCCTCGCCGATCATGGTCTCGGAGACGAACATGTCGACGTAGTCGTACAGCGGCGGCACGGCCTCGGCGTGCTGGTTCTTGACATAGAACCAAAGCGAACGGGCGATCGGGTAGTCGCCGGCGCTGATCGCCTCGGCCTCCGGTGCCACGCCATCGATGGCCGTACCGACCAGCGTATTGGGGTTCTCGACCAGGAAGGAGTAGCCGAAGATGCCGAAGGCATCGGTGTCCTCGCTCAGGCGCTGGACGATCAGGTTGTCGTTCTCGCCAGCGTCGATATAGGCGCCGTCGGAGCGAACTTCGGTATAGGCTTCACCGCCGTAGGCCTCCATTTCTTCAGAAGGCACTTCCATGGCGAGCTCTTCGAAAGCATCGCGGGTCCCCGAGGTGCTGGGCGGGCCGTAGATGGAGATCTCGCGATCCGGCAGGGAGGCGTCGATCTCGCTCCAGTTGGTGTAAGGATTGTCAACCAGCTCGCCGTCGACCGGCACCTTGGCCGCCACGGCCAGGAACAGCTGCTCGAGGGTCAGTTCGATGGCCTCGTTGGTGCTGGACTGGGCGAAGACGATGCCGTCGGAACCGATCTTGACCTCGGTGACATCGGTGACGCCGTTCTCGATGCAGCGCTCCAGCTCGGAGACCTTGATACGACGAGAGGCGTTGGTGATGTCCGGGGTGTCCTCGCCCACGCCATTGCAGAACAGGCGCAGGCCGCCACCGGAGCCGGTGGACTCGATGACCGGAGTAGGATTCTGGGTCACCGCGCCGAACTCCTCGGTCACGTAGCTGGCGAACGGGTAGACGGTACTGGAGCCGACGATGCGGATCTGGTCACGGGCGTGGGCCACAGTAGCTACACCCATGACGGCGGCGGCGATGGCGGTGGTCTTGAGGATGCGGTTCATGGAGCGATCTCCTGTCGAGAAAGGGATTCATCCTTCGCGACACCCACGTTGCCTCAGGAACGTGACAGCTTCATGACAACCCGTGGCGACGACATCATCGCCGCCTCGCCTCCCGCCGGTCGCCGTCAGGAGGCGGAGGTGACCTCCCGGCCGGCGGCGCGCCCCACCAGTCCCCGCAGGGCCAGGTTGCCGGCCAGAGATACCGCCAGCATGGTCAGCACCATGGGCCAGGCGCTGTCGATCTCGAAACCGCTCACCACCACCCCGGCGAGCGCCCCGCAGGTGAACTGAATGCTGCCGAGCAGCGCCGTGGCGGTCGCGCTCATGTGGCTGAAGTGCTCGAGCAGCGAGGCGATGGCGTTGGGCGTGATCAGGCCGACCATGCCCATGAACAGCATGATCAAAGGCACCACGGTGTAAAGCGAGTCCTGCCCGGAAGCCACCAGCAGGGTCAGGCAGAGCGCCACGCCGAGCTGCACGCCGAGGCCGAGACGCATGTTCTGCTGTGGGGTGCGGCGCCGCAGCAGGCGGATGTTCACGCGATTCGAGGCCGCCATGACCACCACGTTGGCGCCGAAGACCACCGGATAGATCGCCGGCGACACGCCGTAGTGGGTGATATAGAGAAACGGCGATGCGGTGATGAAGGCGAACATGCCGGCGAAGGTCGCGGCCACGGCGAGCACATAGCCCATACCTTCGCGGTGGCGCAGCACGCTTCCGTAGTTGCGCAGCACCTGTCGCGGCGAGGCGGTGGGGGCGTCCGGCGCGCGGGTCTCGGGCAGCTTGGTGCCCATCAGCCAGAGCAGGAAGGCCGCATAGACCGCCAGGAAGACGAAGATCAGCCACCAGTCGGCAAGATAGAGCAGCCCGCTGCCCACGGCCGGGGCCGCCAGCGGCGCCAGCATCATGATCATCGCCATGGTCGACATCACCTTGGCGGCCTCACGGCCCTGGAAGCAGTCGCGCACGATGGCCGCGGAGTTGACCACGCAGGCCCCACCGCCCAGCGCCTGCACCAGGCGCCAGGCGAGCAGCTCGCCGAGGCTGCCCACCGTGGTCAGCATCAGGCTCGCCAGCAGGAAGATCACCAGGCCCGAGAGCAGCACAGGCTTGCGGCCCAGCCGGTCGGAGAGCGGGCCACCCGTGAGCTGGCCGAGGGCGAAGCCGGCCAGGAAGGTGCTGATCGACAGCTCGGTATGGTGGATGCTCGCGCCCACGGCCTCGGCCAGCGCCGGCATGGCGGGCAGATAGGCATCGATGGCGAAGGGAGCCAGGGCGGTGTTGGCGGCGACCAGCAGGGCCACACGCCGGGAATTCAGGGTCAACAAGGCGCCTCCCACAGGGCTCTTGGCAGAATCGCGGCAAAAGATAGTGGGCTAATGATACCCCAAAATTCACTCGCTGGCCCGGCCGCCTATTTTCCTCCAGGCTGCCTTGCTAGAGTGGATGCCATGACAACCGGAGGGATCCCACCATGGCAGACGACCTGCTTTCACAACTCAAGACCATGACCACCGTGGTGGCCGACACCGGCGATCTCGAGGCGATTCGTCGCTTCGAACCCACCGACGCCACCACCAATCCCTCGCTGATCCTCCAGGCGGCCCAGCACGAAACGCGCCGGACTCGGCTGGCCGAGATCGCCCGCCATGCCACCGATATCGACGATGCCCTGGACACCGTGGCCGTCGAGATCGGCAGCGAGATCAGCGCCCTGGTGCCCGGCTACGTCTCCACCGAGGTCAGCGCGCGGCTCTCCTTCGACACCGACGCCACCCTGGCCCGGGCCCGGGCGCTGATCGAGCGCTACGGCCGCCACGGGGTCGGCCCCGAGCGGATCCTGATCAAGGTCGCGGCGACCTGGGAGGGGGTTCGCGCCGCGCGGATCCTCGAGCGCGAGGGCATCCACACCAACCTGACCCTGCTCTTCAGCTTCGCCCAGGCCCGCGCCTGCGCGGACGCCGGCGCGACCCTGGTCTCGCCCTTCGTCGGCCGGATCCTCGACTGGCACAAGGCACAGGAACCCGAGGCCGACTTCACGGGCGACCGCGATCCGGGCGTCCAGTCGGTCAAGCGCATCTACGAGCACTTCAAGGGCCACGGCTATGAGACCATCGTCATGGGCGCCAGCTTCCGCAATAGCGGCGAGATCCTCGCCCTGTCGGGCTGCGACCGGCTGACCATCTCTCCCCAGCTACTGGAGGAGCTGGCCGGTACCGAGGCGCCGCTGACGCGTCGACTCACGCCGCTGGACGCCGAGACTCGCGCGCCGGAGCCTCAGGACGAGGCCGAGTTCCGCTGGGAGATGAATGAGGACGCCATGGCCACCGAGAAGCTCGCCGAGGGCATCCGCAAGTTCATGGCCGACCAGCGCAAGCTGGAGACGCTGCTGGGAGAGCTCAGGAAGGGGTGAGGCAGACAGACGGCCCCGACGGGAGCCCGCCTAGGGGCCGTGGGAGGCGGCCTGCTGGGCCTCGAGCATCTCCACCAGCGGCTGGAACTCCTCGCGGTTATGCTCGTTGAGGCGCATCAGGATGCGATGCGCCTCGAGCACCCGCTGGCGAGTCTCCTCCACGTCAGTGGGAATCTCGGGCAGGTCGTGAAGGTCACGCGTCTCGGTGATCGGCGATTCCACCAGGGTGAAGATGCGCGAGAATCCCATGACATCGAGCATCCGCTGGACATCGGGATTGTCGGCGATGATGGTCGGCGGCTCGCTGACGCGCCCCTGCACCGCCATGGCCACCTTGGCGAGAAAGCCCAGGGCGGTGGAATCCACGTTGGTGGTGTCTCTCAGGTCGATGATCAGCGTCTCGAGTCCGGGCGTCTCGGCGAGCTGCCGGGCCTGGCGGTCCAGGGTCGCGCACAGGGTCAGGCGCACGTCCCCGCACAGCTTGAGGACGAAGACCCCCGATGCAAACGCTGCCTTGATGCGGCCCTCATGATTTATCATTGCCAAATCCGCTCAACACCATGATCGTCAGGTCGTCTGGCAGCTCCTCATGACCCGGCGCGCTCTGGGCGACGACTTCATCATCGTCGGCCAGATGCCCCAGCGCAAGGCTGCCACGTAGGTCCTCCAGCGTCGTGCTGGCCAGTACCCGTCGCTCGAGTTCCCTGAGCCGCCCCTCCAGGGTGTCCCCCGGTAGACACTCCAGTATGCCATCCGAACAGAGCCACAGCCGAAAGTTCTCCGGCAGCGGACAGCCCAGGCTCGGATAGTCGACCCCGGGGAAGAGGCCGACCGGCATGCCCTCGCCGGGCAGCGCCTGCACCTCGCCGTCGGCCACCAGCAACGGCATGGGCAGCTGCGCGCCGAGCGAATAGTGGAGATAACGGTGCCGGTGGTCAATCACCCCGACGAACAGGGTCGCGTGCTTGCCGATGCCGGCATCCAGCAGCTCGCGGTTGAGCGCCGCCAGCCAGCGCGGCGCCAGCCGCTCGGGGTGCTCTCCGTCCCACTCCTGCTGCCAGCGATTGGAGAGGTATTTCAGCAGCACGGTGACGAAAGCCGAGGACGCGCCGTGGCCGGAGACGTCGGCGAAGTAGAACAGGCTGTAGCGCTCGTCGAAGGCCTGGAAGTCGAGAAAGTCGCCGGAGAGATAGAGCGAGGGCGCCAGCCAGTAGTCAAAGCTCACGTCCTGCAGGGTCTGGGGCCTGGGCGGCAGCAGCTTGCGCTGTATCTGCCCGCCCGCCTGCTGGTCGAGACGCAGCATCGCCAGGTGGGTCTCCAGGCTCTCGTTGAGCTCCTCGAGATTCGCGTTGAGATGGGCCAGCCGGGCCCGGTCGCGTTCACGATCGGCGGCCAGCCGATGCACCTCGATGGCCTTGACGATCATGCGCCGCAGCAGCGAGCCGTGGCGCAGCGGATCGACGATGTAATCCACCAGGCCCGCCTCCACCGCCTTCAGCAGGTCGGCATCCTGACGATCGTCGCTGACCACCAGGGTCGGCAGCCGCTCGGCCAGGCGCTCCCAATCGGCGCGCGACACCGCCCGCGCATGGGCGACGATCAGCGCCGTCTCGGGCGGCAGCTCCTCGATGCCGGAGGCGGCATACACCGCCAGGTCATCACGGGCGATGGTCTGGGCCAGGGCGTCACGCTCCGACCCAGGAACGTCGATCACGCCGATCAGTTGCTTGGCTGGTGGCATGCGGTCATGGCCTCATTCGGCGAAGGCGTCGTCGAAGTCCGCATCATCGAAGTCGAACTCGTCGCTGGCGAAGGGATCCTCGCCCAGCTGCCCGTCGTTGACCTCGAAGCGACGCTGCTGAAGGTAGGCATCGCGGATGAAGCTGTAGCGATCGCCGCTGATCAGCGCCTCCTGATCGAGCAGCCCGGCCCGGGTATCTATCACCCTAAGCGCGGTCAGGCTTAGACGCACCTTATCCTCTTCCACGTAGGTGGTCGGATAGGTGGCCATGTCCACGGGCAGGCCGCCGGTGTCGCGCAGGGTGCTCGGCCCCAGCAGCGGCAGCACCAGATAGCGGGACTCTTCCCACCCCCAGGCGCCCAGGGTCTGACCGAAGTCCTCCTCGCGGCCGGTGATCTCCATCCGCGTGGCAACGTCGAAGAGCCCGCCGATGCCGACGGTGGTGTTGATCAGGAAACGGCCGGTGGCCACGCCTGCGTTGGCGCCCTTGCCCTGCAGCAGGCTATTCAGGGTGGTGCGGATCTCGCCCAGGTTGGAGAAGAAGTTGCCCACGCTCGTCTCCACCGGGTCCGGGGTGATGAAGCGATAGCCCTGGGCCGCCGGCTTGAGCGCGTAGCGGTCGACCACGTCGTTGAAGGCGAACACCTTGCGGTTGAAACCCTCCCAGGGGTCGTCGGGATGGCGCTCACGCATCTCGCCGCTGCTGGCGCAGCCCGCGAGCAGTGCCAGGGACATCACCAGGGCGCCACGCCCCGCCCACTGAGTCATCGCCCCGGTCATCACCCCTGACATCATCCCTTTCCTCTCACATCCATTCATCGGGCGCTATCGCCTCCCTGCGGTTACTGTCTTGACGCTCATTGGCGACGCACCACCACGCTGCCGGCACTGTAGCCCGCGCCGAAGGAACAGACCACCCCGAGCGCGCCGGGCGAGAGGTCATGACGATGCAGATGGAAGGCAATGATCGAGCCGGCCGAGCTGGTATTGGCGTAGCGATCGAGGATGATCGGCGCCTGTTCGGCGTCCGGCGCGTGACCCAGCACGCGCCGGGCGATGAGGTCGTTCATGTGGCGGTTGGCCTGATGCAGCCACAGGCGGGCCAGGTCATCGCCGGCGAGCTCCAGGCTCGCCAGGTGATCGGTGATCAACGCCGCCACCAGCGGGCAGACCTCCTTGAACACCCGCCGCCCCTCCTGCACGAAGAGCCGATCGGTGGCCAGCGGGTCGCTGTCGGTGACGCGATCGAGGAAGCCGGCGTTATTGCGAATAGCGTTGGAGAAGCGCGTGGTGAGCCGGGTGCCGAGGATCTCGAAACGCGACTCGGCGCTGGCCACCTCATCGCTCTCCAGCACCAGGGCGGTACAGGCATCGCCGAAGATGAAGTGGCTATCGCGGTCGCGGAAGTTGAGGTGGGCCGAACAGATCTCGGGATTGACCACCAGGGCGCGCCGAATACTGCCGGCGCGGATGGCGTTGGCGGCGGTCTCGATGGCGAAGGTCGCCGAGCTGCAGGCCACGTTCATGTCGAAGGCGTAACCGCCGGCGCCCAGCGCCGCCTGCAACTCCACCGCCACCGCCGGGTAGGGGCGTTCCAGGTTGGAACAGGCCACGATCACCAGGTCGATATCCCCGGCCGCCACCCCCGCCGCGTCCAGCGCCTGGTGGGCCGCGGTCAGGCCCATCTCGCACTGGATGGAAGGCTCGTCATTGCCGCGCGGGGAGAGTCGCGGGCGCATGCGCTCGGGATCGAGGATCCCCTCGGCGTCCATCACGTAGCGGCTGTGGATGCCCGAGGCCTTGACGATGAAATCGCTGCTCGAGTGGGCCAGGGGTTCCTCGACGCCCGCCTCGGCGCGACGCGCGTTCTCCGCGTCCACCCAGGCATTGAACGAGGCCACCAGGTCCGCATTATCGATGGCATGGGGCGGCGTGAAGAGCCCCGTGCCGGTGATCACTGCATGGGTCATGCGCTTCTCCCTGTGAGTTCGGCCCAGCGTTTCTCGAGGCGTTTGGTCGATACCGGGAAGCGGGTGCCCAGCTGCTGGGCGAAGAGCGAGACACGCAGCTCCTCGATCCACCAGCCGAACTCCACCAGCGCCGGGTCCTCCACCCCACCGCGCCGCTCGCTCTCGCGGCGAGCCGCCAGGCGGGCCTCGAAGTCCTGGATCTCCTGCATGTGCATCTGGTCGCGCATGCGCTCCCGCGGCGCCTTTTCCAGGCGGATCAGCGCCGCCTCCATGTAGCGAGGATACTCCTCGAGCCACGCGCCGGCCTCGCTGACGAAACCGGGGTGAACCAGGCGCTGCATCTGGGCCTTGAGGTCACTGTACACCAGCGCCAGGGCGAGGTTGAGGTTGCCCTTCAGCGCCTTGGTCACCGCCAGGTGGCCCTGGAGTGCCCGCTCCAGGGTCGCCACCAGCGCTTCGGCCCGGGGCAGCAGGGCATCGCCGGTGGCCTCGAGCCGCGCCGACAGCTCGCCTTGAGAGCGCGGCAGCGGATCGGTGGCCACCCCCTGGCGGAAGACCGCCGCCACCACGTCCTCGATGAGCACGCGTTTGCCGCCCACCTTGGCAAACAGCAGCGCGCAGGTCGACAGTCCCTTGAGCCGCTCGATGGCGCGTGCCTGATCGGGCAGCCGCGCCATGGCGGCCTGCACCACACCGGCGCGATGGGCCTCACGCGCCTTGTCGGGATGATCGAACAGCTCGACCCGGAAGGCCTCCTTGCTCGGCACCAGGGCGGGATAGGCCTCCACCCGGATGCCGGCCTGGGTGGTGACTCGGGACTCGGGCAGCGGCGTCTCGGGCAGGGCGGCAAGCTCGCCCTCGTCGCTGGCCTGCTCGGCCAGGGCCCGGGCGCCCTCCCCCGCGGCCGCCTCGAAGCGGCGCTCCAGCTCGCGCGCATCGCGGCCCTGGCCCAGGGGCTCGCCGCGATGATCGACCACCCGCAGGTTCATCACCAGGTGGGGCTCGAGAGCCTCGAGGGTCCAGTCGTCGGGGTGCAGGCGCACGCCGGTCTTGCGGCGCAGGAACTCGCCCAGCGCCTCGGTGAGCGGGACGTCGTCCGGCGTCATCGCCTCCAGGGCGGCATCCACCCAGTCGGGAATCGGCACCACCTGTCGACGGATCGCCTTGGGCAGCGACTTCATCAGGGCGATGCACTTCTCGCGCAACAGCCCCGGCACCAGCCACTCCAGCCGCGCCAGGGGCAGCTGGGGCAGCATGGCGGCCGGCACGGTCAGCGTCACGCCGTCGTCGGCGGCGCCGGGCTCGAAATGGTAGGTGAGCGGATAGCGCACCCCGTTGAGCGTGAGCGCGTCGGGATACTCGGCCTGGGTGACCTCCCCGGCCTCGCGGGCCAGCAGGGCCGCCCGGTCGAACTTGAGGATGCC
This sequence comes from Halomonas saccharevitans, assembly GCF_900116405.1. Classification (GTDB taxonomy): domain Bacteria; phylum Pseudomonadota; class Gammaproteobacteria; order Pseudomonadales; family Halomonadaceae; genus Halomonas; species Halomonas saccharevitans. The sequence continues at coordinate 21,114 of NZ_FPAQ01000024.1, read as the reverse complement.
GGGGTCCTCGGCCTCGGCCTTCTTGCGCCAGGCCTCGAAGCCCTTGCCGTTGACGATATCGGTGGGAATCCGCTCGTCGTAGAAGGCGAACAGGGTCTCCTCGTCGACCAGGATGTCGCGCTTGCGGGCGCGATCCTCCAGATCCTCGACCTCCTCCACCAGCGCCCGGTTGTGGGCGAAGAAATCGCCGCGGGTCTTGAACTCCCCCTCGACCAGGGCGCGGCGGATGAACAGCTCCCGGGACGCCGCCGGGTCGATCGGGCCGAAGTTGACCTTGCGCCCGGTAACGATGGGCAGCCCGAACAGCGTGACCTGCTCGGTGGCCACCACCTGGGCGCGCTTCATCTCCCAGTGGGGCTCGGCGTAGGAGCGCTTCACCAGGTGGCCGGCCAGCGGCTCGATCCACTGGGGCTCGATCTTCGCCGCGGTGCGGGCGAAGAGCTTGGTCGTCTCCACCAGTTCGAACGCCATCAGCCACTTGGGCGACTTCTTGGCGAGCCCCGAGCCCGGATGGACGACGAACTTGCGGTTGCGCGCCCCCAGGTACTCGCGGTTCTCGGTGAGCAGGCCGATATTCGAGAGCAGCCCGGTGAGCAGCGCCTTGTGCAGGGACACCGCGCGCTCCCGGCGGGCCTCGCGGCGCGTCTTGTCATCCTCGCCCGGCTTTTCGTCAGCCTCCTCGACCGGCGCCGGAGGCGGCGGCACCTCGATCTCCATGTCGCGCAGCAGCTGACGCAGTTGACGGAAGGTGTCGTGCCATTCGCGCAGGCGCAGGTAGTTGAGGTAGTGATCCTTGCACCAGCGGCGCAGCCGGTTGCCGGAGAGCTCCTCCCGGGCGGCCTCGAAGCCGTGCCAGAGGTTGAGCAGCGCGACGAAATCGGAGTCCGGATCGTGCCAGCGGCGATGGGCCTGGTCGGCGGCCTGGCGCTTGTCGGCCGGGCGGTCGCGGGGATCCTGGACCGCCAGGCCGGCGACCACGACCAGCACCTCGCGCAGCCCCCCCTGCTCGGCGCCGGCCAGCACCATGCGGGCCAGGCGCGGATCGATGGGCAGCCGGGCCAGCTTGCGCCCCAGCGGGGTCAGGCGGTTGCCCGCATCCACCGCGCCCAGCTCGAAGAGCAGCCGGAAGCCGTCGGTGATGAAGCGCGAGTCCGGCGGGTCGACGAAGGGGAAGGCCGCGATGTCGCCGAGCTTGAGCGAGAGCATCGAGAGAATCACCGAGGCCAGGTTGGTGCGGCGAATCTCGGGGTCGGTGAACTCGGGTCGGGCGAGGAAGTCCTCCTCATCAAAGAGGCGGATGCAGACGCCCTCGGCCACGCGGCCACAGCGTCCCTTGCGCTGGTTGGCGCTGGCCTGGCTGACCGGCTCCACCGGCAGGCGCTGGATCTTGGCCTTGTAGCTGTAGCGGCTGATGCGCACCAGGCCGGGGTCGATGACGTAGCGGATGCCCGGCACCGTCAACGAGGTCTCGGCGACGTTGGTGGAGAGCACGATGCGCCGCCCGGCGTGGGAGGCGAAGACGCGATTCTGCTCGGCGTTGGAGAGCCGAGCATAGAGCGGCAGGATCTCGGTGCCGCGCAGATCGGCCCGGCGCAGGGTGTCGGCGGTCTCGCGGATCTCGCGCTCGCCGGGCAGGAACACCAGGATGTCGCGCGGCCCGTGGAACCAGGCCTTCTCGCGCTCGACCCGCTCGATCTCCTCCACGGCGTGCAGGATGCCCTCCTGCAGGGTGCGGTCCTCCTCGTCGTCGTCATCGCGCACCAGGGGCCGATAGCGCACCTCCACCGGGTAGGTGCGCCCGGAGACCTCGACCACCGGTGCCGGCACGTCGTGGCCTTCTGCGTCGCGACGGCCGAAGTGCGCGGCGAAGCGCTCGACGTCGATGGTCGCCGAGGTGATGATCACCTTGAGATCGGGACGCCGCGCCGTGAGGCGCTTGAGGTAGCCGAGCAGGAAGTCGATGTTGAGGCTGCGTTCGTGCGCCTCGTCGATGATGATCGCCTCGTAGCGGCTGAGGTCGGGGTCGTGGCGGGTCTCGGCCAGCAGGATGCCGTCGGTCATCAGCTTGACCAGGGTCGCGTCGCTGCTCTGGTCGGTGAAGCGCACCTGGTAGCCGACCTGCTCGCCCAGCGGCACCGCGAGCTCCTCGGCCAGGCGCGTGGCCACCGAGCGCGCCGCCAGGCGCCGCGGCTGGGTGTGGCCGATCAGCCCGCGCCGCCCCAGGCCCAGCTCCAGGCAGAGCTTGGGCAGCTGGGTGGTCTTGCCCGAACCGGTCTCGCCGGCCACCACCACCACCTGGTGCTCCTCGAGGGCGGCGAGGATGTCCTCGCGGCGCTCCGCCACCGGCAGCGACGCCGGATAGTCGAGGGTGACCGGGCGCGCCCGACGCCGCTCGACGAGGCCGCGCGAGCGCTCCACGCCGCGGCGGACCTCGGCGAGCCCGCGGTCCACGGGCTTGCCTTCCTTCAGGCGGCGGCGCAGGCCGCGCAGGCGTTTCTCGAAGCCGACGACGTCACGGCGCATGACGTCGTCGAGGTCACGGGTCAGGGCGTCAAGCTCGGCGGCATCCTCGGCCTTCGCGGCGGGGGGCTGGCGGGTCTCGGTGGTCACGGTATCGACGGTCGGCTCCGGGTCACGGTCAGCGAAAAGTGGCCCGCCCGGGACTCCCGGTGCGGGCCTGCATTATAACGTCGCGGCCTCGACCGCGCCTAATCGGGACCCTCGACCTCAGGTCGCAACGCCAGCAGCCTCACGCCCCGGCGCCCTCCTGCTCCTCGTCGCGCAGCTGGCGGCGCAGCACTTTTCCCACGTTCGTCTTGGGCAGCTCGTCACGAAACTCCACGAATCTCGGCACCTTGTAGCCGGCGAGCTCCTTCTTGCACCAGGCCCGCAGGGTCTCGGCATCCAGCCCCTCGTCGCGGGACACCACGAACAGCTTGATGGCCTCGCCGCTGGCCTCGTCCGGCACGCCCACGGCCGCCGACTCCACCACCCCCGGATGGGCCGCCACGACGTCCTCGATCTCGTTGGGATACACGTTGAAGCCCGACACCAGGATCATGTCCTTCTTGCGATCGACGATGCGGATATAGCCATCCGACTGGAGCACGGCGATGTCGCCGGTGTGAAACCATCCCTGATCGTCGATCGACTGCGCGGTCTCGTCGTCGCGGCGCCAGTAGCCCTTCATCACCTGTGGGCCCCTCACGCAGAGCTCCCCCGCGGTGTCATGGGGCGCGTCTCGGCCATCGGCGTCCAGCACCTTCACCTCGGTGCCCGCCACCGGCTTGCCGATGGTGCCTAGCTGGATGGCATCCACGGGATTGAAGCTGACGATGGGTGAGGTCTCGGTCAGGCCGTAGCCCTCGGCCACCTGACAGCCGGTCACCTCCTCCCAGCGATTCGCCGAGGCGCGCGTGAGGGCCATGCCGCCGGAGATGGTCAGGTGCAGCCGCGAGAAGTCGAGCTGGCGAAAGTCCTCGCGGTTGCACAGGGCATTGAACAGGGTGTTGAGCCCGATGAAACCGGTGAAGCTCACCTTCTTGAGGGTCTTGACGAAGCCGTCCAGATCGCGGGGGTTGGGGATCAGCACCGAGTGGTTGCCGGTCTCCATCATGAACAAGCAATTCACCGTGAAGGTGTAGATGTGGTAGACGGGCAGCGGCGCGATGATGGTCTCGACGCCCTCGCCAAGGGCCGGCCCGATCGCCTGGCGCGCCTGCAGCATGTTGGCCACCAGGTTGCGATGGGTCAGCATGGCGCCCTTGGCGAGTCCCGTGGTGCCGCCGGTGTACTGCAGGGCGGCGATATCGTCGGGCTCGCGGCTCACCTCACGGTGCGGATGCCGGGACCCGGTCGCGAGAGCCCGGCGAAACGGCGTGGCACCGGGCAGCGAGAAGGCCGGCACCAGCTTCTTGACGTACTTGACCACGCTGTTGATCAGCGGGCGCTTGGGGAAGGGGTGCAGGTCGCCAAGCTCGGTCACCACCACCTGCTCGATGTCGGTGCGCTCGAGGATGCTCTCGAGCTTGGCGGCCATGTTAGCCAGGATGACGATGGCGCGGACCCCGGAATCCTTGAACTGATGGGCCATCTCGCGCTCGGTGTAGAGCGGATTGGTGTTGACCACCACCAGGCCGGCCCGCAGGGCGCCAAACACCGCCACCGGAAACTGCAGCACGTTGGGCAACTGGATGGCGATGCGATCCCCGGGCTCAAGGGGCGTCTCCTGCTGCAACCAGGCTGCGAAGTGGCCGGAGAGACGGTCGAGCTCGGCATAGCTCAGCACCCGGCCCATGCAGCTGAAGGCCGGCTTGTCGCCGAAGCGCGCCACCGAGGCGTGGAAGACCTCCATCACCGAGGCGTAGTCGTCGAGTTTCTCGAGGGGCTGGCCGGTCAGGATAGCGGGCGTGGCGTTCTCGCTCATGGGCTGTCTCCATACTGCGGCCAATGTCGGTATCGGCCTTATTGTTATCCACGCGAGGGGTTATCCACACGCGGTGATGTTAGCAGGCACTTTATAACAGCGGCTCGACGGCTGTAAAACGAGCGATTGAAACTTACGTTTTATAGCGTGCTTGAATCACCCCACCCTGCCACACCAGCAACTCGCCCGGCATCATGCGCACCCACTCCTCGTTGTCGGTTAGCGGTTCTGTGGCGATCACCGAGACCACGTCGTTGGCGGTGGTGTGCTCGGCGAAGTTGACCGTCAACTCGGCATCCGAGAGGCTCGCCCGCCCGAAGGGCGCCCGGCGGGTGATATGCGCCAGCTTGGTGGAGCAGAAGGTGTAGAGATAGTCGCCATCGGCCAGCAGCAGATTGAACACCCCCAAGCCACGCAGCCGCTCGCAGAGTCCGTGCAGCGCTCTCCAGAAGGCCTCGCGCTGCCGATCGTCGGCGGGCGGCTCGGGGAAGGCGCCGCGCAGCTCGCCGAGCAGCCAGCAGAAGGCGTGCTCGCTATCGGTACCGCCTACCGGACGGTAGAAGGTGTGCGGCAGGGCCTGCCAGTCGGCCAGCTGGCCGTTGTGGGCGTAGCACCAGGGACGCCCCCACATCTCGCGCACGAAGGGGTGCGTGTTGGCCAGGCGCACCTGGCCGACGTTGGCCTGGCGGATATGGCTGATGACGATGTTCGACTTGATCGGGTAGTCGCAGATCAGCCGCGCGATGGGCGAGTGCACCGAGGGATGCGGGTCGCGAAAATCGCGGTAGCCGCCCTCTTCGTAGAAGGCGATGCCCCAGCCGTCGCGATGTGGTCCGGTCCCGCCGCCCCGGTGCAGGAAGCCGGTGAAGCTGAAGCAGATATCCGTGGGCACATTGGCACTCATGCCCAGAAGCTCACACATGGGGTTCCTCCCGGCGTGGGGGACGCCGCGTCTGGCGGCGCCGAATCAGGGGTATAACCACCAGCAGCAGGACGAGCGCCACCAGCGCGCCCCAAAGGCGCGGATCGCGATGGTGCTCGTGCCAGAGGCGTTCGAGGCCCGGCCACCCCGCCTGCCACAGCGACCGGGCCGTCTCCGGAAGACGATTGACCCACTCGACGAAGCGGTCGGCGACGGGCGGGGTGTCGGCCTCGGGCGGCGGCGTAGTGTCGTCCCCGCGCGGGTCGTCGAAGGTCTCGGTGGCAAGCGTCGGACCGGCCACGTCGGCAAGCCCAATGCCGAGGCGGCCATCGGGATAAAGCACCAGACGTGGCAGGGACAGCGTCTGGCGCTCGCCCTCGAGTTCGACGGTGGCCTCCAGCAGCAGCGGCAGGGAAAGCGATGGGTCAAGCTCGGGCAGCGAGAGGTGCCAGCGCGTCTCCTCCACCGCCTCGGCCTCGAGGCGCACGCCCTGCAGCTCGCCGTGGATCTCGGTATTGTCGCGATTGAGGGCCGGATGCTCCGCGGCCAGCACCACCCGACCGGCCCGAAGACGATGGACAGCCCCGATGGCCGGCAGCACGTTCACTGCCTGCGAGCGTTGTCGCTTAAACGTCTCGCTCTCGGCACGGATCACTAGGCGGGCGTTGCCGGTCAGCGCCGGCGCGGGCAGGCGCCCGCGATAGCGACCCGCCTCGGGCTCGAGCATGACCCGGGACTGCACCTTGCCCTGGGCATCCTGCAGCGACACGGAGAGCGTCAGGTCCTCGCCGCCCTCGAAGGGACCGACGTCGTGGGTGATCCACGCCTCCACGGGGACATCGAAGCCGCGATAGAGGGTGGTCGGCAGCTCAGCGGTGCGCAGGTGCAGCGGGGAAGCGACGTTGACGCGACTCTCCTCACCCACGGCGCCGTCCAGGCCCCACTCGCCGACCTGGGGGTCCGGCACCCGGATCAGGTCGAAGCGCGGCTCTACCTGCCAGCGGATGTCATCGGGCGCGTCCTCGGCCCGGTAGCGCGTGCCATCCGGGGCGACCAGGGCCAGGGGGCCGTCGTCGGGCTCATGGAAGATCAGCGCCGAGAAGGTCTCCACGCCATCGTCGATGACGAAGCGCCCCTCGTCCAGGGGGACCTGGTCGGCGGGGAAGATACGCTCGATGATGTCCAAAAAAGCACCCAGCAGGCCCTCGGGGCTCTCTGCCAGCGCCGCCAGCCCGCCGGTGGACTGCGCCAGGCGCTCCACCAGGGCCAGGTCGGCCTCGCCGGAGAAGGCGATGGCGTGGACCGCCACGCCCTGAGCGGCGAGTTCCGCAGCCCGTTCCTCGACCAGCCGGCGCCGCGAGGCACGATCGATCTCAGGCTTGGGACCCCGGCCGGGCGCCAGGTCGATCATGCCGTCGGTGAGCAGTACCAGGTGGCGCCAGCCGTTGGCCTCGGTGCTTGCCGCCGCGTTTAGTGCGGCTTCTATATCGGTGTGCTGCTGATAGGCCTGCAGCGCCGGGGGCAGGGCCAGGGCCTGTTCGCGCCAGGCCGCATCTACCTCGCCCAGCGGCAGGGGATTGTCGACCGTCTCGCCGAAGGTCCATACGCCCGCCCGGGCACCGCTTGGCAGCAGGGCCACCAGCAGGTCTAGTGCGCTGACGGCGAGCCGCTCGGGGTCGTTGTCCCGCATGCTACCGGAGACATCGACCACCACCCGGACGTCGGGGCGCTCCGCATGTGGCTGGGCCCAGAGCGGACCGGCCCACAGCCACAGGGCCATGCCCGCGGCCAGCACCCGGGGCAGCCAGCCGATGCGTTCCTTGCCATACCCACTCATCGGAACTCCTTAAGCCGATCACGTCAGCCGATCCAGGCAGTCGTTCGCGGCGCGTGTTAGCCGATCACCGGCTCATGGCGTTCGCCACTGCCGCGGCGATCGGCGGCAGCGGGCGTTTCGTCGTTGTCCACGACGTCGTCGTGCTCATGGGTGCGGCGGTGGCGACCGCGCCACCACAGCAGCAGCCCCAACAGGGCGCCAACGCCGGCCCCCACGACGACCAGCAGGGCGACCGGCAGGAAGGTCTCGCGGTTATTCTCGAGGAAGGCCACGGCCGCGACCATCACCGCCGGGGCGAACCCGCTGTAGAACTCCCCTTCTTCCAGCAGCGGCAGCCGGAAATGGGACGGGGTCCACATCACGCCGGCTACCGCCCAGGTAATCACCAGCCGCGGCAACCGCGGCAGGAACCCCAGCCCCAGGTAACCGGTCAGCAGCACCACCAGCGACAACACGACATAGACCAGCCATAGTAGGGGCATCGAATCCGACATCAGCATCACGACCTCGCGAGTTGTGCGTCGACGACGCACGTTCTTGAAAACACACTGAGTATGGTACATCCCGCGCCATGAAAGCACAGCCGCCACGTGACAAGGCCACGCCCCTCGCCGCCGATGACCCCGTCTCCCGCTTTCGCCACGCCGACGATCCGGCCTGGCACTGGCTGGAACATCGCGACGCCCCGCAGGTCACCGCCTTCCTGGAGGCCGCCAACCAGGAGTCCGATCACTGGTTCGCGCCGCTGGACGATCTCGTGGAACGTCTCTACCACGGCCACCTGGCGCGCCGGGAGCTCGCCGTCAGCGGACTCAAGACGCCGCTCGATCACTTCACGGTGTGGAGCGAGACAGCGGCGAACGCCGACTATCCGGTCTGGTGGCGCCATCCCAATGGACGCCCCGAGGCCGCGGAGGCCTTCCTCGACCTGGAGGCCAGAGCCGGCGAGCACGACTTCCTCGAGCTTGGCGACATGGCCCTCTCCCCGGACGAGGCCTGGCTGGCCTGGACCGAGGACACTCGCGGCGACGAGACCTACACGCTCTACCTCAAGCGGCTACCGGACGGCGGCCCCGCCGTGCTGCTCGATGAGATCGGCCCCGAGATCGGCTGGGCCGAGGACAACGCCACCCTGCTGTTCACCCGCTTCGATGCCACCCAGCGCCCGGAGAGCATCTGGCGCCTTCCGGTCGCCGACGGCCGGGCCGGTGAGCCAATCTTGATCCTGCGCGAGCAGGATCCGGAGTTCTGGCTGGGGCTGGGCAAGACCCGCTCGCGGGAGTGGCTGATCCTTGAGAGCGCCTCCAAGGACACCAGCGAGAGCCATCTGATTCCCGCCCACGCCCCGGCCACACCACCCCGCTGCTTCCGCGTCCGGGAGCGCGGCGTGGAGTATGCGATAGACCATCGGCCCGGCCACTTCTACATCCTGCATAACCGCCAGGCGACCCACTTCCGCCTGGATCGGATGATCGAACAAGACCTCGGCGAGCCCGATCCGATGCACCACTGGCAGCCACTCATCGACCATCGCGACGAGGCGACCCTGGAGGGGGTCGACGCCTTCGACTGGGGGCTGGTCATCACCGAGCGCGACCACCACGAGGCTCAGGTACATGTGCGAGTACTCGAGCTGGATGCTGACCACGCCCAGACCCGCGACGAGCGCCTGCCACTGCCGGAACTGCCCTGCAGCCTGGCACTGGGTGACACGCCGCACTTCGCGGACCGGCGCCTGCGGCTGCGCGAGGAGTCCTTCACCCTGCCGGTGACCTGGCACGAGCTCGACCTCGATAGCGGCGAGCGCCACCTCCTCAAGCAGCAGCCTATCCATGGCGACCTGAAGCCCGAAGAACTGGCCTGCGAGCGGATCTGGGCGACCTCCCACGACGGCGAGCGCGTGCCGGTCTCGGTGGTCAGGCGGGCCGATCTCTCCGGCCATCCCCTGCCTACCCTGCTCTACGGCTACGGCGCCTACGGCGAGGTGCTCGATCCCTGGTTCTCGGTCGCCCGGCTGGAGCTGCTGGCGCGCGGGGCGGCCTTCGCCGTGGCCCACGTGCGCGGCGGCGGCGACCGCGGCGAGCCCTGGTACCTAGCCGGCAAGCTCGAGCACAAGGCCAACAGCTTTCACGACTTCCTCGCCGCCCGCGATGCCCTGGTCGAGAAGGGGCTCAGCGACGGTGAGCGCATTGCCGCCTACGGCGCCAGTGCCGGCGGCCTGCTGGTCGGCGCCAGCCTCAACCTGGCCCCCGAGGCCTTCTGCGCCGCGGTGCTCGACGTGCCCTTCGTCGACGTGCTGCGCACCATGGAGAACCCCGACCTGCCCCTGACCACCGCGGAGTACAGCGAATGGGGCGACCCTCGCGAACCCGAGGCACGACGCCGCATCGGCGACTACTCTCCACTGGACAACCTGTCGGCCCAGCCCTGGCCGGCGGTCTTCCTGCAGGGCAGCTGGCACGATACCCGGGTGCCCTACTGGGAACCGGCCAAGCTCTACGCGCGCCTTAAGGAGCTGGGCCAAGGACAACGCCCTGGCGATCACCCCATCCTGCTGAGGACGGACATGGGCGCCGGCCATGGCGGCGCCTCGGGCCGCTTCAAGGCCTGGCACGACAACGCCCGACAGGATGCCTTCATCCTCTGGGCGCTGGGGCTGGAAGGTCGGGAGGCCTGATGCCTGGCGACAGAGCCCTGTCGTTAGAGCCCTGCCGACACAGCCCTGATAATAGAACGCCCTGACGGCAGGGACCCGGCCGAGGCCGGGTCCCTGTGACGCTTGGATGAGTCGGAGCGGACCGGCTCAGCTGGCGCCGCCGGCTCCACCGCCCGCACCGCCGCCGGCTCCACCACCGGAACCACCTCCCGAGCCGCCGCCGGAACCACCGCCAGAGCCGCCGCCGGAACCACCGCCGGAGCCGCCGCCGGAACCACCACCCGAGCCACTGCCGGAACCACCACCCGAGCCACCGCCGGAACCACCGCCAGGACCGCCACCCGAGCCGCCGTCGGAACCGCCACCCGAGCCACCGCCAGGACTACCGCCACCGGTACCGTCATCGGTGCCGTCATCGGTACCGTCATCGGTACCGTCATCGGTGCCGTCGTCGGTGCCGTCGTCGGTGCCGTCATCGGTGCCGTCATCGGTACCGTCATCGGTGCCGTCATCGGTACCGTCGTCGGTGCCGTCATCGGTACCGTCGTCGGTGCCGTCATCGGTACCATCACCGGCAACGCCGCCACCATCGCTGGCGGCCAGGGCGACATCACTGCCGTCGCGCGCACTGGACAGCCCCGTTTCCTGGTCACCGGCGCCCGGCGGAAAGAGCAGCAGGAGCCCCTCGGGACTTTGTCGCGTCGATAGCCACGACTGCAGTCGCCCCATCTCCTGATCGTCGAGCACCCTCCCCTCATACATGAGGTCGTTGAACATCGCCGCCATCTCGTCGTCGCTGAGCGACTCTCCGCCCCATGAGGACGACTGCGCCGCCACGCCGGATGAGGCCAGGGCCCCCACGAGCGCCGCGAGCGCAAGCTTACTGAAGCCATTCATGATCGATCCCCCCTTGATCCCAAGCCTTAGCCGCCGTCGAGGCGCCAAGCGTATGCCCGTGCCATACAACAAACTGTTACACATAGCAAAGCATCGTCCCCGCCGGTGATCGGCGCCATAGGACGATGCCATGAAACAACGGCTGCAAGGGGATGACCCTGAACGCCCACTGAGTATGGGGCGTATCAGGCATGGAGCGGAGGGCGCCCCGACGAGAGGGAACGAGTCAACCGTCGATGGGCAGGATAGCGATGATGTGCTCTTCGAGCTCCTCCTCGGGAACCTCACGCTGGGAGACGGCGAAGCTGCGCACGCTGACGCCCTTGCGGTGCATCCGCTCGGATCCACCGGCGATCAGCGGATGCCAGGCGGCCAGCTTGCGACCCTCGGCCACCCGGCGGTAGGCACAGGACTTGGGCAGCCAGCGGAAGTCGTCGATGCGCTCGGGCGTCAACTGCGTGCAGTCCGGTACCTTCTCGAACCGATGGTCATAGTCGCTGCAACGACAGCTTTGTATATCCAGCAGTTCGCAGGCGACGTTGAGCACCGCCAGATCGCCGCTCTCCTCATCCTGGAACTTGAGTAAGCAGCACTGGCCGCAGCCGTCGCAGAGCGCCTCCCACTCCTCGTCGGTGAGCTCCTCCAGATCGAAGCGCTCCCAGAATCGTTCTCTCATGATCTCTCCTGCGTCACCTGGGGCGATATCCAGCGAGGTTCGTGCGACGTCTTGCACGATCCAGCGGGGCCGCGCGGCCCAGGGCGCGCTCCTGCGGGTTTCGCGCGGCATCGGGCGCGATACTCGTTTATCGCGCCCGATGCCGCGCGAGGCTAGTAAAGTGCCGCCGTCGGGGTGCGATAGAGGTCGAGCAGATAGTCCTCCTTGGCGGGCGGCATCTGCAGGTAGTAGCCCTTCTCGCGGATGGCGGCCATGACATCACCGGCCTGCGCCCGCCCCAGCGACTTCTCCGGGGTGAGGATCAGGGTCATGGCGGAGATCGGCTTGCCGAAGTGCTCCAGCAGCGCCTCGGGCACCTCATCAAGCCCCTGGCGCTTGTCCACGTAGAGGTACATTCCCTCCTTGCGCGCGCTCTTGAAGATCTCGCACAGCAGCTTGTCGCCGCGCATCCGGTCGTCGCTCATCGCGATGCCTCCTCGAGGGCCGCGGCCAGGCCCGTCGCCAAACGATCCCCGCGCCAGCCGCCGGGCAGGGGCAGCGACTCTCCGAGAAGGTCGGCGCTCACCAGGGCTTCGAGTTCGCGTCGCTTGAGCAGCACCTCAGGCGCCACGCCCAACGCCTCGGCCTCGGCATTGACCACCGCCTTCAGGGCCTTGAGACGCTTCTTGAACGCGGGCGTCATCGGCGAGAGCGGTGCCGGCGGCAGCGCCTCCTCGTCGACCTGCAGCGCCTCACGCACCAGCCTCAGCAGGTCGTCGCCCTCGCGCTTGATCAGCGCGGGCTTGAGGTCCTCGACGCGGGCCAGCTCGAAGCGATTTTCCGGCAGCTGCTCGGCGATGGCGTAGAGCAGCCGGTCAGGAACCAGCCAGCCCCGCGGCACGTCACGACGCCGGGCCTCGCCCTCGCGCCAGATGGTCAGGCGACGATAGGCCTCCACCTGACGCGGCGTGAGACGCCAGAGCTGGCGATGACGCAGGTACCACTGGCCGTCGGCGGTCTCGCTGCGCGTCGTCTGGGCGACCAGCGCGGCGCAGTCGGCCTCGACCCAGGCCATGCGGCCCAGGCGCTCGAGGGAGGCGCGCTGCTGTTCCCACACCCCGAGCAGGAAGACCACGTCCAGGGCCGCATAGCGCAGCTGGGACTCGGAGAGCGGGCGCAGCAGCCAGTTGGAGCGGGTCTCGTCCTTGGGCAGGGTCTCGCCGGTCCAGTGCGCCACCAGCTTCTGGTAGCCCATCGAGGGCACCTCACCGAGCAGCGACTGGGCGACCTGGGTGTCCACCAACGGCGCCACGGGCACCTCGGCCCAGTGGGCGAAGACCTCGAGGTCCTCGCTCGAGGCATGCAGCAGCTTCAACGGCCCCTCGGCCAGCAGACGACGGAAGGCCTCGGTGCACGCCACCTCCTGAGGATCGACCAGGAAGGCCGGGCCGCCGGCGGCGAACTGGATCAGCGCCGGCACCGGGTGAAAGGTGTTCTCGCGAAAGAACTCGGTGTCCAGGGCGATGACGTCGGCCGCGGCCACCTCGGCACAGGCGGCGTCCAGGGCGGCGGGGGTATCGATCCATCGAATCTCGGGGTTCAGGGTCATGCAGGGTTCCGACAACAGGGGAAAAGGCTCACTCGCCCCGGAAGGGCAGGCGACCGTTAAAGGCGCGGCTCAGGGTACCACCGTCGACGTACTCGAGCTCGCCGCCCATGGGCACACCGTAGGCCAGCCGCGAGAGCGAGACGCCCTGTGGCGCGAGCTGGGCGGCGATGTAGTGGGCGGTGGCCTCCCCTTCCACCGTGGGATTGGTGGCCAGCACGATCTCCTCCACGCCCCCCTCGGCGATTCGCGCCTCGAGCTGGTCGAGTCCGATGTCCTCGGGCCCGATGCCGTCCAGCGGCGAGAGGTGGCCGTGCAGCACGAAGTAGCGACCGCGAAAGCCGCCGGCCTCCTCGATGGCCAGCTGGTCGGCGGGAGACTCCACCACGCAGAGCACGGCGTCGTCGCGCCGCGCGCTCTGGCAGATGCCGCAGACCTCTTCCTCGGTCAGGGTGCGGCAGCGCCGGCAGTAGCCGACCCGCTCGAGCGCCACGTCCAGCGCCGCCACCAGGCGCCGGCCGCCGTCGCGGTCGCGCTCCAGCAGATGCATGGCCATGCGCTGGGCGGTCTTGGGGCCGACACCGGGCAGCACCCGCAGCGACTCCATCAGTCTCTCGATCAGCGGGGAAAAGCTCATGGTCGGTCCGTCTCGGCCTGGATCAGAAGGGCATCTTGAAGCCGGGCGGCAGGTTGAGACCGGCGGTGGCCTCCTCCATACGCGTCTTGGAGTCCGCCTCGACCTTGCGCACCGCGTCGTTCACGGCGGCCGCCAGCAGATCCTCGAGGAGCTCCTTGTCCTCTTCCATCAGGCTCGGGTCGAGGTCGACCTTGCTCACGTCGTGGCGGCCGTTCATGGTCACCTTGACCATGCCGGCGCCCGCCTCGCCCTGGACCTCGGCCTTGGCGACCTCCTCCTGGGCCTTCTGCATCTTCTCCTGCATCTCCTGGGCCTGCTTCATGATGTTGCCCATTCCACCCTTCATCATGGCGAAATCCTCTCGTGGTTGATGTGATCGTTCTGGGGCCGCGGCTCAGCCGCGCGCCTCGGCGCCGGCGGGCTTGACCGTGGATTCGATCAGGCGCGCGCCGAAGGCCTGCTGCAATTTCTGTACATGGGGGTCACGGTTCAAGGCTTCAATCGCCTCGGCGTGTCGCTGGGCGGCGAGGCGCTCGGCCTGCTGCCTGGGCGTCTCGACCTCGGGGGGCAATTCTCCGGGCTCGAGCACCAGACGACGCTCGACGCCGATGGCCGCCAGCGCCTGGCGGATGCGGGTCACGTGGATCTCGGCGTTCATCGCCTCCTGGGAGGGGTCGAGGCGCATCGTGAGCTGGGCGCCGTCGTCGGCCTCGACCACGCAGTGGGCCGCCAGGTTGCGGGTCAGCCCGCCGAGCCCCAGCGACTCGAAGCGGGCCAGCCAGTCGGCATGGTCGAAGCGGCCGGTCGGGGCGGCCGGGGCCGCCGCATCGGCAGGATCGGCCGGCTCGAGCTCACCGGTCGCCTCGTTCGACGGGACCGGTTCAGGCCTATCGGGCGACTCATTCTCGGGCGACGCGATCTCCGGCGGCAGCGTCGCGGCCGCGTCCTGAGACGCACTCTCCGCTGGCGACGCAACGGACGCGCTGGCGTGTGGCGCGTCGACTGCCGGATGGCTCGCTTTCGCACCCTTGGAAGGCGCTGCCTCGACCGGCGGCGCGGCCTTTTCAACCGCTGCCGGCGCGGGGGGCGGCTCGGGCGCTTGAGCGGCGGGCGCAGGATGAGCCGCCTCGGACGACGGCGCCTGGGTCGGCTCGGCCGCCTGGGGGGTGGTCGCTTGGGATGGGGTTGCCTGGGGTGAGGAGGCGCGCGACGCCTCGGGCCCAGGCGCCGCGGCGCTCGTCGGATCACCCGCAGGTCCCGCCTCACCGCCACTCGACTGCCCGCGCAGCGGCAGCGGCGTCTGCGCCGGCCGCGGCACGCCCTGGGGCCGGAACGCCAGCATGCGCAACAGGGTCATCTCCAGGGCGGTGCGCAGGTCCGGGGCATGCTCCATGTCGCCGCGGCCCTGGATGCCGATCTGATAGAAGAGCTGGATATCCTCGGCGGTGAAGCGCGCGGCCAGCTGAAGCAGGGCGTCGCGGTCACCGTGGCCGTTGTCCACGGCGTCGGGCACCATCTGGGCGATGGCCAGCCGGTGCAGCACGCCGGTGATGTCATCGAGCACCGCGGCGAAGTCGGGGCCCTGCTCGGCCAGGGCGGCCACCTCGCCGAGCAGCCGGGCGGCATCCACCTCGGCCAGCGCCTCGACCAGCGCCAGCACGTGGCGATGATCGAGGGTGCCGAGCATGGCCGCCACGTCGGCGTGGCGCACCTCGCCCTGGCCGAAGGCGATGGCCTGGTCGGTGAGGCTCATGGCATCGCGCATGGAGCCCTCGGCGGCCTTGCCGAGCAGCCACAGGGCGCTCTCCTCGAAGCTCACCTGCTCGGCCTCGAGCACCGAGGCCAGGTGCCCGACGATGCGCTCCGGCGCCATGTGCTTGAGGGTGAACTGCAGGCAGCGCGACAGCACCGTGGGCGGCAGCTTCTGCGGGTCGGTGGTCGCCAGCAGGAACTTCACGTGGGGGGGCGGCTCTTCCAGGGTCTTGAGCAGCGCGTTGAAGCTGCTGGTGGAGAGCATGTGCACCTCATCGATGAGGTACACCTTGTAGCGTCCCTGGGTCGGCGCGTACTGCACGTTATCGAGCAGCTCGCGAGTGTCCTCGACCTTGGTGCGCGAGGCGGCATCGACCTCGATCAGGTCGACGAAGCGTCCCTCGTCGATGGACCGGCAGCTGTCGCACTCGCCACAGGGGGTGGAGGTCACGCCGTCGTCACCGCGGCCGTTCGCCGTGCAGTTCAGGCACTTGGCCAGAATGCGCGCCAGGGTGGTCTTGCCCACGCCACGGGTGCCGGTGAACAGATAGGCGTGGTGCAGCCGGCCCTGGTCCAGGGCATTGACCAGCGCGCGCTGGACATGCTCCTGGCCGACCAGTTCATGGAAGGTACGCGGTCGCCACTTGCGGGCCAGAACCTGATAGCTCATGCAGCGCGGGATCCTTGCGGTAAAGCGAACAGCAGCTGGGTGATGGGCGCCGAGCGGTTGGGTGCCTCGATGGATCGAGCCCGATGCTCGGCGGAAAACGTTCATTCTATCGACCGGGGCGCCTGGCGGAAAGCGGCGCCCGGTTCAGGCCTCCCGCGCCAGTCCTCCTGTGCCCCAGCGCTCGGTGAACTCCGCGGCCGTCAGCGGCGGGCTCAGGTAATCGCCCTGATAGGCGGGACAGCCCAGCGAGCGAAGGAAATCGAGCTGAGTCGCGTTCTCCACGCCTTCGGCGATCACGTCGAGCCCCAGACGGTCGGCGATCGAAAGGATGGCAGCGACGATCGTCTCGTCGTCGGGGTCGCCGGGCACGTCGGTGATGAAGGAGCGGTCGATCTTCAGGCACTGCACCGGAAGGCGCTTGAGATAGGAGAGCGAGGAGTAGCCGGTACCGAAATCGTCCACGGCCAGCTCGATGCCCAGGCGACGCAGCCCGTTCAGCCGCTCCAGCCCTTCGTCGGCATGGCCGATAACAAACCCCTCGGTGATCTCCAGTTCCAGCCGCGAGGGCGAGAGCCCGCTCTGCTCGAGCGCCTCACGCACGTCGCCGACGATGTCCCCCTGCACCACCTGCAGCCCCGACAGGTTGACCGCGACGCGCAGGGGCAGCCCGGCAAGCTCCCATTCACGCGCCTGGCGACAGGCCTCGCCCAACACCCAGCGACCGATGGTATGGATCAACCCGGCCTCCTCCGCCAGGGCGATGAAGCGTCCCGGCCCGATCACCTCGCCCTCCGGGGTCGTCCAGCGCACCAGCGCCTCGGCCCCGAACACCCGGCTGCCGTCGACCCGCGCCTGGGGCTGGTAGTGCAGCACCAGTTCCTGGCGATCCAGGGCCCGACGCAGGCCGGTATCCATGGTGAAGCGTTCGCGGCTGGCCGCGGCCAGCTCCGGCGCGAAGAACATCCAGGTATTGCGCTTGAGCGCCTTGGCACCGTACATGGCGGTATCGGCGCGCTGGATCAGCTCGCCGGCGCTGCGACCATCGCGGGGATAGACGCTGATGCCGATGGAGGCGCCGATGAAGATCTCATGCTGGTCGACGGTGAATGGCTGCAGCAGGGCATCGATCAGCTTCTGCGCCACCCGTCCGGCATCGGCGTGCTCGTGCAGGCGCTCCAGCACCAGCACGAATTCGTCTCCGCCCAGGCGCCCCAGGGAGTCATCGTCGCGCACGGCCCGCCCAAGGCGCCGACCGACTGCCTGCAGCAACCGGTCACCCAGCGGGTGCCCGAGGCTGTCGTTGATGTCCTTGAAGTGGTCCAGATCGAGGAACAACACCGCCAGGGCGCCCTGGTCTTCCTCGGCGCGTTCCAGCGCCATGGCGAGTCGATGGTTGAGATAGGCGCGATTGGGCAGGCCGGTCAGCGAATCGAAGTTGGCCGACCGCTTGAGCCGGCCGGCCTGATCGGTGATGCGCGACAGCAGCGGGCTGATCACTCGTGCCGTGGCCAGGGCCCCAAGCCCCATCAGCACCAGCACCATGGTGGCCGGCCAAAGCAGCTCTTTGTAGACCACGCCATAGAAGCCGCGGGCGGGAATCTGCACCAACAGCGTCCAGCCAGGCGTGACCAGCGGCACCTGCACCAGCACCGCCGCCTCCGCCCCATCATCGTCGCGAAAAAGCCCCGCCCGATCGCTCGCCAGCGCCTCGCGAAGGCGTCCGGCGAGCCGCCCATCGGGCTCGGCCATGACCAGCGCGCCCTGGGGATCCGCGGCCAGCAGGGCCTGGCCGGGTGGCGCCAGCAGCCACTGTCGGGCGCCCTTACCGAAGCGACCGGCATCGTCGAGCATCCCGGCGATGCCCTGCGGGCCGAAATAGAGCAGGTCGGTGCCGAGGGGACGGCCTTCCAGGGAGAGCACCGGCGTCGTCACCTCGACGAGCACACCCTCCTCGGCGGGCACCAGGCGTGCCTGACCATCCACGGCGGTCGCGTCGGTCGCCGGAAGCGATTCGGGCACCCGGCCGATGGTCACCAGCGGCTCGCCCGCCGGGCCCAGCCGGACCAGGCCCACGAGATCCGGGGACGGCAGCATGGCGTCCACGAGGCGCGGCGCCATGAAGGCCGACAGGGCGCCCCGCTCATCGCGGCTTGCGGCAGCCCCCTCCACGAGGTCCTCCAGGCGGCGACGCAGCTCGGTGCGACTGGCGATCTGGCGGGCCACGTCCCGATAGCGCGCCAGCAGGTGGTCGAGGGTCTCCGCCTGGGCCGAGGCGCTCACCAGGGTAATCGTCTCGAGCCCCTGGCGATGGGCCTGGTAGAGCGGCCAGGCCGTGGAAAGCCCGACCAGCGCCCCGGTGACGAGGATGCCGAGCGTCGCCAGCGCGACGATGCGTCGCCGGGCGCGCTTCATCATCCTAGATGACTCCCCGCGGATGCTGCGGCGAACCCGATCAGCGCAGCGCGCCAGACCCCGACGCCGTCGGGCCCTGCCGGAGCATCCTTCATGGTTCGTCCTCGGTGGCGGCGCTCTCGCCCTTCAGTGTGGCCCCAGGCCTCATAAACGCCAAGTCGCTGGAGACGCCTCGGCGCAAGGATCGACTCGCAGCTGCTCGAAGCCGCTCAGCACGTTGACCACATTGATGCCGATCTCCTCCACGGCATAGCCGCCCTCGAGCAGGAAGACCGTGGGCAGCCCAAGCCTCCCCAATCGCCGACCCACGTCGGTGAAGTCGTCGCTTGAGAGCGTGAAGGCGCTGATGGGATCGTGCTCGAAGGCATCGACGCCCAGCGAAACCACCAGCAGCTCACAGCCCGCATCGACGATGCGCGCCTTGGCCTCCTCCAGCGCCTCGGCCCAGGCGGCATAGCCGGTGCCCGGCGCCAGGGGATGGTTGACGGTGAAGCCTTCGCCGGGGCCCTCGCCGGTCTCGTCGGCGTGGCCGAGGAAGTGCGGGAAGCAGTGGCGGGGATCGCCGTGCAGGGAGAGGAAGAGCACGTCGTCGCGGGCGTAGAAGATTTGCTGGGTGCCGTTGCCGTGGTGGAAGTCGATGTCCAGCACCGCGACCCGCGAGCGGCCGGCGTCCAGGGCCCGCTGGGCGGCAATGGCGGCGTTGTTGAAGAAGCAGTAGCCGCCGAACTGATCGGTGGCGGCATGGTGTCCGGGCGGGCGGCACAGCCCGAAGGCCGGCTCGCCGCTGGCCAGCACGTGATCCACCGCCGAGAGCGCCACGTCCTTGCTGGCCATGGCCGCCTCGAAGGTGCCCTCGCAGATCGAAGTGTCCGCCCCCAGGGCGTAGTGGCCGAGCCGGCCGTCGATGTGATCGGGGATGACGCGTCCCGGCATGGTGCGAGTCGGCCAGACCCAGGCGATCGCCTCGCCCCGTCGACCGGCGGCAACCCAGTCCGCCCAACAGCGTTCAAGGAAGTCGACATAGCCGGCATCGTGAATTGCCAGTACCGGATCGAGGCCGTGCTCGGCCGGCGCGCGCACCTCGCCAAGGCCGCTTTCGAGCACGTACTTGAGCACCAGATCGACCCGCTCGGGGCATTCGTAGGGCGTCACGAGCTGTCCGCCGTCAAGCTCGGTGCGGGCGCGACGCCATTTGGTGCGTTCACTGTGAAAGGTCAGCATCGCGATCGGGCATCCTCGTCGGCCAGGGTTAACATCAAGGTGATGAACGGTAAGATGACAGGCCGGGGGGCGACGGACAATGTGGCGGTGCCTGGCTCAGGCCCCCAGCGCCTGGCGCTCGAGCTCCTGCCTCATGCCGTCGTCCAGCCCCAGGGCGCCACTCAGCTGATCGAGCCAGGCGCGCTCCATGGGGTTCTGCTCATCGATTACCGCCACGCTGACCAGGTACATCTCCCGCGCCGCCTGAGGCGAATCCGCCTGGCGGGCCAGGGCCTCGGCATCCAGCGGCGCGGCGAGCTGTTGCTCCACCCAGTCGTGCAGTTCGGCGTCGGCGCCCATGGCATCGATCTGTTCGGTCAGCAGGGCGCGCTCGCGGTCGTCGATGTGGCCATCGGCACGCGCCGCCATGATCACGGCCTGCAGCAGCTCCAGGCTGCGTTGCTCCTGAGAAGCGCCCTCGAGGCGCTCCATGGGGCGACCCTCCCTGGCCTCGTCGCCGCCACCCTCTCCACCACGATCGCCACGCGAGTTCTGCCACGCCTTCCAGGCCAGCGCGCCGACGCCGGCGATGGCGCCATACTTCAGCGCCTTGCCGCCCATCTTGCGCCCGCGCTTGGAGCCCACCAACAGTCCCAGGGCTCCGCCGCCGAGCAGGCTCTTGATGTCGACGCCGCTGCCCTGAGACCCGCCACCGGCGCTCTGTGCACCGCCACCGGCGCTCTGTGAACAGCCACGAGCGCTGCTCCCGCCGAGGGAGGAAGACACTCGGTTCACCAGGCCCTGAACGTCCAGGCCACCTGTACCGCTCTGGCCGCTGCCGGCCTGTTTCATGACCTGCTCGAGAATGCTCTTGGCGTTCATGTCGCGCTCCTTATGAAGACATCAGTTGCTTCGATAAACAGACTCGCATTAGGTTTCGCGTCCGGCCGGCTCTTTTACCGGCGGCATCATGCGCGACATCACGCCGGCAAGACGCGCTGCAACCCCGGAATAGCGGACACGCGCAGACCCACCGGCGGGTGGTAGTGAACGCCAAGGAAGCGAGCGAGCAGCGGGAGAAGATAAAGCAGAGGGCGACCGCCGGGGGAAGGCATCAGCCCGCCTCATTCATCAGGGCACAGAACGAGCGTGTTGAGTCCATCGATTGCCGGTACCGACCTGCTTCAACCTCATGCGGTCGCTTGGTAGACGGTTGGCATATACCCGATTCGGCTTTTGGCCGATCTTTTCATAACGATCAGGAATTGATGTCTGGCGCCGGCGCAGCCGTGGCCGTCGACCTCCGTTGTGGCCGCCTTACTTGGCGAGTCAATCTTGGTGACGCTGGGTGTCAGGCCAAGGCCGTCAGCCGAGGCAGCCCCTTCAGCAAGGTGGGCCACCATTTGTCGGCGGCATCGCCGAGGTGCACGGTGATGCGCCGGGC
>NZ_FPAQ01000061.1 GCF_900116405.1 Halomonas saccharevitans | reverse complement strand
CATGCTCGGCAGGCGCTTCGTCCACTTCCACGCGGTACGGCGCCGGTGATCACTGAGCGTCTGGGCCTGTTCAGGATCATAGCCACCTGAGGTGGCGTTGCGGCGCAGTTCACGACTGATCGTGCTGCCGTGGAGGCCCAGCTCCCTGCCGATCTGGCGCTGGCTGATGCCCAAGTCATAGCGGGCGTGGATCTGGTATCGTTGGATCTGGGTCAGCTGTCGGTATCCCATGCTCTGCTTCACTTTGGTCGGTAAAGCAGGGAGGGTATCGGCGCTGGCCCTCCTACCTCTACCGTGTGGTCCAAAGCGCTGCAGTTATTCTATGAATCCAGGGGATATACCGACCGATGCGAAGCTTGTGGCCATGGGTAACCACTTCCGGCGCAGCGGTGAGCGACAGCAATGGCGAGTAGCAGCCTATTTCAGGGACCATCAAGGCAAAGACCTGACGCGAAACTTTGCCGTCGAGGCACTGTGTGTGATGGGACTGGGGCGTCAGTTTGTGCAGCTTGAAGATGAGCTCTACAGGAGTAGCGGCTTTAAGCAGGAGTTCTTTCTGCCACCAGTGACTTCTTGGCAGGAATGCTGCTTGGGAGACTGTCCCCGTCTCTCGAGGCGATTGGCTGTGAGGGGCGAAGTGGCCGAGCAGAAATGTTTCGTCTTCAATACCGGGAAGATCACCGTCTGGCTTCCCAAGTTCGAGCTGGCCAGGAAGTTATTCTTTCATGCTGGATTCCTTACAAGGGCAGCGTACCAGCCCAATGGCTTGGACATCATCTTCAACGTCTCAAAGGATGAAGACGAGGCAATCCATATTCACACGCCTGCCAAGACCGGTGCCCCGGTCAGCACCTTTAGGAGAAAGGCTTATCGCGAACTATTAGCTTGGCTCCTGCTCAGCGACGACGTACGCCGATCTTTCGATTCCATCTGGATGCTTCTTAACCGTAACCTACGAGAGCGTAATGGCTATCAGCGATGGCAGTTTGATTTTGAGCCTCCTAGTACTCTAGATGGTGTGAAGGTCAATGTTAGGGGCCCCTATGATAGTGATAAGCGAGAAATGCTTATCTGGGAGATATCTTCCCTACATGGCTTGGATGCAGGCGCCAGCGAGCAGGAAGTTTACTTCCATCATCCTAGCCTGAAGCTGCCGGTCAGAGGGACTGGTGAAGGTCTAGGGGGTGCTGGAGTTCAAGACCCTGGCGACATAGAAATAGATACGGATCAGGAATCGGATGAGGCCAAGGAAAGGCAATCAATAGAGCTCGCTATGGAGGATCTCGTTTTCTCTAACTCCGCTATTACGAAGCTTGCGTATAATGGCAAGCAGACAGGGAGGCTAGGGATGGAAGCTCAGGATGAACTAGATAGCCCCAATAGCCCCAATAGCCCCAATAGCTCCAATAGCTCCAATAGCTCCAATAGCTCCAAGGTTTTTGGTATCGGCGATGACGTCATCGGTGGTAGTATCGCGCCGGGAGAATATCAGCAACTTGAAGCGGCAGAGAAGAAGTACTCAAACCGATTCGTTATGCTTAAGCAGATCATAAGGCAGATAGACAGTGAGTCGGGTGAAAAGCTAAGACTTCTGGAGCTAAAAGTACAGCCGTTACCCCATGTTCCGCGTTGTGGCTACCATAAAATGGAGGATGGGCAGCAACGGTGTTATTTGATGGCAAAGTTTTATTTGGAAGATGGAGGCGAGCGCTATATCCTAGAGGTCGATACTTCGGATAATAAGAAAAAACTGTCCACAAAAATATTTAGTTTTAAGGGGGACGTTGATGAAAGGAGTAGTGTTGATAAAGTTGTTAGAGGTGTTGTGAGGAGGTCGTTGAGTTGGCCAAGAAATATGGGGAAATACTGTGAAATTGTGTGCTCGGTTCATCACCCAAAAGAGAGTGATGGAGATGAAGCAAAGCAAAAGATAAGTTCTTGGAGAGCTCGTATCAAGTCATGCTTGCTATGTGTCGGGTCCAGTGTGATTGATCACTCGCTTGGAAAATAGCTCAGGGCATTTTTTCTGCCATTCCTTCATTACCGTAATCGGTTATTGATGGTGTAGCGCCTTCTTTGGGATGGGTGGTTGTACAGCCATATGTAGCGTTTCCTGGATTCATAGAACTATTGCAGGATTGCGCCATACGAAGAATGGCGCAATCCTGCACTTATTGCTTGAATTCAGGCCTCTCAGTGTGGCGTAACAACGCCGGTTAGGGTGGGGAGGACTCCATCCCATTGTTTACTCGTGACATAACCCCGGTGCAGCCCTATGTGGTCTTCACCGGGAGTTTTGTATCTCTTGTTTTTTTCTTACTTAACCAAGGAAATTATAGAAAAAACACCCCACTCTAAGACCTTTATCTCCGAACTACTTTAACCAACGCATCGGCGAACGTGTCGGTATTACCGCCTCCGCCCATGTCCGGGGTGACCTGCTCGCGATCATTCTCCAGTACCTCGCGGATGCCACCCCGGATCTTCGCGCCCTTCTCCACCATGCCCAGATGGTCGAGCATGTCAGCCGCTGCGAGCAGCAGTGCACAGGGGTTGGCGATCTTCTTGCCGGCGATGTCCGGCGCCGAGCCGTGCACCGCCTCGAAGATGGCCACCTCACTGCCGATGTTGGACCCCGGGGCCAGGCCCAGACCACCGACCAGGCCGGCACACAGATCGGAGAGGATGTCACCGAACAGGTTGGTGGTGACGATGACATCGAACTGGTTGGGATTCATCACCAGCTGCATGCAAGCATTGTCGACGATCATCTCCTCGAGCTCGATCTCGGGATAGTCCCTGGCCACCTCGCGGGCAACCTCCAGGAACAGGCCAGAGCTGGTCTTGATGATATTGGCCTTGTGCACCGCGGTGACCTTCTGACGACCGCGCTGACGAGCCAGCTCGAAGGCGTAGCGCACGATGCGCTCGGAGCCGCTGCGGGTCACGCGAATGCTCGACAGGGCGATCTCGCCATCCTCGGAGAGGCTCTGGCCTTCGGCGAGATAGGCGCCTTCGGTGTTCTCGCGCACCGTGATCAGGTCGATGTTGTCATAGCGCGAGCGGGTACCGGGAAAACTGACCGCCGGACGCACGTTGGCATAGAGGTCGAAGTGGCGGCGCAGCTGCACGTTGATGGAGGAGAACCCCTTGCCGATCGGGGTGGTCAGCGGCCCCTTGAGGGCCACGCAGTGTGTCGCTATCGCCGCCAGCGTCTCGGGAGGTACCAGGGTGCCATGCTTGTCCAGGGCCGCAAGGCCGGCATCATGAAACTCGTAGGTCAGGTCGCAGTCGAGCGCATCCAGCACGCGCAGGGTGGCCTCCATGATCTCGGGGCCGATGCCGTCACCTTTCAATACCGCTATCGTTTGACTCACCTGGGGGTCCTCATGGTGGGTGGTGGGTAATGTGTTGAATGGAGGGGCCGTGCCGCCCGTCAGGCGCCGTCAAGGAAGGGCGTCAGGGGGCCGGCATGGGTCAGCGCCAGGCGGTGCATGGCCCGGGTGCAGGCCACGTAGAGCAGGTTGCGCTCCATGTCGGTGGCATAGTTCTTCGCCGTTACCTCGGGCACGATGACCCGGTCGAACTCCAGGCCCTTGGCCATGTGCGCGGTGCAGACCACGATGCCCTGGCCAAAGGCGCTGCTCTTCTCGCCGAGCAGCTGCAGCCGCTCGAAGTTGCCGTGCTCGCCGCTCTCCAGCGCCTCGAAGACCTTCCTGGCCTGCTTCTGGGTCTTGCAGACGATCCCCAGGGTGTTGTGCTCGGAGGCGGCAAAGTCGCGGGCCAGCTCGCCGATGGTGGCGAGCTCCGCCTTGCGGGTGCGGGCCTTGAGCACCGCCGGCTCCTCGCCGTGGCGTTCGATCGCCTGCAGCTCGGGATTGGGCGAGATACGCTGGGCGAAGCGGGTGATCTCGAGGCTCGAGCGATAACTCTTGTTGAGGGTCACGCAGGAGGACTGGCGCAGTACCCGGCGTATCTCCTCGGCCTTCGAGGCGCTGTAGGGATTCACCGACTGGAAGGCATCGCCGAGGATGGTCTTCTTGCACGAGAAGAGTCGGCCGATCACCGCATACTGCACCGGGGTGTAGTCCTGCATCTCGTCGATCAGCAGGTGCTTGACCTCGCGCCAGCGCGAGCGCACGCCCTCCAGGCGCATCTTCAGGTAGATCAGCGGGAAGACGTCGGCATACTCCAGCCGCCCCCGGGAGGCGGTCCTGAACAGCTCCGGCCGTCCCAGCCAGTCGTAGAAGCCTTTGTAGGTCTCGCGCAGGGTCGCCTGCCTGAGCATCGTCTTGACGGCCGCCTTGAGCTGCTTGCGCTCCTCGGGTTCCAGGTCGTAGTTGTACTGGTTGCCGATCTTGCGCTCGATCTCCCAGCTCACCTGATTGAGGCGTTCATTGGTGGGCAGGTGACGATGCTTGCGGAAGACCTCCTCGAGCAGCCAGGCGGGCACCAGCCGTCGGGCTATCCACAGGTCCTTGGCGGCGAAGCGGTTGGCCTCAATGTGACCCGCATAGCGGTCGAGCTCGGTCAGGAATTCCGGCGAGGCCTTGTAGCGCAGCCGCGCCTTCATGGCCTCGTCGTCCTTCTCGAGCAGCGCCGTGGTCTGCTCGAAGAAGCTCTCGAAGCGGTAGTGGCCGTCGAGCAGCTCATCGGCCAGCTCCTCCATGCCGACCTGATTGACCGTCTCCTCACCGAGCTCCGGCAGCACGTTGGCGATGTAGTCGGAAAACACCCGGTTGGGCGAGATGATCAGGATGTCCTCGGAGCTCAGGCTGTCCTTGAAGCGATAGAGCAGATAGGCAATGCGGTGCAGGGCGATGGAGGTCTTGCCTGAGCCCGCCACCCCCTGGATCACCAGCGCCTGGGCCTCGTCATTACGGATGATGGCGTTCTGGTCGCGCTGGATGGTGGCGACGATGTTCTTCATGCCCTCGTCGGAGGCGCGGCTCAGTTCCTCCTGGAGCACCTCATCGACCACGTGCACCGCGCTGTCGATCATCAGCTCGATCTCGCCGCCCTTGATGCGAAACTGCCGCTTCAGGGAGATCTCGCCCGCCACCGGCCCCTCGGGGCTTTCGTAGGTGGCGGGGCCGGTCTCGTAGTCGTAGAACAGCGAGGCGATCGGTGCCCGCCAGTCATGGACGCGGCTTACCCCGGCGAGGTCGTCATGGAAATGATGGATGCCGATGTAGACCGGCTCGGCCTTGCCGCCCCGGGCGAAGTCGAAGCGCCCGAAGTAGGGAGAGTGCCGAAGCTTTTCGAGCTTGTGGCGCCGGGCCAGGGCGTTGTCGCCGGTCATCACTGCCTGCTCGATGGATTCCCGTGCCGAGATCTTCTCGATATGGTCCATCTCGTCGCGGCTCGTCCAGAGGTACTCCTTCTGGGCCTGGATATCCTCGGCATAGGCCGCCAGGCGCATCTCGAGCTCCGCCAGGTTGGCCTCGATGCGCTCCAGGGTATGATCGAGCTGCCGCCGCTCGTCAGCTCGCTCGGGGGTATCGGCTTTCTGGTTCATCGTGGTCCGTTCAGGTCGGTATTCGGGGTAAGGGGATCAGGTCGCGCCCACCTCACGGGTGCTGTTGAAGTCGATCTCGGGCCACTTTTCGATGGTCAGATCGAGGATCGATCGGTTGGGGGCCATGAAGGCCATCGCCCCGGCGGCATCCCTGGCCAAACGGTTGGCATTGGCCTGGGTAAAGCGTTTCATCGCGGCGGCATCCTCGCTGCTGACCCACAGCGCCTTGTGTACCGGCACACTCTCGAAGGCAGCATCAACCCCGTATTCGGTCTGCAGCCGATGGGCAACGGTCTCGAACTGCAGTTGCCCCACGGCACCCAGGATCATTCCCGTCTTCTCAAGCGGCTCGAATACCTGGATGGTGCCCTCCTCACCCAATTCCAGCAGCGCCTTGTTGAGCTGCTTGGCACGCAACGGGTCATTGAGCCGCGCCATGCGGAAGATCTCGGGCGAGAAATGGGGGATTCCCTCGAGTTCCAGCACCTCGCCCTCGGTGATCACGTCCCCGATACGCAGGCGACCATGGTTGGGAATGCCGATGATGTCGCCCGCAAAGGCGGAGGCGAGATGGGCCCGCTCCTGGGCCATGAAGGTGATGGCGTGATCGAGGCGGATCGTCTTGCCGCTTCTGACATGTCTGGCCTTGAGGCCTTGGCGGTATTCCCCGGAACAGATCCTCAGGAAGGCGATGCGATCCCGATGCAGGGGATTCATGTTGGCCTGGATCTTGAACACGATGCCGGTAAAGGCACCATCGTCGGGCCGTACCGTACGCTGACGGGCCTCGCGCTGGCGGGGCGGAGGCGCCCAGGACACCAGCGCCTGGAGAATGTCTCGCACCCCGAAGTTGTTGATCGCGGAGCCGAAGAACACTGGCGAGAGGTCGCCGGCGAGAAAGGCGTCATGATCGAAGGATTCGGCCGCCTCGCGCACGATCTCCACTTCCTCCTTGAAGGTGGCGTGTGCGATCGGAAAGTGTTCCACGAGGTAGGGATGATCTTCTCCCTCCAACACTTCGAGGTCGGTCTCGGGACGACTCTCCCCCGGGGTGAACTTGAGCATTCGCTCGCTGCCCAGGTCGAAGACGCCGGCGAACTGCTTGCCCATGCCGATGGGCCAGGTGATCGGCGCGCAGGGCATGCCCAGGATCTCCTCGATCTCGTCGATCAGTTCCAGGGGGTCACGGACCTCGCGGTCCATCTTGTTGATGAAGGTAATCACCGGCGTCCTGCGTAGCCGGCACACCTCCAGCAGCTTGATGGTCTGCGCCTCGACACCCTTGGCGGCATCGATGACCATCAGCGCCGCGTCCACCGCGGTGAGCACCCGGTAGGTGTCCTCCGAGAAGTCCTGGTGGCCGGGGGTGTCGAGCAGGTTGATCACGCAGCCGTCATGCTCGAACTGCATGACGGAGCTGGCCACCGAGATGCCACGCTGTTTCTCGACCTCCATCCAGTCCGAGGTCGCGAACTGCTGGCTCTTCTTGCCCTTGACGGTACCCGCCGAACGGATGGCACCGCCGTACATCAGCAGCTTTTCGGTCAGCGTCGTCTTGCCGGCATCCGGGTGCGAGATAATGGCGAAGGTACGTCGTCTCGCCACCTCCTGCGGGAGAGAGGCGGCAGTCTTGAGGGTTGCGCTTGATGACATGGTTGACCTGATGGGAACGCGAAGTGGGAGTCTCTGAACAACACGAGAAACGACGCGTTGCTAATCCCAGGCGGGCTCCCTGGCGATGGCCGACTCCTGCTCGGCGAGCACCGGGTCGTGGTGGCGCCAGTACACCGAGCTGATGCCCGGCCCCGCCCCCATCAGCAGCACGGCATCGATAGGGTTGAGCGCCTGGTCAGCCTCTAGCGCCATCCCTGACAGGGTGCGATGCCCGTATACGCGCTGCCCCATGAACAACAGGTCGTAGTCCACACAGGCACCCTGCGCGGGACGTTGCTGGTCGATGCTCAAGTAGCCCTGCTCCAGCAGCTGCTGGACGCGCGACGATGACAATTGATCAAGAGTGTTCATGGATCATGCCTCCTGGAAACGCCAGGCCCGAACGCCTCGTACCAAGACCCGATTGGTTCGGCTCAGGAAACGTCCCCGCTCGAAGGAGGCCGACGTCACACCGGCGTCGTGCATGTCCTGGTAGACCACCAGCAGGCTCGTGCGCGAATCGAGTGGCAGGTAGTGGTGGACGCTGATCCAGCCATCCGCTGAGGAAAGCTCACCAACGTCGGGGAGAAAGGCACTTTGGCCGCTCATTGATTTTCCCTCTCTCGACCCGCGGCTCATGCAAACCGAGAGTCGGGCAAACGCTAGGGTCCGACATCACATGAGATGCCGACGAACAGGTTGCAAATAGAGGGAAACGCGCTAGGGCGGACCGGGGAAGGTGTCGGTGAGTAACTGTGTCAACGGATTGCTCCTCTTGCAGTTACCAGCGACCTCGGCAAAGGTATCTGGATGGTCAGGTAAATAGGCGTTCACGATAACAAACCCTTGAACGGCTGTTCAAGTCAGGGGGGCACTGACGCCCTGTTCCTCGACGAGCCGATTGGCGTACAGCACAGCCTCCTGATGGCCGCTGGCAATCAGTTGGAGATGCTTCAGGTGATGGTGCTCCCCGATTTCCTTCAGGATCGTCAGGCAAAGCCTTGCTGCGAGGCCATCCTCGATGGGAGACAGTCCCACCTCCTCCGGAAGCGGTAAGGCCAGGGATGCGACTTCGTGTATATCCGCAGCACGGAGGGCAAACCGGTAACACTTGAGCAGTTCCCGCCATCCCTCCTCCGACACCCGGGAGGGAGGCATGAACTTGATCATCTTGGGAGTGGCCTCACCGGGCGACCATGCCATCCAGGCCTGACCCACCGCCGCCGTGCCAAGGTTGCGCCGCTGCGCCTCGGTGGCTGGCACCACCACGGCCTCCAGGGTCTCTTCATCAAGGCCCTCCCGAAGGATGACCTCTATCGTCACGTCATTTTGCGTCAGTTTCAGCATCTCTCCTCACTCGGCACAATCGATGCATTTCAGCACGGTGGGATCCCACTCCAGTCGCTTAACGGCGATCCATTCACCGCACTCGATACACTCCCCGAACGTTCCTCGATCCAGGCGAGCCAAGGCCGCGTCGATGCGGCGGATCGCCAACTGTCGACGATCCTCCTCGGCTTGGGCCATGGCCTGGCCCTGCAGGGCATCCATGCGCGACAGGCGGCCCACTGACTGCTGGTCCAGCATCACCGTGGCACGACTCTCCTTGCTCTCGAAGCTCTGGTCGATCAGCAGGGCCTTGGCGTCTGCCAGCTGACGGGTGATCCTCTCGATATCGAGTTCCGGGTGATTCATCTCAATCCCCTCGTTCAGCGAGGCAAGGGAACCGGCGGATTGGCCCTCTGCTGCGATCCACCGGCCGAAACAATCAACGTAGCCGCTTTGATCATGAATTTGTAGAGCGGGTGGAGAAGGTGAGTTACGCGAAGACCTGGTCCCACTCGTCCCGCTTGGCCAGGAAGCCGCGGGCGATAACCTGGGCGCCTTCCAGGCTGTGGCTCGCTGCCCAGCCGCACTGCATCTCGTTGCAGGCCGGGACCTCAGTGGCCTCGAGCACGTCCTTGAGCGTGCCTTCCAGCAGCGCGAGCACCCCCGCGTAGTCATCGTGATTGATCATCGCGATGTAGAAGCCGGTCTGACAGCCCATGGGGCTGATGTCGACCACCTTGTTGGAGTGGTTGCGCGAGAGCTCGGCCATCAGGTGTTCCAGGGAATGCAGGGCGGGCATCTCCATGTGGTCCTGGTTAGGCTGGCAGATACGCATGTCGTACTTGTGGAGGCGATCGCCGTTCTCGCCGGCCTTGATGTCGGCCAGGCGCACGTAGGGCGCCTTCACCTGGGTATGGTCCAGGTTGAAGCTCTCGACGTTCATCTTCTGCTCGGTCATGAGGATCTCCTGTGGTATGCATGGGCACGGGCGGTCATGCCCGTGCCATTTATGTCGGATTCAGAGTTCCGGGGCGTCGTAGTCGTGGGGCTCGTCGGTGTAGACGCAGACATTGGCATGATCCACGTCGCCGTCATCAGCCTCGACCTGGCTGGCAAAGAACGCCTTGATCTCGCGACGGTTGCAGTGCGCCTCGAAGGCTTCTCGGCTGGCCCAGATCTCGTGGAAGACGATGGGGTAGCTGGCACCCTGGGCATTGGGGTGATCGATATGCCGGGTCACCGTGTACTGGAGGCAGCCGTCCTCGCGGTGCGCATTGGGCTCGAGCGCCTGGAGGGCCTTGAACACGGCCTGTTCGCGGCCGGGCTTGGGTTTGAAGTTGGCGATGCAGTAGAGCTTCTGGGACATCTTGTTTCTCCGTGTCGTCGGGGGTCAGAGCCTGGCGGCGTCGCGCAGGCCAGCGGCCTTGTCGGTGGCCTCCCAGGGGAAGGCCGTGAAAGTCTCGGTGTGCGCCTGGCCCTGGGTGTCGGTCCAGGTGTAGCTCGTCTCGAAGGGCTCGCGACCGAAGTGGCCGTAGGCCGCGGTCAGCTGGTACATGGGATGCAGCAGGTCGAGCATGCGGGTAATGGCGTTGGGCCGCAGGTCGAAGTGCTCGCGCACCAGCTCGATGATGCGTGCGTCATCCACCCGGCCGGTACCGAAGGTGTTGACGGAGACCGAGGTGGGCTCGGCCACGCCGATGGCGTAGGAGACCTGGATCTCGCACTTGTCGGCGAGTCCCGCGGCGACCAGGTTCTTGGCCACGTAGCGGCCGGCATAGGCGGCGCTGCGGTCGACCTTGGAGGGGTCCTTGCCGGAGAAGGCGCCGCCGCCGTGGCGGGCAGTGCCGCCATAGGTATCGACGATGATCTTGCGCCCGGTCAGGCCGCAGTCGCCCAC
>NZ_FPAQ01000063.1 GCF_900116405.1 Halomonas saccharevitans | reverse complement strand
CCGCATCATTGAAGCGGCGGTCTTGCCGGCGCCCTGCGAGGAAGGCGTATTCTACATGACCGGCGTTTCTTGTCAACCCGTCGAGGCGTTCCGAAGAAGCGAAGCGGGTGACCGAAACCTCATCTCGCCAGAGCGAAGTGAGTGCCGATCGAGTGGTGTGCATTCTACCGAATGCGGCGAGTTCGTCAAGCGGGAATTTTCAAAGCGACTTCGAAAAACCCAAATGGAAACAAGCACTTCCACCACTATTACCGCCTGCAACGTTTGCCCGTTGCCGGCAGCGGATGCATACTTTACGGATTTCCCGGGCACCGCGCAAGGCCTCGATGAAGAAAAATGTCAGGGCCGTGTCGCGGCGGTGAAGAGGCGATGACAAGAGGGCCAGAAAACCACGCCCACCTCACGCCGCCTTGCCAAGCACAACGACTAACCACCACTCTTATCCACCGGCACTACCTGCACACCGGCTGTGGATAATTTGCCTTATAGAGACAGGAACGCCCGCGCAAGGCGGGCGTCGTGACCGGGCGAGCCGGTCAGCCACAGATAAAGAGGCATGCCTTAGCCAAGGGTCACGCGGGCATAGCGCTTCTTGCCCGCCTGGATCACGTAGCTCTTGCCGGTCTCGAGCATATGGTCGCGCTCGACCACCTCGCCATCGACCTTGACCCGGCCGTTGCCGAGCATGTCCTTGGCCTGGGCGCTGTTGTTGGCGAGCCCCGAACGGTTGAGCACCGCGGCGATCGGCGCCTGGGCACCGCCCTCGAAGTCGATCGTCACCTCGGGCAGGTCCTCCGGCAGCTCGCCGTCGGCGAGCTGGTTGCCGGCGCTGCGGTGGGCGTTGGCGGCCGCCTCTTCGCCGTGATAGCGGCCGATCAGCTCGCGGGCGAGGACCATCTTGATGTCGCGCGGGTTGGCACCGGCCTCGACATCGCGCTTGAGCGCCTCGAGTTCCTCGTTGGGCTTGAGCGAGAGCAGCTCGAAGTAGCGCCACATGAGGCTGTCGGGCATGGAGACCAGCTTGTTGAACATCGATCCCGGCGACTCGTCGACACCGACATAGTTGCCCAGCGACTTGGACATCTTCTGCACGCCGTCGAGCCCCTCGAGCAGCGGCATGGTCATCACCACCTGGGGCGACTGGCCGAAATGCTTCTGCACCTCGCGCCCCATCAGCAGGTTGAACTTCTGGTCGGTGCCGCCGAGTTCAACGTCGGCCTCCAGGGCCACGGAGTCGTAGCCCTGCACCAGCGGATAGAGGAACTCGTGCAGGGAGATCGGCTGACCCGCGCTGTAGCGCTTGTCGAAGTCGTCGCGTTCTAGCATCCGCGCCACGGTGCTCTGGCCGGCGAGCTCGATCATGTCGGCCGCGCTCATGGCCGAGAACCACTCGGCATTGAAACGCACCTCGGTCTTGTCGGGATCGAGGATCTTGAACACCTGCTCCTTGTAGGTCTGAGCGTTGGCCTTGACCTCTTCCTCGGTGAGCGGCTTGCGCGTCACGTTCTTGCCGGTGGGATCCCCGATGCGCCCGGTGAAGTCACCGATCAGGAAGATTACCTTGTGACCCAGGTCCTGGAACTGGCGCATCTTGGTCAGCAGAACGCTGTGCCCGAGGTGCAGGTCCGGCGCCGTGGGGTCGAAGCCCGCCTTGATGCGCAGCGTGCGCCCGGAGGTCAGCTTCTTCTCCAGCTCGTCCTCGAGCAGGATCTCGTGGGTGCCGCGCTTGAGCAGCGCCAGCGCGCCAGCTACATCGGTCATTGTCTCCTCTCCACTCAGCAGGCGGCCCGCGACCCGGCGGGCACTCGGTGTTCGAATGGTCGAGGATGGTACCATGTCCGACCATCCACGGTTGAGCCCGCCCGGGAGTCCCCATGAGCCTCTTCATCGGCCTGATGTCAGGCACCAGTCTCGACGGCGTCGATGCCGCCCTCGTCGATGTCACCCCGGGACGTCCGCCGAGCCTGGTCGCCACCCACGCCGAGACGATGCCAGAGCCGCTGCGCGACCTGCTGTGGCGACTCTGCCATGCCGATCGCGCGGCCTTCGCCGAGCTGGCGGCCGCCGAGGACGCCTTCTGCCGCCTGCAGGCCACCGCCGTCGAGGCGCTGATCGCCGGCAGCGGCGCGACGCGGGAGACCATTGCCGCCATCGGCAGCCACGGCCAGACCATCGAGCACGCCCCCTGGGGGCATGACGACGGCCCGGCCTATACCCTGCAGCTAGACAACCCCAGCCTGCTCGCCGAGCTCACCGGCTGCGCGGTGGTCGGCGACCTGCGCCGCCGCGACCTGGCCGCCGGCGGCCAGGCCGCCCCGCTGGCGCCGGCCTTCCACGAGGCGCTCTTCCGGGCACCCGGCGAGTGGCGCCTGGTGCTCAACCTGGGCGGCTTTGCCAACCTCACGCTGCTGCCGCCGAGCGAGGATCCGCGCCCGCCGCTGGGCTTCGATACCGGCCCGGCCAATGCCTTGATGGACGCCTGGCACGCCCGCCATCGCGGCGGGCGCTTCGACGCCGGCGGCGCCTGGGCGGCCTCGGGCCGCGTCGACGAGGCGCTGCTGACGCGCCTGCTGGCACAGCCCTTCTTTCACCGGCCACCGCCTCGCAGCACCGGCCGCGAGGTGTTCCATCTGGAGTGGCTGCAAAGGCATCTGGAGGAGGGTGAATCACCGGAGGACGTGCAGGCGACACTGGCCGAGCTGACCGCCGCCAGCGTGGCGCTGGGCGTGGAGATGGCCCGGGAGACCCTGTCGGCCCCGCCGCCCGCGCTGCTGATCCCCTGCGGCGGCGGGGCCCACAACCCGGACCTGCTGGCACGCCTGGCGCGCCGTCTGCCCGAGACCCCGCTCACCACCGGCGACGACTGGGGCTGGCCCGCCGACTGGCTGGAGGCCGGGGCCTTCGCCTGGCTGGCCGCCCGCCGGCTGGCCGGCCAGCCGGGCAACCTGCCCTCGGTGACCGGCGCCGCCGGCGGCCGGGTGCTCGGCGGGCTCTACGCCCCCTGAGCCCCTGCCGGCAGGCGGGCCGTACCGCTAGAAGTCGTCCTCGCCCCTCAGCGAGAGGTGGCTGGCCGCCTCCTTGGCCCCGACGACCCCGTCGCCGCTCTCGTCGGCGAACTTGATCATCATGCGCAGATCGTTGGCCGAGTCGGCGTGCACCAGTGCCACCTCCTCGGTGATCTTGCCGGCCTTGAAGAGCTCGTAGAGCGCCTGATCGAAGGTCTGCATGCCGAGATCCCGCGAGCGCGACATGACCTTCTTGATCTCGCCGACTTCACCCTTGCGCACCAGGTCACCGATCAGCGGCGACTTGAGCATGATCTCGATCGCCGGGCAGCGCCCGCCGTCGACCGTGGGCAGCAGCTGCTGGGCGACGATGGCGTGCAGGTTGAGCGAGAGGTCGAGCCACACCTGGGCGTGACGCTCAATGGGGAAGAAGTTGATGATGCGATCCAGCGCCTGGTTGGCGTTGTTGGCGTGCAGCGTGGCCAGGCAGAGGTGGCCGGTCTCGGCGAAGGTCAGGGCGTGCTCCATGGTCTCCCGGGTGCGCACCTCGCCGATCAGGATCACATCCGGCGCCTGGCGCAGGGTGTTCTTCAGGGCCACCTCGAAGGACTCGGTGTCGATGCCCACCTCGCGCTGGTTGATGATCGCCTTGCGGTGCGGGTGCACGTACTCGATGGGATCCTCGACGCTGATGATGTGGCCGCCGACCGTCTCGTTGCGCTGCTGGATCATCGACGCCAGAGTGGTCGACTTGCCAGTCCCGGTGCCGCCAACCACGAACACCAGGCCGCGCTTGACGTTGGCCAGCTCGCCGAGGGTGGCGGGCAGCGAGAGCTCTTCCAGGTGAGGAATGTCGAAGCCGATACGCCGCACGACCATGGCCATCTGGTTGCGCTGCTGGAAGGCACTGACGCGAAAGCGCCCCATGCCCTTGAGGCTCAAGGCGAAGTTGGCCTCGTGCTCGGTCCTGAAGCGCTCCCGCTGCGCCTCGGGCAGCGAGACGCCGACCAGCTCGGTGACCTGGGCCACGCTGAGCCCCTGGTCGCCCAGGGGAATGAGCTGGCCGGCCATCTTCAGCGTGGGCGGCGCGTTCACCGAGATCAGCAGGTCCGACGCCTCCTTCTGCACCATGATATCCAGCAGCTGATGAAGCCACTCTTTCGCCGTCATGTCCCTGCCTCCTTGTTGTGCGTGCTCAGCCCAGCGCGCCCTTGGCCTGGGCCTGGGCCTCCTCGCGCGCCACGGCGTTATCGGTGACCAGCCGCGCCAGCGCGGCATCCATGGTCTGCATGCCGAGATTGCCGCCGGTCTGGATCGCCGAGTAGATCTGCGCCACCTTGTCCTCGCGGATCAGGTTGCGCACCGCTGCCGTGGCCACCAGCACCTCATGGGCCGCCACCCGGCCGCCGCCCTGGCGCTTGAGCAGGGCCTGGGAGACCACTGCCTGCAGCGACTCGGAGAGCATCGAGCGCACCATGGACTTCTCGTCTCCCGGGAAGACGTCGATGATGCGATCGATGGTCTTGGCCGCCGAGGTGGTGTGCAGGGTACCGAACACCAGGTGGCCCGTCTCGGCCGCGGTGAGGGCCAGGCGAATGGTCTCGAGGTCGCGCAGCTCGCCAACCAGGATGATGTCCGGGTCCTCGCGCAGGGCGCTGCGTAGGGCCGGGGCGAAGCCGTGGGTATCGCGGTGCACCTCGCGCTGGTTGATCAGGCAGCGCTTGCTGCGATGGACGAACTCCACCGGGTCCTCGATGGTGAGAATGTGCTCGAAGCGGTTATCGTTGATGTAGTCGATCATCGCCGCCAGCGTAGTGCTCTTGCCCGAGCCGGTGGGGCCGGTCACCAGCACCAGACCGCGGGGCAGCATCGAGAGCTGGCGAAAGACCTGGCCCATGCCCAGATCCTCCATGCTCAGCACCTCGGTGGGGATGGTGCGAAACACCGCCCCGGCGCCGCGGGCCTGGTTGAAGACGTTGACGCGAAAGCGGGAGACGCCCGGCACCTCGAAGGAGAAATCGGTCTCGAAGAATTCCTCGTAGTCGCGGCGCTGGCGGTCGGCCATGATGTCGTAGATCAGCTTGCGGACCTCGCGGTCCTCCATGGCCGGCACGTTGAGCCGGCGAATGTCGCCATCGACGCGGATCATCGGCGGCAGGCCGGCCGAGAGATGGAGGTCCGAGGCGTTCTGCTTTGCCGAGAATGCCAGCAGTTCGGTAATATCCATGCGTTTCCCCTGCTTCCGGGATAAGGTTCCCTTCTGGATGACCAGTATGACAGACCATACGACATGACGGACCTGGTACTTTGCGAGTCGCTGGCCGCCGCTCGCGCCCGGCTCGACGCGGCGCTCGACGCCGCGGGCCGGCCCGCCGACGCCGCCCGGCTGCTCGCCGTGAGCAAGACCAAACCCGCCGCGCTGATCCGCCAGGCCTGGCACGAAGGGCAGCGTGAATTCGGCGAGAATTACGTCCAGGAGGCCCTGGACAAGCAGGTCGAGCTGGCGGACCTCGCGGGCATCGTCTGGCATTTCATCGGGCCGCTGCAATCCAACAAGACCCGCGACGTGGCCGAGCACTTCGCCTGGGTGCACAGCGTAGACCGGGAAAAGATCGCCCGGCGCCTGAGCGATCAACGCCCCGAGGGCCTGGAGCCGCTGGAGATCTGCCTGCAGGTCAACATCAGCGACGAGGCGAGCAAGTCCGGGGTCTCCCTAGACGCCCTACCGGCACTCGCCGAAGCCGTGCTGTCAATGCCACGCCTGCGACTGCGCGGCCTGATGGCGATCCCCGCTCCGGCCGAGACCGCGGCCGAGCAGCGCCCGCCCTTCGCCCGGCTGCGCCAGGCCCTGGAGGCGCTTGCCGAGCGCTTCCCCGAGGCACCGCTGGATACCCTCTCCATGGGCATGAGCGCCGACCTGGAGGCCGCGGTGGCCGAGGGCGCCACCCTGGTGCGCCTGGGCACCGCCATCTTCGGCGAGCGTCACACGCGCTAATCCCGCCCGCGCCGGCTGCCGGCCGAGGCTTTTCACCACACAAGGACAGATCCCATGGCCAGCACAATCACCTTCATCGGCGCCGGCAACATGGCCGGCGCCATCATCGGCGGGATGATCGAGAGCGGCTTCTCGCCCGACGACGTCATCGCCACCTCACCCAGCGACGACGTCCTCGCTCCGCTGCGCGAGCGGCTGGGCATCCGCACCGAGACCGACAACGCCGCGGCCGTCGCCGAGTCCGACGTGGTGGTGCTGGCGGTCAAGCCGCAGATCATGCGCCAGGTTTGCGAGCAGATGCGCGACGCCGTCCAGGCGCGCCGGCCGCTGATCGTCTCGGTGGCCGCGGGGCTGCCGGCCGAGACACTCGAGGCGTGGCTCGGCGGCGAGCTGCCACTGGTACGCTGCATGCCCAACACTCCCGCCCTGGTCGGCGCCGGGGCCGCAGGCCTCTACGCCAACGCACGGGTCGACGCGGATCAGCGCCGGCTCGCCACCGAGCTGATGGAGGCCGTGGGCCTGGTGGAGTGGGTCGAGGACGAGGCCCTGCTGGACGCGGTCACCGCCGTCTCGGGCAGCGCCCCGGCCTACTTCTTCCTGATGTTCGAGGCCATGGAGGATGCCGGCGTGACGCTCGGTCTGCCCGCCGACACCGCCCGTCGCCTGGC
This sequence comes from Halomonas saccharevitans, assembly GCF_900116405.1. Lineage (GTDB taxonomy): Bacteria > Pseudomonadota > Gammaproteobacteria > Pseudomonadales > Halomonadaceae > Halomonas > Halomonas saccharevitans. The sequence goes on along the minus strand of NZ_FPAQ01000063.1, from coordinate 3,046 downwards.
CATGCAGACGGCGCTGGGGGCGGCGAAGATGGCGCTGGCAAGCGACAAGCCGCCGGCCGAGCTCAAGCGCAATGTGATGTCGCCGGGCGGCACCACCGAGCGCGCCATAGCGCACCTCGAGGATGCCGAGCTGCGCCGCATCATGGGCGAGGCGATGACCGCCTGCGCCGATCGCGCCGCCGAGATGGCCGACGAGCTTGGCCAGCGCTGAGCCCTCACGAGCCAACACGATCACGTTTCAAGGACATGGAGGTGCCCCGATGGGCAGTCAACTGGGAAGTGCCGGCCTGCTGCTGGTGAACACCCTGATCAATATCTACATCTTCCTGCTGATGCTGCGCTTCCTGCTGCAGGCGTCCCGGGCCGACTACTACAACCCCATCAGCCAGTCGGTGGTGAAGGTCACCCAGCCGGCGGTGCGCCCCTTCCAGAGCTTTCTGGGGCCGGTGATGGGCCGCTTCGACCTGGCGACCCTGGCCACGGCCTTCGTGATCAAGGCGATCGCCATCATCGTGATCCTGCAGATTGGTTTCGGCGTATTCCCTATCGCCGGCGTGGTGATCGGCTCGGTGGCCACCATCGCCAACGCCCTGCTCAAGATCTACTTCTTCGCGCTGATCGTGATGATCATCTTGAGCTGGGTGGCGCCGCAGGCCAGTCACCCCGGGGCGCTGCTGGTGATGCAGCTGGTGGAGCCGATCATGGCGCCGGTACGCAAGGTCATCCCGCCGCTGGGCATGATCGACCTGTCGCCCATCGTGGTGTTCATCGCCATCAGCCTGATCGATGCTTTCGTGGTGGGCTCGCTGACCCGCGCCGCTGGCATCAACCCGATCCTGATCGGCCTCTGACGCTGACCCACTACAACGACTGGACACGACAGACCGATGCCCGAGTTTCCCCGCGATTCGGTCGGCCTGGTGACGCCCCAGACGGCGCACTTCGCCGACCCCCTGGCCCTGGCCTGCGGCAGGACGCTGCCGGCCTATGACCTGGTCTACGAGACCTACGGCACCCTCAATGCCGAGCGCTCCAACGCCATCCTGATCTGCCACGCCCTCTCCGGGCACCACCACGCCGCCGGCTTCCACTCGGCCGACGAGCGCAAGCCGGGCTGGTGGGACGCGCACATCGGCCCCGGCAAGTCGATCGACACCGATCGCTTCTTCGTGATCTCGGTGAACAACCTCGGCGGCTGCCATGGCAGCACCGGCCCTACCAGCGAGAACCCGGAGACGGGACGCCAGTGGGGACCGGACTTCCCGATCATCACCGTGGTCGACTGGGTGCACAGCCAGGCGCAGCTCGCCGATCGGCTGGGCATCGAGCGCTTCGCCGCGGTGATCGGCGGCAGCCTGGGCGGCATGCAGGTGCTGCAGTGGACGCTCTCCTATCCCGAGCGCATCGCGCATGCCGTGGTCATCGCGGCGACGCCGAAGCTGTCGGCCCAGAACATCGCCTTCAACGAGGTGGCGCGCCAGGCGATCCGCTCCGACCCCGACTTCTTCGAGGGCTGGTACGCGGACCACGACACGGCACCGCGGCGCGGCCTCAAGCTCGCCCGCATGGTGGGTCACATCACCTACCTGTCCGAAGACGCCATGGGCAGCAAGTTCGGCCGCGATCTGCGCAGCACCGACCTGAATTTCGGCTTCGACGTGGAGTTCCAGGTGGAGTCCTACCTGCGCTATCAGGGCGACACCTTCTCCACCTCCTTCGACGCCAACACCTACCTGCTGATGACCAAGGCGCTGGACTACTTCGATCCGGCGGCGGCCCACGACGGCGAACTGGCCCGAGCCCTGGCCCCGGCGGCCTGCCCCTTTCTGGTGGTCAGCTTCACCACCGACTGGCGCTTCCCGCCGTCGCGCTCCAAGGAGCTGGTCAACGCCCTGATCCGCGCCGACAAGTCGGTCAGCTACGCCAACATCGACTCGTCCCACGGCCACGACGCCTTCCTGATGCCCGAGCCCCGCTATCAGGCGGTGTTCGCCGCCTTCATGGATCGCGCGGCCCGGGACCTGGGCCTGGAGGAGCACTCATGATGCGCGCCGATCTCAAGCTGATTCACGCCTGGATCCCCGAAGGCGCCCGGGTGCTCGACCTGGGCTGCGGCGAGGGCACCCTGCTGGCGGCGCTGGCCCGCGACAAGGACGTCACCGGCTACGGCCTGGAGATCGACCCGGACGGCATCACCGCCTGCCTCGCCAAGGGCGTCAACGTCATCGAGCAGAACCTCGACGAGGGGCTCGCCAACTTCGACGACAACGCCTGCGACCTGGTGGTGATGACCCAGGCGCTGCAGGCGCTGCGCCGCCCCGACCTGATGCTCGACGAGATGCTGCGCGTCGCCGGGGAGTGCATCATCACCTTCCCCAACTTCGCCTACTGGCGCCACCGCGCCTACCTCGGCTTCAAGGGCTACATGCCGGTCTCGCGTTCGCTGCCCCACGCCTGGTACGACACGCCCAACATCCACCTGTCGACCTTCAACGACTTTGAACGCCTGTGCCGCGACAAGGGTCTGAGCATTGTCGACCGAGCGGTGGGTATCGGCGATCACGAGGGCCACTGGACCTCGCGCTGGTGGCCCAACCTGTTCGGCGAGATCGCCATCTTCCGGGTCGCCCGCCGGCCGTAAGCCCGCGCGCCCCGAGACGCTGCCCCACTGGCCAGAGCTTAGAACCAGAGCCTAGACATGATGGATTGACCTGCCCCTCCTCAACGTCGTGGGTTACGTTGAGGTTGGGCAACAACACAGAGCCACTATTGAGGGAGGCAGGTCATGACACAGTCTAACGCAACTCAGCAGGTCGTTGTGGAGCGCACTGCCGCCGAGCGGCTCAGCGCCGCCAGCGACGTCCATGCCGCCTATATCGGGCTGGATGTGCATAAGGCCAGCATTGCGGTATCCATCGCCGAGGCGGGACGGCATGAGCCGGAGTTTCGTGGTGAGATCGCCAATGAGCCCACGGCCATCGACACGCTGATCCGCCAGCTGAGCCAGCGCTTCGCGGGGCAGCCTCTGCTGTTCAGCTACGAAGCC
>NZ_FPAQ01000023.1 GCF_900116405.1 Halomonas saccharevitans | reverse complement strand
TGAACAGCAGAGGCTGCCCCGCGAAGCGCTGGCTCAGCTGGCGGATCAGCGTGTCGATGGCCGTGGGCTCATTGGCGATCTCACCACGAAACTCCGGCTCATGCCGTCCCGCCTCGGCGATGGATACCGCAATGCTGGCCTTATGCACATCCAGCCCGATATAGGCGGCATGGACGTCGCTGGCGGCGCTGAGCCGCTCGGCGGCAGTGCGCTCCACAACGACCTGCTGAGTTGCGTTAGACTGTGTCATGACCTGCCTCCCTCAATAGTGGCTCTGTGTTGTTGCCCAACCTCAACGTAACCCACGACGTTGAGGAGGGGCAGGTCAATCCATCATGTCTACGCTGAGGGCCAACGGGTAGCGCGGCGCCGGGAACCGCTCGTCGAGGAGGTCATTTGCCAGGGAAGGCAAATGTAGCGCCCAAGGATGGGTTCACAGCGCCTCCGACACGAGCGGTGACCGGTACAGCCGCTCACCGCCAACGCTGCTGCGGAGCCTTGCCATGACAGCCCCGATCCCCACCAACGTGCACTACCACCGCAAGGAGCGCGAGCTCGAACTCACCTATGCCGAGGGCGAGTCCTACCGGCTCTCGGTGGAGTACCTGCGCGTCTTCTCGCCCTCCGCCGAGGTGCGCGGCCACGGCCCGGACTCCGCCACCCTGCAGGTGGGCAAGAAGGACGTCGGCCTTGCGAACATCACTCCGGCCGGGCGCTACGCGCTGAAGCTGCACTTCGACGACGGCCACGACAGCGGCCTGTTCAGCTGGGATTATTTTTACGATCTGATCCGCCGCCGCGAGGCCAACTGGTCCGACTACCTGCGTCGGCTCGAGGAAGCGGGCGCCTCGCGGGAGCCGCTGGGCATCGAGATCAAGCAGCTGTAGCACACCAGAACGCCACGCAAGGCGCCGGGGCGGACCGACGAGGGGGTCCTACGCCATGGGTGAGGAGGACTCCTCCGAATGGGCTGGCCATGGATGGCCAGCACCGGCCCTGCGAGCGGAGCAGGATGCGAGAGCGCCGCAGGGCGTCGGTAGCGCCCAGGGAGGGGTTCACAGCGCCCCCTCGACGGTCCGGCCCCCCGGTGCCTAAGGCCGAGTAAGGCGCGCCCCGTCGCCCCAATCCCCGTCAAGACAATCGCCATGGGGGGAGGCTACAATGGCGCCCATCGGCGAGGCCGTCAGGCCTGCCCCCACCGCAGCGATTCGGGAGCCCCACGGCATGAGCGCCAGTGACAAGCACACCACCCACTTCGGCTATCAGGACGTCCCGGTCGAGGAGAAGGCCTCTCGCGTGGCCGATGTCTTCCATTCGGTCGCGGCGCGCTACGACATCATGAACGACCTGATGTCGCTGGGCATCCACCGCCTGTGGAAGCGCCTGGCCATCGAACGCTCCGGCGTGCGCCCCGGCCACAGCGTGCTCGACATCGCCGGCGGCACCGGCGACCTGACGCAGAAGTTCTCGCGCATGGTGGGGCCGCGCGGCCGGGTGGTGCTGGCCGACATCAACGAATCCATGCTGCGGGTCGGTCGCGACAAGCTGATCGACCACGGCGTCGGTGGCAACGTCGAGTACGTGCAGGCCAACGCCGAGTGCCTGCCCTTCCCCGACAACAGCTTCGACTGCATCACCATCGCCTTCGGCCTGCGCAACGTCACCGACAAGGATGCCGCCCTGCGCTCCATGGCGCGGGTGCTCAAGCCGGGCGGGCGCCTTTTGGTGCTGGAGTTCTCCAAGCCGGGCAATCCGCTGTTCTCCAAGGCCTACGACCAGTACTCCTTCCGCCTGCTGCCGAGGATCGGCGAGCTGGTGGCAAGCGACGGCGAGAGCTACCGCTATCTGGCCGAGTCGATCCGCATGCATCCCGACCAGGAAACCCTCAAGGCCATGATGGAGAGCGCGGGACTCGAGCGGGTCGAGTACACCAACCTCACCGGGGGCATCGTCGCCCTGCATCGCGGCATCAAGCTGTGAGGGCATGATGTCGCTATCTCCCACTCTGCTGCTGGCCGGTCTCGAACGCACCCTCAACGCCCTGCTCGCCCGGGATCCCGCGGCCCCGGGGCGGCTGGCCCGGCTGGCCGGCCAGCGCATCCTGCTGCGCCTGGAGCGGCCCGCCCTGGCGCTGGCCCTGCACTTCCATCCAGCGGGGATCGACCTGCTGCGCCCCGACCTGCCCGACGAAACAGACAGCGACGAGACCGCCTTCGACGAAGCGGGCTTCGACGCGGTGGTCGAGCTGGATGCCGAGACCCTCGGCGAGCTGCTCGGCGGCGCCTCCATCGAGCGTCTGATGTTCCAGGGCAAGCTCGCCGTGCGCGGACGCACCCACCTGCTCGAGGCGACCCGCGACCTGCTGTTCGATCTCGATCTCGACTGGGAGGGCGAGCTCGCCCGCTGGCTTGGCGACATGCCCGCCCATAGCCTGGCCGAAGGCGTGCGCAGCCTCTCCCAGTGGGGGCTGCGCACCCGCCAGGAGCTCTGCGCCGACGTCGGCGAGTACGTCTTCGAGGAGGCGCGCCTGCTGCCGGGGCGCCACCAGCTCGAGGCGCTGCGCGATCACATGACCGAACTGGAGATCGCCACCGACCGCCTCGAGGCCCGCCTGGCCCGGCTGCGCCGTCGCCTGGCCGCCGCGGAGGCGCCCTCATGATCCTGCGACTGGCGCGCATCGTCTGGGTGATCACCCGCTTCCGGCTCGATACCCTGCTGCCCCTGGCGCGCCTGCCCTGGTGGCTCAGAGCCCTGTTCACGATCTCGCCGCTGCGACTGGTGCCGATCGGCGAGCGCTCCCGGGGCGAGCGGCTGCGCCTGGCCCTGGAGTCGCTGGGCCCGATTTTCGTCAAGCTCGGCCAGATGCTCTCGACCCGGCGCGACCTGCTGCCTGAGGACATCGCCGACGAGCTGAAGCGCCTTCAGGATCAGGTGCCGCCCTTCCCCGGCCACCAGGCCATGGCGCTGGTCGAGGAGGAGCTCGAGATGTCGCTGGAGGAGGCCTTCGCCAACTTCGAGCCCGAGCCGCTGGCCTCGGCCTCCGTCGCCCAGGTGCATGCCGCGCGGCTGCACGGCGGCGAGGCCGTGGTGGTCAAGATCATCCGCCCGGGCATCGAGCGGGTGATGCGCCAGGACATGGCGCTGATGTATCGCTTCGCCAGCGTGCTGGCGCGGATCCCCGAGGCGCGCCGGCTGCGCCCCGTGGAGGTGGTCCGCGACTACGAATCCACGCTGTTCGACGAGCTCGACCTGACCAAGGAGGCCGCCAACACCTCCCAGCTCAAGCGCAACTTCAAGAATTCGCCGCTGCTCTACGTGCCGGCCATCCACTGGGAGCTGACCCGCCGCCGGGTGATGGTCCAGGAGCGGATCTACGGCGTGCCGGTGGCCGATACCGCGGCGCTGATCGCCCAGGGCACCGACCTCAAGAAGCTCGCCGAGCGCGGCGTGGAGATCTTCTTCACCCAGGTGTTCCGCGATAACTTCTTTCATGCCGACATGCACCCGGGCAACATCTTCATCTCCTACGAGCACCCCGAAGATCCCCAGTACATCGCCATCGACTGCGGCATCGTCGGCAGCCTCACCCGCGAGGACCAGGACTACCTGGCACGCAACCTGCTGGCCTTCTTCCATCAGGACTACTACGAGGTGGCCGCCCTGCACATCGAGTCAGGCTGGGTGGGCGAGGAGACCCGCGCCAACGAGTTCGCCGCGGCGGTGCGCACGGTGTGCGAGCCGATCCTCGAGAAGCCGCTCAAGGACATCTCCTTCGGCCAGGTGCTGCTGGGGCTCTTCCAGACCGCACGCCGCTTCAACATGGAGGTCCAGCCCCAGCTGGTGCTGCTGCAGAAGACCCTGCTCAACATCGAGGGACTGGGGCGCCAGCTCTATCCCGACCTCGACCTCTGGAGCACCGCCAAGCCCTTCCTGGAGCGCTGGATGAAGGAGCGCGCCGGAGCCCGCGGCCTACTGGAGTCCTTCAAGCGCCAGGCGCCCGAGCTTGCCCGCCACCTGCCCGAGCTGCCGGTGCTTGCCCACCAGGCGCTGTCTCGCGCCGAGCAGGAACATCGCCAGCGCCGTCGCCAGTCGGCCGCGATGGGCGATATCTCCCGCCAGCTGACGCGCCAGGGCGGTCGTCATCGGCGGCTGCGCCTGGGCCTGCTGCTGATCGTCGCCGCGCTGGCCTGGCAGCCGCTTTACGAGTGGGCCGCCGGCCAGCCCTGGCCGGCGCTCGCCGCCGCCGGCCTCGGCGTGCTGCTACTGGCCTGGAACTGACCTCAAGCAATGGAACCCTGCCCCATGAGCGATATACTGGACCGACTGCACGACGTGCTCGAACAGCGCCGCCAGGCCGATCCCGACAGCTCCTACGTGGCCGCCCTGCATCACAAGGGGCTCAACAAGATCCTCGAGAAGCTTGGCGAGGAAGCCACCGAGACGCTGCTGGCGGCCAAGGATGCCGAGCGCGGCGACGCGGCGGCGCAACAGGCGTTGATCGCCGAAACGGCCGACTTGTGGTTTCATAGCCTGGTGATGCTCTCGCACCTGGGCCTCGACCACGGGACGGTCCTGGATGAGCTGGCCCGCCGCTTCGGTGTCTCGGGACACGACGAGAAGGCCGCACGGCAACCATAGCGTCAACTGGCCCTTCCGGGCCTCCCCCGGAGCCCCAACCTGAGGAAGCAACTATGTTAGGTGGTATCAGTATCTGGCAGCTGCTGATCGTTCTCGGCATCATCATCCTGATCTTCGGCACCAAGAAGCTGCGCAACGTCGGCGGCGACCTGGGCGGCGCCGTGAAGGGCTTTAAGAAGGCCATGCACGACGAGGAGAAGGGCGAGAAAGAAGAGGACGAGCAGGCGGACGATCCCCAGGCCCGCGTCAGCCATGACGACGAGGGGGTCAACACCTACGACGTCAAGGCCGAGAAGAAGGCCGAGGACTCGGAAGAGCGCAAGTAAACCGCCATGTTCGATATGGGCTTTCTCGAACTGATGATCATCGGCGTGGTGGGCCTGCTGGTGCTCGGTCCCGAGCGCCTGCCCAAGGCCGCGCGCACCCTGGGGCTGTGGATCGGCAAGATCAAGCGCACGGTCTCGGGCATGCAGAGCGAGATCAGCGCCCAGCTCGAGGCCGAGGAGCTGCGCCAGAAGCTCAACGAGCAGCAGAAGAAGCTCGACGAGGGCGTCCAGCAGGTCAAGCGGGGCGTGGAGAGCATCGCCGAGGACGACGGCGGTACGTCCACCTCGAGCTCGCACAGCAAGGCCGCGCCCGCCGAGAAGCGCCTCGACGACGCCCTGGCCCGGGCCCGCTCGGGCAGCGAAGACGATGATCACCCGCGCTCCGCCGATGCCTCCACCGCCGACAAGGATTCCGCCTCCCGATGAGCAAGACCGGTGATCCCCAGGAACAGAACCAGGCCCCGCTGATCGAGCACCTCATCGAGCTGCGCTCGCGGCTGATGCGCGCGGTGGTTGCGATCCTGGTGATCTTTCTCGGGCTCTATGCCTTCGCCAACGACATCTACTCGTTCGTCGCCCAACCGCTGATGGCGCTGCTGCCGGAAGGCTCGCAGATGATCGCCACCGAGGTCGCCTCGCCCTTCCTCGCGCCCTTCAAGCTGACCCTGGTGGTGGCGGTGTTCGCCGCCATCCCCTACGTGCTGCATCAGGCCTGGGCCTTCGTGGCGCCGGGGCTCTATGACAACGAGAAGGCGCTGGCCCTGCCGATCCTGGCCTCCAGCATTGCGCTCTTCTACGGCGGCGCCGCCTTCGCCTACTACGTGGTCTTCCCGCTGCTGTTCCAGTTCTTCACCCAGACCGGGCCGGAGAACGTGGCGGTGATGACCGACATCAACCAGTACCTGAACTTCGTCCTCAAGCTGTTCTTCGCCTTCGGCGTGGCCTTCGAGATCCCCATCGCTACCTTCCTGCTGATCCTCTCGGGCGCCACCACGGTGGAGAGCCTGTCGAAGAAGCGCCCCTACGTGGTGCTTGGCTGTTTCGTCATCGGCATGCTGCTGACGCCGCCGGACGTCGTCTCCCAGAGCCTGCTGGCGGTGCCGATGTACCTGCTCTACGAGGTCGGCCTGCTGTTCGGCCGGCTGGTGCGCCGCAAGCGGGAAAAGGAGACCGGGGCAGAAGACGAGCCGTAAGCGTCGCGGCCAAGCGGCCATCACAGCATGATGACTCCAGCAAAAACCCCCAGCGGCACTTCGCCGACTGGGGGTTTTCCTTGGCGCTCGGCGCTTGATGCTCGGCGCTTACAGGTCCATCAGCTCGTCGATACGATCGACCAGCTTGAAGATGCCGGTCGCGGCCTCGCTGATGCGGGTCGCCAGCATGTAGGCCGGGGTGGTCACCACCCGGTTCTCGAAGTCCAGCACGATGTCCCCCACCCCGCAGCTGCGGTGCAGGCCGCCCATGGCGCTGATCGCGCCGGCGACGCCGGGATCGCTGCCCACGGTTACGGCGATGCCCGGGCCGAGCAGGCGCGGCACCAGCACCGGGCTAATGCACATCAGGCCGATCGGCTTGCGCGACTGGTGGAAGCCGGCCAGCGCCTCGGTCAGCGCCTCGATCACCTGCAGGCCATCGCCGGTCACGGCGAAGTCCGAGAGGTTCTTGGCGACGCCGAAGCCGCCGGGCAGGATCACCGCGTCGAACTCGTCGGCCTCGAGCTCATCGAGAGGAAATATCTCGCCGCGCGCCAGGCGCGCCGACTCGGTCAGCACGTTGCGGGTCTCACCCTCGACCGGTGCGCCGTGACGATGATCGATGACGTGGTGCTGCTCGATGTCCGGGGCGAAGCAGCGATAGCCCAGGCCCAGCTGATCGAGGCGCAGCAGGGTCAGGGTGGTCTCGTAGATCTCGGACCCGTCCTGCACTCCACACCCCGAGAGGATCACCGCCACCTGTTTGCTCATGCCTGTCTCCTTGAAGGTAGGCGCCTGGCGACGCCAGGCCCTGAAATCACAAGGCCTTCACTTTAGAGAGTCGGCGGGGGTGCGACAAGGCGCGACTTTCGACGCCTGTCGACACTGATATACTCGGAGGCAGTCGACCCCATGTCATCGTTTCGTCATCTTGCGCCGCCACTATCGACCTGTGGCGGCCCAGATCCCACTGCCGGAGAGACGCCTTGAGTTTCATGACCCCACGCCAGTTCCCGACCTCCCGCCCGCGCCGCATGCGCCGCGACGACTTCTCGCGCCGCTTGATGCGCGAGCACACCCTGACCGCCGCCGACCTGATCTGGCCGGTCTTCGTGCTGGAGGGTGAGGGCCAGCGCGAGGCGGTGCCCTCGATGCCCGGGGTGGAGCGCCTCTCGATCGATCTGCTGATCGAGGAGGCCCGCGAGGCCCATGAGCTCGGCATTCCGGCCATCGCGCTGTTCCCGGTGGTCGGCACCGAGCTCAAGAGCGAGCTTGCCGAGGAGTCCTACAACGCCGCGGGCCTGGTGCAACGCAGCGTGCGGGCCCTCAAGGCGGCGCTTCCCGAGCTCGGCGTCATCACCGACGTGGCGCTGGACCCCTACACCAGCCACGGCCAGGACGGGATCCTCGACGAGGCCGGCTACGTGCACAACGATCGCACCGTGGCCACCCTGATCAAGCAGGCGCTCTCCCACGCCGAGGCCGGCGCCGACGTGGTGGCCCCCTCGGACATGATGGATGGGCGCATCGGCTCGATCCGCCGGGTGCTGGAGCAGGAAGCGCTGGTCAACACGCGAATCATGGCCTATAGCGCCAAGTATGCCTCGCGCTACTACGGCCCCTTCCGCGACGCCGTGGGCTCCGCCGGCAACCTGGGCAAGGCGGACAAGACCACCTACCAGATGGATCCGGGCAACGGTGACGAGGCGCTGCACGAGGTGGCTTTGGACCTGGCCGAGGGCGCCGACATGGTGATGATCAAGCCCGGCATGCCCTACCTGGACGTGGTGCGTCGGGTGAAGGACGAACTGAAGGTGCCCACCTTCGCCTACCAGGTGAGCGGCGAGTACGCCATGCACATGGCCGCCTTCGAGAACGGCTGGCTGGAGGCGGACGCGGTCATCCTCGAGTCGCTGCTCTGCTTCAAGCGCGCCGGCGCCGACGGCGTGCTCACCTACTTCGCCAAGCGGGCAGCGCGGCTGCTCGCACGCTAGTCAACGGGAGGGTCGCGCCCCTTCCGCACGCTGACAGGGAGCTCCCATGGAAGAGACGCGCGACCCCATCCCCCGCCACGATGCGGACCATCCTGCCCAGGGCGGCGAACTGCCCGAGCCGCCCGCCCCGCGCCTGAACCAGACCCGCACCGGCATCAAGCCCAAGGCCCTGCCGGACCCGGAGGCTGACCTCACCGACCCCGGCCTCTACTTCAACCGGGAGCTCTCGCACCTGCAGTTCAACGTCCGGGTGCTGGAGCAGGCCCTCGACGAGGCCCACCCGCTGCTCAACCGGCTGATGTTTCTGCTGATCTTCTCGTCGAACCTGGACGAGTTCTTCGAGATCCGCGTGGCCGGCCTGAAGCACCAGGTGCTGCTGGGCGACGAATCCACCGGCGCCGACGGCCGCTCGCCCCGCTCGGTGCTGGCCGAGATCGCGCGGATCGCCCACGAGCAGGTGACGCGCCAGTACCAGATCCTCAACGAGGTCCTGATCCCCGCCCTGGAGGCCCAGCGGCTGCGCTTTCGCCGCCGCGGCGACTGGACCGAGGCCCAGCGCGCCTGGGTGCAGGAGTATTTCGCCACCGAGATCATCCCGGTGGTCAGCCCCATCGGCCTGGACCCCTCTCACCCCTTCCCGCGGCTGGTCAACAAGAGCCTCAACTTCATCGTCCAGCTCGAGGGCAAGGACGCCTTCGGCCGCGAGGGGGGCCTGGCCATCCTGCCGGCGCCGCGCTCGCTGCCGCGGGTGATCGCCCTGCCCGAGACGCTCTGCGAGGAGGGCTTCAGTGAATACGTCTTCCTGTCGTCGATGATGCATGCTCACGCCGAGGAGGTCTTCCCCGGCATGACGGTGCTCGGCTGCTACCAGTTCCGCCTGACCCGCAACGCCGACCTGTCCGTGGACCCCGAGGAGGTCTCCGACCTCGCCTCGGCGCTGCGCGGCGAGCTGCTGTCGCGCCGCTACGGCAGCGGGGTGCGCCTGGAAGTGGCCGACAACTGCCCCGACGATCTCGCCGACTTCCTGCTGCGCCAGTTCCAGCTCGAGGAGACCGATCTGTATCGGGTCGATGGCCCGGTGAACCTCACGCGCATGATGTCGGTGCTCGATGCCGTGGAGCGCCCCGAGCTGCTCTACCGCCCCTTCACGCCGGGCCTGCCCAAGTCGCTGCTCAAGGCCGACAGCCTGCTCGGCGTGATCGCCGAGGGCGACATCCTGCTGCACCACCCCTTCCAGTCCTTCACGCCGGTGGAGAAGATGCTCGGCGAGGCCGCCCGCGACCCGGACGTGCTGGCCATCAAGCAGACCCTCTATCGCACCGGCGCCGACTCCCCCATCGTCAACGCCCTGGTGGAGGCCGCCGGCAACGGCAAGGAAGTCACGGTAGTGATCGAACTGCGGGCGCGCTTCGACGAGGCCGACAACCTGGCGCTGGCCTCGCGTCTGCAGGAGGCCGGCGCCATCGTCATCTACGGCGTGATGGCCTACAAGACCCACGCCAAGATGATGCACATCGTGCGCCGCGAACGGGGCCGGCTGCGCCACTACGCCCACTTGGGCACCGGCAACTACCACTCCAAGACCGCCCGGCTCTACACCGACTACAGCCTGCTCACCGCCGACCCGGTGCTCTGCGCCGACGTGCACAAGGTCTTCCAGCAGCTCACCGGCATGGGCCGGGCCCGGCATATCGAAAAGCTGCTGCACGCGCCCTTCACCCTGCACGAGCAGATGGTGGCGCGCATCGACCGCGAGGCCGAACATGCCCGCAAGGGCAAGCGCGCCCACCTGATCATCAAGTGCAACTCGCTCACCGAACCCAAGCTGATCCAGGCGCTCTACCGAGCGTCCCGGGCGGGGGTGGAGTGCGATCTGATCATCCGCGGCATGTGCTGCCTGCGCCCGGGGCTGCCGGGCATCTCCGAGACCATCCGGGTGCGTTCGGTGATCGGTCGTTTCCTGGAGCACACGCGCGTCTTCCACTTCCACAACGACGGCAAGTCCGAGACCTGGGGCTCCAGCGCCGACTTCATGGCGCGCAACATGTTCCACCGGGTGGAGACCTGCTTTCCGCTGCTGGACAAGAAACTCGCCGCCCGGGTCCGCAAGGACCTCGAGACCTACCTGGTGGACAACTGCCAGAGCTGGCTGCTCGGCAGCGACGGCCTCTACGTCAAGCAGCAGGCCGGCGGTGCCGCGCCGATCAGCGCCCAGGAGACCCTGCTCTTCGCCTACGCCGCCCGGGCATGATGCCCGCGCCCTCTGGCCCAAACGCCGACAGGGCCCCTGTGCGGCAGGCTAAGGCCGAAGGGATACCCATCGCGCATCAGAACCGTCCTTCGATGGCGAACACGCTGCCCACGGCGGTATCGTCCAACGCTGTGCGCGCCACATAGGGCGTGACTGACAGGTGGAGGCGATCGTTGACGGCATAGGTCACGCGGGTGGACAGCACGCCTCGCGTTTGCTCGGTATCCGCGTCGAACGTCACGGTGCCGATGTAGTCCGCGGATGCGATGAGGGTGGGATCATCGTGCGCCAGATCCTGCTCGATTTCGGCATCGACCGACCACTGCACCGCATCTGACAGCGGCATGGCGTACCGAGCTCCCGCGAAGGCGCTGGTCAGGCGCTGCGTCGTCTCGGCGTAGCGGAACGGAAACGCCGCCTTGCGCTCGGTAAAGGCGCGCATCTTCAGGTCGCCATGCCGCAGACCGCCGTAATAGCCAACGTGCGACCGGCCCTCGAGCGGATGCGACTGACCAAGCTCAACGGCGGCGCTCCAGCCTTCGATACGGCTATCGCCCGTCGCGGCTTCGGTAAAGCCTAAGTCCTGACGGGCGGTGTCCACGTCGTAACGGTTCGCCGAGAGACTGCCGCGAAGGTACCGAGCCGCCGCTGCCCCGGTGTCGTGCCACTGCACGTATACGCCGCCACCGATATTGCCGTCACCGCGATCGACACTGCTGGGCAGATCCTCCCACAGGGCATGGCCCAGGGTGACGCCTGCCGACAGCCGATCCGTAAGCCCGTAGCCGACCGTCACGCTGCCTAGCGCATCGGTATTGCCGTCGACACCGCTCACGTCCGTCGCCGCCGAATAGCAGACGTCCCCGGCGCGGGAGACACGGCAACTATTTTGCAGCGTGTTGAGATCACGCCGGCGCAACTCCATCACCGCAAAGGCGTCATTCGCCAGCGCCGCTACGCTTCGGAGCGTACTGGCGACATCGATGATCACCGGTGACTCCGGAGGCTCATCGCTGAACTTCCACAGCGCGGCACGCTCGTCGCCGCTCGCGGTGGTGCTGCGGCCAACGATGACGGAACCATCGCCGGAGACGGCACTGGCGACGGCGGTATCCCCGCCGAGGGTTCCGATATCCTGCATGCCCTCCGCTTCCGTCCAACGAAAGGCGCGGCTATCACTGCCCGAGGAAAAGCTCTCACCAACGATGACCGCGCCGTCGTCCGACACGCCAAAAGAGAGGGAGTCGGTGTCGCCGGGCAAGACGCCGAGGCTCTGCATGCCCTGCGCCTCGGTCCAGCGGAAAGCGCGATCGTCATCGCTGGCCGTCAGGCTGAAACCGACGATCACGATGCCGTCGCCGGACACAGCCGTTGCCGACGAGAAGCTGCCGCCCAGGGAACCGAGGTCTTGCATGCCCTCGGAGGCCGTCCAGCGAAACCCGATGAAATCGCCATTCGCCCGCTCGCTTTGGCCAACGATCACGGCGCCGTTGGCCGATACATCGTTGGCGAAGGAGAACGCTCCCCCCAGAGTGCCAAGATCCACCATGCCGCTGGCAGCGGTCCAGCGGTACGCGCGGTCGACGTTGGCAGGTGTGCCGCTGAACCCCACGACCACGCTGCCGTCGGCCGAGACGCCGCTGGCCGCGGTGAAATCGCCGCCGAGACTGCCCAGGTCTTCCAGGCCGCCGGTAGCCGTCCAGCGGAAGGCCTGACTCCCGTCGGCATTCCGGCTCGTTCCGACAATCACGGCACCGTCGGCAGAGACCCCTTCTGCCGAGGAGGACGTTCCGCCCGGCAACGTGCCCAGATCCTGCATCATGCCGTCTTTCGTCCAGCGGAAGGCCCGTGTCCCCATCCCCGTGTCGCTATCGCCGACGACGACGGCTCCTCCTTGGGAGACATCGACGGCGAAGGACTCGCTGCCGCCGAGCGTACCGAGATCGGTGACGGTGAGCTCCTGAGCAAGGACGCCATGGGGCTCCAGTACGAAGAGAAGAACGGCGCCAATGCCGGCACGCAACGAAGGAACACAGCGTGTTTGGTTCATGATGACCTCGCGGCGCTTGGCAAGAGGGGATGCTCGGCGAGCGCACTCCACGGAGCACCACCGCCCCGACGCCAACCGATCATCTCTGACAGATTAGCAGGCAGCGAGAAAGAGGCCGTGGGCGATGTCGCACTGGCGTCGCGGCAGCGACCTGGCGGGCCCCTGAACGAGAAAGGCCCCTGCCGATGGCAGGGGCCTGCTTGCGAACGGAGGCGGCGAGGATCAGACGCCGATCGGCCCGCCATCGCGCTTCTGGATCACCACGGTCGCCGCCCGCGGACGCACGCTGCCCGACGCCGGCTCAGTCGCGTCCTGAGATGCCGGCCAGTTGCCCGGGTGCTGGATGTTGATGAACAGCGCCGTGCGATCCGGGGTGGCGAAGATGCCGGTCACCTCGGCGCCGTTGGGCCCCACGGCGAAGCGCTTGAGCCCCTGCTGGTTGCCCGTATTCACCACCGAAGGCGCATCCTCACCTGCCCCCAGGACGCCGGGCACCACCGCCAGCACCTGGTCGTTGGTGTGCTCGGCGACGCCTTCATAGCCGTTGTCGGTCTGGATCCACAGGATGCCCTCGCCCTCGCCGCGGTCATCGAACCACAGGCCGTCGGGGCTGGCGAACTGGTTGGCCTCGGTCAGGCCGGAGAGGTTGTCGGCATCGTCGGCCGCCGCGCCGAAGACGAACACCTCCCAGTCGAAGGCCGCCACGTCGTCACGCTCTCGCCAGCGGATGATGTGCCCGGCACCGTTCTCGGCACGCGGGTTGGCGGCGTTCACCGGCGCGGTGGCGAAGCCCACGCCCGGCTCGTCGAGCGAGCCGCCATCGTTGGTATAGGTCGCCGTGCTGCCGTCGCCGGTGCGCTTACTGTTATTGGTCAGCGTGAGGTAAACCTCACCGGAGGCAGGATCTACGCTGGCCCACTCCGGGCGGTCCATGGGCGTGGCGCCCATCAGATCGGCGGCGTCGCAGGTGTTGACGATGATGCCGGCCAGATCATCGGCGGCCAACCCCAGCGCCTCGTGCAGGGGACGACCATCACGCGAGCGGGCCTTAGGCGTCAGCGGCAGCCACTCACCGCGGCCGTCGGCCTCGAAGCGGGCGGCATAGAGGACACCTTCGTCCAGGTACTTGGCGCCGATGGCCAGGCGATCGTAGGCCTCGCCGGGACGATTGGCGTCGACCGGATCCCAGGCGGCGGCGGAGACGAACTTATAGACGTACTCGTTGCGGGCGTCATGGCCGGAGTAGAAGACCACCGGCTTGCCCGGCACGAGCTTGCCCAGCCAGCAGCCCTCGTGACGAAAGCGCCCCAGGGCGGTTCGCTTCACGGCGCGCTCGCCGGTATAGGGGTCGATCTCCACCTGATAGCCGAAGGTGCGCGCCTCGTTGCGGTAGTCGTCTAGCGCACTCGCCCCCCGCGGGGTGACTTCGAAACGCGCAAATTCCCCATCACGTTCGGAGGCATCGCCGGCGGAGGTCTCCCATCCATAGCGGCCACGCTCGGTGGGTATGCCGATGCGGGCATCATCGCGGAAGCGTGCTCCCGTGTTGACGAAGACGTTGGGCCAGTTCTCCTCGCAGGCCAGGTAGGTGCCCCACGGGGTGTAGCCGTTACCGCAGTTGTTGTTGGTGCCACG
Organism: Halomonas saccharevitans; assembly: GCF_900116405.1. Taxonomy (GTDB): domain Bacteria; phylum Pseudomonadota; class Gammaproteobacteria; order Pseudomonadales; family Halomonadaceae; genus Halomonas; species Halomonas saccharevitans. Next base: position 49,136 of record NZ_FPAQ01000023.1, on the reverse strand, counting down.
GCAAAGCACGCCTTCCGGCGAGAACGGCGTGCGCACATAGTCGCTGCCGGCGACAGGCCCGGAAAGCTCCATTTCAGTCGCACTGGTGAAGCGACGGTTGTAGGGCGAGCCGGCCACATGGCTCCACTGGCCATCGGCGGAGCGCGCCACCTCGACCAGGGTCACGCCGTGGGCGTTGATCTCGGTGCGCGACTCGTCGGCGGGACGAGCGCCTTCCTCGGCGTTGGTGGGCCCACCCTGAGGCGCCCACAGCGCCTGCTGGTCGATGTACTCGTTGTTGAGCGCCAGCACGAAGCGACGCGAGGCGCTCGAAGGCTCGAGCGCGAAGCCGTGCATGCCGTCGTGGTGCATGCCGACGCTCTCCGCCTGGCGCTGCGGGGTCATGGCCAGCCCCTCGTGCCACGCCGACGCCTGATCATGCAGCGGCGTGCCCCAGGGCACCAGCACCTGGGCGGTATAGCCGGCAGGGACCACCACGGCATCGGTGCGCGAGCCGCGCACCGACTCGAAGGCGAGGCTCAGCGGCGTCTTCTTCGCGCCGCCCGACGCCAGCGCCTGGGCAGCGCCGCCGAACCCCAACATCGAGGCGGCCGCCAACCCCAGGCCGCCGCGCATCACGCTGCGCCGGGAGACATGACGAGCGAGCACTGCGTCAAAGGGCTCATTGCTGCTGGGGTTCAAGACACGATGATCCTCGATTTCCTTGCTCATGCTGCTCTCCTCGTCAGGTGGGCGAGGCGCCGCGGGCGCCTTCGGGTCGACGAGTCGAGCCTAGATCGAGAAGGTGACAGGGCGATGACCCCAGCCACGCCCTAGCCCTTGCGGAAGGCACTCAGGTCCTCGAGCTCGAAGCCCTCGACGCGTTCGGAAAGCCCCCTCTCGCGGCGGGCGTGACGGACCACCTCGCGCTCGGCGAGCAGCTCGGCATCGTCGTCGAGGGTGCGCCCCTCGAGCTCGGAGAGCTGGGCCATGCCCTGGTGGTAAAAGGCCAGCACCGCCAGCGCCGCCTCGTCACCCTCGCCCATGCCGCGTCGCAGGGCCGGCAGGTAGGCGCTGACCCGCGCCAGATGGTGCTTGAGGCGCCAGACGTAGCGGATGCCGGCCATCCAGGGGCGCTGTCGCAGCACGGCAAAGACCAGGCTGGTGGCGGCCAGGCCCAGCAGCACGCCCAGGGCATTGATCCAGAGGCTGCCGCCGAAGGCCGCGACGAGCAGCTGCGAGAACAGCAGCCCGAAGACGATCAGCTGGCCGGCCATGGCCAGGCCCGTCAGGCGGGATAGGCGGCGGTAGGTGGCGGGATCATGGTGTTCGAAGCGAAACGTCATGGAGGACCTGTGCGAAGAGAGACGATGCGGCGATTATCCGCACATCGCCTCCCCGGGTACAGGCGCGGCCCTTCTTGCAATCGCCCGGGGCCGCTCAGCTTTCTTTACTCGCCCGGCGCCGCTCGCCGCAGGCGTTCCGCCGCGGTCGTCAGCAGGTGCTCGGTGGTCTCCCAGCCGATGCAGGCGTCGGTCACCGAGACGCCGTAGCGCTGGCGCCCCGGGGCGAGCGGCTGCTTGCCCTCGTGGAGGTGGCTCTCGATCATCAGGCCCACCAGCGAGGCGTCGCCGGCCTCGCGCTGACCCAGGACGTCGAGCAGCACCTCGCTCTGACGGCGGTGATCCTTGCGGGCGTTGGCATGGCTGCAGTCGACCATGATCCGCGGGGCGAGGCCGGCCGCCTCGAGGGTGCGCCGCGCCGAGCGGACATGGGCGGCCGAGTAGTTGGGCTCGCCATGGCCGCCACGCAGCACCAGGTGGGTGTGGGGGTTGCCGTCGGTCTCGCGGACCATGGGCCGGCCATCCTCGGCCATCGCGAAGTGGCGATGGGGATGCGCGGCGGACTGCATGGCATCCAGGGCGACCTGCAGCTCGCCGCCGGTACCGTTCTTGAAGCCGACCACGGCCTCCAGGCCGCTGGACACCTCGCGGTGCAGCTGCGACTCGGTGGTGCGGGCGCCGATCGCCACCCAGGCGAGCAGGTCGTCCAGGTAGGGCGCCAGCATCGGCTGCAGCAGCTCGGTGGCCACCGGCAGGCCGAGCGCGGCGATGTCGCGCATCAGCTTGCGAGAAGCGTGCAGGCCACGCGCCATGTCGCCGCTGCCGTCCAGGTCGGGGTCGTAGGCGAGCCCCTTCCAGCCCACGGTGGTGCGCGGCTTCTCGACGTAGACGCGCATCACGATCAGCAGCCGATCGGCGACCCTCGGCGCCAGCTCGGCCAGGCGGCGCGCATAGTCCAGCGCGGCCTCGGGGTCGTCAACGGAACAGGGCCCGACCACCACCAGCAGGCGGTCATCGTGACCGTCGAGAATGGCGCGGATCGCCCGACGGTGAGCCGCCACCTGCTCGGCGAGCGCGGGGGCGAGCGGAAGCGTGTGGCGCAGCTCGCCCGGGGTGGGCAGCGAGGCGGCGGGCGTCCCGGCATCGGACGTCGGGGCGGCCTGGTGCGGGGCGGGGGCCAGCGAAACGGGGGCATTCATGGTCATCAACTCCGGGTAGCGATCGTACATCGTGTCTGTCGGGAGCCACCGATCTCGCTACGGTCGGGCGTGGCAGAGTGAGCCGACCGCAGCTCGCTAAATCGCCAATAGCCGTAATAGCCCACGAAGCCCCGGGTCAGGCGAATGGCGATGGATGCGGTCATGATCTCTCTCCTTGTCTGTCGTCGATGGTGTCGAATGCCGTGAAACGCAGAACCCCCGGGCGGGGTTGCCGTCCGGGGGTTCTGGGAGGAGGCAACCCGGTGGGCGTGCCTCGTGGCGCTGTCCTTGGTGCGGCTCAGGACATGGCCACCGGCACACCGGTGCTAAACCAGTAGCCATACCAGCCCTGCAGCTCCGCCTCGCCGACCCGGGCGCCCGCGCACTCGACATCGCGACGCGGGGCGTCGTCGAGGCAGCGAAGGGTCGGGTACGGGGCGGGTGTCATGGTCATCTCCTGAGCGATATTGCCATCGTGCCGTATCGGGGCGGCCTCGGCAAGGGGCGTCGCGCGGCGGCGATCAGCCGGTCGCGAGCTGGACCCAGCCGATGGTGGCCGGCAGAGCACTCATGCCCAGCAGCACCGCCAGGCCCAGGAAGACGGCCAGCAGGCCGCTGTCATCCTTGAAGTTCTCGTCGTGTCCCGCCATGTCGTTATCCTCTTCGGGGTTGTCATCAGGGGTGTCGGCCATTCTAGCGAAGATGCCGCCCGCCATCGACTGGCAGGGTGATGCCCGTCACGAAGCGGTTGTCGAGCAGGTAGCGCAGGCTCTGATAGATCACGCCGGGGCCGGGAATCATCTCCATGGCCGACTTGGCGCGCGCCTTCTCGGCGTAGGCCTCGTCGTCGCCCTGGTTGAGCATGATCATCGCCGGGGCGATGGCGTTGACCTGGACCTTCGGCGCGAACATGGCCGCAAAGGAGAGCGTCAGGTTATCCAGCCCCGCCTTGGTGGCGGCGTAGGCGGCGTGCTTGCGAGAGCCCTTCTGCACCACGTAGTCGGTCAGGTGCACGATGTCGCGCTGGGGCTCGCTGCACGCCTCGAGCAGCTCGCGGGCGTGCAGGTTGATCAGGTAGGGCGCCAGCATGTGCACGCGAAACAGCCGCTCGAAGTTGGCGCCGGCATCGTCGCCGCTACTGTCCGGCGCCCAGTCGCTGGCGTTGTGGACGATGGCGCGCAGCGAGGAGGTCTCGGCCTTGAGCCGCTCGAGGAAATCCATGATGCCCGCCTCGCTCGAGAAGTCTGCAGGCAGGGTAACGATGCCCTGGGCGCGCAGCGCCTCGAGTTCCTCGCGCTCACGCCGATAGCTGATGATCACCGGATGGCCGTCGTCGCGCAGGCGCTCCGCGCAGTGGCGCCCCAGGCGCTGGGCCCCGCCGGTAATCAGGATCGGCGAGGCGCTCATGAACCGCCCTCTCGCACCAGGCTGCCCGCGGTGGGCACGATGGGATCGCGGGGGGCGTAGGCGAAGACGTCCGAGAAGACTCGCGAGGCCTCGAGGCCCAATGAGGCCAGCACGTCGACGCACGCATAGACCATGCCCGGGGAGCCGGAGACGTAGACGTCATGGCCGGAGACGTCCTCGAGGCCGGTCGCCAGCGCCCGATCGATGCGGTCGTGATGGGCGTGAACGTGCGCTCCTTCGATGGCCTGCTCCGGCGGGACCTCGGTCACGGCATGGAAGCGCAGGTTGGCGTGCCCTTCGGCCCACTCACGGGGCAGGCGCTCCAGGTAGAGATCGCGACGCTCGCGGGCCGCCCACCAGAGGTCGATCTCGCGGTCGGGGTCTTGGTGCAGGGCCGCCTCGGCGATTGCCTTCATCTGCGAGAAGCCGGTGCCGGCGGCGACCAGCAGCAGCGGGCGCGTGCTGTCCGGGTCCAGCACGCAATCGCCACCGGGCAGGCGCACGGTCAGCCGCTCGGCGACCTGCATCAGCTCGCGCAGCCGCGCGGAGTTGTCGCGCTCCGGCCAGTGCTGGATGTGCAGCTCGATCGTGCCATCGCCGGCGTGGGCGTTGGCGATGGAGAACGGCACCCAGATGTCCTCGGCGAGTTTGAGCTCCAGGTACTGGCCGGGGTCGTGGGCCACGGCCTCGGCGCGGCCCTCGAGCTGGACGCGGAAGACGTCCGGGGTGAGGTCCTCGACCTCGGTGACCAGGCAGGTCAGGGTCCTTGGCGTCATGAATGCCTCGTGTCGTTGTCAGGAGAAAGCGTGATGCCCAGGTCGTTCCAGCGCTCGCTGACGCGGGCCTTGACGGCCTCGTCCATGACGATGGGCGTGCCCCACTCGCGATCGGTCTCGCCGCGCCACTTGTTGGTGGCGTCCAGGCCCATCTTGGAGCCCAGGCCGGCCACGGGAGAGGCGAAATCCAGATAGTCGATGGGGGTGTTCTCCACCATCACGGTGTCCCGGGCGGGATCCATGCGGGTGGTGATGGCCCAGATCACGTCCTTCCAGTCGCGGGCGTCGACGTCGTCGTCGAGCACCACCACGAACTTGGTGTACATGAACTGGCGCAGGAAGCTCCACACGCCCATCATCACCCGCTTGGCATGCCCCGGGTACTGCTTCTTCATGGTCACCACCGCCATGCGGTAGGAGCAGCCCTCGGGCGGCAAGTAGAAGTCGACGATCTCGGGGAACTGGCGACGCAGGATCGGCACGAACACCTCGTTGAGGGCCAGCCCCAAGATCGCCGGCTCGTCGGGCGGCCGGCCGGTGTAGGTGGAGTGGTAGATGGCGTTCTCGCGCATGGTCATGCGCGTCACCGTGAACACCGGGAACTGTTCGACCTCGTTGTAGTAGCCGGTGTGGTCGCCATAGGGCCCCTCGGGCGCCCTATCGTCCGGATAGATGAAGCCCTCGAGGATGATCTCGGCGGAGGCCGGCACCTGCAGGTCGGCGTGGCCGCACTTGACGAGCTCGGTGCGCGAGCCGCGCAAGAGCCCGGCGAAGGCGTACTCGGATAGGCTGTCCGGTACCGGGGTCACGGCGCCGAGGATGGTGGCCGGATCGGCGCCCAGCGCCACCGCCACCGGGAAGGGCTCGCCGGGATGCGCCTTCTGGAACTCCTGGAAATCGAGCGCCCCGCCGCGGTGGGAGAGCCAGCGCATGATCAGCCGGTTCTTGCCGAGCTTCTGCTGGCGGTAGATGCCGAGATTCTGGCGGGTCTTCTGGGGGCCGCGGGTGATCACCAGCGGCCAGGTGACCAGCGGCGCGGCATCCCCGGGCCAGCAGTGCTGGATCGGCAGGCGATCGAGGTCGACCTCGTCGCCCTCATAGACGAGCGCCTGGACCGGGGCCCGGCGCACCGTCTTGGGCCCCATGCTCATTATCTGCTTGAAGATCGGCAGCTTGCTCCAGGCATCGCGGAAGCCCTTGGGTGGCTCCGGCTCCTTGAGGAAGGCCAGCAGCTCGCCTACCTCGCGCAGCGCGGCCACCGAGTCCTGCCCCATGCCCATGGCCACCCGCTTCGGCGTGCCGAACAGATTGCCGAGCAGCGGCATGTCGTGGCCCTTGACGTTCTCGAACAGCAGGGCCGGCCCGCCGGCCCGCAGGGTGCGATCGCAGATCTCGGTAATCTCGAGATAGGGGTCCACCTCGGCGGTGACGCGCGTGAGCTCGCCCTGCTCCTCGAGCACCGCGATGAACTCGCGAAGGTCCTGATACTTCATTAGGATATCCCGCTCCAAAACGAGGAAGGGGCAGCATAGCATGCTGCCCCTTCCCGATACCGCCTGGCCCGCTCGGTCCGAGCAACCTCAGCGGCGCTTCATGGCCTCGAAGAACTCCAGGTTGGTCTTGGTATCCTTCAGGCGGTCGATCAGGAACTCGGTGGCGGCCGTATCCTCCATGGGATTGAGCAGCTTGCGCAGGATCCACATGCGCTGCATCTCGTCCTCGGAGGCGATCAGGTCCTCGCGGCGGGTGCCGCTGCGGCGAATGTTCATCGCCGGGTAGACGCGACGCTCGGCCAGCTTGCGGTCGAGGTGGGCCTCCATGTTGCCGGTGCCCTTGAACTCCTCGAAGATCACCTCATCCATCTTGGAGCCGGTGTCGACCAGCGCTGTGGCGATGATGGTCAGGCTGCCGCCCTCCTCGATGTTACGCGCCGCGCCGAAGAAGCGCTTGGGCTTCTCCAGGGCGTGGGCGTCGACGCCGCCGGTCAGCACCTTGCCGGAGCTCGGCACCACGGTGTTGTAGGCGCGAGCCAGACGCGTGATGGAGTCGAGCAGGATCACCACGTCCTTCTTGTGCTCGACCAGGCGCTTGGCCTTCTCGATGACCATCTCGGCCACCTGCACGTGACGGGCCGGCGGCTCGTCGAAGGTCGAAGCCACCACCTCGCCGCGCACCGTGCGCGACATCTCCGTCACCTCCTCGGGGCGCTCGTCGATCAGCAGCACGATCAGGTGGCACTCGGGATTATTGCGGGTGATGGAGGTGGCGATGTTCTGCAGCATCAGGGTCTTGCCCGCCTTGGGCGGGGAGACCAGCAGGCCGCGCTGACCCTTGCCGATGGGTGCAGTGAGGTCGATGATCCGGGCGGTGAGATCCTCGGTGGAGCCGTTGCCGATCTCCATGCGCAGCCGCTCCTGAGGGAACAGCGGCGTGAGGTTCTCGAAGAGGATCTTGTGCTTGGCGTTCTCCGGCTTGTCGAAGTTGATCTCGCTGACCTTCAACAGCGCGAAGTAGCGCTCCCCCTCCTTCGGCGGACGAATCTTGCCGGAAATGGAGTCGCCCTTGCGCAGGTTGAAGCGGCGAATCTGCGACGGCGAGACATAGATGTCATCGGGGCCGGCCAGGTAGGAGCTGTCGGCGCTGCGCAGGAAGCCAAATCCGTCCTGCAGGATCTCCAGCACGCCATCACCGAAGATCGGCTCACCGCTCTTGGCATGCTTCTTGAGGATGGCGAAGATGATGTCCTGCTTGCGGGAGCGCGCCAGATTGTCGATGCCCATCTCGCGGGCAAGCTCCAGAAGCTCCGGAACTGGCTTTTGCTTGAGTTCGGTAAGATTCATCGGTGTGTTCAGAATTTGCTCGTGGAAGCCGGGCGGCAGTGCGCCGTGAGGAAAGACAGGAGGCGAGACGATGACGCCCTGTGGATGCGTTCAGAGCCCGGACAGGCTACCTCTCGTCGTGAAGCATCGAATGGCCTGGGCGGGCAGCCGCCTTGAACAGGGGTGCCGGGCCGATATCGGAAGCGAGGAAGCAGGTTCGTTTTCGCCTGATCAGCGATGTCGGGCACGGGGCCGGGATCGCAGGCTGAAGCAGTGGGCTGTCTGACGACTTGGATACTGACCGCGACGGAAACGCCGTGGAACGGTCGTGAAGCATTCGGAACAGGCGAACGCCTCGATATTAGTCAAGGGCGCCAGCAAACGCAAGCCCTGCCGCGGCGGCCATCACGGGGCAATTGACAACGCCGGACACCGCCCGCAACCTCTTTTCCATCACCCATCAGGACGCGCCATGACAGTGCCAACGGACCGGTTTTCCGCCACCGCGAGCGACCCCGCGACCGCCGCCGAGCCCCGCCGCCTTGCCGCCATCGACCTCGGCTCCAACAGCTTCCACCTGCTGGTCGCCAACTACCAGGACGACCGGCTGCAGGTGGTCGCCCGGCTGGGCGAGAAGGTGCAGCTGGCCGCCGGACTCGACGAGGACGGCGTGCTGCGCGAGGACGCCATGACCCGGGCACTGGACTGTCTGGCCCGCTTCGCCCCCTTCCTCGAGGGCATCGCCCGCCGCGACCTGCGCGTCGTCGGCACCAATGCCCTGCGCGATGCGCGCAACAGCCAGGCGCTGATCGAACGCGCCGAAGCCCTGCTGGGCCACCGCATCGAGATCATCGCCGGTCGCGAGGAGGCGCGCCTGATCTACCTGGGCGCGGCCCATGCGGTGGCCGAGGACGGCCGCCGGCTGATCGTCGACATCGGCGGCGGTTCCACGGAGTTCATCATCGGCGAGCACTTCGAACCGCTGGCCCTGGAGAGCCTGCGGATGGGCTGCGTGACCTTCACGCGGCGCTTCTTCGACGACGGCGAGATCAGCGAGAAACGCATGCGCCGCGCGGAACTGGCCGCCCTCTCGGAGCTGGCCAACATCCAGCGGCCCTACCAGCGCCTGGGCTGGAGCGACCCCGTAGGCTCCAGCGGCACCATCAAGGCCGCCGCCGCGGTGATCGCGGCGGCCGGCCAGGGACCCGAGGGGGTGATCACCCGCGACGGACTGGCGAACCTGCGCCGCCAGCTGATCAAGTGCAAGCAGCTGGACAGGGTCGACCTCCCGGGGCTCAAGGCCGACCGCTCGCGGATCTTTCCCGCGGGCATCGCGATCCTCGGCGCCATCTTCGAGGCCTTCGACCTCGAGCAGATGCGCTACGCCGACGGCGCCCTGCGCGAGGGCGTGCTCTATGACATGGTGGGCCGCCACAGCCCCGAGGATTCACGGTTCAAGACCCTGGACGGCCTGGCCCGCAACTACCGGGTGGACGCACGCCAGGCCGAGAACGTGGCCGCTACGGCCCAGGCGCTCTGCGAACAGGTCCGCGAGGCATGGGCGCTGGACGACGACGAGGTCCGTTTCCTCGACTGGGCGAGCCGGCTCCACGAGATCGGCCTGGCCATCTCCCACAGCCAGTTTCATCGCCACGGCGCCTACCTGCTGGAGCACTCCGACCTGGCCGGCTTCTCGCGCCCGGAGCAGCGGCTGCTGGCCTTCCTGGTGCGCGCCCATCGGCGCAAGTTCCCGGTCAAGGAGTGGCAGGCGCTGCCCGCGAGCGAGCAGCGCTCCCACGCGCGGCTGGCCCGCCTGCTGCGCCTGGCCGTGCTGATCAATCACTCGCGTCCCGAGCAGCCGCCCGGCGTGCCGCGACTCGACGCCGACGGCGAGGCGCTGCATCTGACGCTCGCCCCCCAGGAGGACCCGGCCCTGCTGCTCAACGATCTGGAGCAGGAGGTCGACTACCAGGCGGCCGCCGGCTTCACGCTGACGCTGTCACGCGACTGACCAGCCCTCGGCCACCAGCCGCCAGTCATCCGACGGCGCCAGGACCGCCACCGCCTCCTCGCCGTGGTGGACCACCAGCAGCCGCCCGCGCTCCCAGGGCGGCACGTCGAGTTCCTGCAGCAGCCGCTTGAGGTCGCGTCGCCCGCGACCGGCCAGGCGCAGGCGCTCGCCGCCGCCGCGCGGCGCCACTCTCAAGGAAACCGCGGCGCCGTCGTCCCGACGCAGCGTGACGTCCCATTCACCCAGCGACGTGGCGAGCGGTGTCTGCCCGTCCCATGCCACCGGACACTCCAGCAACCTCCCGCCCCGCCCGCCGTCAGACGCTACCTCCTCGACCGGGGTCAGCAGGTAGAGATGACTCCGCCAGACGCGCGCCTCGGCGCCGGGCCAGGCCACCCGAACCTCGCCGTCCGCACGGGCGTCGAGCTGATCGAGCAGCGACGCGAGGCGCCGGGCGGGCGGGGTCGCAAGGCCGAGGCATTGGCAGGCATGGCGGATCAGCAGCCGGCGACGCGGGGCGGAGAGCGCCGAGAGCCCCGCCACAGGCAATCGGGCGGGGTCGTCGCCCAGGCGCTCGAGGTCCAGTGCGGCGAGCTCGTCGAGCAGGCCATCGGCCTCGCCGGCCAGCGCCGCGCTGCGCGCGAGGCTCCGATGAGCCGCGGTCCAGCGGGTCTCGAGCAGCGGCAGCACGCGGTGGCGCAGGAAGTTGCGATCCAGGCTCTCGTCGGCGTTGGTGGGATCCTCCACCCAGGCGAGCCCGCAGCGCCTCGCCTCGGCCTCGAGCGTGGCCCGCGATGCGCCGAGCAGCGGACGCGCCAGGCGATGCCCTCGCCCGTCGCGGCCTGCCGGCATGCCGGCCAGGCCGCGCACCCCGCTGCCTCGCAGGGCGGCGAGCAGCAGGGTCTCGGCCTGATCGTCCGCGTGCTGGGCCAGCCATAGGGTCTCACCCGGCGCCAGGCGCCGGGCGAAGGCCGCATAGCGCGCCTCGCGGGCCGCCGCTTCGCAGCCCTGGCCGGCGGACGGATCGACATCGACGCGCTCGACCCACAGCGGCACGCCGAGCCGCGAGGCGAGTCGTCGGCAGTGGCGCTCGAAGTCGTCGGCGGCGGCCTGCAGGCCGTGATGGACGTGCAGCGCACGCAGCGGGCGGGGGTGGCGGCGGCAGGCGGCCGCCGCCAGGGTCAGCAGCAGCGAGGAGTCCAGGCCTCCCGACAGGGCGACCCAGACACCACGCCCCGGCGGGGTATCCGCCAGGGCGTCGTCGATCAGGGGCTGCAGCGCGCCTGTGTCGCGCATCGAGGGCCTACACCGGGGCGCCGTAGCTCATCAGGCGCTCATAGCGGCGCTCGAGCATCGTCTCCGTGTCCATTGCCTCGAGACGCTCGAGACTCGCCAGCAGCGAGGCCTTGATCCGTTCGCCGGTGGTCACCGGATGGCGGTGGGCGCCGCCCAGCGGCTCCGCGATCAGGGTATCGACCAGGCCCAGCTCCTTGAGGCGCTCGGCGGTAATGCCCATGGCCTGGGCCGCATCGGGCGCCTTCTCGGCGCTCTTCCACAGGATGGAGGCGCAGCCCTCGGGGGAGATCACCGAGTAGGTGGAGTACTGCAGCATGGCGAGCTCATCGCAGACGCCGATGGCGAGCGCCCCGCCGGAGCCGCCCTCGCCCACCACGGTGGCGAGAATCGGCGTCTTGAGCCGCGACATCACCGCTAGGTTGTAGGCGATGGCCTCGGACTGGCCGCGCTCCTCGGCGTCGATGCCGGGATAGGCGCCGGGGGTGTCGATGAAGGTGAGCACCGGCATCTTGAAGCGCTCGGCCATCTCCATCAGCCGGCACGCCTTGCGATACCCCTCGGGGCGCGGCATGCCGAAGTTGCGGCGCACCTTCTCCTTCACGTCGCGGCCCTTCTGGTGGCCAATGACCATCACCGGCTTGTCGTCCAGCCGCGCGATGCCCCCGACGATGGCGGCATCGTCGGCGAAGTGGCGATCGCCGTGGAGCTCGTCGAAGTCGGTGAAGACGTGCTCGAGATAGTCCAGGGTGTAGGGCCGCTGGGGATGCCGCGATAGCTGGGAGACCTGCCAGGGAGAGAGATCCCTGAAGATCGACTCGGTGAGCTTGCGGCTCTTCTCCTCGAGACGACCGATCTCGTCGCTGAGATTGACCTGGCTGTCGTTGCCGACCAGCCGCAGCTCCTCGATCTTGGCCTGGAGCTCGGCAATGGGCTGTTCGAAGTCGAGATAGTTCGGATTCATTGGCCAGACGCCTTGTCGTGTTTCACCGCCCCTCCCACGTGGGAAGGCGATGCCAAAAAAATAAGCGTGGCAGGCATTATCGCACCCTCAACGCAAGGCGCAAGGCAACAGCGAGCGGGTACAAGCGCGGCTCAGGGCTAACCCGGCGACAGGCTTACGTGGAGGCGCTGTAAACCCCTCCCTGGGCGCTACCTCGGCCATCCATGGTCCTCGGACCTCCACTTCAGCCTGTCCCCGGCGCCCTCGCCGGCATCATGCGGACCACAGCACGCTGCTGTCGCCCACCGCCGGTCTAGCGGTACTTCAGCCGCACGCCATCCTGACCCTGCACCTCACGCAGCCCCGTCAGCAGCTCATCGGAGGGGATGACGCGCCACTGCTCGGCAAGCTCCATCCAGCCCGTGGCCTCGGCGTTTCGATAGCGCAGCCGCACCGGCAGGCCCGCCTCGTCGCAGTAGGGCGCGAGGCTCGCGCGCAGGCTGTCGACCAGGCGGCCGTTGAGGCGACCACCGTCCAGGGAGAGCTCCACCGCCTGTCCGAAGCGGCTGCGCGCCTCGACCATGGGGGTGACCTCCTTGCCGCGCAGCCGCAGGCCGCCTGAGTAGTCGTCGCTTGAGACCTCGCCCTCGACGATCATCACCTGGTCGGCCTCGAGCCGGCCGCGCAGCTGATCGAAGAGCTCGCCGAACAGCGACGCCTCGATGCGCCCGGTGCGATCGTCCAGGGTAATGAAGGCCATGGTGTCGCCGCGCTTGGACTTCATGGTCCGCACGCCGACCACCAGCCCGGCCACCCGCTGGGGCTCCCGCGACGGCTTGAGATCGCCGATGCGGGTCGAGACGAAGCGGGCGAGTTCCAGCTCGTACTCGTCGATGGGGTGCCCGGTGAGATAGAGCCCCAGGGTGTCCTTCTCGCCGGCCAGGCGCTCCTTGTCGGTCCACTCCCGGACCTGGCGATAGTCGCCGTAGGCGTCCTGCTGCTCCTCTTCCGGCGCGGCGAAGGCCTCGCCGAACATGTCGACCATGCCGAGGTTCTGGTTGGTCTGGTTCTGGGCAGCGGCCTTGAGGGCGTCTTCCAACGCCGCGGTAAGCACCGCGCGGCTCGGCCCCAGGGTGTCCAGCGCCCCGGAGCGGATCAGCGCCTCCAGGGTGCGCTTGTTCATGCGCTTGGGATCGACCCGACGGCAGAAGTCGAAGAGATCCGCGAAGGGGCCGCCCGCCTCGCGGGCCTCGACGATGGCGCCGATCGGGCCCTCGCCGACGCCGCGGATCGCACCCAGGCCATAGACCACCCGCGCCTGCTCATCGACGGTAAACTTGTAGCCGCCGACGTTGACATCCGGCGGGGTCACCGTGAGCCCCAGGTGGCGACACTCCTCGATCAGCGGCACCACCTTGTCGAGGTTGTCCATCTCGGTGGACATCACCGCGGCCATGAAGGGCCCGGGATAGTGCGCCTTGAGCCAGGCGGTCTGGTAGGAGACCAGCGCATAGGCCGCCGAGTGCGACTTGTTGAAGCCGTAACCGGCGAACTTCTCCACCAGGTCGAAGATGTTGCCGGCGAGATCCTTATCGATGCCGTTGGTCGCGCAGCCCTCCATGAAGCCCGCGCGCTGCTTGGCCATCTCCTCGGGCTTCTTCTTGCCCATGGCGCGACGCAGCATGTCGGCCTGGCCCAGGCTGTAGCCGGCCATCACCTGGGCGATCTGCATCACCTGCTCCTGGTAGAGGATGATGCCGTAGGTGGGGCCGAGCACCGGCTTCAGGAGCTCATGCTGGTAGTCCGGGTGCGGATACGAGATCTCCGCCCGGCCGTGCTTGCGGTTGATGAAGTCGTCGACCATGCCCGACTGCAGCGGGCCGGGGCGGAACAGCGCCACCAGGGCGATCATGTCCTCCAGCGAATCGGGCAGCAGGCGCTTGATCAGCTCCTTCATGCCGCGGGATTCGAGCTGGAAGACCGCCGTGGTCTCGGCCTTCTTGAGCATCTCGAAGGTCGGGGCGTCGTCCAGCGGGATGGTGTCGATGTCCAGTGCGCCCTGCCCCTCGACGGCGCGCACCTTGTCGACCATCTCCAGCGCCCAGTCGATGATGGTCAGGGTGCGCAGGCCCAGGAAGTCGAACTTGACCAGGCCCGCGTCCTCGATGTCGTTCTTGTCGAACTGCACCACCAGGCCGTTGCCCTCCTCGTCGCACAGCAGCGGCGAGAAGTCGGTGAGTTTGGTCGGCGCGATCACCACGCCCCCGGCGTGCTTGCCGGTGCCCCGGGTGATGCCCTCGAGCTTCTTCGCCATCTCCCAGATCTCGGCGGCCTCCTCGTCGGCCTCGAGGTACTCCTTGAGGGCAGGCTCCGTCTCGATGGCCTTGGCCAGCGTCATGCCGACCTCGAAGGGGATCAGCTTGGAGAGCTTGTCGCCGAGCGAGTAGGGCTTGCCCTGGGCGCGCGCCACGTCGCGCACCACCGCCTTGGCGGCCATGGTGCCGAAGGTGACGATCTGCGAGACGGCATCGCGGCCGTAGCGATCGGCCACGTAGTCGATGACCCGATCGCGCTTCTCCATGCAGAAGTCGACGTCGAAGTCGGGCATCGAGACCCGCTCGGGGTTCAGGAAGCGCTCGAACAGCAGATCGTAGCCGATGGGATCGAGGTCGGTGATCTTCTGCGCATAGGCCACCAGCGAGCCGGCACCGGAACCGCGCCCCGGGCCCACAGGGACGTCGTTGTCCTTGGCCCACTGGATGAAGTCCATCACGATCAGGAAATAGCCGGGAAAGCCCATCTGGATGATGATGTTGAGCTCGAAGTCGAGGCGCTCGCGGTAGCGGGCGTCGATCTCGGCGTACTCCTGGCCGTCCCTCGGGTAGCGCTCGGCCGGAAAGAGGAAGTCCAGGCGCTCGGTCAGGCCGTCGTGGGAGATCTTGCGGAAGAACTCGTCTTGGGTCAGCCCCTCGGGGATCTCGAACTCGGGCAGGAAGATCTCGCCCAGGCGCACGTCGACGTTGCAGCGCGCGGCGATCATGCCGCTGTTCTCGATGGCCTCGGGGATATCGGCGAAGAGCTCGGCCATCTCCTCGGGGCTCTTGAGGTACTGCTCCTCGGTGTAGCGCCGCTCGCGGCGCTTGTCGTCCAGCGCCTTGCCCTCGCCGATGGCCACACGGGTCTCGTGAGCCCAGAAGTCCTCGCGCTCGAGGAAGCGCACGTCGTTGGTGGCCACCACCGGGGTGCCGGTCTCGATGGCAAGCTCCACCGAGAGGTGTACGCAGTCTTCTTCCAGGGCGCGGCCGGTGCGGGTCAGCTCCAGGTAGAAGCGCCCGGGGAAGGCGGCGTTCCACGCCTCGAGCAGCTCACGCGCCTCGTCGGTATGGTCGCTCAGCAGATGGCGCCCGATCTCCCCTTCCCGGCCGCCGGAGAGCGCGATCAGCCCCGCGCTCTGCTCCAGCACCCAGGCCTTGTCGAGCAGCGCCTGGCCCTGGCGCTGGCCGTGCATCCAGCCCCGGGAGATCAGTTCGGTGAGGTTGCGATAGCCGGTGTCGTCCATGGCCAGCAGGGTCAGGCGATAGGGGTGCGCCTCGTCGTGGGGATTGGCCAGCCACAGGTCACTGCCGATGATCGGCTTGAGCCCGGCGCCCTGGGCGCCCGTGTAGAACTTGACCAGACCGAAGAGGTTGGCCTCGTCGGTCAGCGTCACGGCCGGCAGGTCCTGGGCCACGGCGGCCTTGATCAGAGGCTTGAGACGCACCAGGCCGTCGACCAGGGAGAATTCGCTGTGCACGCGGAGATGTACGAAGGGTGCGGTCATGACGGACTCGTTACTTGGCAGTGAAGGGGCGACAAGAGAGCTCAGTATGGCAGCCAAACGCTGCCGGGCAGCGGGGGACCGGCCGGAGAGGAGGTCTTTTGCCATGGATGGCAAAAGTAGCGCCCATGGAGGGGGTCACAGCGCCTCCTCGCAGGCCGATCCGCCGGTGTCCTCGTTGCAGCTCTGTGATTCACAGCAGCGCCAGCTGGCGCTTGACCGGGCCGAAGGAGCGGCGGTGCTCGGGCAGCGCGCCCAGGCGCTTGAGGGCGGCCAGGTGCTCGCGGGTCGGATAGCCCTTGTGGCGGGCGAAGCCGTAGTCGGGATGCCGGGCATCGAGGGCCACCATGCCGGCGTCGCGCTCGACCTTGGCCAGTATCGAGGCGGCGGCGATGGCCGGATGACGGGCATCGCCCTTGACCACGGCCTGGCCGGGGACATGATGCCCGGGCAGGCGATTACCGTCCACCAGCAGGTATTCGGCCCCCGGCGCCAGGGCATCGATGGCGCGACGCATGGCGAGATGAGTCGCATGAAAGACGTTCATCGCATCGACCTCGGCGGCGCTGGCCTCGGCCACGGCGAAGGAAAGCGCGCGGCTGCGGATCTCACGGTCCAGCGCCTCGCGCCGCCGCGCCGTGAGCGCCTTGGAGTCATTCAGCCCCTCGATGGGCCGCGCGGGATCGAGGATCACCGCCGCGGCGACCACCGGACCGATCAGCGGGCCGCGGCCCACCTCGTCGACCCCGGCCAGCCGGTCGCCGGCGTAGTCGATCACCAGCGGCGGCAGCGCCTTGTCTTTCACGACCTGGCCTTTCTGACGCGCGGTCATCGCTCACCCTCGACGATCGCGGCCTCGCCCGCCTCGGGGGCCACGCTCGCCGGTAGGGCGCGCCCCTCCACCAGCGCCTCGATGGCCTCGCTGGCGCGTCGGCTGGCGTCGCGCTGAAGTGCCGCATGCATCGAAGCGAAGCGCGCCTCCAGGGCCTTGCGTGCCGGCTCGTCGTCGAACATCTCGGCAAGCTGGGCGGCAATGGCTTCCGGGCTCGCCGCGTCCTGAATCAGCTCCGGCACTAGGGTCTCGCGGGCGATCAGGTTGGGCAGCGAGATCCACTCGGTGTTGACCAGCCGCTTGGCCAGCCAGTGGGTCGCCGGCGCCATCTTGTAGGCCACCAGCATCGCCCGATGGCAGAGCATCGCCTCCAGCGCCGCGGTGCCGGAGGCCAGCAGTACGGCGTCGGAAGCCACCATGGCCTCCCGCGACCGGCCGTCGATCAGGGTGACGCGCCCCGCGAGAGACGGGCGCGTCGCCAGCAGCGTCTCGAGCTCGCTGTGCCGCGCCGGCGTGGCGGCCGGGATCACCACCGAGAGCGCCGGGCGCTCCCGGCACAGGCGTTCGACGGCCGCGAGGAAGGTCTCGCCGAGAAAGCGGATTTCGTTGGCGCGCGAACCCGGCAGCACCGCCAGCAGCGCCCCGCCCTCCTCCGGCGCCGGCAGCCCAAGGGCCGTCCGTGCGCCCTGCCGGTCATTTTCCAGGGGCAGCTCGTCGGCCAGCGGATGGCCGACGAAGGCCACGGGCACCCGGTGGCGCAGGTAGAAGGCCGCCTCGAAGGGCAGGAAGGTGAGCATGGCGTCCACGGACCTGGCGATGCCCTTGACGCGCCCCTGGCGCCAGGCCCAGACGGAAGGACTGACGTAGTGGGCGGTGGTGATACCGGCCTCGCGCAGCTGTCGCTCGAGGCCCAGATTGAAGTCCGGGGCGTCGATACCGACCATGATGTCCGGCCGCCAGGCCAGCGCGTCGCGCTTCAGCGCACGGCGCACCCGCACCAGCCCCGGCAGGTGCTTGAGCACCTCCACGAGGCCCATCACCGAAAGCGTCTCCAGGGGATAGCGGGATTCGATGCCCTCCGCGATCATCCGCGGGCCGCCGATGCCGCGAAACTCGACGCCGGGATGACGCGCCCTAAGCGCGCGCATCAGGCCGGCGCCGAGGATGTCGCCGGAGAGCTCGCCGGCGACGAGATAGACGCGACGCACCGTCATGTTCGCGCCTCCCTCAGCGGATGATGCCGCGGGTCGAGGCCTCGATGGAGGCGGCGAAGATCTCGGTCTCGGGCAGCGCGAAACGCGCGCGGATCTGCTCCAGCGCCTGGTCGGTGGTCAGTCCCTGGCGATAGACCAGCTTGTAGGCCTCGCTCAGCCCGCGGATGGCCTCCTTGGAGAAGCCACGACGCTTGAGCCCGACCAGATTGAGGCCGTGGACCTGGGCCGGGTTGCCGTTGATCATCACGTAGGCCGGGGTGTCCTTGGTGATGATCGATCCGCCGCCGGCCATGGCGTGGTCGCCGAAGTGGCAGAACTGATGGACCGCCGAGAGGCCGCCGAGGATGACGGAGTCGCCGAGCTTCACGTGACCGGCCAGGGTCACCTGGTTGGCGAAGATGCCGTCGTTGCCGATCACGCAGTCATGGCCGACGTGGACGTAGGCCATGAAGAGGTTGCGCGAGCCGACGACGGTCTCGCCGCGATCCTGGACGGTGCCGCGGTGCAGGGTGACGCCCTCGCGGATGACGTTGTCGTCCCCCATCACCAGGCGGGTAGGCTCGCCGGCGTACTTCTTGTCCTGGCAATCCTCACCTACCGAGGCGAACTGGAAGATGCGGGTGCGCGCGCCCAGCACGGTGGGCCCCTTGATCACGACATGAGGGCCGATGCGGCTGCCGGGCCCGATCTCGACATCGGCCCCGATCACCGTGAAGGGGCCTACCTCGACATCATCGGCCAGGCGCGCCGCGGGATCGATGAGGGCGGTGGGGTGTATCAAGCGACCTTCCTCTCGGCACAGGTGATGTCGGCCTCGCAGGCCAGCTCGCCGTCCACGGTGGCGCGGCAGGCGAACTTCCAGATGCCGCGCTTGGTGCGCTCGACCCGGGCCTCGAGCACCAGCTGGTCGCCGGGCATCACCGGGCGCTTGAAGCGCACGTTGTCGCTGGCGACGAGGTAGTAGACGTAGCCGTCGGCGGGCAGCTTGTTGACGGTCTTGAAGCCGAGGATGCCGCAGGCCTGGGCCAGGGCCTCGACCACCAGCACGCCGGGCATGATCGGGTGGTGCGGGAAGTGGCCGTTGAAGAAGGGCTCATTGATGCTGACATTCTTGTAGGCAACGATGGATTCTCCCAGCGTGAGCTCCGTGACCCGATCCACCAGCAGGAAAGGATAGCGGTGGGGCAGATACTCACGGATCTCGTTGATGTCCATTACCATCGTAGCAACCTCTGAAATGACAGGATGCCCTTCCCGGGGAGGGGCACGGCCGGCGCTCGGGCGCCGGCGAAGACAGGCGGAGGATTATACCGCCCTGTGGTCGGGCCTCAACCGCTGCGACCGACCTTCTCGAGACGCGACAGACGACGCGCGATGTCGTCGAGCTGCTTGAAGCGCACCGCGTTGCGACGCCACTGGGCGTTGTCCATGGCGCCGGTGCCCGAGGAGTAGATGCCGGGCTCGAGGAGCGAATTGGTCACCAGGCTCATGCCGGTGACCTGCACGCCGTCGGCGATGGTCAGGTGGCCGGAGAGCCCCACGCCGCCGCCCAGCATGCAGTGCTTGCCCACCCGGGTGGAGCCGGCGATGCCCACGCAGCCGGCCAGGGCGCTGTGGTCGCCGATCTGCACGTTGTGGGCGATCTGCACCTGGCTGTCGATCTTCACGTCGTCGCCGATCACGGTGTCGCCGAGTGCCCCGCGGTCGATGCTCGAGCAGCTGCCGATCTCGACGTCGTCGCCCAGTATCACCCCGCCCAGCTGGGCGATCTTGTGCCAGCGCCCGCCGTCGTGGGCGAAGCCGAAGCCGTCGCCGCCGATCACGCAGCCGCTGTGGAGGATGGCACGCTGGCCGATCACCACCCCGTGGCAGACCGTGACGTTGGCGTGCAGGCGCGAGCCTTCGCCGATGCGCGAATCCGCGCCCACCACGCAGCCGGCACCGATCACGACGTCGTCGCCCAACTCGACCCCTTCCTCGATCACCGCCTGAGGACCGATGGCCACGTTCTCGCCCAGGCGAACGTCATCGGCGACCACTGCCGTGGGATGAGTGCCGGACGGCGTCCGCCCGACCAGGGGATCGAAGAGGCGCGAGAGTTCTGCATAGCCGAGGTAAGGGTTATCCAGCTCCAGGCTCGCCACCGGGCAGGCCTCGCCGTGAGCAGGTGCCAGCAGCACCGCGGCGGCACGCGTCTCGGGCAGGTCCTTGAGGTAGGCACGGTTGGCGAGGAAGGCCACCTGATCCGGCGTGGCGTCGCGTAGCGTGGCCAGGCCGCTCACCCGCCGCTCGCCGTCGCCCTTGAGGCGGGCTCCCAGGCGCGTGGCGATCTCTGCCAGTGTGAGGGTTCGGGCGTCTTGATTCATGGAAACTCACTATCGTATGGGGACGGCCGGCTAGTAGAGGGCGTTGAGGCGTTCGGTGACCTCGCCGGTCAGGTCCTGCAGGTCCTGCTCGGCGTGCAGCACGCCGTTGGGATCCACCAGCACCGCGACGCCATGGCGCTCGATGACCTGCCGGACCGCCTGATCCAGCCTGGGCTCGGCCTCCTGGAGGAAGCCCTGCTCGGCCTCGCGGCGCGCCTGGGCGATCTCACGGCGCAGCGTCTCGAAGCGCTGCCCCTTGCGCTGAAACGCTTGGAGGGTAGTACGCCGCTCGGTTTCGGTCATGCTCTCGCCCGAGGCCTGCAGGCGCTGCTGCATCTGCTGGAGCTCCTCGCCCAGGGCCTTCGCCTCCTGCTGCCGGTCGGCGAGACGATTGCTCAGCGCGGTCATGGTGCGCTCGGCGGCATCGGTCTCCATCAGCGCGGCGCGCCAGTCGAGCACGGCCACCTCATCGGCCTGGGCCGACGCGGTGGTGGCGACCAGCAGGCCGAGGCAGAGGGCGGCGGGGAGCGTGCGCATGCGGCGAGATTCCTCGGAACGGGGCCGGATCAGAACGTCTGACCCAGCGAGAACTGGAAGAACTGGGTATCGTCCCCGTCCTTTTCGTTGAGCGGCTCGGCGACGCTGAAGGTCAGCGGCCCCACCGGCGTCAACCAGGAGAGCCCGAGGCCGGCGCTGTAGCGCAGCTCGCCCAGATCCACGCCGGACTCGCAGCGCTGGCGACCGGCTTCTTCATCGCGCACCGGATAGCAGTCGGTGAGGAAGGTGTTACCGGCGTCCAGGAACAGCGAGGCCTGCAGCGAGCGCTGATCCTCGACGAAGGGCACCGGGAAGAGCACCTCGGCGCTACCCTCGACCAGGACGTTGCCGCCCAGGGTGCGATCCTCACCGCTGGTGCCTTCCGGTGGCGTGGTGGGCGTGCCCAGGGTATTGCCGGTAAAACCGCGCACCGACCCGAGGCCGCCGGAGAAGAAGTTCTCATAGAACGGATAGGGATCGTTGCCGACGGTGTCGGCGTAGCCCAGCTCGCCGCTGAACTTCAGCCCCCAGGTCTGCTCCTCGTTGAACGGGAAGATCTGGCGGGCCCGGGCGCGCAGCTTGTAGTACTCGGCATCGCTGCCCGGCACCGCGGACTCCAGCGACAGACGCTGGTAGCTGCCGGCGGTCGGCATGATGCCGCGGTTGAGGTTGTTGCGGGTCCAGCTGGCCGAGAGCTTCAGGCTCTGTGCGTCGCCGCCCTGATCTTCGACGTAGCGCTGGACCTCAGAGGAGGTGTCGCGGTAGGTCTTGATCGACAGATCCTCGACGCTGGCACCGAAGTTCAGGCGAGTCAGCTCGTTGATCGGATAGCCGAAGTTGATCCCGCCACCGAAGGAGTCGGTGGAGTAGGTCGAGATGTCGGAATCCTCGTAATCGGTCTCGCGGTAGAAGAGGTTGTAGCCGCGGGAGATGCCGTCGAGAGTCCAGTAGGGATCGGTGAAGCCGAAATTCAGGCTGGTATAGGTGTCGCTGCGCTGGGCGCCGATGTTGACGCGGTTACCGGTGCCCAGGAAGTTGTTCTGGGAGAGCGAGGCGCCGTAGATCACCCCGGCGCTCTGGGAGAAGCCGATGCTCGCCGAGATCGAGCCCGAGGGCTGCTCTTCCACCGTGTAGGTGACGTCGAGCTTGTCGGGCTGGCCGGCCACGGGCCGCGTCTCGACGTCGACCTGCTTGAAGAAGCCCAGGCGCTCCAGGCGCTGCTTCGAGCGGCTGATCGACTCGGTGGAGGCCGGCGCGCCCTCCATCTGGATCATTTCCCGGCGCAGCACCTCGTCCTGGGTGGTGGTGTTGCCGGTGAACTCGATGCGACGCACGTAGGCGCGCTCGCCGGGCTCGACACGGAAGATCAGATCCACGGTGTCGCCGGCGGCGGCGACCTCGGGGATGCCATCGACGTTGGCGAAGGCGAAGCCCTCGGCGCCGAGTCGCGAGCGCAGGGCCTCCGTGGAGGCGGTGACGTCGCTGCGCGAGAAGATCTCGCCGCTCTCGACCTCGAGCAGTTCCCGGGCCTCGCGCTCGGCGATGCGCAGGTCACCGGAGAAGCGGATGTCGCCGAGGCGGTATTGGCGCCCCTCGTCGACGTTGACGGTGACGAAGATCTTCGACTTGTCGGGGCTGATCGAGACCTGGGAGGACTCGATGGCGAAGTTCACGTAGCCGCGATCCAGGTAGAAGGAGCGCAGCCGCTCGAGATCGCCGGCCAGGGCCTCGCGGGAGTACTCGTCGCTGGAGAACCAGCCGAAGAACCAGCCCGGGGAGTCCTCGAGCTCGAAGAGCTCTCGCAGGCGCTCGTCGTCGAAGTCGCGGTTGCCGACGATGTTGATCTGGCGAATCTTGGCGACCGCGCCCTCATCGATATCGATGTTGACCTGGACCTGCCCCTCGCCCACCTCCTCGACGGAGGTGTCGATACGGGCGCTGTAGCGCCCCTGGGACTGGTAGACACCCTCCAGCTCGCGCTGGATCTCCTCGAGGGTCGAGAGCTGCAGGACCTGCCCCTCGTCGAGGCCGGCCTGCTTGAGGCCATCGCGCAGGTCCTCATCGGGAATCTGGCTGTTGCCCTCGATATTGAGACGCGCCAGCGTCGGCCGCTCGACCACCTGAATGATCAGCACATCGCCCTCGCGGGCCAGGCTCACGTCCTCGAAGAGGCCGGTGGCGAAGAGCTCGCGAGCCGCCTCGGCCAGTTCGCGCTCGTCGACCCGGTCGCGGGCACTGACGGGGAAGGCGTTGAACACGGAGGCGGGAGAGACCCGCTGCAGTCCTTCCACCCTGATGTCGGATACGTCAAAGGGATCCGCCAGTGCCGCCTGGGCACCGGCAAGCAGCAGCGCCGCCAGTCCGATGGTCTTGATTTTCATGCAATCGATTCGCTCGCGTTGGTCTGCCGTCCGGTCCAGACAGGCACCTTATACATTTGTCATGGCCACTGACAAGCCGACGCCCGGCTACCAGAGCCGCATCAGGTCGAAATAGAGCGCCATCAGCATCAGGGTGCCGACCAGGGCCAGGCCGATGCGCAACCCCACCGCCTGGGCCTGCTCGGAGACCGGACGACCACGCACCACTTCGACGAAGTAATAGAGCAGGTGGCCGCCGTCGAGCACCGGGATCGGCAGCAGATTCAGCACCCCGAGGCTGATCGAGAGGTAGGCCAGGAAGCTGACGAAGCTCTCGAGACCGCTGCGCGCCGAATCCCCGGCGATGCGCGCGATGGTGATCGGGCCGGAGAGGTTCGACGGCGAGATCAGCCCCACCACCATCTTGCGAATGGCGCCCAGGGTCAGCACCGTCATCTCGCCGGTGCGCGCAAGCGACTCGCCGACGGCGGCCAGCGGCCCATAGCGGATCTCGCGGCGATACTCCTCGGGCCAGGAGACGGGCTCGGCGCCGGCGCCGATATAGCCGATAGCCTCCCCTGCCTCCTGTACGCGGTGCCGGGGCGTGAGGGAGAGCGAGCGCCGCTCGCCGTTGCGGCGTACCGCGACCTCGAGGGTCTCGCCAGGGCTCTCGCGCACGCGATCGACGAAGGCCATCCAGTCGGCCACCGGCTCACCGTTGACCGCCACCACCTCGTCACCGGCCTGCAGGCCGGCCTCGGCGGCGGCCTCGCCCTCGACCACCTGACCCAACACCGCCGGGATCTCGGGACGCCAGGGCGTGACGCCCAGGGTTGCCAACGGACGCGGCGGGTCCTGTCGCACCAGCCAGTCCTCGACCGGCAGTCGATAGGTCCGGGGAACGGCGGTAGCGTCGTCACGCGCCGCCACCGTGAGCGCACCGCTCTCACCGATCGCCGACACCAGCTTGAGGTTGATCTCCTCCCAGGAGCGCACCGCTGCGCCCTGCACCGCGGTGATCTCCTGACCCGGTACGAGCCCACCCTGGCTGGCCGGGGAGTCGGGGGCCACGCTGCCGACCACCGGCGCCACCGTGGTGGTGCCCGCCACGAACAGCGCCCAGTAGGCGACGATGGCCAGCAGGAAGTTGGCCAGAGGGCCGGCGGAGACCACCGCGATACGTTGCCAGACGGTCTTGTTGTTGAAGGCGAGGTGCTGCTCGGCGGGGTCGACGGGACCCTCGCGCTCGTCGAGCATCTTTACGTAGCCGCCCAGCGGAATGGCAGCCACCGCGAACTCGGTACCGTGGCGGTCCCGGCGCGACCACAGCGGCTTGCCGAAGCCCACCGAGAAGCGCAGCACCTTGACGCCGCAGCGCCGCGCCACCCAGAAGTGGCCGAACTCGTGAAAGGTGATCAACAGGCCAAGTACCACGATGACGGCCAGCACGTTCTGGATCAGGCCCACGGCAATCTCCTTGCAGTCAACAGCGTCATGGCGCGCGCCTCATTGCCGCGCCAGCCAGTCATGTGCCGCCTGCCGAGCGAGGGCATCGGCCGCGAGGACGGTCTCGAGATCCCGGGCGGCCTCGACCGGGCGCGTGTCGCGCACCCGCGCCACCAGCTCGCCGATGCCGGTGAAGCCGAGGCGGCCATCGAGGAAGGCCTCCACCGCCACCTCGTTGGCGGCGTTGAGCACCGCCGGCGCTGTCCCCCCGGCCGCCATGGCCTCGCGGGCCAGGCGCAGGCAGGGGAAGGCGATTTCATCGGCCGGCTCGAAGTCGAGCCGCGCGACCTGGAACAGATCCAGCGCCTCGACGCCGGCCTCGATGCGCTCCGGCCAGGCCAGCCCATAGGCGATCGGCGTGCGCATGTCCGGGTTGCCCAGCTGGGCGATCACCGAGCCGTCGCTGTAGGCGGCCATGGAGTGGATCACACTCTGCGGGTGCACCACCACCTGCACCTGATCGGGGCGGGCATCGAAGAGCCAGCATGCCTCGATCAGCTCGAGCCCCTTGTTCATCAGGCTGGCGCTGTCCACCGAGATCTTGCGTCCCATCGACCAGTTGGGGTGGGCGCAGGCCTGATCCGGGGTCACGGCGGCGAGATCAGCCGCCGTCCAGCCGCGAAAGGGGCCGCCCGAGGCGGTCAGCAGCAGCTGGGTCACGCCGTGACGCGCCAGCCCGCCGCGATGCTCGACGGGTAGACACTGATAGATGGCATTATGTTCGGAATCGATGGGCAGCAGGGTGGCGCCGTGGCGCGCCACCGCGTCCATGAACAGCGCCCCGGACATCACCAGGGCCTCCTTGTTGGCCAGCAGTACCCGCTTGCCGGCACGCACGGCGGCGAGCGTCGGCAGCAGGCCGGCGGCCCCGACGATGGCCGCCATCACGGTGTCCACCTCGGCGGCCTCGGCGACTTCGACCAGAGCCTCGGCGCCGGCGCGCACCTCGGTAGCCAAGCCCGCCTCGCCCAGGCGCGCGCGCAGCCAGGCGGCGTCGCCCTCGGCGTCGAGCACGGCCAGCGCCGGACGGTGAACCCGGCACTGGGCCAGCAGCGCCTCCCGGGAGCGATGGGCGGTCAGCGCGTGCACCCGGTAGCGATCCGGGTGGCGAGCCAGCACCTCCAGGGTGCTGGTGCCAATGGAGCCGGTCGCGCCCAGCACGGTCACACGACGCGGCATCACAGTACGCCACCCTGCAGCAGCGCGAACAGCGGTACCGCCGCGGTCAGGCTGTCGATGCGGTCGAGCACCCCGCCGTGACCCGGCAACAGCCGGCTGGAGTCCTTGATGCCGCGATGACGCTTGAGCATGCTCTCGAGCAGATCGCCCAGCACCGAGGCCAGGGTCACCACCAGGGTAGCGCCCAGCAGTGCCAGGCCGGAGGCGAGGCCGAGGCCCTGCCAGACGGCGAAGCCGACCGCCAGCGCGGCGGTGACCGCGAGGCCCCCGGACACGCCCTCCCACGTCTTGCCGGGGCTGACGGCGGGCGCCAGCTTGCGACGCCCGAACGCTCGGCCGACGAAGTAGGCGCCGATATCGGCGCCCCACACCAGCAGCAGCACGAAGAGCAGCCAGACGGCGCCGCTCTCGCGCAGCACGTTGAAACCGATCCAGGTCGGCAACAGCACCCACAGGCCCATGCCCAGACGCATGCCGGTCGACTGCCACTGCGCCAGGCGCTGGGGGTAGCCGGTCACCCAGTAGAGGTTGACCAGCCAGCCCAGCGCGCCGAGCCACAGCGGCCAGCTCTCCCAGGCCACGCCGCTGGCCCAGCACAGCGCGATCAGCACGGCCAGGCCGGCTACCGGCAGCAGGCGGCGCCCCGGCGCGGCAACGCCGGCGAGGTTGGCCCACTCCCAGCCGGCGAGCAGCACGATGGCCGCGGTAAAGAGGCCGAACCCCGCGCCGTCGAGGCCGAACAGGCCGAACAGGGCCAGGGGGGCCAGCCAGGCCGCGGTGATGATGCGTTGTCTGAGCACGTGTTACTCCCCCAGCTGCGCTTCGAGCTGTTCGTCGGTCATGCCGAAGCGCCGCTTGCGCCCCTGGTAATCGGCCAGGGCAGAATCGAAGGCCTCGCCGTCGAAATCCGGCCACAGCACGGGCGTGAAATGCAGCTCGGCGTAGGCCATCTGCCAGAGCAAGAAGTTGGAGATGCGCTGCTCGCCGCTGGTGCGGATGCACAGATCCACCGGCGCATCGCCGGCGAGGCTCACCGCCTCGTCCATGGCCTGCTCGTCGATCGCCTCGGGGGCGAGTTCGCCGGCGGCCACTCGCTCGGCCAGGCGACGCGCGGCGCAGGCGATGTCCCAGCGACCGCCGTAGTTCGCCGCAATCACCAGGTGCAGGCCGGTGTTGTCGCGGGTCAGCGCCTCGGCGCTCTCGATATGCTTCTGGATCGAGGCGGAGAAGCCGCAGCGATCGCCGATCACGGAGAGGCGCAGACCGTGGCGATGCAGTTTCTTCACCTCGCGCTGGAGCGCCATCAGGAAGAGCTCCATCAAGGCATTGACCTCGCTGGCGGGGCGCTTCCAGTTCTCGCTGGAGAAGGCAAACAACGTCAGGGTCTCGATGCCGCGCTCGGCGGCGCGGCGGATGACGGCTCGCACCGCCTCGACGCCGGCGTGATGGCCGCGGATGCCGGACAGGCCGCGCGCCTTCGCCCAGCGGTTGTTACCGTCCATGATGATCGCGACATGGCGCGGCAGCGGGGCCTCGGAGGCGGCGGGGTCGGCAGCGGCCGCGCCGCGGGGGGACTGCGGTGACGTCATGATGTCTCGCATGGCGGGTAAGAGCATGAAGGCCGGCGAGCCGCGGACCGAGGGCCCGCGGCTCGCCGTGGGGCGATCCGTCGCCGGCGGCGCTCGCCTGCGCCGATCGCCGTCCTCAGACCTGCATCAGGTCGCGTTCCTTGGACTCCAGCGCTTTGTCGATCTCGGCGACGATGCTGTCGGTCAGCTTCTGGATCGCGTCCTCGCCCTGGTGCTGCTCGTCCTCGGTGATGTCCTTGTCCTTGAGCAGCGACTTGAAATCCCCGTTGGCATCGCGGCGCACGTTGCGCACCGCCACGCGGGCGTGCTCGGCTTCCTGGCGGGCCTGCTTGATGTAGCCCTTGCGGGTCTCCTCGGTCAGCATCGGCATCGGCACGCGAATCACGTTACCGGCGCTTGCCGGGTTGAGGCCCAGGTCGGAGGTCATGATGGCCTTCTCGATCTTCGGCACCATGCTCTGCTCCCAGGGCACCACGGTCAGGGTGCGGGCGTCCTCGACGTTGACCGAGGCCACCTGGTTGAGCGGCATCTGGCTGCCGTAATACTCAACGGTCACCGCATCCAGGATGCTGGGATGCGCCCGACCGGTACGGATCTTGTTGAAGTTGGAATGAAGGGCCTCGAGGCTCTTCTTCATGCGGCTTTCCGCATCCTTCTTGATGTCGTCGATCACTGTCTCACCCTCTGTCAATCAGCGTGCCTTCCTTGCCACCCACCACCAGGTTCAGCAGGGCGCCAGGCTTGTTCATGTTGAAGACCCGCACCGGCATGTCATGGTCCCGCACCAGGCAGATAGCGGTCAAATCCATCACGCCGAGCTTCTGGTCGAGCGCATCATCATAGGACAGCTGCTCGTACTTGACCGCATCGGCGTGCTTGACGGGATCCTTGTCGTAGACCCCATCCACCTTGGTGGCCTTGACCACCACGTCGGCGTCGATCTCGATGCCGCGCAGGCAGGCCGCGGAATCGGTGGTGAAGAAGGGGTTGCCGGTGCCGGCCGAGAACATCACCACGTCGCCGGAGGTCAGGTAGCGGATGGCGGTGCGACGGTCGTAATGCTCCACCACGCCGCTCATGGGAATCGCCGACATCACCCGCGAACGGATGTTGGAGCGTTCCAGGGCGTCGCGCATGGCCAGGGCGTTCATTACGGTGGCCAGCATGCCCATGTGGTCGCCGGTGACGCGGTCCATGCCCGCCTCGTGCAGGGCCGCACCGCGGAACAGGTTGCCGCCGCCGACCACGATGCCGACCTGAACGCCGATCCCCACCAGCTGGCCGATCTCCAGCGCCAGGCGATCCAGCACCTTGGGGTCGATGCCGAAGTCGGCATCTCCGGTGAGGGCCTCACCGGACAGCTTGAGCAGGATACGCTTGTACTTGGACACCTCGGAACGGGATTTCTCGGGCTTGCTGGGGGCGGGTTGATCGGCGCTGGTCATGGGATGTCTCCGGGATTCTCGACGCATGGGACCTGGTGGGGTGGCCGGATCTACCGGCCGGATACGCGATGGCGTGCGCTTACGCGCACGCCATCGTCACTCTGGAACCTGCGACCTTAGCTGCGCTTGGCCTGTTCCATGACTTCTGTGGCGAAGTCGACCTCTTCCTTCTCGATGCCCTCGCCCACTTCGAAGCGGGTGAAGCCGATCACTTCGCCGCCGGCGGCCTTGGCGAACTCGGCCACGGTCTGGTCAGGGTTCTTGACGAAGGCCTGCTCGGTCAGGCTGTTCTCGGCCAGGTACTTCTTCAGGCGGCCCTGAACCATCTTCTCGGCGATCTGCTCGGGCTTGCCGGCCATGTCCGGCTGAGCCAGGATGATCGCCTTCTCGGCGTCCAGCTGCTCCTGAGGCATGTCCTCGGGATGCGCCACGGTCGGGTTGATGGCGGCGACGTGCATGGCGACGTCACGGGCCGTCTCGGCGTTGCCGCCTTTGAGCACGGTCATTACGCCGATGCGGCCACCGTGGACGTACTCGCCCACCAGGTTGCCGTCGCCGGCCTCGACCACGACGCAGCGACGCACGCTGATGTTCTCGCCGATCTTCTGCACCAGCTGCTCGCGAACGGTCTCGAGCTCGCCGTCCATCACGGCGGCCACGTCTTCGCTCTTGGCGGTGAAGAAGGCGTTGGCGATCTTCTCGGCGAAGGCCGTGAAGTTCTCGTCACGGGCGACGAAGTCGGTCTCGGAGTTAATCTCGACCATCACGCCGTAGCTGCCGTCATCGGCCACACGGGTGACCACGGCGCCTTCGGCGGCGGTGCGGCCGGCCTTCTTGGCGGCCTTGAGGCCGGAGTTCTTGCGCAGGTTATCGATCGCCTGCTCGATGTCACCATCGGTTTCGGTGAGTGCCTTCTTGCACTCCATCATGCCGAGCCCGGTACGCTCGCGCAGTTCCTTGACCTGGGAGGCGCTGATAGCTGCCATGGTAGTGTCCTCTGAATGGTTCGACCTGGAATAATAGCGGAGAAGAAGCGAGAAAAGGGGGCCTGGGCCCCCTTGCGCCTGTCCGGCGAGCCGTCACCGAAGCGACGGCAGACGGGCCGGCCCAGGCGGGCCGACGATCACTCGGCGGCCGCGTCGCTCTGGCTTTCTTCGGCTTCGGTCACCTCGACGAACTCGTCGAGACGACCTTCCTTAGCACGGGCGCAGGCGTCGGCGACGGCCTTGACGTAGATCTGGATGGCGCGGATGGAGTCATCGTTGCCCGGGATCACGTAGTCGACGCCATCGGGGTTGGAGTTGGTGTCCACCACGCCGATGACCGGGATGCCCAGCTTGTTCGCCTCGTTGATGGCGATGCGCTCGTGATCGACGTCGATCACGAACAGGGCATCGGGCAGGCCGCCCATTTCCTTGATACCGCCCACAGACCGCTCGAGCTTGTCCTGCTCGCGGGTCGCCATCAACACTTCCTTCTTGGTCAGCTTCTCGAAGGTGCCATCTTCGTGCATGGCCTCGAGTTCGCGCAGACGCTTGATGGAGACGCGGATGGTCTTGTAGTTCGTCAGCATGCCGCCGAGCCAGCGGTGGTTGACGAACGGCTGACCGACGCGGTTAGCCTCTTCCTTGATGATCTTGCTCGCGCTGCGCTTGGTGCCGACGAACATGATCTTGTTGTTGGCCGCTGCCATCTTCTCGACCACATCGATGGCCTCGTTGAGGGCCGGCAGAGTGTGCTCGAGGTTGATGATGTGAATCTTGTTGCGGGCACCGAAGATGAACTTGGACATCTTCGGGTTCCAGTACTTGGTCTGGTGACCGAAGTGAGCACCTGCTTTGAGCAGGTCACGCATGTTGACGTGTGCCATGGATGACTCCTGGAAAATCGGGTTAGGCCTCCACGCACCCCATGGATCCGACCGTCGCGTCATCGAGGATGGCCACGACAGCACCCGGGACCATGTGCCGGTGCATGTGTGTTTTCAAGGCATTGCATTGATTGACGCACTCCCTCGTGCCTCGCCGAGGTGCCGATGGACCGACATGGGCTCCGCGATTGCAGGAAAGCGCGCAGCTTTATACCATGGATGGCCTCCAAGATGAAGTCACCCGCTCCCCGTCCCTGCCGTTTTCCGGGCGGCCCCACCGCTGATTCGAGATTCCATGAACGTACCCATCAAGACGCCCGACGAGATCGAGAAGATGCGCGAAGCCGGCCGCCAGGCCGCCAGCGTGTTCGAGATGATCATCCCGCACGTGAAGGCCGGCGTGAGCACCGGCGAACTCGACCGGCGCTGCCACGACTTCATCGTCAACGAGCTCGGCTCGACCCCCGCGCCGCTGAACTATCACGGCTTTCCCAAGTCGATCTGCACCTCGATCAACCACGTGGTCTGCCACGGCATCCCCGATGACGCCAAGAAGCTCAAGAAAGGCGACATCATGAACATCGACATCACCGTGAAGACCGCCGACGGCTATCACGGCGACACCAGCATGATGTTCATCGTCGGCGAAAGCATCCAGGGCGAGCGCCTGTGCCGCGTCACCCAGGAGTGCCTCTACCGCAGCATGGCCCTGGTGCGCCCGGGCGCGCGCCTGTCCGAACTGGCCCGCGCCATCCAGTCCCACGCCGAGGAGAACGGCTACTCGGTGGTGCGCGACTTCTGCGGCCACGGGATCGGCGCCGGCTTCCACGAGGACCCGCAGATCCTGCACTACGACGGCTACGCCCCCGAGGCCGATATCGCCCTCGAAGAGGGCATGTGCTTCACCATCGAGCCGATGATCAACGTCGGCAGCCACCAGACCAAGGTGCTGCGCGATGGCTGGACGGCCGTGACCAAGGACAAGGGCCTCACCGCCCAGTGGGAGCACACGCTACTGGTCACCGCGACGGGGGTCGAGGTGTTGACCGCGCGTAGCGACGAAGACCTCTCCTTCCTCGACCGCTGAGTCGACGCCATGCTGCTGCACCACTATCGCTTCGTGCCCGACCAGAGCCTCTTCGACGTCGAGGCCTTCCGGGCCGAACTCGCCGGCGAGCGTTCCCCCATCGCCCCCTTCAAGGCGGCGCTGCGGAGCATCCAGGCCCGCCTCGACGAGCGCTTCCGCGCCGGTGCCGACATCCGCGATCTGGTGCACGGCCGGGCCTGGTGCCTGGACCGCCTGCTGGCCATCGCCTGGGAGCAGCACGACTGGCCCGACGAGGGCGTGGCGCTGCTCGCCGTGGGGGGCTACGGCCGCGGCGAGCTGCATCCCCACTCCGACGTCGACCTGCTGCTGCTACTCGAGGCGGACGACGACGCGCCCTACCGCGAGCCGCTGACCGCCTTCATCACCTTCCTGTGGGACATCGGCCTGGAGATCGGTCACAGCGTGCGCTCGCTCACCGACTGCGAGCGCGAGGCCGAGGCCGACGTGACGGTGATCACCAACCTGCTCGAGACCCGCACCCTGGCCGGCCCCGAGCGGCTGCGCGAGGCGATGCAGGCGCGGCTTGCCACCGACCGGCTATGGCCGGCGGATCGCTTCTTCGAGGCCAAGTGGCAGGAACAGATCAGCCGCCACTACCGCTACAACAACTCCGAGTACCACCTCGAGCCCAACATCAAGAGCTCACCCGGCGGGCTGCGCGACATCCAGATGATCGGCTGGGTGGCCAAGCGCCACTTCGACACCCAGCGCTACGAGGACCTGGTCGCCGGCAGCTTCATGAACGATGCCGAGCTGCGCATCCTGAGCCAGGGCCAGGCCTTCCTGTGGCAGGTCCGCTACGCCCTGCACATGCTCACCGACCGGGCCGAGGATCGGCTGCTGTTCGACCACCAGCGCACCATCGCCGAGCTGTTCGGCTTCCGCGACACCCCGGAACGCCTGGCCGTCGAGCAGTTCATGAAGCGCTACTATCGCCACGTCACGGCGCTGGCCGGGCTCAACGACATGCTGCTGCAGCACTTCGACGAGGCCATCCTGCACGCCGGCCAGGCGCTGCCCACGGTGCCGCTCAACGAGCGCTTCGAGATCAAGGGCGGCTA
The DNA here is from genome assembly GCF_900116405.1 of Halomonas saccharevitans. GTDB lineage: Bacteria > Pseudomonadota > Gammaproteobacteria > Pseudomonadales > Halomonadaceae > Halomonas > Halomonas saccharevitans. The sequence continues at coordinate 16,482 of NZ_FPAQ01000023.1, read as the reverse complement.
CATCCAGGCGCGCTCGCGCAACGTCTTCCACAAGCGCCCCTCGGCGCTGCTCGAGCTCTTCCTGCTGATGGCCGAGCATCCGGAGATCGAGGGCGTGCGTGCCGCCACCATCCGCCTGCTGCGCGACAATCGCCACCAGATCGACGATCTCTATCGCGACGACCTGCGCCACCAGAGCCTTTTCATGGCCCTGCTGCGCTCCGGCGGCAACGTCGCCCGCCAGCTCAGGCGCATGAACCGCTACGGCCTGCTCGGCAAGTACCTGCCCGAGTTCGGCCAGGCCGTGGGGCTGATGCAGCACGACCTCTTCCACATCTACACCGTGGACGCCCACACCCTGCGCCTGCTCAAGTGCATCCACGGCTTTCGCAAGCCGGAGGCCCGCGAGGAGTACCCGGTGGCCGCCACCCTGATCCACCAGCTGCCCAAGCTGGAGCTTCTGTGGATCGCCGGGCTCTACCACGACATCGGCAAGGGCCGCGGCGGCGACCACTCGATCCTCGGCGCCCGGGACGCCGAGCGCTTCTGCGAGCGCCACGGGCTCTCCAGCCGCGACACCCGCCTGGTCAGCTGGCTGGTGGAGCACCACCTGATGATGTCCATGGTGGCCCAGAAGCGCGACATCACCGACCCCGACGTGATCGCCGAGTTCGCCCGCCTGGTCGGCGACGAGACCCGGCTCGACTACCTCTACGTGCTGACGGTGGCCGACATCAACGCCACCAACCCGACGCTGTGGAACGGCTGGCGGGCCTCGCTGCTGCGCCAGCTGCACGGCGAGACCAAGCGCGCCCTGCGCCGTGGCCTGGAGAACCCCCTGGAGCGCGACGACTGGGTGCAGGAGACCCGCAGCGAGGCCCACTCGCTGCTCGCCACGGTGGGCGCCGACATGGCCCGGGTCGACCGGCTCTGGGAGTCGCTCGGCGAGGACTATTTCCTGCAGTACGCGCCCAGCGAGATCGTCTGGCAGACTCAGGGCATCCTCGACCACGGCGACAGCCAGCTGCCGCTGATCCTGATCAACGCCCCCACCGACGACATGGCCGAGGGCGGCACCAAGGTGTTCATCCACACCCGCTCGGTGGACGATCTGTTCGCCGCCACCGCCGCCGCCATGGACCAGCTGGGGCTGTCGATCCACGATGCCCGCATCGCCACCTCCAGCAACGACTGGACGCTGAACACCTTCATCGTGCTCGACGATCACGGCCAGGCGATCCGCGACCGCGAGCGCATCGCGGCTATCCGTCGCCACCTGGTGGAGGAACTCGACGATCCGGACGACTACCCGCAGATCGTCACCCGCCACACCCCGCGCCAGCTCAAGCACTTCCGCGTTCCTACCGAGGTCAGCATCGAGCAGGACCCGGCCAACGAGCGCACCCTGCTCGAGGTGGTCGCCCCCGACCGCCCCGGCCTGCTCGCCCGGGTCGGGCGCATCTTCATGGAGCAGGACATCGCCCTGTCGGCGGCCAAGATCGCGACTCTCGGCGAGCGGGTCGAGGACGTCTTCTTCATCACCGACAAGGCCGGCGCGCCGCTCACCGATCCCGAGCGGCAGCAGCTGCTGCGCGAGCGGCTCATTGAGGTGCTCTCGGTCGCCGGATGAGCGCGAGGGGCGGCCGGCGTTTGAGGCCGCCCCGGGGCTTCCCTATAATCGACGCCCTCCCCGCCCGTAGCTCACCCCGTGCGGGGTCATCACCGATAACGACGCCGGCGCTCGAACGCCCAAGGCGCACCTGGACACCCATGAACCCCGATCTCGACGCCCTCAAGCCCTACCCCTTCGAGAAGCTCGCCGCCCTCAGGGCCGGCGTGACACCGCCCGAGGGGGTCTCGCCCATCTCGCTGACGATCGGCGAGCCCCAGCACGCGCCCTACGCCGCCGCTCTCGAGACGCTCGACGAGCACCGCCAGGCCTTCGCCCGCTACCCGGCCACCGCCGGCATCCCGGAGCTGCGTGGCGCCATCGCCGACTGGGCGACCCGGCGCTTCGGCCTGGCGGGCCTCGACGCCGACCAGCAGGTGCTGCCGGTCAACGGCACCCGCGAGGCGATCTTCGCCTTCGTGCAGGCGGCGCTGGACCGCACCCGCCCCGCCCGGGTGGCCATGCCCAACCCGTTCTACCAGATCTACGAGGGCGCGACCCTGCTCGCCGGCGGCCAGCCGCTCTACCTGGACTGTCGCGCCGAGACGGGCTTTCGTCCGGATGTTGATGCGGTACCGGCGGAGACCTGGCGCGAGGTCCAGCTGGTGTTCGTCTGCTCGCCGGGCAACCCGACGGGGGCGGTGACGCCGCTCGCGGAGTTCAAACGACTGCTCGAGCTCGCCGACGAGCATGATTTCATCATCGCCTCCGACGAGTGCTATTCCGAGCTCTACCTGGACGAGGCCGCGCCGCCCCCCGGGCTGCTCGAGGCCTGCGCGCGCCTGGGCCGCCACGACTACCGGCGCTGCCTGGTGTTCCACTCGCTCTCCAAGCGCTCCAACCTGCCGGGGCTGCGCTCGGGCTTCGTGGCCGGCGATGCCTCGCTGATCGCGCCCTTCCGGCGCTACCGCACCTATCATGGCTGCGCCATGTCGCTGCCGCTGCAGCACGCCTCCATCACCGCCTGGAGCGACGAAGACCACGTGCGCGCCAACCGCGACGCCTACCGCGAGAAGTTCGCCGCGGTCACCGAGATCCTCGCCCCGGTGCTAGACTTCCCCGCCCCCGAGGCGGGCTTCTACCTGTGGCCCGCGGTGCCGGGCGGCGACGACGCAGCCTTCGCCCGCGCGCTCTACGCCGAGGAGAACGTCGGCGTGCTGCCCGGCTCCTACATGGGTCGTCCCGCGACCGACGATAGAGTGGGGCGTCCGGGGCACGACGGCACGAACCCCGGCGCCGGGCGCCTGCGCCTGGCCCTGGTGGCCGAGGTCGACGCCACCGCCGAGGCCGCGCGCCGCCTGCGCCGCTTCATCGAGAGGAGCCCCCGATGCTGACGCTCTATGTGATCAAGAACTGCGACACCTGCCGCCGCGCGCGCAAGGCCCTGGAGGGTGTGGGCATGCCCTTCCAGGTCCACGACCTGCGCGAGGACGGCCTCTCGGCCCCGCTGCTGGAGCACATCCTGCACCGGGTGCCGCTCATGGAGGTGCTCAACAAGCGCAGCACCACCTGGCGCCAGCTCGACGACGAGGAGAAGGAGAACCTCGACGCCAACTCGGCCCGCGAGCTGCTGCTGGCGCACCCCACCCTGCTCAAGCGACCGCTGCTGGAGAACGGCGACGAGATCCTCGTCGGCTACCGCGACGGCGACTACGACTCACTCTAGGGGCCCAAGTGCCCCTCCCCACGCTTTCAGAGGACACCCCCATGCTGAGCTTTGCACTCGGAATCGGCACCCAGAACACCCAGGGCGACTGGCTGGAGATCTACTACCCGACCCCGCTGCTCGGCCCGGACGCGAGCCTGGTGGCCGCCGCCGCCGAGGTGCTCGACGCCCCCGACGGCAACGCCGCGGTGAGCTTCCTGCCCGAGCAGTGCGGCGCGCTGGCCGGGGCGCTGCGTGACGCCGGCCACCCGGAACAGGCCGAGCTGGCCGAGACCCTGGCGGCCAGCCAGCGCCCGCTGGTGGCGATGTTCCTCGACGTGGATGCCCCGCCGCAGAGCGCCCCGGAGGTCTACCTCAAGCTGCACCTGCTCTCCCATCGCCTGGTCAGGCCCCACGGCCTGGATCTCACCGGCATGTTCGGCCTGCTGCGCAACATCGCCTGGTCCAGCGAAGGCGCGATCGACATCGAGGAGCTGCCGGCTCGTCGCCTCAAGGCTCGCCTGGAAGGGCGCCCGCTCTCCGTGGACTGCGTCGACAAGTTCCCCAAGATGACCGACTACGTGGTGCCGACCGGCGTGCGCATCGGCGACACCGCCCGGGTGCGCCTGGGCGCCTACCTCGGCGAGGGCACCACGGTGATGCACGAGGGCTTCGTCAACTTCAACGCCGGCACCGAAGGCCCGGGCATGATCGAGGGCCGCATCTCCGCCGGCGTGATGGTCGGCAAGGGCTCGGATCTCGGCGGCGGCTGCTCGACCATGGGCACCCTCTCCGGCGGCGGCAACATCGTCATCAAGGTCGGCGAGGGCTGCCTGATCGGCGCCAATGCCGGCATCGGCATCCCGCTGGGCGATCGCTGCACCGTGGAGTCCGGCCTCTACCTCACCGCCGGGGCCAAGGTCACCGTGCTCGATGATCAGGGCCAGGTCGCCAGCACCGTGGCCGCCCGCGAGCTGGCCGGCCAGGACGACCTGCTGCTGCGCCGCAACTCCCAGAACGGCCGCATCGAGTGCCTCACCAACAAGAGCGCCATCGCGCTGAACGAGGCGCTGCATGCCCACAACTGAGGCCGCCGAACTCTCGCCGACCCTGGCGCTCGCCTGCGAGCTGATCCGGCGTCCCTCTGTGACGCCGGATGACCTGGGCTGCCAGGCGCTGATGATCGAGCGCCTGGAGGCGCTCGGCTTCCAAATCGAGCGCCTGCCGTTCGGCGACGTGGAGAACTTCTGGGCCACCCGCGGCCACCATGGCCCGCTGCTGGCCTTCGCCGGCCACACCGACGTGGTGCCGAGCGGCCCGCACCTGCACTGGGACACCCCGCCCTTCGAGCCCGTCATCGACGACGACGGCATGCTCAGGGGCCGCGGCGCCGCCGACATGAAGGGCAGCCTGGCGGCGATGGTCACCGCGGTGGAGCGCTTCGTCGCAGCCCACCCGGATCATCACGGGCGGATCGGCTTTCTGATCACCTCCGACGAGGAGGGCCCGGCGGTGGACGGCACCCGCGCCGTGGTCGAGCACCTGCGCGAGACCCACGACCGCCTCGACTACTGCATCGTCGGCGAGCCCTCCTCCACCGATCGCCTCGGCGACGTCATCAAGAACGGCCGGCGCGGCTCGCTGGGCGGCGTGCTGCACGTCAAGGGCATCCAGGGTCACGTGGCCTACCCGCACCTGGCGCGCAATCCCATTCACCAGGCGATGCCCGCCCTGGACGCCCTGACCCACGAGCACTGGGACGAGGGCAACGCCTTCTTCCCGGCGACCAGCTTCCAGATCTCCAACCTCCGCTCGGGCACCGGCGCCACCAACGTCATCCCCGGCGACGTGGAAGTGGTGTTCAACTTCCGCTTCTCCACCGAGGTGACCCACGAGCAGCTCAAGACCCGCACCGAAGCGCTGCTCGATGCCCATGGCCTCGACTACCGGCTGGACTGGACGCTCAACGGCGAGCCCTTCCTGACCGCCGAGGGCGACCTGGTCGAGGCCGCCGTGGCCGGCGTGGAGGATGCCGTGGGGATCCGACCGACGCTCTCCACCTCCGGGGGCACCTCCGACGGGCGCTTCATCGCCACCCTGGGCAGCCAGGTGGTCGAGCTCGGCCCCTGCAACGCCACCATCCACCAGGTCAACGAGCGGGTGCGCGCCGCCGACCTCGACGACCTGAGCCGAGTCTACGAGGCGATCCTCGCACGGCTCTTCGTCAACGGCACGGCGCGGCCCTGAGGCACCCATGGAATCCTATCCCGATATCGAGATCTATCTGGCCCGCGGCGACATTGCGCGCCTGAACGCCTGGCTCGCCGAGGCCATCGGCGCCGAGGCGCTGGCCCCGGCCGGCAAGCGCCAGTGGCGCACCCGCGGCGGGACGGACGTGACGCCGGTGCCGGTGCTGCTGATGGAGAAGGCCGCCGACGGCTTCGCCAGCCTGTGGTTCGACAGCTCGCACACGCCCTGGGCGACAGACGCCGAGTGCGCCCGCGAGGCCGCCCGACGGCTGGAGTGCGAGGTGCGCTGCTCGCTGGGCGGCTGGCAGCCCGGCGACGATCCGGACCGCTTCATGCAGGTGCTGCCCGACGGCACCGAACAGCCGATCGACTGGCCCGACTCCGGGCAGTGAGCCCGCCCCATGGCCCAGACGCGACAACGCCCCACCGAGGCGGGGCGCTGTCATGAAAGGCTTGAAATCAGCGGTGTTTACAAGCTAGAAGCTGCCGAGCGATGGCCAGGCTAGGCGGGAGCGCGGCGAGAGAGCGGAGTTTACGTTAGTAAATGAGCATCTCGCGTCGCGCTTCCAACAACGCCTGGGCGAGCGCAGGCGCTTCGATTCACGTAATCACGGTGACGTCGTCGGCCTGCAGCCCCCGCTCATTCTGGATGACGTGGTAGCGCACCTTCTGGCCCTCGGCCAGGGTGCGATGCCCGCGCCCGCGAATGGCTCGGAAGTGCACGAAGACATCCTCGCCGTCGTCGCGGGTGATGAAGCCGTAACCCTTGTTGACGTTGAACCACTTGACCTCGCCGATCTCGCGATCGTCGTCCTCGACCTCGGCCAGGTTGACCAATTGCGGCGTCAGCGCGTTGAGCGCCAGGGTGGCGATCAGCAGCACCAGGAACACCGCGACCGCGGTGGCAAAATAGACCGCGGCAACGCCGCCGACCTCGAGACTGGCAAACAGCTCACGGGACAACACGCCGCCGGTGAGATGGACGAGCAGGGCGATCAGCAGCGGCGCCGGAGCGGCCAGCAGCAGGCTGATGAGACTGCAACGAAACACGACCTTTCGATTCATGGACCTGTAAAACTCTCTAATAGTGGTGAAAGGAAGAAAGGGACCCTCATGCATGAAGGTGCCACGATGAACGGCGACACGCAGCACAAGGATTCTATCATGAGCGATGCAACGACGCCTGACGAGCTGGCCCGCCGCCTGGAGGCCCTCGAGAGCCGGATCGCCTACCAGGAGCACTGGCTCGACACCCTGGACGAGGCCGTGGCCGGCCAGGAACGGCGCCTGACCCAGCTCGAGCGGATCAATGCGCTGATGCAGGAGCGGCTGCGCGACCAGCAGCGGACACTGCAGGAGGGCGATGCGGCGGCCTCCCGCCCCGAGGACGAGCGGCCGCCGCACTACTAGCCACAAGCGCCGAGCGCCGAGCGCCGAGCGCCGAGCGCCGAGCGCCGAGCGCCGAGCGCCGCAGAATCATCGCTTAGGCCCGGCTTGCATCAACCATTGACCCCGTTGGCTTTCACAACCAACGGGGTCAATGTTGTTTCAGCACCAACAACTCTGCGGGCACTTGTCAGCTTGGCGCTCGGCGCTTACGACTTGGCGCTATCAAAGCTCGTCGAGGTAGCGCTCGGCGTCCAGCGCCGCCATGCAGCCGGTGCCGGCGGACGTCACGGCCTGGCGGTAGACATGGTCCATGACGTCGCCGGCGGCGAACACGCCCGGCACGCTGGTGGCGGTGGCGTTGCCCGCAAGGCCGGACTGCACCCGGATGTAGCCGCCGGCCATCTCCAGCTGCCCCTCGAAGATGCCGGTGTTGGGGCTGTGGCCGATGGCGATGAACACCCCCGGTGCCGCCAGCTCCCTGGTCTCGCCGGTCTCGGTGGAGCGCAGCCGCACGCCGGTCACGCCGCTGTTGTCGCCCAGCACCTCGTCGAGGGTCTGGTTCCACTCGAGCACCACGTTGCCGTTCTCGGCCTTCTCGAAGAGCTTGTCCTGGAGGATCTTCTCGGCGCGCAGGCTATCGCGTCGATGCACCAGGGTCACCTTCGAGGCGATGTTGGAGAGGTAGAGCGCCTCCTCCACCGCGGTGTTGCCGCCGCCGACCACCACGACCTCCTGCTTGCGATAGAAGAAGCCGTCGCAGGTCGCGCAGGCCGAGACGCCCTGGCCCATGAACGCCTGCTCGGAGGGCAACCCCAGGTAGCGGGCGCTGGCGCCGGTGGCGATGATCAGCGCATCACAGGTATAGGTGCCGCCATCGCCCTTCAGGGTATAGGGCTTCTCACGCAGCTCGACCTCGCTGATGTGATCGAACAGCACCTCGGTGTCGAAGCGCTCGGCGTGGCGCTTCATGCGCTCCATCAGCTCGGGGCCCTGAACGCCTTCGTCATCGCCCGGCCAGTTGTCGACATCGGTGGTGGTGGTCAGCTGACCGCCGGCCTGGATACCGGTGATCAGCAGCGGCTTGAGGTTGGCGCGGGCCGCATAGACGGCCGCCGTGTAGCCGGCGGGGCCGGAGCCGAGGATGATCAGGCGTTCGTGACGCGCGTCGCTCATGGAATGACCTCGTGGAGTCGGGAGTGGCACAGTGGGCTGGGCGATGCCGACGCATGCCGGCATGGCGCAGGCCGCTGGGGCCAGTGCGGTGAGCCCGACGATGCGATGTTCTTGCGGCCCCGGAGAGCAGCGCCGACTAGAGCACGTCGTCGTCACGCCCCAGCGAAAGCGAGTCGAGCTCGCCGCTGACCGGCGAGACATCGATGCGCAGCTGGATCGGGGCACAGCACCGCGGGCAATCTTCCCAGGTGGCGTGACTGCCCTGGGAGAGATCGACCAGCAGGTCGAACGGCGTATCGCAGTAGGGGCAGTGCACCTCCCGCGACTCGAGCTGTTCCTCGTTCATTCGACGTTCACCGCCCTCGTGTGATGTTGCAGCAATATGGAGGGCCAGGCCCGCCATTTCAAGGGCGTCCGGCCACTGCCGGTCCCGGGCAGCGCTTGAAAACGCCTTCTATCATGACCATGTACCGAGGAGGTGCCAGGATGGTGCCCCCTACTCCCCGCGATGCGAAAGGAGGACAGACAGCATGAGCAACGACTCCCTACCGGATACCATGGAGACGCTGGACGCCGGCGGCCATACCTACCACTTCCACAGCCTGCCCAAGGCCGCCGAGGCGCTCGGCAACATCGACCGCCTGCCCAAGACGCTGAAGATCCTGCTGGAGAACCAGCTGCGCTTCGCCGATGACGAGAGCGTCGAGCGCGAGGACCTGCAGGCGCTGGTCGACTGGCAGCAGCAGGGCCACTCCGATCGCGAGATCGGCTATCGTCCGGCCCGGGTGCTGATGCAGGACTTCACCGGTGTGCCCGGCGTCGTCGACCTGGCCTCCATGCGCGCCGCGGTGGAGTCGCTCGGCGAGGATCCCGCCCGCATCAACCCGCTCTCCCCGGTGGACCTGGTCATCGATCACTCGGTGATGGTCGACAAGTTCGGCAACCCCACGGCGTTCAAGGACAACGTGGCCATCGAGATGGAGCGCAACCACGAGCGCTACGAATTCCTGCGCTGGGGCCAACAGGCCTTCGACAACTTCCGCGTGGTGCCGCCCGGCACCGGCATCTGCCACCAGGTGAACCTGGAGTACCTGGGCCAGACCGTGTGGACCAAGGAGCAGGACGGCAAGACCCTGGCCTACCCCGACACCCTGGTCGGCACCGACTCCCACACCACCATGATCAACGGCCTGGGCGTGCTCGGCTGGGGCGTCGGCGGCATCGAGGCCGAGGCGGCCATGCTCGGCCAGCCGGTCTCGATGCTGATTCCCGAGGTGGTCGGCTTCAAGCTTACCGGCAAGCTGCGCGAGGGCATCACCGCCACCGATCTGGTGCTGACCGTCACCGAGATGCTGCGCAAGAAGGGCGTGGTGGGCAAGTTCGTCGAGTTCTACGGCGACGGCCTCAAGGACCTGCCGCTGGCCGACCGTGCCACCATCGCCAACATGGCACCGGAGTATGGCGCAACCTGCGGCTTCTTCCCGGTGGACGACGAGACCCTCACCTACATGCGCCTGACCGGCCGCGACGACGCGCAGCTGGCGCTGGTCGAGGCCTACAGCAAGGCGCAGGGCCTGTGGCGCGAGCCCGGCGATGAGCCGATCTTCAGCGACACCCTGGCGCTGGACATGACCGAGGTCGAGGCGAGCCTGGCCGGCCCCAAGCGGCCCCAGGACCGGGTCACCCTGAAGGACATGAAGACCACCTTCGCGACGCTGCTGGCCGACAACGGCGACAAGGCCACGGAGGAAGAGCAGGGCAACTGGCAGTCCGAGGGCGGCCAGACCGCCGTGGGCGTCGAGGAGAGCTACGAACACCACACCAGCCAGGACGTCGACCTCGACGGCAAGAGCTTCAAGCTCAACCCGGGCGCCGTGGTGATCGCCGCCATCACCTCCTGCACCAACACCTCCAACCCCAGCGTGATGATGGCCGCCGGCCTGCTGGCCAGAAAGGCTCGCGAGAAGGGGCTCACCACCCAGCCCTGGGTCAAGACCTCGCTGGCGCCGGGCTCCAAGGTGGTCACCGACTACCTGGCAGCCGGCGGCGTGCAGGAGGACCTGAATGCCTTGGGCTTCAACCTGGTGGGCTACGGCTGCACCACCTGCATCGGCAACTCCGGCCCGCTGGCCGAGCCCATCGAGGAGGCCATCAACGGCAGCGACATGACCGTCGCCTCGGTGCTCTCGGGCAACCGTAACTTCGAGGGCCGCGTACATCCGCTGGTCAAGACCAACTGGCTCGCCTCGCCGCCCCTGGTGGTCGCCTATGCGCTGGCCGGTAACGTTCAGCTCGACCTGACCCGCGACCCGCTGGGCACCGACCAGGACGGCGAGCCGGTGTTCCTCAAGGACATCTGGCCGAGCCAGGCGGAGATCGCCGAGGCCGTGGAGCAGGTCAACACCGAGATGTTCCGCAAGGAGTACGCCGAGGTCTTCGACGGCGACGAGGTCTGGAAGGCCATCGAGGTACCGCAGAGCAAGGTCTACCAGTGGTCCAAGGACTCCACCTACATCCAGCACCCACCCTTCTTCGAAGGCATGGGCCGCACCCCCGAGGCCATCGAGGACGTCAAGGACGCCCGGGTGCTCGCCATGCTGGGCGACTCGGTGACCACCGACCACATCTCCCCCGCCGGCGCCATCAAGCCCGATAGCCCCGCCGGACGCTACCTGCAGGAACACGGCGTCAAGCCGGTGGACTTCAACTCCTACGGCTCGCGGCGCGGCAACCACGAGGTGATGATGCGCGGCACCTTCGCCAACGTGCGCATCAAAAACGAGATGCTCGACGGCGTGGTCGGCGGCGAGACGCGCCACGTGCCGAGCGGCGAGCAGATGGCGATCTACGATGCCGCCATGCAATACCAGCAGGAAGGCACACCGCTGGTGGTGATCGCCGGCAAGGAGTACGGCACCGGCTCCAGCCGCGACTGGGCGGCCAAGGGCACCCGCCTGCTCGGCGTGCGCGCGGTGCTGGCCGAGTCCTACGAACGCATCCACCGCTCCAACCTGATCGGCATGGGCGTGGTGCCGCTGCAGTTCCCGGAGGGAGAGAGCCGCACGACGCTGGGCCTGACCGGTGACGAACAGGTCTCCATCGAGGGGCTCGGTGAGCTCACGCCCGGCGGCAAGGTCAAGGTGACCATCAAGAGCGACAAGGGCGAGAAGAAGATCGAGGCGCTGTGCCGCATCGATACCGAGAACGAGCTGGAGTACTACCGCCACGGCGGCATCCTCCACTACGTGCTGCGCAAGATGATTGGGTCGGCCTGACACCAACGGGCGAGAGGCTGTCGGGGACAGGCCTAAGAGGGGGTCCGATGCCAAGGGTGAGGAGGATTCCTCCGAACGGGCTGGCCATGGATGGCCAGCACCGGCCCTGCTAGCGGAGCAGGATGCGAAAGTGACGCAGGGCATCGGTAGCGCCCAGGGGTGGGGTCACAGCGCCTCATCGATGGTCCGGCACCCCCGGGCCTGTCGCCGAAAGAGCCCGAGCCCTTCCACCATGACGAGCAACGAAAAGGCCCCGCCGGAAAACCGGCGGGGCCTATTTCATGCCCGGAATCCGCTCAGAAGGAGCGGCGACGATAGCGCCGATACTCCGGCGTCCAGCTGTTGCGCTCGATGGCCTGGCGCAGCTTGATGCCGTTGGTCTTCAGCGCCACGCCCTCGCCCTGGGCCTGGGCGGCGACGTCGAAGGCGATCGCCTTGGAGAGCTCGCGAATCTGTGAGAGCGGCGGCAGCAGCGCGCCCTTCCCTTCCTTGACCAGCGGCGCCTCGCGGGCCAGCGCTCGGGACGAGGCCATCAGCATGGCATCGGTGACCCGCTTCGCCCCGGCCGCCACCACGCCCAGGCCGATGCCCGGGAAGATGTAGGCGTTGTTGCACTGGGCGATGGGAATGCTCCGGCCGTCGTGCTCGACCGGCGGGAAGGGACTGCCGGTGGCGACCAGGGCCTGGCCATCGGTCCAGCGGATCACGTCCTCAGGCACCGCCTCGGCCCGCGAGGTGGGGTTGGAGAGCGGCATGATCAGCGGCATCTCGCAGTTGGCGTGCATGGCGCGCACCACCTCCTCGGTGAAGATGCCCGGCATGCCACAGACCCCGATCAGCACCGTGGGTTCGATCCGGCGTACCACCTCGAGCAGCGACTGGCCTTCCCACTCGGCCACCAGGGCCGGGTCGTGGGCGAGGCGCCCCTGGAAGTCGCGCAGCCAGGCCTGCTCATTGGTGACCAGTCCCTCGCGATCGACCATGTAGATGCGCGAGCGCGCCTCCTTCTCGGTCAGCCCCTCGGCCTGCATGGCCACCACCACCTGCTCGGCGATGCCGCAGCCGGCGGAGCCGGCGCCCACGAACACCACTCGCTGCTGGCCGATGCCCTCGTCGCGCGCCTGGCAGGCCGCCATCAGGGTGCCCACCACCACCGAGGCCGTGCCCTGGACGTCGTCGTTGAAGCAGCACAGCTGGTCACGATAGCGATCCAGCAGCGGCAGGGCGTTGGCCTGGGCGAAGTCCTCGAACTGCAGCAGCGCGTTCGGCCAGCGGCGCTTAACCGCGGTGATGAACTCCGCCATGAAGGCGTCGTACTCTTCCTGAGAGACCCGCCGGTGGCGCCAGCCCATGTACATGGGATCGTCGAGCAGCGCCTGGTTGTTGGTGCCCACGTCGAGCATGATCGGCTGGGTATAGGCCGGGCTGATACCGCCACAGGCGGTGTAGAGCGCCAGCTTGCCGATGGGGATGCCCATGCCGCCGATGCCCTGGTCGCCCAACCCCAGGATGCGCTCGCCGTCGGTGACCACGATCACCTTGACGTTGTCCTTGGTGGAGCTCCTGAGGATGTCGTCCATGCGATCGCGGTCGGGATAGGCGATGAAGAGACCGCGGTGGTTGCGATAGATGTTGGAGAACTCCTCGCACGCCTTGCCGACAGTGGGGGTGTAGATGATCGGCAGCATCTCCTCGAGATGCTCGGAGACCAGCCGGTAGTAGAGGGTCTCGTTGTCGTCCTGGATCGCCCGCAGGTAGATGTGCTTGTCGAGGTCGTTCTGGCACTGGCTGTACTGCCGATAGGCCCGTTCCGCCTGTTCCTCGATGGTCTCCACATTCTGTGGCAGCAGCCCGATCAGGTTGAACTCCAGGCGCTCCTCACGGGTGAAGGCACTGCCCTTGTTGAGCAGCGGCATCTCGAGCAGCGGTGGACCGGCATAGGGAATGTAGAGGGCGCGCTTGTGTTCGATGGTCATCTCTCGCCTCGATAGGGTGACTGGAACGGGCCGTTGGCGCTCTACCGGCGCCTTTGGCGACACTCTACCACGCCGAAAACAACGACGCCCCGGCCGGGGGCCGGGGCGCCTTGGATGCAGACGAAAACGCGGCTCAGCAGCCCTTCGCTGTCGACACCCGGGCGGCACGCCCGTCGAAGAAGAAGGGCCGCAGTTTGACCCCGAGCATGTTGCCCGCGAAGGCCGCCACCAGCCACACCCAGCCATGCAGGCTGCCGGAGGCGATGCCGCCAAAATAGGCGCCGATGTTGCAGCCGAACGCCAGGCGAGCCCCGTAGCCCAGCAGGATGCCGCCGATCACCGCGGCGAGCACCGAGCGCGCCGGGATGCGCAGGCTGGGGGCGAACTTGCCGGCGAGCGACGCTGCCACCAGGGCGCCGACCATGATGCCGACGTTCATCACCGTGGTGATGTCCCCCCACACGCTGGCCTCGAGCGCCCTGGCGTTCCATGGGGCCTGCCAGTAGCCCCACTGGCCGACGTCGCCGCCCAGCAGCTCGAAGCCCTTGGCGCCCCAGAGCGCGAAGGCCGAGGTCACCCCCCAGGGGCGGCCGGCGAGCGACAGGGTGGCGAAGTTGAGCAGCGCCAGCGCCACGGCGCCGGCCAGCAGCGGCCAGGGGCCGGTGAGCCAGCGCCGATTGCCGACATCGACCCGAGGCGCCTGCTCCAGCTGGCCGTGGCGGCGACGCTCCATCACCACGGTAAGCCCCGCGATGGCGGCGAACAGCGCAACACTGATCGCGATGCCGCCGCCGGCACCGGCGGTCTTGACCAGCGAGACCGGCTGGAAAGCTGGCAGGCTCTGCCACCAGGCGAAGTGGGCCGTGCCGATCACCGAGCCGACCACGAAGAACAGCAGGGTGATCAGCATGCGGGCGTTGCCGCCCCCGGCCGTGAACAGGGTACCGGAGGCGCAGCCGCCGCCCAGCTGCATGCCGAGCCCGAACAGGAAGGCGCCGACGATCACCGACACGCCGATGGGCGCCACGAAACCGGTGACGGACTGGCCGAACAGGCTGCCGTCCGAGAGCACTGGGAAGAACAGCGCCACGGCGATGGCCAGCATCAGCATCTGCGCGCGCAGGCCGCGGCCGCGACGCTCGGTGATGAAGACCCGCCAGGCGGAGGTGAAGCCGAAGGCGGCGTGGTAGAGCACCATGCCGAGCAGCCCCCCCACCACCATCAGCCCCCCTATACGGGCGCCGAAGGCGCTGCCCACGGCCAGCGCTCCCAGCAGCAGGCCGGCGGCGGCGAGGGTCGGCAGGGTCAGACGGGAGCGCCGCGACAGGGCAAGTTCACTCATGACGGAGCCTCCGGAGGCGTCTGGATCAGTGGTCAGGTTAGCGCGCAGACTAACGAATCCGGAGCAGAACGTGAAATCATCGTATGGATGGTTTTCATTCGATCCGGCAATAAAAGGGCCGGGCCCACAAGGGGCCCGGCCCGAGGCCGTGAGCATGGCTCAGGCGACGCTTAGACGACGCTTAACAACGCTTAGACGAAGCGGCCGAGCCCCGCCGCCTGGCGCAGGCGATCCATGAAGGGCGCCGCCTCGGCACGGGCCCGCTCGGCGCCCTGGAGCAGCACTTGCTCGATATGACCGGGATCCTCCATCAGCCCCTGATAGCGCTCGCGGGGCTCGCGCAGCTGCTCGTTGAGCAGCTCGAAGACACGGTTCTTGGCCTCGCCCCAGCCGATGCCGTTGGCGTACTCGCCACGCATGGCCTCGGTCTCGTCGGCCGTCGCGAAGGCCGAGAAGATCTGGAACAGCGTGCAGCTCGCCGGGTCCTTGGGCTCGCCGGGCTCCAGGGAGTTGGTCTTGATCTTGCGCACCAGCTTCTGGAGCTTCTTCTCGGAGGCGAACAGCGGGATGGTGTTGTCGTAGCTCTTGGACATCTTGCGTCCATCGAGGCCGCCCAGCACCTCGACCTGCTCGTCGACCACCGCCTCGGGCTGGGTGAAGTACTGCCCCTTGTAGAGGTGATTGAAGCGCCCGCCGATGTCGCGCGCCATCTCGATGTGCTGGATCTGGTCGCGGCCCACCGGCACCTTGTGAGCGTTGAACATCAGGATGTCAGCCGCCATCAGCACCGGATAGCCGAACAGCCCCATGGTGATGCCCTTGTCCGGATCCTGATTGCCGGCGGCCTCGTTCTCGGCCACCGCCGCCTTGTAGGCGTGGGCGCGGTTCATCAGGCCCTTGGCGCAGACGCAGGAGAGCATCCAGGTCAGCTCCGGGATCTCCGGCACGTCCGACTGGCGGTAGAAGATGGCGTTATCGGTATCCAGCCCCAGCGCCAGCCAGGTGGCGGCGATCTCCAGGCGCGACTCCTGCACCCGCCGCGGATCCGGGCACTTGATCAGCGCATGCAGGTCGGCGAGGAAGTAGTAGGACTGGACGGACGGATCCTGGCTCGCCGCAATGGCGGGCTTGATCGCCCCCACGTAGTTGCCCAGGTGGGGCGTGCCGGTGGTGGTGATGCCGGTGAGGACACGGGTCTTGTCGGACGGTGCGGTCATGAAAGCGGGACTCTGCTGACTCTCGAATGGCCGCTATGGTAACGCGAGGCCCCGGTCAAGGCGACCGGGGCGGGTTGAACCGGCACAAGCCCTGATCCGCGGCTTTTCCGGCGATAGGCCTCCAAGGAGGCGCTGTGAAACCCTCCATGGGCGCTACCGACGCCCTGCGGCGCTCTCGCATCCTGCTCCACTTGCAGGACCGGTGCTGGCCATCCATGGCCAGCCCGTTCGGAGGAATCCTCCTCACCCCTGGCGTAGACATGATGGATTGACCTGCCCCTCCTCAACGTCGTGGGTTACGTTGAGGTTGGGCAACAACACAGAGCCACTATTGAGGGAGGCAGGTCATGACACAGTCTAACGCAACTCAGCAGGTCGTTGTGGAGCGCACTGCCGCCGAGCGGCTCAGCGCCGCCAGCGACGTCCATGCCGCCTATATCGGGCTGGATGTGCATAAGGCCAGCATTGCGGTATCCATCGCCGAGGCGGGACGGCATGAGCCGGAGTTTCGTGGTGAGATCGCCAATGAGCCCACGGCCATCGACACGCTGATCCGCCAGCTGAGCCA
>NZ_FPAQ01000012.1 GCF_900116405.1 Halomonas saccharevitans | reverse complement strand
CTGAAACCTCGTCGGGGCGCGGTCCAGACCATCACGCTGGACAATGGCTCCGAATTCGCCGAGCACCAAGCCGTGTCCAAGGCAGTGACAGCAGCGACATACTTCTGTGATCCCTACTGCTCCGGGCAGCGTGGGACCAACGAGAACACCAATGGCCTGATACGGCAGTACTTTCCCAAGGGAACGGACTTCCGCCAGGTCACCGATGCCGAGCTTCGCAGGGTGCTCAGGAAGCTGAATGACCGCCCTCGAAAACGGCTCGGCTATCGGACACCGGCACAGGTATTCCTGGGGGAATACTCAGGAGCCCTGGATACCGCAGGTGCTGCACTTATTGCTTGAATTCAGGAAAGAACGGGGTTTCCTATGGCAACGCAACACAAAGTATTTAAAAACCTGTATCAGGATTCGGTATCGCTGATGCAGGTTTCTTCCCGACTGGATCAGATGGACGGCATCGAAGGTGCGTCCGTGGTGATGGGTACCGAGGCCAATCTGGTGCGCATAGCGGACGCCGGTTTTGGTGAGAGCATCAGCGCCAAGCCCAGCGACCTGGTGATTGCGGTGCAGGGCGACGCCGCCGCCTGCGATGCTGCCATGGTTGCCGCTGAGCAGGCCCTGGCGGCAAAGCCCGATGACAGCGGTGACGGTGTATCCACTGCCCAGCCTGTGCGCAGCTTTGCCCTGGCGCTGGAGCAGCATCCGCAGGCCAACCTGGCACTGATTTCCGTGCCCGGGGAGTACGCCGCGGCGGAGGCCATCAAAGCGCTTAACTTTGGCCTTAACGTGATGATGTTCAGCGATAATGTCTCCATCGCCGACGAACGGACCATCAAGCATCTGGCCCAGGAAAAGAACCTGATGGTAATGGGGCCGGATTGCGGCACCGCCATCATCAACGGCATTCCCCTGGGCTTTGCCAATGTGGTGCGCCGTGGCGCGATTGGCGTGGTGGCTGCCTCTGGTACCGGCCTGCAGGAAGCCACTTGCCGCATTCATCAGCTGGGTGAGGGCGTGTCGCAGGCGCTGGGCACCGGCGGCCACGACCTGCATCAGGACGTGGGCGGACTGTCCATGCTGCATGGGCTGCAAGCGCTGGCAGACGACCCGCAAACCGATGTCGTCGTGCTCATTTCTAAACCCCCCGCACAGGCCATCGCCGACAAGATTCTTGCCCGGGCCGCCTCCATCACCAAACCGGTGGTGGTCAACTTCCTGGGGCAGGGCAGTCCGGCAACGGTAATGGACGGCGTTTACTTCGCCGACTCACTGGCCCACTCGGCCGAGGTGGCCGTGGCGCTTTACCGCAACCAGATGGAGCCGGCCGCACAGTCGTGCAGCCAGGCCGACAGCGACACCGTATCGCGGCTTGCGGCGGGCTTGAGCGACGCCCAGCGCTATATTCGCGGCGTGTTTGCCGGCGGCACCTTCTGCTATGAGGCACAGATCATTGCCGCGAGCTATGACTTGCGGGCAAGTTCCAACACGCCGTCGAAAGGTAACAGCGAACTGACCGATCTCTGGCGTAGCCAGGGCCACACCATCGTGGACCTGGGAGATGACGCCTTCACCCAGGGATGTCCGCATCCAATGATCGACCCCACGCTGCGCAACCAGCGTTTACTGCAGGAGGCGCAAGACCCGGAAACCGCGGCTGTGCTGTTTGATCTGGTGCTGGGCTACGGCGCTGCGGAAGAGCCGCTGACCGACCTGCTGACGGTGATCGAACAGGCTCGGCAACAGACGGCGCCGCCGGTATTTATCGCCCACGTATGTGGTACCGATGCCGACCCGCAATCCCGTCAGCAGATCCAAATGGCCTTGCGTGACGCCGGCGTGCAACTGGCCGACAGCAACGCTCACGCGTCGCATCTGGCCGCCAGCCTGGTGGCCAGTCTGTAATCGCGCTTTGCCCTGATTTCATTTTTTTAGCGAGATGGTGAGCACAGTGAACGCACTTTTTACTCAGCAACTGACGGTTCTGAACGCCGGTTTGCAAAGCTTTGCCGATAACATCACCCGCGCCGGCGGCGAGGCCGTCGCGCTGAGCTGGCAGCCCCCGGCCGGCGGCGACCGCGAAGGTGGCATGGTGCTGGCTAGCCTGCTGAATCATCCGCAGATTGAAGCGGCCAATGAACAGGCCATGGCGCAGTATCTGGCCGCCCAGCCGATGCTGGTTGACGTCATGCGCGCTGGAGAAGCCATACCGGCCCTGGATAAGCACAAGCGCATCCTGCACGCGGGCCCGCCCATTGCATGGAACGATATGTGCGGCCCGGTGCAGGGCGCCATTCTCGGGGCCATCCTCTACGAGCAGTGGGCCGACACCCTGGAGCAGGCGCAAGCGCTGATTGAACAGGGCGAGGTCAGCTTTGAGCCCTGCCACCATTACGATGCCGTGGCCCCCATGGCCGGCATCATCAGCCGCTCGATGCCCCTGTGGGTGGTCGAGAACACCGAAAACAGTCAGCGTGTGTACAGCAACTTCAACGAAGGCCTGGGCAAGGTGCTGCGGTTTGGTGCCAACGGCGATGTAGTGATTGAACGCCTGCATTGGATGGGAACCGAACTGGCTGAGGCCATGAAAGCCATGCTGGCAGAATCCGGCCCGATTGAGCTGAAGCCGATCATGGCCCAGGCACTGCACATGGGCGACGAAGTGCACAACCGCAACATTGCCGCCACCGGCCTGCTGCTGAAGCAGCTACTGCCGGCGCTGCTTAGCACCGCGTTACCAATAGAGCAGATCCAGCGCGCCATCCGTTTCATTACCGCCAACGACCACTTTTTCCTGAACCTGTCCATGGCGGCGTGCAAGAGCATGCTCAAGGCCGCCGAAGGCGTGCCCGGCAGCACCATGGTCACGGTGATGGCGCGCAACGGCGTGAACTTCGGCATTCGCCTGTCCAGCACCGGTGACACCTGGTTCCAGGCGCCGGCGAATCCGGTGGACGGTCTGTTCTTCCCCGGCTATGGCGTCGACGATGCTGCCGCTGATCTCGGTGACAGCGCCATCACCGAAACCGCCGGAGTGGGTGGCTTTGCCATGGCTTCATCTCCCGCCATCGTGAAATTCGTTGGCGGAACTCCCGCTGATGCCACTCAGAACAGCCGCTCCATGCAGCACGTCACCCTGGGCAGCAACCCGGCATTCACTCTGCCGGCGCTGAACTTTGCGCCCACCGCTGCGGGGATTGATGCGCGCAAGGTATTGGACAGCTCGGTACTGCCCATTATCAACACCGGTATCGCCCACAAGGAGGCCGGTGTCGGCCAGATTGGCGCCGGCATCACCACTGCGCCCATGTCCTGTTTCGTTGATGCCCTGAACGCACTGGCTCGGCAGATCAGCCGCTAGGAGAACATCATGACCAGAAAACCGCTTGCGATCGTTGCTTTCGGTGGTAACGCGCTGATTGACGACGACGCTCACTGCTCCATCAACGACCAGTACCAGATGGTCTGCAACAGCGTGGGCTATCTGGTGGACCTGATCGAGCAGGGCTGGTCGCTGGTGCTGACCCACGGCAACGGTCCCCAGGTGGGCTTCATTTTACGACGCTCAGAGCTGGCCGCTCCCGAGGTGGCCCCGGTGCCGGTGGACTACGCGGTGGGCGATACCCAGGGCGCCATCGGCTACATGTTCCAGAAGGCCATGGTGAACGAGCTGCAGCGTCGTAACCTGCAGCGCCCGGTGGTGACGCTGGTCACCCAGACCCGAGTCAGCTGGCAGGATCCGGCCTTTGCCACCCCCAACAAGCCCATCGGGGCGTTCATGGACAAGGCCTCCGCCGAGCAGTGCGCTGCGGAGCTGGGCTGGCACATCATGGAAGATTCCGGACGTGGCTGGCGGCGCTGCGTGGCCAGCCCCCAGCCCCAGGAGATCATCGAACTGGAGAGCATTCGCAGCCTGGTCGACAGTGGCTCGCTGGTCATTGCCTGCGGCGGTGGCGGTATTCCGGTTGAGCGCGACGACGACGGCAACCTGCGCGGCGTGGAAGCGGTGATCGACAAGGACGTTGCCTCGGCCCTGCTGGCCAGCGAGTTGCACGCCGACATGCTGATTATTCCCACCGGTGTGGAAAAAGTGGCGATCAATTTCGGCCGGCCCGACGAGCAGTGGCTGGACAGCCTGACCCCGGCAGATGCTCGCGCCCTCAGTGAGCAGGGCCAGTTTGGCGAAGGCTCGATGAAACCGAAGGTGGACGCCCTGCTGAAATTCCTGCAGGGCAACCCTGACGGCAGCGGCCTGATTACCAAAGCCAGCACCCTGATGCAGGCGATGGATCGTCACACCGGCACCTGGATTGGCACTAACCCGATGGAGAAGCACCATGACTGAGACAGCCCTGTTGGCCGTGAACGGCACTCTGATGCGCGGTCTGAAACTGAATCCGAATCTGACCAACGCCGGTGGCCGCTTCGTGCGAGAAGACAAAACCGACGGTTATTACCGCCTGTGGTCCATCAACGACGACCATCCGGCGATGATCCGCACCCTGGAACCTGCCGCGCAAGTGGAACTGGAAGTGTGGGAGCTGCCGATGGCGGCCTTTGCCGCCGTGCTCAGCAACGAACCGGCGGGTCTCTCCATCGGTAAGGTGAAACTGGCCGACGGCAGCGAAGTGCTGGGTGTCCTGGGCGAGCCCTGGCTGGTGGAGGGCCAGCGTGAAATCACCGACACCGGCGGCTGGCGTCGCTATACCGAAGGAGAGGGAATATGAGCCGCGCGACAGAAGCAACCGGTAATTCCGCCTCCGGCTTTCAGGTCGCCATTATTCTGCTGGGTATACTCGTGACGCCGGTGGTGCTGGCGTCCTCGAGCCTGGGCAGCCAGCTCACCCTGGGGACGGCGGCCATCGCCATCGCCGCCGGCAGCATCATCCTGGCGTTGCTGGCGGCCATCAATATTTCCATTGGTGAGCGGGCACGAATGCCCACCTACGGTATTGTGAAATACTCGTTCGGCAGAAAGGGCGCGGTCGCCATCAATATTCTGATGGCCATCAGCCTGTTTGGCTGGATTGCGGTCACCGCCAACACCTTTGGCCATAGCGCCCATGATCTGCTGGCGCGCCAGTTTGGCCTGGAGCTGCCAATACCCGCCATCGTGACCTTCGGCTGCGTGATCTTTGTCGCCTCCACCGCTTTCGGCTTCGAGGCGCTTGGCAAGGTGGCCAGGTTCGCGGTGCCCATCATCGCGCTGCTGATGTTCTACATCCTGTACCTGGCGCTGACCAGCGAGGTGCCGCCGGCCATCGCGGAAAAAGTCAGTGATCTTAGCTTTGGTGCCGCGGTGTCTTCCATCGTGGGCACTATCATCGTGCTGGTGGCCACCTCGCCGGACTTTGGCGCCTTCGTCCACAACCGCAAGCACGCCATCATCGCCGGCCTGCTGACCTTCGGAGTGGCCTATCCGGTGCTCTTTCTGGTGGGCGCGGTACCAGGCTCCATGACCTCCCAGGACTCCCTGCTGGCGGCCATGGCCATCATCGGCACAACCTTGCCGGCTACCATACTGCTGATCTTCGCCTGCATTACCGGCAACGCAGGCAATATGTTCCAGGGTACTCTGGTGGTGTCCACGCTGTTCAGTGCTTTTGCAAAATGGAAGATCACTGTGGCACTGGGAGTGCTGGCTGCCGTTGTGGGCAGCATGGACATCATGGGCTGGTTTATCCCCTTCCTGCTGTTTCTGGGTATCGCGACGCCACCGGTGTGCGGCATCTACATTGCTGACTACCTCGTCAACCGTCGCAAAGGCTTTGACGAGGCGCGGCTGGACAGCGACGCGGCCATCAAGCCGAGGACCTTTGTGGCCTGGGGGGTGGCCTCATTCGTGGGGTTCTGCACCGTGAACGGCTGGTTCACGCTAAGCGGTATCCCGTCCGTGGATTCCATACTGGTGGCGTTTCTGGGCTACGTTCTGCTGTCTCGCGTCGGCGCGGGGAAGAGTGCCGCGCAAACCTCCTGAGCCGCATCGAACGTCTCATTCAAGCCGGGTGCCCAAAAGGCCCCGGCTTTTTTCGCGACGGCCGCCCGGCTTGTGGCAACCCGTTTGCCCGTTCGTCAGCGTCCCTTGTCCGCCGTCATGATAGGTGCATCGCAGATTAGCGTTAAACACGCAGGTCGTTCGTCGCGCGGCTGGCCGAGCAGGGCCCCGACCTGCTGGCGCGGCTGCCGATTCCCCTGATTGTGGTGCCCTGATCGCGGTGCCCTGAGCGACGTCGCAGTGGCCCAGGCATTGTCCTGAACGATGCCGCCCCACAGGGCGGCGAGAATTTGGCAAGATGGCGACCCCTGAACAGGCGACGCGGGAACCGATCGGGATGACATACTTGCTGGTGATGGGAGGCCTGGCGCTCTCCGTCTGCTTTACCCTGGGCTGGGGGCTGATCGGCATGGGGCGCTGGCTGGGTCGCCGGCTGCGCGGAGGAGGCAGCTCGTCGTCACGGCAGAAGAGGCGTCGGGCACCGAATCGGCCGAGGGCCGCGCCCAAGACCTCTGCCAAGGCGCCCCCCAAGGCCACCAACAAGGCCACCAACAAGGCCAAGACCAAGGCCTCGCCTCAGGGGGGAAGCCCCAAGGCGCCCTCGGAGCCCTGGCGCCTGACCAGCTGGCTGGCCCGTCGGCGCTCGTCACTGCCGCTGGGCCTGCTGACCCTGCTGCTCTATGGCGGGAGCCGCCTGGCCGAATACGGCATGGCCTTTCGCCCTGGCGATGCCCCTGGGGAGTTTCACCGCCTCGTCGAGGTGCTGGGCTGGATCGCCGCCGGACTGCTGACCCTGGCCACCGTAAGCCTGCTGGCCGCCTGGCGCTGTCGCCGCTAGGCGTCGCGACGCCCGAGTCGCTCTCACCTATGCTGACATGGCCTCGAGTCGAGACAAGGAGCCATGGCCATGACCCTCCCCGACGCCCGTCGTCGCGCAGCGACGCTGCTGCTGATCCTCTCCCCGCTGCTGCTGGCGCCGGCGGCCCTGGGAGAGGTGGACTTCCAGTACCAGCGTCCCGACGCCACGCCGCCGCCGGGCGCCGAGAGCGAGAAGGCGCCCGGCGGTCCCTTCCAGCGCTTCGCCGTGTCCGCGGCGCATCCCCTGGCTGCCGACGCCGGCTATCAGATCCTGGCGGCGGGAGGCTCGGCGATCGATGCCGCCATCGCCGTGCAGATGGTGCTCACGCTGGTCGAACCCCAGTCCAGCGGTATCGGCGGCGGTTCTTTCCTGATGCATCACGATGGCGAGGAGGCCCGGGCCTACGACGGGCGCGAGACCGCGCCTTCCTCGGCCAAGGAAGGGCTCTTCCTGGGTCAGGACGGCGAGCCTCTGGCGTTCATGAAGGCCGTGGCCAGCGGCCGTTCGGTCGGCGTGCCCGGCACCCTGCGCATGCTGGAGACGGCCCACGGCGAGCACGGGCGACTGCCCTGGGCCGTGCTCTTCGAGCCGGCCATCACCCTGGCCGACGATGGGTTTCCGGTCGGTTCCAGGCTGCACGCGAGCCTGGACGACACCGAGGCCCTGCGTGACGACGCCCAGGCCTCGGGCTTCTTCTTCACCGAACAGGGGGAGCCCCTGGCGGAGGGACACCGGCTCAAGAACCCGGCGCTGGCCGTGATCCTCCAGCGCGTCGCCGAGCAGGACAGTTCGGCGTTACACACCGGGGAGGTCGCCCGGGACATCGTGGGGCGGGTGCAGAATCATCCCGCCATCCCCGGCAGCCTGAGCCTCGAGGATCTCGCCACCTACACGGCAAAGGAGCGCGAGCCGCTCTGCAGTGACTGGCAGGACCATCGCCTCTGCGGCTTTCCGCCGCCCTCGTCGGGGCACCTGACCGTGATGCAGATCCTCGGCATCCTGGCGCAGCTGCCGCCCTCGAAGGCGGGTCTGGAGGACGACCTTCCCGGCGTCGACTGGCTACATCGTTTTCTCGAGGCCTCGCGTCTGGCCTTCGCCGACCGGGGGCGCTATATCGCCGATCCGGCCTTCGTCGAAGCGCCCGGCGGAGACTGGTCGCTGATGATCGCGCCCGACTATCTGGAGGAGCGCGCCGCCCTGATCGAGGCGACGCAGAGCCTGGGCAGCGGCGGCGCGAGTCCGGGCACCCCGGGTGTCGTGGCGACCGCCTGGGCCGCGCAGCCGACGCAGCCGGAGGCGGGCACCAGCCACATCAGCATCATCGATGCGCATGGCAACGCGCTGGCCATGACCAGCTCCCTAGGGCAGGCCTTCGGCGCGCGCATCCTCTCCGGCGGGGGCACCGGCATGCCGGGAGGCTTTTTGCTCAACAATGCCCTGACCGACTTTTCCTTCACGCCCACGGACGATCAGGGCACGCCCATCGCCAATCGGGTGGAGCCGGGCAAGCGCCCGCGTTCCAGCCTGAGCCCGACGTTGGTCGTCGAGGGCGAGGGCAGTGCCCTGGTGGCGAGCCTGGGAGCGAGAGGGGGCGCGGCCATCATTACCGATACCGCTCTCGCGCTGGTGGCGATGCTCGACTGGGGGCTGGACGTCGAAGGCGCGCTGGCCCTGCCCCATGCCAGCACCCTGGGTGGGCCGGTCTCGCTGGAGGCGGGCCGCTTTCCGACCGCTACCCTTGAGGCCCTGCGCGAGTTGGGTCACGAGGTGGAGGAGCGCGAGCCGACCGGCGGCCTGCACGCGCTCCGGCGCACCGGGCAAGGCTTCGTCGGCGACACCGATCCACGCCGCGAGGGTGTCGTGCGGGGAGAGTGAAACCCACTTCGATCGCGCCACGGGCCCGCTAGCCCCTCAGCCAGTTGCGCAGCTTGACCAGCAGAAGGGCGCCATCGCCCAGGCGCCGACGCTCGGCGATCAGTTCGGCGAGCAGGGCCGGGCGGTCGGTGATGATGCCGTCCACCCCCAGGTCGATCAGTCGTGACATGGCGTTGCGCTCGTTGAGGGTCCAGGCGTGAAGCGCGTAACCGTAGTGTCCGGCCAGGCGGATCTCCTCCTCGTCGATGCGGTTGTGGCGCAGCGCCAGGGCATCGAAGCCGCGACGCTCCAGGCTGCCCGACAGCACCAGCTGGGCCAGCAGCGTGGTGCCCAGGCGAGGCTCGCGCCGTGACGCCTCGCGCAGCAGCCAGGGCGAGCGGGTGGCCACGCGCATCTGCCCCATGATGTCGGCGTCGCCACAGGCCAGAGCGCTCACGCGGTCCTCGGCGCGGGCCCGGCAGTCCAGGCGATGGGTCCGTTCCAGCTTCAGCTCGTCGAGCACCGCCTCGAGCAGGTCGAGCTCACGCCCCGGGTCCGGCTTGAGTTCGATCAGCAGCCAGGCGCGCCCGCGCACCGTCGCGAGCGCCTCGTCCAGTCCCGGGATCCGCTCGCCAGCGAAGGCGGGGTCGAACCAGCGGCCGACATCGTAGGCCTCAAGGGATGCCCGTGGCAGCGTGCCGAGTTGCCGATCATCGCCGGTCAGTCGCTGGAGACTCGCATCGTGGTAGAGCACGACGCGATCGTCGGCGGTGAGCCGCACGTCGATCTCGATGCCGTCGGCGCCGTCCTGCATGGCCTGATCCAGCGCCGCCAGGGTGTTCTCCGGTGCCTTCAGCGAGCTGCCACGGTGGGCGATGATCTCGACCTCGTCGCGGATCTCGAAGCGGTTGACGATCAGCCAGGCCTGGCCGATGGCGAACAGCACCACGGCGAGCTCCACGGCCCAGGCCAGGCGACGCGGATGGCTGCCGGGCGGGGGAGGCTCGGGGCGTGGCTCGCGGTGCGCCAGCCGCAGATAGAGGCAGGTGGCCTGCAGGGCATTGGCGGCGATGCCGCCGAAGGCGATGGCCAGGGTGATGAGCAGGTAGGCGGTGAGGTAGGCGAGCATGGCCGGGATCAGCACCGCGTTGCGCTCGGGCAGCCACCACAGCAGCGGCGTGACGACCCGGTCGAACAGGGCGGTGGCGACCAAGGGCAGGCCGACGATGCCGAGCAGCAACAGCAGCACTGCCGCGGCGATATGGCGACCCTGGCCCCGGGTCAGCCGCATGCTGCGCGCGAGAGCCGCCCGGGGAGGCATCCCTTCCAGGGTCAGCACCGTCAGTGCCAGGTGCCAGCGCACGTAGAGGCCGCCCGCCAGCAGGGCCCAGGCCAGCACCGGCACCAGGGCGCTGGCGAGGAAGGCCCAGAAGGCCGGGGGACGCGCGCGCTGCACGAAGTAGGGATCCAGATCCCCGAGGAACAGCTCGTGCAGCCCGCCCAGGGCGAAGGCCAGGGGGGCGAGCAGCAGCAGCTGGGTACCGACCTGCATTGCGATCAGGCCGCTGATCGCCGGCAGGCGGCGCAGCGTGGCCCAGAGCGCCTCGAAGGCCAGGCGCACGTGCTGGCCGTGAGGACGCACCGCGACGAGGATCATGCCGGACTGCTGCAGGTAGAGTACCAGGAAGGTCAGGCCCACCGCGGCCAGCAGCCACACGAGCCCGGCCGGGCTCATCAGCAGGGCGAGCAGCTCGCCGTTGGTGATCACCGGCCGGCCGAACTCCCCGAGCAGGCTCGATAGCGTCCAGCCCACGGCCGGCAGCAGCAGGCTCGAGGCCAGCAGGGTGAAAAAGAGGTGATAGGCGATCAGCGGTCGCAGGTGCTCGCGCAGGGTGCGCAGCACGTCGCCGCTCAGTCGTGACAGGGCCAGCATGGACGCGCAAGGGTGACTTCGGAGCCCTCAGGGTGACATCGCGTCTCACGCTCGGGCAAGGGAAGGGGAGCGTACCGTACCGATTCGCAGGCGGCCCCGCCGCCTGGCCGACGAGCCCCGCGAACGCTCGCGGGGCCATCGTGATGAATAGTAGGGCTCAGCGTTCCAGGTCCAGCCGCTCGTCGGCAATCAGGATGCCGTTGTTGTCGGCATAGAGCCACTGACCGGGCTCGATGGTCACGCCGGCGAAGGTCACGGGCAGGTCCCGCTGCCCTTCGCCGCGCTTTTCACTCTTGCGCGGATGGGCGCCCAGCGCCTGGATGCCGAGCTCGGTCTCGGCCAGGACGTCGACGTCGCGCACGCAGCCGTACATCACCACGCCGGCCCAGCCGTTGCCGGCGGCCTGCTCGGCCAGCATGTCGCCAAGCATGGCGCAGCGGGTCGAGCCACCGGCGTCGACCACCAGCACGGCGCCGTCACCGGGCTCGGCCACGGCTTCCTTGACTCTGGAGTTGTCCTCGAAGCACTTGACGGTGCGAATCGGGCCGTAGAAGGCCTCCAGGCCGCCGGCATTGACGAAGATCGGGTCGAGCACCTGGACCTCGGGGTAGGCGTCGCAAATATCCGGGGTAACGATCTGGCTCACGGGGATGGCTCCTGATGTCGGTCTTGATATCGAGACTCGTCGATGATGCCACGCTCGGAGCACAGCGACAGGCCTCCTTTGGTGGCAGACGCCGCTCGATGGGGCAGGGAAGAGGGTAAAAAGAGCCAAAAAAAGCGCCCCCGGAGAGGCGCTTCTGTCATCGGCTCCGGCCACCGCGAGCGGCGGCCTTCGATGTTGCGAGCATCGGAGTCGAGCTGACGTTCTCACGACGTCGGGTATCAGGCTTCCTGGGCGACCGGAATCACGTTGGACGCGGCGTTCTGATACTCCTCGATCTCGTGGAAGTTCATGTAGCGATAGATCTCGCCGGCCATGGCGTCGAACTCGCTCATGTAGCGGCGATACTCGTCGACGCTCGGCAGGCGACCCTCCACCGCGGCCACGGCCGCGAGCTCGGCGGACGCCAGATAGACGTTGGCGCCATCGCCCAGGCGGTTGGGGAAGTTGCGGGTCGAGGTCGAGACCACGGTGCTCTTGGCGGCCACGCGCGCCTGGTTACCCATGCACAGCGAGCAGCCCGGCATCTCCATGCGCGCACCGGCACGACCGTAGATGCCGTAGTAGCCTTCCTCGGTCAGCTGGTGCTGATCCATCTTGGTCGGCGGCGCCAGCCACAGCTTGGTCTTCAGGCTGCCGGCCGGCTGCTTCTCGAGCAGCTTGCCCGCGGCGCGGAAGTGGCCGATGTTGGTCATGCACGAGCCGATGAAGACCTCATCGATCTTCTCGCCGGCGACCTCGGAGAGCAGACGCGCGTCGTCCGGATCGTTCGGGGCGCACAGGACCGGCTCCTTGAGCTGCTCGAGGTCGATCTCGATGACCTCGGCGTACTCGGCGTCCTTGTCGGCGCGCATCATGCTCGGGTTGGCCAGCCACTCTTCCATGCCCTGGATACGACGCTCGATGGTACGGCGGTCGCCGTAGCCGTTGGCGATCATCCACTTGAGCAGGGTGATGTTGGACTTCAGGTACTCGGCGACGGAGTCATCACCCAGGGTGATGGTGCAGCCCGCGGCGGAGCGCTCGGCGGAGGCGTCGGAAAGCTCGAAGGCCTGCTCGACGGTGAGGTCCTCGAGGCCCTCGATCTCCAGCACGCGACCGGAGAAGGCGTTCTTCTTGCCGGACTTCTCGACGGTCAGCAGCCCCTGCTGGATGGCGTAGTAGGGGATGGCGTGGACCAGATCACGCAGGGTGACGCCGGGCTGACGCTCGCCCTTGAAGCGCACCAGGACCGACTCCGGCATGTCCAGCGGCATCACGCCGGTGGCGGCGGCGAAGGCGACCAGGCCGGAGCCTGCCGGGAAGGAGATGCCCAGCGGGAAGCGGGTGTGGGAGTCGCCGCCGGTGCCGACGGTGTCGGGCAGCAGCATGCGGTTGAGCCAGCTGTGGATGATGCCGTCGCCCGGGCGCAGCGAGACGCCGCCGCGGTTCATGATGAAGTCGGGCAGGGTGTGGTGGGTATCCACATCGACCGGCTTGGGGTAGGCCGCGGTGTGGCAGAAGGACTGCATCACCAGGTCGGCCTGGAAGCCCAGGCAGGCCAGGTCCTTGAGCTCGTCGCGGGTCATGGGCCCGGTGGTGTCCTGGGAGCCCACGGTGCTCATCTTCGGCTCGCAGTACATGCCGGGACGCACGCCGTCCATGCCGCAGGCCTTGCCGACCATCTTCTGGGCCAGGGTGAAGCCCTTGCCGGTGTCGGCCGGCTGCTCGGGCAGGCGGAAGACGTCGGAGGGGGCGAGGCCCAGAGACTCGCGCGCCTTGGTGGTCAGGCCGCGACCGATGATCAGCGGGATGCGCCCGCCAGCACGCACCTCGTCGAGGATCAGCTGAGTCTTGAGCTCGAAGGTGGTGAGCACCTCGTCGGTGCCGTGCTTGCACACCTTGCCCTCGTACGGGTAGACGTCGATGACGTCGCCCATCTCGAGCTTCTCGACGTCCATCTCGACGGGCAGGGCACCGGAATCTTCCATGGTGTTGAAGAAGATCGGGGCGATCTTGCCGCCGAAGCAGAAGCCGCCGGCACGCTTGTTCGGGACGTTGGGGATGTCGTCACCGAAGAACCACAGCACGGAGTTGGTCGCGGACTTGCGCGAGGAGCCGGTGCCGACCACGTCGCCCACGTAGGCGACCGGGTAGCCCTTGGCCTTCACCGCCTCGATCTGTGCCAGCGGGCCCTTGACGCCCTGCTCCTCGGGCTCGATGCCGTCACGCTCGTTCTTGAGCATGGCGTTGGCGTGCACCGGGATATCGGGACGCGACCAGGCATCCGGGGCGGGGGAGAGGTCGTCGGTGTTGGTCTCGCCCGGCACCTTGAAGACGCTGAGGGTGATCTTCTCGTCCAGCGCGGGCTTGGAGAGGAACCACTCGGCCTCGGCCCAGGACTGGATGACGTCCTTGGCCACGGCGTTGCCGGCCTTGGCGCGCTCTTCCACGTCGTGGAAGGCATCGAACATCAGCAGGGTGTGCTTGAGCTGCTCGCCGACTTCGCGGGCCAGGTCGGCATCGTCCAGCAGCTCGACCAGCGAGACGATGTTGTAGCCGCCCTGCATGGTGCCCAGCAGCTTCACCGCGTGGATGCGGTCGATCAGCGGCGACTCGGCCTCACCCTTGGCGATGGCGGTGAGGAAGCCGGCCTTGACGTAGGCCGCCTCGTCGACACCGGGCGGAACTCGATTGGTGAGCAGGTCGAGGACGAACTCCTCCTCGCCGGCCGGCGGGTTCTTCAGCAGCTCGACCAGAGCGGCGACCTGCTCGGCGTTCAGCGGCTTCGGCGGCACGCCCTCGGCGGCGCGCTCCTCGACATGTTGGCGATAGGCTTCAAGCACGTGGGGACCCTCATCGGTAGTGGCGGCCAGGGCCGGCGAGACGCGTCGTGCGGACCGCGCCGACAGGGGCGCGGAGCCGGCGGACCCGCCCGGTTTGGCCAGGGTGTCAGCGGTGCCGCGATGATAGATGAAACTGTCGACAATGTTAAGGCGAGCCCGTGGTTGGGGCCTTGAACTTTGGTCGGCGGTGGCCGCCGGGCACAACTTCGGGATGCCAGAGCGCCGCCCTGCGCGGTACCATGAACGTTTGCCAATACACCTGAACGTCAACGGGAGGTCATATGGGAGAGCGCATCGTCTCGCCCTGCGTCGGCGTCTGCTCGACCACCCTGGGAGACCGGGTGTGTCGCGGCTGTCAGCGCACCGACAGCGAGATCCGCGACTGGCCGGCCTACAGCGGCGGCGAGCGCCGCGCCCGCCTGGTCGACATCGACCGGCTGCGTGCCGAGGTTGCCGCGCGCCACCTGGTCGTCGAGGACGCCGCACTCCTCGAGACCCAGCTGCAACGCTATCGCATTCGCTTCCGCGAGGATCAGCCGGCGCTCTCCCGGGCCGTGGAGCTGCTGCGGGTGGGCCGCGGGCGCATCCAAGAGCTCGCGCGCTACGGCCTGGCCGGCCTCGATCACCAGGATGCCGCCTCGCTGCACGCCGCGATCGCCCGTGACCTGCTCGCCACCGCGGACCGGCGCCTGGCGACCTCCTTCGATTCCACCGACCTGCCGACACCATGATGCCCTCGACCGACACCCTCGAATCGACCGCGTGCCAGGAACTGCTGCCCGCCGAGCTGCTGTCCTTCCTGCCCTGTGCCACTCCGGATGCCTGGGTGGACTGGGCGCTCGACAACCCCGAACTGCTGCTGATCGATCATGCTCAGTGCGAGAAGAAGGCCGCCTCCACGGCCATGAGCCTGCTCTATCGCTATGTGGACCAGCCGCTGCTGCTCTCCAAGATGAGCCAGCTCGCCCGGGAGGAGCTGCTGCACTTCGAGCAGGTCGTCAAGCTGATGGAGGCGCGGGGAGTCGTTTATCGCCATATCAGCGCATCGCGCTATGCCGAGGGGCTGCGCCGACACGTTCGCGGGGAGGAGCCCGAGCGGCTGATCGATATCCTGATCATCGGGGCGCTGATCGAGGCGCGCAGCTGCGAGCGCTTCGCCCGGCTGATTCCGCATCTGGATGATGAACTTGCCAAGTTCTATCGCAGTCTGGTTAAGTCGGAAGGTCGCCATTTCGAGGACTATCTGATGCTGGCGCGCCGCCTGGCCACGGCGCCCATCGACGAACGCATCGCCTTCTTTTCCGATCGCGAGGCCGAGCTGGTCACCATGCCGGACACGGTCTTTCGTTTTCACAGCGGTGTGCCGGCCTGACGCCATCACTTCCGCCACGCAGGAATGCTCACCATGCGGGATGCAGCCGACGACATATACGAGAACGACCGGGATCACCTGGCACTCTTCGGCCACTTTTCACTGAACCTGGGCGACGACGTCCTGACCCAGTTCAGTTACGACAAGGTAAAGGCCCTGCTGGTCTACCTTCTGCTGCATGACCAGCCCGTCAACCGCGCCACCCTGGCCGAGCTGCTGTGGCCCGATCAGGGTCTGTCGTCGGGGCGCACCAACCTGCGTCACGCCCTGCACTGCCTGCGCCAGTCGCTGGGTGACGAGGCCGAACGGGTGCTGGCGGTGACCCGCCAGACCATCGCCTTCCGGCTGCCGGAACCCTGGCGCTTCGACATGCATCGCCTGCAGACGCTGCTCGACGGCCCCGGCGACGTGGCCACCCTCGAGGCGGCGCTGGCCTGCTACCGGGGCGATCTCGTCGAGGAGCTGCAGCTCGGAAGCTGCGCCGAATATCAGCGCTGGCTGGTGCAGGTGCGCAACGAGTGGCGCCAGCGGGTGATCCGCTTCGCCGAAGGCGTGCTCGAGCACCAGGAACCGGTGCCCGCCGAGGTGTTGGAGGCGCTGGTCAGCCGTTTCTCGGGCTACGGCCCCTTTCACGAGCGGCTGGTGCGCCAGCTTGCCGAGCAGGGGCAGCTGGCCGCCGCCCATGAGCAGTACAACGCCTACCTGCAGCTGCTGGCGCTCTCCGGTCAGCAGCCCGAGCCCGCCTTCCTGCAGCTCGCCCGCTATTGGTCCGATGCGCCGGCCGAGGGCTCGCCGCTGGGGCCCAGCGGGGCCTTCTCGCGAACCCTGGCCACGGACAGTGCGCCGCTGCGCGAGGATGAGATCGAGCAGCGGCAGCTCTCGGTCATGGCCATCCGACTGCGGCTCAAGGCCGATCTCTCGGATCGCGCCGATGCCCGCGCCTGCCTGGCGCTGCAGGTCGAGCTGATGCGCTGGCTCGAGCAGCAGTGTCACCACCTGGGCGGCTTCTGGCTGCCCGGGGCGACCGGCGGCCTGGGGCTGGCCTGCTTCGGTACCCACGGCCCGGCCCATCAGCTGGCCGAGCTGGTCGCGCTCTATGAGCACTGCCGCCGCGTGCTGCCCGAGGAGTCGCTGCGTCACTGGAGCGGCGAGGGCGAGCCACCCAGCATCGAGCTGGCCGCGGGGCTCGACAGCGGGCGCGTGGTGTATCTGCCCGAGCGCCACCTGGTCGACCCGCTGGGGCAGGTGACCCAGGGCTCCCTGGATCTGATGAGCGCCGCCGGGGGCAGCGAGCTGGTGATCTCCCAGGATGCCAGCCAGCACATGCCGCCGGCCCTGGATCTGCAGCCGCGCCTCTCTACGCGCCTGGTGGCCAGCGACGGTCGCGTGCGCCTGCGGGCGCTCGTTCTCGGCGCGAACGAAGGCGGGCGCGAGGCGCTGCCCCCAAGCCTGGTGGGCCGCGAGACCTCGCTGCGCACGCTGCGCGACGCCCTGGCCCGCGCCGGCATCGGCCTGCGCCAGAGCGTGCTGGTGCGCGGCCCCTCGGGACTCGGCAAGTCGGCGCTGCTGGTCGGATTTCGCCAGCTCGAGCAGAGCCGCGAGGCGGCGATCTGCTGGCAGCCGACCACCCGGCTCTCCGTGCAGGAGCCCTACGGCGTGGCGCGCCAGTTGCTGCGCTGGCACCTTGGCGGGCGCATTGAGGAGGCCGCGATATCGCGCCTGCTGGCCGACGACGAAGCGCTGGCACCGGATACGGACCCGCGGCTGCTGCTCGAGGAGGCGCTCGGCGTGCGCGAGCCCCGCGAGATGGCCGCACTGGCCCAGAGCGGCGAGGCCGTGGAGCTGGTGGTGGGGCTGCTGCATCGCCTGATCGGCGAGCTGACCCGCCAGCGCACCCTGGTGCTGATGATCGACGACCTGCAGTGGCTCGACGAGCCCTCCTTCAAGGTGCTGGCCGGCCTGCAGGCGCGGCTGCCGATCAACTGTCCTTTCCTGCTGGTGGCCAGCCACCACGGCCGCGAGGCCCTGCCGGCGCGCCTGCACTGGGACCAGCAGATCTCGCTGGGGCGGCTCGATCCCACCCAGTCCTCCCGGCTGCTCTCCCAGCTGGCGCGTCGCTACCGGATCCACCTCAGCCCGCGGCTGCGCGGCCAGATCATCGAGCGCTGTGACGGTGTGCCGCTCTACCTGCAGGAGATCTGCCGGCGGGTCGACATGGATCGCCGTGAGGGGCGCAGCGTGCAGCTCGACGAGCTGCCCCACGGCCTGCTGGGGCTGCTGGCCAGCCGCATCGACCAGCTCGACGGCGACCGCGAGGTGGCCCACGTGGCGGCGGTACTGGGCCGCCGCTTCCGTCTCGATTTTCTCGCCGAGTGCAGCGGCTGGGAGATGAGTCGACTCTCCACGGCGCTGGAGCACATGCGCCGGCTCGAGATCATCGAGCCTACCGAGGGCGAGTCGGCCGAGCGCGAGTACCAGTTCACCCATCAGCTGCTCCAGGAGGCCGCCTACCTGGCCTGCCCGCGCGACGTGCGGGTCAGCATTCATCGCCAGGTGGTCAGCCTGATCGAGGAACACTTCCCGATGTGGATCAGTCGCCATCCCGGCGACTTCGCCACCCATCTGCGGCGCAGCGGCCACTATGCGCGCGGCGCCCGCTACTTCGAGCTGGCCGCCCGGGAGGCCCTCAAGGTCAGCGCCAACCGCACGGCGCTGAAGATGGCCGATTTCGGCCTCGCCAGCCTGCGCCACGTCGAGGATCAGGCCGAGCGTGAGATCAGCCTGCTCACCGTGCGGGGCCAGGCGGCCTTCGCCCTGGAGGGCCACGGCTCGCCCACCGCCCACGAGAGCTTCGTGCGCGCCCGGGAACTGCTGGCCCAGCAGGCGGAGAGCCCGGAGGAGGGCGGCGACCTGGAGCAGGCCTTCCTGGTCAAGTGGGGGCTGTGGGTGGGCTGCAGCCAGCGCCATGCCCATGCCGACGCCTTCTCGCTGGCCTCGCGGCTGGCCGGCCTGGCCGATCGCCTGGAGGATCCCCGCTATCGGCGCCTGGCCGATTTCGCCCGCGCCAGCTGCGAGTACTGGGCGGGACGCATCTCCCAGGCCTATGACCACCTCGAGGAGATCGATCCGCTCAATGCCCCGATGATGATCGAGTGGCTGCCGTTCTCCGATCACCCCCAGGTGGCCGCGGCCTGCTTCCAGGGCTGGACGCTCTGCCTGCGCGGCGACTATCAGCGGGCCGAGCGGCAGGTGGAGTCGGCCATTCGCCTGGCCGAGCGCATCAATCACCCGGGCAGCCTGGCCATGGCGCTGATGTACGCCGCGGCCCTCTACCGCCAGCTGGGCCACGTGCACCTGGCCACCGTGCGCGCCGAGCGCGCCTTCGAGCTGACCGGCACGCCGGATCTGCACCTCTGGCAGGTGGCCTCGCGCTGCGTGCTGGGCTGGCAGCGGGCGCTGGCGGGCGACCGCGATGGCCTGGCCACGATCGAGGCGGCCCTGGAGGAGCTGGCCGAGGTGACCGGGCGCGACCCTTACCAGCGTCCGGCCCTCTGGTACGTGGATGCCTGCGTGGCCTTGGGCGAGCTCTCCCGCGCCGAGGCCTACCTCGATCAGTGCCTGATGATCGCCCGCGAGCGCACCACGCTGTTCGTCTCGGAACTGGCGCTCAACCTGGCGCGGATCCGCCACCGCCTGGGGTACTCCCGTGATGAGGTCAGGAGCCTGGCCGAACAGGCCCTGGCTCACGCTCGGGAGGATGGCAACCTGCACCAGCAGCTCTCGGTGCTGGAGCTCTGGCTGACGCTGATCGACCCGCGCGACGAGGCGGCTCAGGTCGAGTTTCGCCGTCTGCTGGGCGTGGTGAGCCACGGCGATGCCCCGGTGCTGATGCGCTGGCGAAGCCTGCTCGACCGTCGACTGCCCCACGTCGAGGATCTCTCCTCATGAGGAACTGACCGCTGACGCGATGCCCGCAGACGACAACGGCGCCTCCAGGGCGCCGTTGTCGTTCGTGCTATCTGCCCCGGCGGGGGCCGGGGGCGAGTCGAGTCAGGTGGCGAGTTCCAGGGCCGCGATGCGCTCGAGCGCATCGTCGCGATCGTCGCCACACAGCTCGGCGTCATGGTCGAAGCGCTCGCACACCGCCGGGCGGCGAGGGTCGCCGAACAGCCGGCAGAGGTTGGCGTCGTCGAGCTGAGCGCAGCGCACGCCCGCCGGCTTGCCATCGGGCATGCCGGGAATCGGCGAGCTGATCGACGGCGCGATGCAGCAGGCGCCGCAGCCCGGACGGCACTCGCCGGGGGCGGGCGTCACGGGCGCGCCTCGGCGATGGCGCCCTTGTCGATCCCCTCGAAGGCCTGGACCCGAGTGGCGCGACCGCTCTCCCGGGCGATGGCCTCGGCCAGCCAGGCGGCGATCTGCTCCACGGTGGTAGGGGTCGGCAGCACGGCGCAGCGGCGGCGAGGCAGGCGCAGGAAGAACTGCCCCTGCTCGGCGCGGTAGCGGGTGGTCAGGCGGTCATCGAGGCCCGACTCGTCGTCCTCGACGATGTCGGCCGCGTCGACCAGGTAGCGCTCACCGAGCCAGTCGGCCCAGCGCGCCTCCAACGCCGGCTGGCGCTCTCCGTCCTGCCACACATGCAGCCGTGAACGATGGCCGTGGGCGATGCGCTGGCAGTTGCCGACATGGCGTTTCAGGCCGTGGCTGTAGCCGTAGGCGGCGCCCTCGATCGCCTCCTCGCGCAGGGTCAGGCGGATGTCGCCGACCCGCGGCGGCGGACGGCGCATCAGCTCGTCGGCCAGATGACGGGCGAGGCGCTCCGGCGTGATCTCGGACCAGGGCAGCAGGCTCAGCGCCTGGCGCGGGGCGCGCATCTCGAGCGGATAGGGGACCTCGCTGCGCAGGCAGAGGCCCTCCCGACAGTCGTGAAGCGTCACGCCCGGCGCCTCGGTCGGTACCAGCAGGGTGTGATCGACGCCACCGTCGATCGCGCCCTTGATCCAGGGCTTCACCTCGCCGAAGTCGAAGAGCATGCCGTCCTCGCCGAGCTCGCCGTCGAGTTCGACGTCGACCTGCCAGCTCGCGCCGACGAGGCCGCGCCTCGGGCACCACAGCGAGGCATCGAGCTGGGTGAGGCGGTTGACGAAGAGGGTCATCAGTCGACTCCCGCGATCTTGTGGGTCTGCAGCGACAGCCGCCACTGGGGATGGGCCAGGCAGTAGGCCACCGTCTCGGCCATGGTATTGGAAGCGCCGTCGCCCTCAAGGCCGGCGGGGGTGGTGTCCATGGGTTGCAGGAAGAAGTGGGCGAAATCCAGCCGCGCGAAGCGCTCGGGCGTGACCCCGGCCTGGGGGTGGACCAGCTTGAGCTCGTCGCCGCCGGTGACCACCAGCGGGTTGTCGCCCTTGGGACTCACGCAGAGCCAGTCGATGCCGGCGGGGGGTGGCAGGGTGCCGTTGGTCTCCACCGCGACCTCGAAGCCGCTCTCGTGCATGGCGGCCACCAGGACCTCGTCCAGCTGCAGCAGCGGCTCGCCGCCGGTGAACACCACGTAGGGCGTGGCCACCCCGCCGTGATCGGGCCACAGCGCGGTGAGATGGTCGGCCAGCGCCGCGGCCTCCCGGAAGCGCCCGCCGTTCTGGCCGTCGGTGCCGATGAAGTCGGTATCGCAGAAGCGGCAGGCCGCCGTGGTGCGGTCCGCCTCGCGGCCCGACCAGAGGTTGCAGCCGCTGAAGCGGCAGAAGACGCTGGCGCGGCCCGCCTGGCCCCCTTCGCCCTGCAGCGAGTAGAAGGCTTCCTTGACGCTGTACATCAGGAGTCTCCCGCGTCGGCGCCGGGGCGCTGTAAATCTGCGGCGGTTTCAGGTCGCTGGGCATCGGCGGCGTCATCGGGCCGCTGAGCGGTGGCGGCGTCATCGGGCCGCTGAATGGCGGCGGCGGGGTCGGGCCGCTGTGAGTCGGCCGCGTCATCGGGCCGCTGTAGATAACCCAGGGGATCGACGGCGCCGTTAGCGGCGAAGGCTGCCAGGC
This sequence comes from Halomonas saccharevitans, assembly GCF_900116405.1. Classification (GTDB taxonomy): domain Bacteria; phylum Pseudomonadota; class Gammaproteobacteria; order Pseudomonadales; family Halomonadaceae; genus Halomonas; species Halomonas saccharevitans. The sequence goes on along the minus strand of NZ_FPAQ01000012.1, from coordinate 66,205 downwards.
GCTCCCGACAGCTGCCGCAGCGCCCGCAGGCGAGTGCTTCGCCGCGGTAGCAGGTCCAGGTGTCGGCGTAGTCGAGGCCCATGGCCAGGCCCTCGGCGAGGATCTCGGCCTTGCTCGAGCGCAGGTAGGGCGCGTGGATCGTCACCGCCTCGAAGTTGGCGATGCCGGCCACGTCGTTCATCGCCTCGACGAAGGCGGGTCGGCAGTCCGGGTAGAGCACGTGATCGCCGCCGTGGGCGCCGTAGTCGACCCGGCCGGCGCCAATGTTGACCGCCTTGGCGATGGCCAATGAGAGCAGCACCATGTTGCGGTTGGGCACCACGGTAGCGGTCAGGTTGTCCTCGGCGTAGTCGCCCTCGGGCATTGCGCGGCTTTCGTCGGTAAGTGCCGATGAGTCGATAAGGCCGTGGATGGCGGTGATGTCGACTATCTGGTGGGGCACGCCCAGCTCGCGGCAGACGCGCGCGGCCACCTCGAGCTCACGGCGATGGCGCTGGCCGTAGTCGAAGGAGAGGGCGTGGACGTCGAGGCCCTCGCGCAGGGCGCGGTGCAGCACGGTAAAGGAGTCCATGCCGCCGGAGTAGATCACCACGGTGGCGGGATAGGGGGTGTGGGTCATGTCGGAAACTCTGGTCGGAGAATTTGTCGCCCCCGGCGCGTAACGAGCAACGCGTCGGGAGAGGGCGCCGGGGTCCGGTCCGGCGCGCGACAGTGTACGCAAGGCCGTCTTATCTGGCCAGAATCGGTGCCAATTGCTAGACTTTCGCGCCTTCCATCCCTGCACCCGCGGCTTCGGCCGACGGCGGTGCCATCGTCCTGACAACGGTGAATTCCATGAAAGCCCCTGAACTGCTGTCGCCCGCCGGCACCTTCAAGAACATGCGCTACGCCTTCGCCTATGGGGCGGATGCGGTCTATGCCGGCCAGCCGCGCTACTCGCTGCGCGTGCGCAACAACGACTTCAAGATCGACAACCTGCACAAGGGCATCGCCTACGCCCACGAGCGGGGCAAGCAGTTCTACGTGGCGTCCAACATCGCGCCCCACAACAGCAAGCTCAGGACCTACCTGCGCGACATGGAGCCGGTGATCGAGGCCGGGCCCGACGCGCTGATCATGTCCGATCCCGGGCTGATCATGATGATCCGCGAGCGTTGGCCCGAGCAGGTCATCCACCTCTCCGTGCAGTCCAACGTGGTCAACTACGCGGCCGCGCGCTTCTGGCAGCAGCAGGGCATCAGCCGCATCATCCTCTCGCGGGAGCTGTCGCTGGAGGAGATCGCCCAGATCCGCGCCGAGTGCCCGGATCTCGAGATCGAGACCTTCGTCCACGGCGCGCTGTGCATCGCCTATTCCGGGCGCTGCCTGCTCTCGGGCTACTTCAACCATCGCGACCCCAACCAGGGCACCTGCACCAATGCCTGCCGCTGGAAGTACAACACCGTGGCGGCCTCCGAGGACGAGACCGGCGACCTGGTGCCGGCCAACTCGGCGCGCGCCCACGCCGCCAGCGGCATCTGGACGCCGGGTCAGTCATCACCGCAGGGCGGAGGGCTGATCGCCTCGGGTGGCGGCAGTGCCGAGGCGGCTGAGATGAGTACCGCCACCGCGGGCGGCACCGAGGGGCAGGACGAGCTATCGGCGCTGATCGAGGATCGCAGCCGGCCCGGCGAGCTGATGCCGGTGTACGAGGACGAGCACGGCACTTACATCATGAACTCCAAGGACCTGCGCGCGGTGCAGCACGTGCCGCGCCTGGCCGAGATGGGCGTCACCTCGCTGAAGATCGAGGGCCGTACCAAGTCGCCCTACTACGTGGCGCGCACCGCCCAGGTCTATCGCCGCGCTATCGATGACGCCGTGGCCGGCCGCCCTTTCGACATGCGCCTGATGGACGAGCTCGATAACCTCGCCAACCGCGGCTACACGGAGGGCTTCTACCGCCGCCACGTCCACGACCAGTACCAGAACTACGAACAGGGCAACTCGGTGGGGGTGCACCAGCAGTTCGTCGGCGAGGTCACCGCCTATGACCCGGATCGCGGCGTGCTGGAGATCGACGTCAAGAACCGCTTCGAGGTCGGCGACTCCATGGAGCTGATGCTGCCCGGCGGCAACCGCCGCTTCGCGCTCGAGCACATCGAGAACCGTCGCGGCGAGTCGGTGGGGGCGGCGCCGGGCTCCGGTCACGTGGTGCGCATTCCCGTGCCGGGTGAGGCGATCTCGCCCGAACGCATCGAGTTCGCGCTGCTGATGCGCGACCTCTGATTCACCGCGCGGCTGGACTTCCTCGGCCGCCGACGACATGGTAGGGGACGATTGACCGTCGAACAGCGAGACGTCGAACCGTTGGCAGTCGAACAGGGAGCGTCATGGCGACCATCGAACACAGCGCGATTCTCAAGGCATCCCCGGAGCGGGTCTTCGCCCTGCTCGAGCGGGTCGAGGACTTTGCCGACTATTCCGACCTGATCAAGGCGATCGAGCCGCTGGGTCAGGATCGCTACCGCTGGCACGTGCACGCGGTGGGAATGGACTGGACCTTCGATGTCGCCATCACCGAGGCGCGTGCGCCGGAGGTGCTGGCCTGGGAGTCGCTGGACGGCGTCCACAATCAGGGCTGCTATCGCCTGACCCCGGTCGAGGGCGGTACCCAGGTGGCCCTGACCCTGACCTACACGATTCGTAATCGCCTGCTGGAGAAGGCCGTCAATCGAGCGGCCAGGCCCCTGGTGGGCAAGGTCAGCCGACAGATCCTGGAGCGCGTCGAGGCGCGGCTCTAGCCGGCAGGCGCCTGACCTCGCTCGCCCTGCGCGGCCAACTAACGACGCCGCCCGTCACGATGACGGGCGGCGTCGTTGTTTGCCACGTGATCTCGGGGCGACATCCTCAGCCCTTGCGCAGCGAGGCATCGAGGTGATCGACGACCTCGGCCCAGTCGGCGTCCTCCTGGAGGGCCTCGCGCAGAAACTCCGCCTGGCCCTCGTTCCAGCAGGGCGCGTCCGGTAGCGCGATTTCCTCGGGAATCGGCGCGTGCTGATCGATGAAGCGCTTGATGGCCGCGTGATCGGAGGCGAGGCCAAGCTGCTCGAAGAGTTCGGTGAAGGGGTGGTCGGGATGTTCCATGGATTGACTCCTGCTGACCGGTGAGGGTCCTCTCACCTTAACGATTTCCGCCTCGGCGTGCATGATGCGCGTCAACGCTCGCCGACCAGCGGCGTGAGAAAGCGCCCGCGTCGCTCGTGCTCCTCTAGTGGCTGGGCCAGCAGGTGGACCAGCTTGGCGAAGGTGGCCTCGGGGGTCATGTCCTCGGCGCTGAGCACGCCGGCATCGCTCAGTCCCTGGCCCGCGGCGTAGTCGCCGAAGGCCACCGCGCCACGGGGGCACTGGCTGAGGGCGGCCAGCAGCTTACCCTCGCCGCTCGCCCGGGCCAGCGCCCCGATCAGCGCCGGGTCGTCCGGCAGGTTGCCGCCGCCCCACACCTCCAGCACCGCGCCCCTGACGCGCTCGTCGCCGAGCCAGGCCTCGACCTGCCAGGCTTCAATGCCGGGCCACAGGGCCAGGCGGACCACGCCGCCGGCCGCCAGCGGCGCATAGTCCGGCAGCTCGAAGCGCGGTGCGCCGCGCTGGTGATCGGCCAGGCCGCGGCCGGGGTAGAGCACCACCTCATCGTCGACCCGTTCGCCGAGCGGCGCGAGGTTAGGGCTTTCGAAGGCGGCGGCGTCCTGGGTCTGCCACTTGCGGGTGCGACAGCCGCGCAGCAGCTGGCCGGCGAAGCAGAGCGCCACCTCCTTGAGGCGCGGCGTCATGGCGAAGCGTAGGGCATCTGCGACGTTGGCGGTGGCGTCGCTGCCCTCGGCCTCCAGGGGGCGCATGGCGCCGGTGAGGATCACCGGGCGATCGATGCCCTGCAGCTGGAAGGCGAGGCTCGAGGCCGTCCAGGCCAGGGTGTCGGTGCCGTGGAGGATGACGATGCCGGCATGGCGGCGGTAGTGGCGGGCCACCAGCGCGGCCAGCGCCTGCCAGTCCCTCGGCGTGGCACTGCTGGAGTCGATGGGACGCTCGGTCTCGAGCACCTCGAAGGCGGGCAGGCTGGCTTGACGGGCCGGGGGCAGGGTGGCCAGCGCCCGGTGCAGGCGGGCCTCGATGTCATGACCCGGCGTGAGCCCTTGAGGGCCTTGCACCATGCCCAGGGTGCCACCGGTGTAGATCACCAGTATGGGGGCGTCGAGATCGGGTCCGGCGGTCATGGGGGCTCCTGGCGGGTCGAGCGGTCGGGTCCCCATGATACGGCCGGTGCGGCGCCAGGCAAGTCGTCGGCGTCAATTGCCCTGGGTGACCGCCGCGCCGTCGGTGAGGGCGTCGCCAGGGTGGGTCACGATGCGCTCCCCGGCCTCTAGGCCCTCGAGGACCTGGCTGGCGAGCCCGCTCTGGCGGCCGATCTTCAGGTGGCGAAGCCGGGCGCGGCCGTCCTCGACTGCGAAGGCCGCCCAGCGGCCATCGTCGCGAAAGAGGGCGCTGGTAGGTACCTGCAACACGTCATCGGCCTGCCAGATCAGGAACTCCACCTCGACCCGGAAGCCAGTGCCGAGCCCCTGGGCGGCGGCGTCGGTCCCCTCGGCGAAGTCGATGACCACCGGGACCCGCTGCTCATCGACCCCCAGCGCCGAGACGCGGGTGAAGCCGGCCGGCTCGATGCGCCGGACGCTGCCGGACAGCGGCGCCCCGCCCCAGCCGGTGATGCGCACGTCCATGCCCGACTTCAGGCGGACCGCGTCCATGGAGAGCAGGTCGACGAGGATCTCCATGTCCGCCAGTCGGCCGATCTCGACGATCGGCTGGCCGGCCTCCACCGCGCCCTCGCAGCAGCGGAACCGCTCGAGCACCACACCGGTCACCGGGGCGGCCACCTCGAGCATCGGCTGCTCGGTGCCGCTGCGCTGGCCGCTGGTCACCGCGAGCACCGCCCGGGCACTCTCCACCTCGAAACTCGCCGCCTCCACGCTCGAGGCGGCGGCCCGCTCCAGCGCGCGCTGGCGATCGCGCAGGCTCTCGCGATGCTCGAGATCGGCGGTTGAGACCAGGTTGCGCTGATGCAGCCGTTGATAGCGCCGGTACTCGGCCTCGGCGAAGCGCCGCTCGGCCCGGGCCGTCTCCAGGTTGGCCTCGGCGGCGTGGAAGCGGGCCCGTGCGGCCTGCAGGGCGTCCTCGGCCTGCTCGCGACTGCGCGCATCCAGGGCGGGCGCCGGGCTCGGCTCGAGGCGGAACAGCACCTGGCCCTGTTCGACGGCGTCGCCCACCTCAAGCATCACCCGCCGCAGGTAGCCGGTGATCGGGGCCGTGACGTGCCAGGTGTCGCGAAGGCGGGTGCGTCCCTCCTCGTTGACCGAGTCGACGAAGGGGGCGCTTTGAACCGTGACCGTGTTCACGCGGACCGGCATCGGGCGCAGTGCCCAGATCAGCAGGCCCAGCGCGATCAGGGCGGCCAGGGCCCAGAGCAGGCGGCGAGGGGTGAGCAGCTGACGGGACATAGCGGACTCCATGTCGGTCGGCGACGGTCGGTCGAGGACGCAGCGGCGGGCCTTACTCCGGCGCCTTGAGGACGGCGACCTTGTCCAGGTGCCACAGTCGGCGCAGCATCAGCAGCCCCACCAGCGCCGAGGCCGCCACCACGCCGGCCACCGAGAGGCCGAAGAGGCGCGGCGTGAAGATCAGCGGGATACGAAACAGCTCGCTGCTGAAGGCCTCGCTGAGCAGGGCGCAGAAGCCTGCGCCGACGGCCCAGCCCGGGAGGATGGCCAGCACCCCGAGCAGGGCGATCTCCCCCAGCAGTATCCGTGATACCTCGGCTCGGGTGTAGCCCAGCACGAGCAGGGTGGCCAGTTCCCGGGAGCGCTCGGCGAAGCTGATCCGGGCGTTGTTGTAGATCACCCCGAAGCCGATCGAGCCGGCCAGGACCACGAACACGATCGCGAACACCTGAAGCGTCTCGTCCAGGTAGCGGCGCACGTCGCGCTCGGCCTCGTCCATCAGGCCGATGCCCGCCACCACCGGCAGGTCATGGAGCGCATCGATCAGGGCATCGCGCCGGTTATCATCGACCAGCAGCCAGGCCCCGCCGATGGCGGGGCCCTCCCGCATCAGGCGGTTGAGACGCTCCCGGCGCAGGTAGGCACCGACCCCGACCGGTTCGTCCACCAGGGTGGCCACGGGCAGCGACAGACGACGGCGGTGCCCCTCCATGATCGCCACCTCCAGGCGGTCGCCGGCTGCGACCCCCAGCCACTCGCCCAGGTAGCGGGTCAGTACCAGGCCCTCGGGGGGCAGGGGTTGTGCGTTGCCTGCCGCGTCCACGATCGGGCGCAGGCGTGGCGTGGCCTCGAGCCCCGTCAGGCTGGTCCGGTAGCGGCGATGGCCATGGATCAGGGTGGCGGGGACCCGGCGCCAGGTCTCCACGGCCAGCACGCCGGGCAGGTGACGAAGCTCGCCCAGGGCCCTGACCGGGGTGGGGTCGTTGAAGGTCAGCTCGATGTCCATGCGCAGGATGTCCCGGTACTGGCGGTCCAGCATCTGGTCCAGCGCGGCGATCTGCCAGGCGCCCATCATCAAGAGGCCCGCCGAGAGGGCGATGCCGATCACCGACAGTGCCATCTTGGCCGGTTGCCGGGCCAGCTGGCGCAGGATGATCCGTCCTTCACCGCCCAGGGCATGGCGAAGCGCGGAGCGCTCGAGCCAGCTGCGCCGGAAGCGCTGCGGCGCCGGCGGTCGCATCGCCTCGGCGGGCGGTGCGCTGACCGACTGCCAGACGGCCCGCCAGGTGCCCGCCAGCGCCGACAGGCCGGCCAACAGCAGCGACAGCGCAAGCGCCCAGGGCGGAACCGGGAAACGCATCTCGGGGAAGCGGAAATAGTCGGCATAGAGGCCGGCCATCCAGCGGGCGGTCCAGGCGCCGAGCCCCACGCCCAGTGCCCAGCCCAGCAGCACGATCAGCAGGGCGAGTCCGGCGTAGTGGCGTGCCAGCTCGGCGTCGCGGTAGCCGAAGGCCTTGAGGATGGCGATCTGTTCGCGCTGGGTCTGGATGATGCGGGTCATCACGACATTCAGCAGGAAGGCCGAGACCAGCAGGAAGATGGTGGGCAGGATCCTGGCCTGGGCGCGCTGCTGATCCAGCTCCTCCTCGAGGAAGCGATGGGACGGCTGGTCGTGGCGGGTGCGGGCACCGGTGCCGCCGTAGCGGGCGAGGGCCAGGTCCAGGGCGTCGATGATGGTTTCCCGATCTGCCCCTGACTGGAGGGTCAGCGAGAGCTGGTTGAAGGCGCCCTCCATGCCGTAGGCGTCGGCCAGCGCCTCCTGGTTCATCCAGAGGATGGCATAGCGCCGGTAGTCGGGAACCAGGTCCGTGGGGCCGGCCTGGTAGAGGAACTCGGGGCTCAGGGCGATGCCGCTGAGATCCAGGAGGGTACGGCGTCCATTGATGATCGCCTCGAGGCTATCCCCGGGGGTGAGTCCGTGGGCCTCGGCGAAGGCGTCGCTCACCACTACCTGCCCCTCGCGGCCTGCGGTGGGCAGCTGGCCTGCTACCAGGTGAAGTCGGTTGAGCGTCGGCTGACGGCCGTCGGGAATCGAGACCAGCTGGCCGCGCACCGGGTCCTCGAAGTCGGGGACCCTGAGCCTCACTGGCGCGGTTACGCGCGCCTCGATGAGGTTGACCCCGGGCACTCGCTGCAGGCGCTCGACGAGCCCGAGCGGTGCGCGCGTGACGTCGGCGAACACCTCGGCGAAGTGATGGCTGGCATAGAAGCGTTCCTGGGCACGGGTCAGGGCGTCGAGCATCGTCACCGCGAGGATCAGCGTCATCACCCCACCCGCGACCACCACGGCGATGGCCAGCGCCTGGCCCTTCAGCCGACCGAGGTCGCGCAGCAGCTTGCGATGCAGGGCTTTCACTGGCTCACCACCGAAGCTCTTTGGCTCGGCGACGCCGCGTCGGCACCGTGATGCCCTCCACACGGCCGTCGCGCAGGTGCACCACCCGGTCGGCCATGTCGCCGATCACCGCGTTGTGGGTGATGATCGCCATGGTGGTCTCGGACTCGCGGTTGAGGGTCTCGATCACCTCGAGCACGCGAATGCCGGTGTGCGAGTCCAGCGCGCCGGTCGGCTCATCGCAGAGCAGCAGCGAGGGTCGCTTGGCGATGGCCCGGGCGATCGCCACTCGCTGCTGTTCGCCGCCGGAGAGCTGGGAGGGGAAGTGGTCGAGCCGATCCTCGAGTCCGACCCGGTACAGGGCCGCTTCGGGCGTCAGCGGGTCGCGGCTGATGTCGGTGACCATCGCCACGTTTTCGCGGGCGGTGAGGCTGGCGATCAGGTTGTAGAACTGGAAGACGAAGCCCACGTGATGGCGCCGGTAGGCCGTCAGCTGGCGCTGGGAGGCGTGGGTCAGGTCGTCGGCGCCGACGTGCACGGTGCCGGACGAGGCTCGGTCCAGGCCGCCGAGGATGTTGAGCAGGGTCGACTTGCCGGAGCCCGAAGCCCCGAGCATCACGATGAGTTCGCCGCGATGCAGGTCGAGGTCGACGCCGCGTAGCGCCTGGATGGTGACCTCGCCCATGTGGTAGTGCCGGGTCAGCCCTCGGGTCGTCAGGACCACGTCCCTGTCGTTGTCCATCCGCCGCGCTCCTCCCGTCTCTCGACTGGAGTCTAGCGGGTGAGCAGCCGTCCCGCGTCGTCGACCTCCAGGCGGCGGTTGCGCCCGGCGAACAGCGCGAAGCCCATGCTGACGGCGACGATGCCCAGCAGCACGCGGGTCAGAACGGTCAGCCCCACGTCAAACTGCAGCATCACGCCGATCGCCAGCGGGCCCAGTGCGGCCAGGGTATAGCCGCCCCCCTGTACCAGCCCCGACAGCTTGCCGGCCAGCCGCGAGTCAGCGGTGCGCAGCACGATCAGGGTCAGGGCGAGGCTGAAGCCGCCGCCCTGGCCGAGGCCCAGCAGCACGGCGCCGGGCCAGCGCCACATGGCCGGCGCCTGCAGCAGTAGCCAGAAGCCGCCGGCGACCATGGTCAGCACGATCAGCAGGGCGGGGCGCTGATCGCGGCCCAGGCGAGCTAGCCAGGGCGCCGACAGCGCCGCGACCAGTTGCACCATCACCGAGGCGCCCATCATCCAGCCGGCCTCGGCCTCGCTGTAACCACGCGCCATCAGCAGGGTGGGCAGCCAGCCGAAGACGATGTAGGCGAGCGACGACTGGCTGCCCATGAAGAGCATTACCTGCCAGGCCAGCGGCTGGCTCAGCAGCTCGCGAAGGGAGCCGCCGGTGTCGGGCGCGGCCTTGGCGGCGTCGTGGCGGGGCATCAGCAGTCGCCAGGCGACTAGGGCGGCCAGCGCCAGCAGGGTCCAGCTGGCGAGCCCCGTGGACCAGTTCCCCAGCCGATCGGCGAGCGGCACGCTGAGCCCCGCCCCCAGGGCGCCACCCAGGCACAGGGCCATGGTATAGACGCCGGTCATCAGGTCGGCCCCGGCCGGCAGCTCGCGCTTGACCAGCGCCGGCAGCAGGGTGCCGGCCACGCCGATGGCGGCGCCCACCATCAAGGTGCCGCCAAACAGCGCGACGATAGCCGGCACGCCGCGCAGCGCAAGGCCGCCGGCCAGCAGCAGCAGGGCGGCGGCCAGGGTGTTCTCCGGGCCGAGGCGCTTGGCGAGCCAGGGCGCCAGCGGGGCGAAGATCCCCAGGCAGAGCACCGGCAGGGTGGTCAGGGCGCCGATCGACAGCGCCGATAGCCCGGTATCCTGCTGGATGCGCGCCAGCAGCGGGGCCAGGGTGGAGAGGGCCGGGCGCAGGTTGAGCCCGACCAGCACCATCAAGCCGATGAACAGCGCCAGGCGGCGAGAGTCGAGGGCTCGAACCTCGGGGCGCGCGGCGTCGGTATCAAGTGGCCTAATGGTGCCTCCCGCGTCGCTTCAGCGACCGGGTAGCGTAGCGCGAGTCGAACGGTTCGGGCGCCTCGAGCTCGTCCTCGGCCCGGAAGGTGACCTCGCCGGGAAGCGTCGGCGTATCGGGATCGATGCGCGAGCGGATGCCCGAGACATCCTCGCTGCTGACCAGGCCCGAGCCGCCGACATGGCTCGCCGGCTCGGCGATCAGGGAGCCTTCGAAGCTCCAGCAGCGCTGGGGCACCTGGCTGACGCGCCACAGGCGTTCTCGCCAGCGGGCCTGTCCATCGTCGGTGAGCGTCAGCTCGTCCAGCGGTATCAGCGCCGCGAACAGCCGGGCATTGAAGACCAGGCCGCCCCCCGCCATGCGCACGGCACCCCGATACTCGCCGCGCGCCAGCTCGGCGAGTACCTGCTTGCGTTTGGCTTTGGGATCCAGTTCGGCCTGGCCACACAGGTGCAGCAGGTCTCGATCGATCTGCTTGATGACCCAGACCTTGACGGGAGGACGGTGGAACAGTCGTTTCAGCTTGAGCATGTCGGGCTACACCATATGGCGGCGCAGATCGCCTCGCACGGTGTCGAGCAGGGTGATGAAACGCGTGTCGCGGCCGCCATCGGTGCGGTCGACGCGCACCACGCTGCTCATGCCGCGATCGATATTCAGCTGATCGAAGATCTCCAGGGTCAGCTTCTCGGCCGGCTGGCTGCCGGGCTCGAGGCGGCCCGACCCAAGGGTGAAGGTGGTCAGCAGGGTGGCGCGCACCCGGGTGGATCCGCCTTCGGCCAGCACGCGGCGCACGAACAGCCAGCCCTCGCAGGCCAGTGCCGTATCGCCGTGATCGCGCAGGAAGAGGGTGCGATAGCTGGCGCCTTCGCTGGCGCCCTTCTCGGCCATGCTGCGATAGGCTTCGGTCATGCGCGTGGCGGAGACCTTCGACGTCTCGAGTCGCTGGCTCGCCGCCTGGTGCTCACGGTCGAGCCGGGCCTGATGCTGGAAGCTCAGCCAGCGCCGGTAGTCGCTGATCAGGGTCGTGTCATCCATGGAGGCATCCTGACGTAGAGGGTGGACGGGGGCAGTCGATGACGCGACGCCCGGCGGACTACATTCCCATATCTTGATGTAGCCCGCCAGGCAGCCCGTCAGGCCTGGCGCGAGCCGCCACGGCCGCCGCGCTGGCGTCTGGGAGCACGGGCCTCGTCGCCGCCTCTGCGCTGGCCGGAGGCCTGGCCCTGGCGACGCTGGCCCTGGCCGTTGCGGCCGCCACCGCCGCCGCGCTTGCCGCGGCCGTTCTCGATCGGCTCGGGCTTGGCGTCGGGGTCGGGCTCGAAGCCGGGCTCGATGCGCTTCTCGAGGTCGCGCTTGATCAGTCGCTCGATGCCCTTGAGCAGGCCGTGCTCGTCGACGCAGACCAGCGACACCGCCTTGCCTTCGCTGCCGGCCCGGCCGGTACGGCCGATGCGGTGCACGTAGTCTTCGGCCACGTTGGGCAGCTCGAAGTTGACCACGTGGGGCAGCTCCTCGATGTCCAGGCCGCGGGCGGCGATGTCGGTGGCGACCAGTACCTGCAGGTCGCCGGTCTTGAAGGCGGCCAGCGCCTTGGTGCGCGCCGACTGGCTCTTGTTGCCGTGGATCGCCATGGACGGGATGTCCTGCTTGGACAGCTGTTCGGCCAGGCGGTTGGCGCCATGCTTGGTGCGGGTGAACACCAGCACCTGCTGCCAGTCATGACGGGTGATCAGGTGCGCCAGCAGGTCGCGCTTCTTCTCGCGATCGACGCGGTAGATTGCCTGGTCGACGAGTTCGGCGGTGGTGTTGCGACGCGCCACCTCGATCATCGCCGGATCGTCGAGCAGCTTGTTGGCGAGCGCCTGAATCTCGTTGGAGAAGGTGGCCGAGAACAGCAGGTTCTGGCGCTTCTCGGGCAGCACGCGCAGGATCTTCTTGATGTCGTGGATGAAGCCCATGTCGAGCATGCGGTCGGCTTCGTCGAGCACCAGGATCTCGACCTTGGAGAGGTCGACGTGCTTTTGCTGCTGCAGGTCGAGCAGGCGGCCGGGGGTGGCCACGAGAACGTCGAGACCCTTGCGGATGGCGTCGACCTGAGGCTGCTGGCCGACCCCGCCGAAGATCACGTGGGACTTGAGCGTCAGGTGACGGCCGTAGTCGGCCACGCTCTCGCCCACCTGGGCGGCGAGCTCGCGGGTCGGCGTCAGCACCAGGGCGCGGATCTGGCGCGCCGCCGGGCGCGGGCCGTCGGCGAGGCGCTGTAGCATCGGCAGGGTGAAGCCGGCGGTCTTGCCGGTGCCGGTCTGGGCGCTGGCCAGCAGGTCACCGCCCTTGAGGACGGCGGGAATCGCCTGATGCTGGATCGGGGTCGGGGTGGTATAGCCCTGTGCCTCGACGGCACGGAGCAGTTCGGCACGCAGGCCGAGGTCGGAAAAGGTCATGCGGTCTCCGCAGAGACGCCTTGGTCGCGCCGCGTCGTGTCGACGTGGTCAGTCCCTGGCCAAGGCGTGGAAAAGGAATCTGGCGCGGCAGGAGGGACCATCGATCGCCGCGTGGCGCGCAGTATGCCATAGCGCGTGAGTTAACGCAGCCGTTTGATTTCTCCGGCGATCTCGTCGACCACCCTGTTCCAGCCGCGGCCCAGCGCGCGCACCAGGGCGGGATAGCCGTCCCGCGCCAGGGGTACCTCCACCGCAAAGGGGGAGAGCGCCAGCAGCTCGCCCTCGGCGTCGTTGAGCTGCCACTGGCCCGCCACCACCGCCTGGCCATCGAAGCGGCCGTGGAAGCGGTCCACCGTCAGGCGCAGGGTGGCGGCTTGCTCCCTAGGCTCGCCGGCGGCCTCACCCATGATCCGGGTATCCGGCAGGCGTATGGCCAGACGCCCCTTCAGGCGGCGCTCGAGCTGCAGGCCGAGGGGCTCGGCCCACAGGTGTCCGCTCGCCTCGTTGAGGGTGATGTCGTCGAGCTTGAGCACCAGGCCGTCGACGGCGAGGAAGCGCGCCAGGGTCGGCGGGGCCACGCGCAGCCGGTGGGCGGCCTCGGCCCCGGCCACGCCAGTGGGGGCCGCCATGGCGTCATCGGGGAGGGTGTAGCGGTTGGACGGCGGGGCATCGGTGGCGCAGCCGGCCAGCCACAGCGCGGCCAGGGCGGCCGCAAGGGCTTTGATGGCGCTCATGGCGAGCTTCCTTGCTGGGGGGAGGTCGGCGCCCGGGGGATCGGGTCCTCGGTGTCCAGGCGATCGAAGAGCAGGGCGCTGGGATTGTCGCGCAGGGTACGGGCGGTGGGCTGCAGGTCGCGCAGCAGCCGCTCGAGCTGCGCGAGGGTCGTGCTGACGTCGCGGTACGCGCGGGACTCGGGCGACACGCCCTCGAGGGTGGTGCGCAGCGCCTCGAGGGTGGCATTGAGGTTGCCGGGCAGCTCGCGCATGCCGGGGTCCTCGACCAGGCCGCGGACGCTTTCGGTGAGCGCATTGACCTGCTCAAGGGTGGCCTCTGAGGCATCGAGGTTGCGATCTAGCCCGGCCAGCAGCGGCTCGAGCTCCAGGCCATTGAGCTTGTCGAGCAGGGCCGTCACCTGCGCCTCGATCTGGGCGAAGCCGCTGGAGGTCGTGGGGAAGACGGTGCGCTCGGCGAAGGTCTCGGCGACGTAGTCGATCTCGGCGTAACCCGCTTCGTCGCGCTGGAAGTTGAGGTCGACGAACAGCGCCCCGGTCAGCAGGCTGCCGCTCTTCAGCGAGGCCGTGAGGCCTAGCCCGAAGAGCCGTTCGAAGCGCTCCCGCCACTGCTCGAGCTCGAGGGACTCGGCATCGACGCCCAGGCGCTGGGGTTCGATGCGAATCAGCACCGGGATGGCGAAATTGTCGCGGGAATCGGGCTGGGGCGCGCTGAACTGCCAGGGCACCGTAGCCACGGTGCCGACGCGCACGCCGCGAAACTCCACCGGCGCCCCCCGGGAGAGGCCGCGCACGGTGTCTTCGATCAGCAGCACGTACTCCAGGTAGCGACTGAAGGTGCCCTGTCGGGCGCTCTCCTCGTCGGGGTGGAGGGTGAAGGTGGTGTCCGCCTCCACCGGCCTGCCCTGGGGGAGATCCTCGGGCACGCCGAAGGTGACGCCGCCGCCGAGCAGCGCCTCCAGGGAGTCGATGTTGACCCGGACGCCCTCGGAGTCGAGACGCAGGTCGACGCCGCTGGCGGCCCAGAAACGGGTGCCGTCGGTGACCAGGTCGTGGTAGGGGCTCTCGATGAAGAGGCGATGGTGCATGCGTCGGGTGGTGCCATCGAAGTTGGCCTCCTCGACGCGGCCGACGGTGAGGCCCTGGAAAGTGACCGGGTCGCCGACGCTAGGCGCGTTGCCGAGCTGGCTGATCAGGTTGATGCGCAAGCCTTTGGCGCCGGCCGGTGAGACCGGCGGCTGGTCGCTGACCTCGAACTCCCGAGCGTCGATCTCGCTCTGGCCCGGCTCGAGCTGAATGTAGGCGCCGGACAGCACCGTGCCCAGGCCGCTTATCCCCTCGCGGCCGATGCGCGGCTTGACCACCCAGAAGCGGCTGTCCTCGACCAGCATGTCGTCGCTGTCCGGGCTCATGCGGGCGGTGATCACCGCGCGGCTCAGGTCCTCCGAGAGGTGCACCCGCTCGACGCGCCCGACCTCGACGTTGCGCGTCTTGATCAGGGTGTTGCCCGCCTCGATGCCCTCGGCGCTGTCGGTGATCAGGGTGATTTCCGGCCCGCGGCTGCGGTAGTTGTCGAAGACCAGCCAGGCGCCGATCAGGATCGCCACGATGGGCACGATCCAGATCGGCGACAGCCGCGCCTGGGGCGTGGCGCGGGCGCGGTGCCCGTCTCGCTCGGACGGGGCGGGGGTGTCGGTCATGGCGAGTATCCTTGGGCGGGTCGGGCGTCACGCGGCAGCGGCGCGTCCCAGAGCATTCGGGGGTCGAAGGTCATGGCGGCGAGCATGGTGATGACCACTACGCTGGCGAAGGCCAGGGCGGCGGGGCCAGGGGAGATCGACAGCAACGCACCGGCGCGGATCAGCGCCACCAGGATCGCCACCACGAAGACATCGACCATCGACCAGCGGCCGATGAACTCGGTGAGGCGGTAGAGCCGCGTGCGGGTCGCCGCGTTGAGTTCGTTGCTGCGTTTGGCCACCAGGCACAGCCAGGCCAGGGCCACCAGCTTCCCCACCGGCACGATCACGCTGGCGACGAAGATCACCACGGCCACCGGCCAGGAGCCCATCTGCATCAGCTGCACCACGCCGCCGATGATGGTGGAGGGGGTGTCATGGCCGAGGCTCGTGGTGGTCATGATCGGGTAGAGGTTAGCCGGCAGGTACATCACGGTGGCGGCCGCCAGCAGCGCCCAGGTGCGCTGCTGGCTATCGGGCTTGCGGGCATGCAGGCGCTCGCCGCAGCGACGACAGCGGCCGTGGCCCTCGCCGTCCAGGCGGTTGACCAGGCCACAGGTGGTGCAGCCGGCCAGCCCCTGGGGGGCGGCGGTCTCGCCGGTGCGCGCGCCCTCCGGGGCCAGGGGCTCGCCGACCAGGGAGAACCACATCCAGTCGGCGTCCAGCGACTGGGTGGTCAGCAGCAGCAGCAGGGCGAAGGCACAGAAGGCCCAGAAGGAGATGCCGAGCCCCACCTCGGCCATGCCGGCGATCTTGATGAGGCTGACCAGGGCCCCGACGATGAAGACATCGGCCATCATCCAGGGGTGAAGATGCGAGAGCGAGCGGGCGATGCTGCGGCTGGCCGGTAGCGGATCGCCGCGTAGCAGCCCGGCCTGCAGCCACACCACGCCCACCAGGTAGACGGCGGGCAGCACGCCGATGGTCAGCACCACCGCGATCGCCACCAGCGGCTGGTGAAAGCCGATCAGGGTGGTGGCGGTCTGCGTCAGCTCGATGCGATTGCCGATGCCGCTGACGGTGAAGCTGATGAAGGGGAAGGAGACGGCCAGCGCCAGCGCGACCAGCGAGGCAAGCGCCAGCGCCATGCTGCGCTGGGCCGGGCGGTGGTGGCGGGTAGCCAGCACGTGGCCGCAGCGCGGACATTCGGCCTTCTCACCGCCGTGCAGCGGCGGCAGCGCCGTCAGCCAGTCGCACTCGTGGCAGGCGCGCAGCCGACGCAGTGAGGTGCGCGTCTCCGGCGGCGAGCGATCCACCAGCGGGGTCCCCCGGGGCAGGCTGGGGGCGCGTAGGGCAGGCCTGGGCACGGCGATGAGGGTCTCCTGGCGATGAAGTCGACACGCGGAAAGTGTGTCACGTTGACGCGGGGGGCACCATAGTCAAACATGCACGCCTGAATGTTCAGGAGGAGATGACATGATCGTGCCCGCGATGGCGGTGTTGGCAGGCCTGGTCCTGCTGGTGTGGAGCGCCGAGCGCTTCGTCGACGGGGCCGCGGCGACATCGGCGCGACTGGGGCTATCGCCGCTGCTGATCGGCATGCTGGTGATCGGCTTCGGCACCTCGGCCCCGGAGCTCGTGGTCTCCGCCCTGGCGGCCAGCCAGGGCAACCCCGGCCTGGCGCTGGGCAACGCCTATGGCTCCAACATCGCCAATATCGGCCTGATCCTGGGCCTGGTGGCGCTCATCTCGCCGCTGGCGGTGCACTCCGGCGTGGTGCGTCGCGAGCTGCCGGTGCTCGGCGCCGTCACCCTGGGCTCCGCCGCGCTGCTGTGGGGCGGCATGATCGAGCGTCTGGAGGGCGCGCTGCTGCTGGTGCTGCTGGCGGCCTTCATCGGCTACAGCATCTATCTCGGCCTGCGCCAGAGCGGTGATGTGCTGGGGCCCGAGACCGAGGAGAGCCTGGCGGAGCACCCCATGTCGCTCAAGGCCGGCCTGGTCTGGACCGGGGTGGGCCTGGTGCTGCTGGTGGCAAGCTCGCGGGTGCTGGTGTGGGGGGCGGTGGCCATCGCCCAGGGGTTCGGCGTCAGTGACCTGGTGATCGGCCTGACGGTGGTCGCCGTGGGCACCTCGCTGCCGGAGCTCGCCTCCTCGATCAGCGCGCTGCGCCGGGGCGAGCACGACCTGGTGCTCGGCAACGTGGTGGGCTCGAACCTCTTCAACACCCTCGGGGTGGTGGGCCTGGCCGCGGTGATCGCGCCCATCGAGGCCGGCCGCGAGGTGCTGCTGCGCGACTGGAGCCTGATGATGGTCATGACCGTGATGCTGGCGATCTTCGCCATGGGCTGGCGCAGCCGGGCAGGGCGCATCAACCGCGTCGAGGGCGCCGTGCTGCTGGCGATGTTCATCGGCTACACCGCGTACATGATCAGCCTGGTGGCCCGAGGCGGCACATCCTGAGGATCGGGCTGCGACAACGCGACACGCCATGATGTCGCGAACTGTCTCCCCCCGGGACGAGTCCGAGGAGTATGATGGCTTGACGATTATGAGAATAAGGTCATTCGATTTCGATCTCACCACCCCTGAGGCCGAGCATCTACGTTGAGTGACCGTTCTCCGATCGATCAGAATGCGGCAGGGTGTCAAAGCCCCACGCACAAGAGCACGTCCAGTGCCCGACGCATCCCGTACCCACGACCCGCAGGAACGAGGAGTGCCTCATGGAACTGGATCCCCTGCTGCTATCGAGGCTGCAATTTGCCTTCGTGGTGGCCTTTCACGCCATCTTCCCGGTGTTCACCATCGGTTTGGCGTCCTACATCGCCCTGCTGAACGGGCTCTTCTTCAAGACGGAAAATCCTGCCTGGGACCGCCTCGCGCTGTTCTGGACCAAGGTCTTCGCCGTGGTCTTCGGCATGGGTGTGGTCTCGGGTATCGTCATGTCCTTCCAGTTCGGCACCAACTGGAGCAACTTTTCCTTTGCGGCGTCGAACTTCCTGGGACCGGTGCTGAGCTACGAGGTGGTCACGGCCTTCTTCCTGGAGGCGGCCTTCCTTGGCGTGCTGCTGTTCGGACGCGGCAAGGTGCCGCAAGGCGTGCACCTCTTCGCCGCCATCATGGTTGCCATCGGCACGTTCATTTCTTCGTTCTGGATTCTCTCGGCCAACAGCTGGATGCAGACCCCGGCTGGCGTAGAGCTGATCGACGGGCGCTTCCACGTCACTGACTGGAGCGCGGCGATCTTCAACCCCTCCTTCCCGTATCGCTTCACTCACATGGTGCTGGCTTCGTTCCTGACCGGCGGCTTCGTGGTCGCGGGGGTCAGCGCCTGGTACCTGCTGATCGGGCGCGACCGGGAGGCCAACCGCAAGGCGCTCTCCATGTGCCTGTGGCTGCTACTGGTGCTGGCGCCGACTCAGGCGGTGGTGGGGGACTTCCACGGCCTCAACACCCTGGAGCACCAACCGACCAAGGTGGCCGCCATGGAGGGCAATTGGGAGCGCAGCTCGAACACGCCGCTGTTGCTGTTTGCCCTGCCGGACCAGGAAGCTCAGGAGAACCGCTTCGAGATCGGCATTCCGAGCCTTGCGAGCATCATCCTGACCCACCACGCCGAGGGCGAGGTGCCGGGCATCAGCGAGGTGCCTCCCGAGGAGCAGCCGCCGGTCTGGATCGTCTTCTGGTCGTTCCGCATCATGGTGGCTCTCGGCTTTGCCATGATCGGCGCGGCGCTGGTCGGCCTGTGGCTGCGCCGTGGCGGCCGGGTCTATGAGCATCGCGGCTTCCTGCAGCTGATGCGCGTGATGACCGTTACACCCTTCATCGCGGTGCTGGCCGGCTGGGTGGTCACCGAAACCGGCCGCGCGCCCTGGGTGGTTTACGGCCTGATGAGCCACGCCGAGGCGCTGACGCCCTCGCTGACCGGGGGCATGGCCCTGTTCACGTTGATCGGCTACATGGCCGTCTACGCGGTGGTGTTCTTCTGCGGGGTCTACTATCTCACCCGCGTGGTGCGCCAGGGCATGCTGCCCGAAACCGCCCACGGCGACGAGGTGCACCGGCCCAAGCGCCCGCTCTCTGCCGCCGACGTGCCTTTCGAGGACGCCTCCAGCCAACCGGGAAGGAACTGAACCATGGCCATGTTCGATCTGAGCATTATCTGGGCCGTGATCATCGGCTTCGGCGTGATCATGTACGTGCTGATGGACGGCTTCGATCTGGGCGTGGGGATCCTCTTTCCCTTCGCCCCGAACGAGGAGTCACGGGACGTGATGATGAATACGGTCGCCCCGGTGTGGGACGGTAACGAGACCTGGCTGGTGCTGGGCGGGGCGGGGCTTCTGGGCGCCTTCCCACTGGTCTACTCGGTGTTTCTGCCGGCGCTCTACCTCGGCGTCTTCCTGATGCTCGCCGGGCTGATCTTCCGCGGCATCGCCTTCGAATTTCGCTTCAAGTCTCACCGCAACCGCCACTGGTGGAACCGCGCCTTCTGCTGGGGATCCGCCGTGGCGGCCTTCGCCCAGGGTGTGGTGGTGGGGGCCTACATCCAGGGCTTCCCCGTCGAGGACTTCGTCTACGTCGGCGGCCCGTTCGACTGGCTGACGCCGTTCAGCGTGCTCACGGGCCTCGGGCTGATGGCCGGCTATGCGCTGCTCGGCGCCACCTGGCTGATCCTGAAGACCGAGGGCGCGCTCCAGGAGTGGGCCTACCGTCTCGCTCCGCGCCTGCTGCTGGCGGTACTCGGCGTGTTCTTGATCATCAGCCTCTGGACGCCCTTCGTGGATGTCGGCGTGCGCGATCGCTGGTTCGGCCATCTGCAGCTGATCTGGATCTTCCCGGCGCTGGCGCTGGCCTGTGCGGGCCTGCTGTGGCGTGCCGTTCTCCAGCGCCGCGAGGGCCAGCCCTTCATTGCCACCCTGGGCCTGTTCCTCTTCACCTACCTGGGGCTGGTGGTCAGCAAGTGGCCGGTCATCGTGCCGCCGGACTACACCATCTGGGACGCCGCCTCCGACCCGGGCTCCCAGCTCTTCCTGCTGATCGGCGTGCTCTTCGTGATCCCCATCGTGCTGGCCTACACCGCCTGGTCCTACTGGGTGTTCCGCGGCAAGGTCCGCCCCGGCGAGGGCTATCACTGAGGTGAGGGCCAAAGCCGAAGCGCCCGGGCCCTCGGCCCGGGCGTGGCTGTCGCGACTCGCCGCCGGCGAGCGCCGCTATCAGCGCCTAGCCCTGCTGGCCGGCGGGGCGGTCGGCGTCGCGACCATCGTCCAGATGGCACTGCTCGCCGCCCTGATCAGCGCTCTGCTGGTCGATGAGCGAGCGCTCGATGAGCTCGTTCCCTGGCTGCTGGGCCTGATGGCGGTCCTGCCGCTGCGGGCCCTGGCCCAGTGGGGGCAGGAGGTGGCCGGCCAGGCGGCCAGCCTGCGCATCCGCCGGCGAGCCCGCGCCGAGCTGCTCGATCATCTGGAACGCCTGGGCCCGTTGCGCCTCACCGCTCATCACGGTGCGGGGCTCGCCCAGCGCCTGGTCGACCAGGTCGAGGCCCTGGACGGCTATTTTTCGCGCTATCTGCCCCAGCAGATGCTGGCGGTAGCGGTTCCGCTGATGATCCTCGCGGTGGTGGCCTGGCTCGATTGGCTGGCCGCGCTCTTCCTGCTGATCGCTACACCGCTGATTCCGCTGTTCATGGCCCTGGTGGGCATGGGCGCGGAGCGCCTGAACCAGGAGCAGTTCGTGGCCGTGGCGCGCCTGGCCGGGCACTTCATCGATCGGGTACGCGGCATCACCACGTTGCAGCTGTTCGGGCGCACCGCCCAGGCGACCCGGGAGGTGGAGGCCGTGGCCGATGACTATCGGCGGCGCAGCATGCGCACCCTGCGCCTGGCCTTCCTCTCCTCGGCGGTGTTGGAGTTCTTCTCCTCGGTGGCCATCGCCGTGGTGGCGATCTATGTCGGCTTCGGGCTGCTTGGCTATATCGAGTACGGGCCGGCGGACGAGCTGACGCTCTTCACCGGCCTGCTGGTGCTGCTGCTGGCGCCGGAGTTCTTCCAGCCGCTGAGAAGCCTCGCCCAGCACTATCATGACCGGGCGGCGGCTCTGGGCGCCGCCGCTGGCCTGGTGACGCTGCTCCAGGAGACGCCCGACGCCGGACGCGGCGCCGATGAGGCAGCCGAGCCTGTGCGCCCGATGTCGCCCGACAGCCTGCTCGAACTCGAGGCCGTCACGCTCACCCACGCTGGGCGCGGCCGGGTTCTGGGGCCGCTGGACCTTCGCCTCGCGCGCGGCGAGACGCTGGTGGTGACGGGGCCTTCGGGGGCCGGCAAGTCGAGCCTGCTGCAAGTGATGGCGGGTTTCATCGCCCCGACCAAGGGCGAGCGGCGCCTGGCCGCCGATGCCGGCTTCGCCTGGTTGGATCAGCGCCCGCTGCTGGTCCAGGGGAGCCTCGCCGACAACCTGCGCCTGGCCGCACCCGAGGTAAGCGGGGCGCAGATGCGCTCGGCGCTAGGCCGGGCCGGGCTTGCCGAGCTGCTCGAGCGCCTGCCCGACGGGCTCGATACCTCGCTCGGCGAGCGCGGCGAGGGCCTCTCCGGGGGGCAGGTGCAGCGCCTGGCACTCGCCCGAGTGTTCCTATCTCCGGCGCCGCTGGTGCTGCTCGACGAGCCGACCGCGAGCCTGGACGCCCGGACCGAGGCGCGGGTCATCGAGGCCCTGGGGCGGCTGGCCGCCGAGGGGCGCACCTTGGTCATCGCCACCCACCATCCCGCGCTTCTGGCGCTGGCCGATCGTCGGCTGGCGCTCGAGGCCGCCCCCGTTCGGGAGTCCGTCGATGCCTGACGTGCGAGAGGCCTCACTGATCACGACTCTGCGTCCCTGGTGGCGGCTGCTCGATCGCCGTCGCGGCCGGCTGCTCGTCGGAGCTTGCCTGATGCTGCTCACCGTGGCGGCAGGCATCGGACTGCTGGCGCTCTCGGGGTGGTTCATCACCGCCACGGCGCTGACCGGCCTGGCCCTCGCTGCCGGGCTTTCGGCGTTTCTGGACGTGTACGTGCCCGGCGGCGGGATACGCTTCTTCGCCGTTACCCGCACCGTCTCGCGCTACGTCGAACGGCTCTATAACCACGATACCGTGCTGCGCCTGCTGGCCGATCTGCGTGGTCACCTGTTCGGCGTGATGGCCGGGCTCGACGGGCGAACCCTGTCGCGGCGTCGCGCCAGCGACTGGCTCGATCGCCTCACCGCCGATATCGACACCCTGGACGGCCTCTACCTGCGCCTCGTGGCCCCGGCCGGCGTGGCGCTGCTGGCCATCCTGGCGCTGTCGGGCCTGCTCGCCCTGTGGCTGCCCCGGGCCGGCCTTGTCGCGCTCGCGCTGCTGCTGTCGGCCTGGCTGTGGCTCACCCTGGGCCAGGCCCGGCGCGGCATGGCCGCGAGCCGCGGTCAGGTCGAGGCGCTGGAGGCGCTGCGTGGCCGGATGCTCGAGCACCTGCGGGGGCTCGCCGAGCTCGAGGCCTACGGCAGTCTGGCCACCCACCGCGCGCGGCTAGAGGCGATCGAGCGTCGCCTGCAGGTCGATCAGTGGCGGCTGGCCCGGGTCGCGGCCCTAGGCTCGGCCCTGGCGGGATTCGCCGTCGGCGCCACCTGGCTCGCGGTGCTGGTGCTGGCGGCCCTGGCCTGGCAGGCCGGGGCGCTCTCAGGCCCGGTGATGGTGCTGATGCCGCTGGCGGTGATGGCGCTGAACGAGGCGCTAGCCGCGCTGCCCATGGCCTTCACCCGGCTCGGCGCCACGCGGGCCGCCGCCGAGCGCCTCAACGCCCTGGAGGCCGCCCGCCGCCCGAGCGCCGCCGCCGTCTCGTGCGAGACGAGCGCCGCGGGACAGGCGCCGCACCCTGGGCCTCTCGATGTGACCCTCGATGCGGTCGACCTGCACTATCCGGGCGCCCTGCAGCCGGCGCTCACTGCGCTGGACCTCTCGCTGCCGGCGGGCCAGCGACTGGCGCTTTGCGGTGCCTCGGGCGCCGGCAAGTCCAGCGTGGCACAGCTGCTCACGCGCCAGCTCGCCCCGAGCGCCGGGCGAATCACTCTCGGCGGCGTTCCCGTGGAGGCGATCGACGAGGCGACGCTGCGCCAGCGGGTGGCCTGCCTCACCCAGCAGGTGGAGCTGTTCGACGATAGCCTGGCCGCCAACCTGCGCCTGGGCGACTCCGAGGCGGACGAGGCGCGGCTGTGGCGGGTGCTGTCGATGGTCGAGCTCGCCGGCTGGGCGGACGCGTTGCCCGAGGGGCTCGAGACCCGGGTGGGCGAGGGCGGACGACGGCTCTCCGGCGGTCAGGCTCGACGCGTCGGCCTGGCCCGGCTGCTGCTTCGGGAGCCCGACCTGGTGATCCTCGACGAACCCTTCGCCGGGCTCGATGCGCCCACCGCGGCACGCCTGGCCGCCCGTCTCGACGGGTGGCTTGCCGGTCGCAGCGTCATCTACCTGGTGCACCAGCTCGGCGAGGCCGTCGATCCGCCGGGCATCGATCAGCGCCTGACCCTGCGTGAAGGTGCGCTTTGCACGGATGGTCAGGATGTTTCAGGATAGGACCGATCATTTTCCATGAGGTGTGCCATGCGTGACTTCCTCAGGCGCCTGCCCAAGGCCGAACTCCACCTGCACATCGAGGGCTCGCTGGAGCCCGAACTGATGTTCTCCCTGGCCGAGCGCAACGGGATCCGCCTGCCCTGTGCCTCGGTGGAGGAGGTTCGCGAGGCCTATGATTTCGCCGATCTGCAGTCCTTCCTCGATCTCTACTACCAGGGAATGAGCGTGCTGCGTACTGCCGAGGACTTCCATGATCTCGCCATGGACTACTTTCGCCGGGCCAGCGCCGAGGGCGTCGTGCACGTGGAGATGCACTTCGATCCCCAGGCGCATCTGGCGCGGGGCATCGAGCTGCCGGTGGTGATGGAGGGGCTCTCCCTGGCGCGCCGTGAGGCCTGGCGCGAGCTCGGCATGTCCAGCGCGATGATCATGGCCTTCCTGCGCGACCGTCCGGCCGAGGAGGCCATGGCGGTGATGGAGAGCGCCGCTCCCTATTGGGAGATGCTCGACGCCGTGGGTCTGGACAGCGCCGAGCAGGGCAATCCGCCGGCGAAGTTTACCGAAGTCTTCCGCTTCGCCCGCGAGCTCGGCATTCCCCGCGTGGCCCATGCCGGGGAGGAGGGACCTCCCGCCTACATCCATGAGGCGCTGGACCTGCTGAACGTCTGTCGTGTCGATCACGGCGTGCGCTGCCTGGAGGATCCCGCGCTGGTGGCCAGGCTGCGAGACGAGCAGATCGTGCTCACCGTCTGCCCGCTCTCCAACGTGCGCCTGCGGGTGGTCGAGCGAATGGCCGACCATCCCCTGCCGCAGCTGCTCGAGGCCGGCCTGCGCCTGACCCTCAACTCCGACGATCCCGCCTACTTCGGCGGCGGCATGTTGCCCAATTTCGAGGCCTGCCACGAGGCCTTCGGCTGGTCGCAGGAGGTCTTCGTTGCGCTTGCCGATAATGCCCTCGAGGCCGCCTTCATGAGCGATGAGCGCCGCCAGGAGCTGCGGCGGCGGCTGGCCGAGGTGAGCTGACGGCACTCCGTCGTCGACACCCTGTATTCGGTACTCTGTCACGACCTGACGTCCCTGCCTGTCGCTAATGCAAAACCCCGGCCTCGCCGGGCTTTGCGTGTCGGCCCATCGGGATCAGGGCAGGGCGGGCACCTCGATGTCAGGCATCTCGCCGGTCAGGCTGTGCAGGAAGGCGGTGATGTCGTCGATGGTGGCCTGCTCGAAATCTCGGCCGAGCATCTCCTGGCCCATGATGGCCACGGCCTCCTCGAGGGTCTCGGTGGCGCCGTTGTTCATGTACGGATAGGTCACCGCCACGTTGCGCAGGGTCGGGGTGCGGAAGCGATGGCGATCGCTCTCCTCGCCGGTGACGTCGAAGCGCCCCACGTCGGTGGAGCCCGGCACCTGGATGCGGTGGAACTGGCTGTCGGAGAGATTCGCGCCGCGATGGCAGGCGATGCAGCCGCTGTCCACGAAGGCCGCCATGCCGGCTTTCTGCTGTTCGCTCAGGGCCTCGAGATCGCCTCGCAGATAGCGGTCGAAGGGCGAGTCCGGCGTGTTGAGCGTGCGCTGGAAGCTGGCCAGGGCCTCGGCGAGATGATCCGCGCTGATCGGCGCGGGGTCGCCCGGGAAGGCCTCGGCGAAGCGACGCTGGTAGAGCTCGAAGCCCTCCAGGCGAGAGAGCGCACCCTCCAGGTCCATGGCCATCTCGACATCGGCCTGGATCGGGCCCAGGGCCTGGCTTTCCAGGTCGGGCTCGCGCCCATCCCAGAACTGCGACTCCAGGAAACCGGCGTTGAGCACCGTGGGCGTATTGCGCTTGCCGATCTGGCCATCGTGGCCGGTGGCGCGAGGAATGCGGTCGCTCCAGCCCAGCGCCGGATTATGGCAGGTGGCGCAGCTGATCACGCCGCTGGCGGAGATGCGCGGCTCGAAGAACAGCATGTTGCCGAGCCTGACCTTCTCCTTGGTAAGAGAGTTGTCGGCCGGAATGCTCGGCAGGTGAGGCAGCGGCTCGAAGCGATCGCGGTAGTCGGCGAGGCCGTCGTCGGCGAGGGCGGTGCCGACGAGGCCGAGCGTGGAGCCAAGAGCGATGGCGCTGACCAGCAGGCGCTTGCGCATGAGAAATTCCCTTCCGTTGGTGACTCGGGCACGCCAAAAATGGATTGCACTAATGTAGCTAGTAACGCTCGAGTCCCGCGGCGAATCAACCGCCGCCGCGGTCGGATAAAGGGATGATTGACCTGCATCAAGCCAGGCGTCGATCGGGGCCGGCCAAAGGGCGCGTCGCTAAGGCGCGTCGCTAAGGCGCGTCGCGGCGATGTGCTCGGCGCCCGCCGCTCCAGGTCTCGGCCACCGTGCGGTCGTCGCCGAGCATCATTAGCGCGAAGAGCGTCTCGGCGAGACTCTGGCTTCTGGCCGTGCGCCTGGCCATCAGCGGGGTCGCGGCGGGGTCGAGCACCACGAGGTCCGCCTCCATGCCCGGGGCGAGCCTGCCGATGTGGTCGTCCAGGGAGAGCGCCCGGGCGTTGCCGAGCGTCAGCCCGTAGAAGCCCTGCCAGGCGGTGAGCGGCTGGCCGCGCAGCTGGCCGACCTGATAGGCGGTCTTGAGGGTGGCTAGGCCCGAGAGGTCGGTGCCGCCGCCGACATCGCTGGCATAGCTGATGGCAAGGCCGGCCTCCCGGGCGGCGAGGCGGTCGAACAGGCCGCTGCCCAGGAACATGTTCGAGCTCGGGCAGAAGGCCAGGTTGGCGCCCCGCGCCGCCAGTCGACCGCGCATCTCCTGGTCGAGATGGATGCCGTGGGCGAAGGTGCTGCGGGGGCCGACGAGCCCCGACTGCTCGTAGACCTCGAGGTAGTCGCGGCTCTCGGGGAAGAGCTCGGCCACCCAGTCGAGCTCGCCGGTGTTCTCGGCGAGGTGCGTCTGTAGCCACAGGCTCGGGTCGGTGCGCAGAAGCCCCCCGGTGGCATCGAGCTGCGCCCGAGTGGAGGTGGGCGCGAAGCGCGGCGTCAGGCTGTAGCCGAGCCGGTCCCGGCCGTGCCAGTCGCTGATCAGCCGCTCGCTGTCGCGGATGCCGCCCTGGGTGTCGTCGCACAGCGCTTCGGGCGCGTGGCGATCCATCAGCACCTTGCCGGCGAGCATGCGCAGGCCGCGCTCGCGACACTCGGTGAAGAAGGCGTCCACCGAGCCGGGGTGGCTCGAGCAGAACACCTGGGCGGTGGTGGTGCCGACCCGCAGCATCTCGTCGAGAAAGGCCCCCGACTGGGCCCGGGCGTGCTCGGCAACGGCGAAGCGACACTCCTCGGGGAAGGTGTAGTCGTTCAGCCAATCGAGCAGCTGGCGGCCCCAGGAGGCCATGATCTCCAGCTGCACGTAGTGCACGTGGCTGTCGATGAAGCCGGGCACGATCAGCTTGCCGCGATGATCGACGACCTCGATGCCCTCGGGCAGGTCGGGGGCCAGCCGCGCCCAGGCGTCCAGCGCGCGGATGCGGCCGTTCTCGATCCACAGGGCGCCATCCTCGATATGGCGCACGCTCCCCGCGGCGGGGGTATCGCCCTCGCCGGGGTCGGTGTCGAAGCTCAGCAGGTCGGCGCGCAGCACGCGCGCGGTATCAGGGGTCATCACATCGAGGCTCATGTCGTCGGGGCTCGTCTCGGGGGTCGTGACAGGGGGCGTGACGGTCGGCGTCAGGCCGTCGCGTTCGGTTCGTCGCGAAGGGTATCGCTCAGGGCGCCGCGCAGTTCGGCCGGGTCGAGGCCGCGCCGGTCGGGGCGCTCCTCGCCGGCCATCAAGGGCAGCAGCTCGGCGATGGCGGCCAGGGCGATGGCGTAGGGCGTCTTGTCGCCGCCCGTGCCGCCGGCCGCCGTGCCGATGGGGCAGCGGACCGTGGCCAGCGCCGCCTCGTCGTGGCCGGCCTCGCCCAGCCGGCGACGAAAGCTCGCCCACTTGCTGCGCGAGCCGATCAGCCCCAGCGAGGCCGTGTCGCCGCGGGCGAGCAGGGCGTCCACCAGGGCGCGGTCCTCGGCGTGATCGTGGGTCAGCACCAGGGCGTGGGCGCCGGCTGGCAGGGCGGCCACGGCCGCGGCGGGGTCTGGCGCCTGGCGACACTCGAGCCTCGGCTCGCCGGCGGCCCAGTCGGGGAAGGCGTCCGCGCGGCTATCGTGCCACAGCACCCGCCACGGCAGCGGGGCGGCCAGGCGCACCAGCGCCTGGCCCACGTGGCCGGCGCCGAAGATGGCGAGCGTCGCGGGGCTGCCCGGGAAGACCTCGAGCAGCACGTTGACGAAGCCGCCGCAGCACTGGCCGCTGCGCCCGCCCAGGGAGAAGGCCTCCAGGCTCATGCCGGCCTCGGCTCTGCCATCGCCCCGGCCCTCGGCGCTGCCATCGACGCCCGCCAGGCGCCGTCGGGCGGCCTCGATGGTCTGCCACTCGAAGGTGCCGCCGCCCAGGGTGTCATATACCGCCTCGGCGGTGATCACCATGCGCGCGCCGGGCTCCCGGGGGGTCGAGCCGGCGCTGGTGACCTGGGTTGCCAGCACGTGGGGCAGCCCCTCGCGCTGCAGGCGGTGCAGGGCAGCGTGCCAGGGCTCGGGCCGGATATCCGCGGCGCTCATGCGGGCTCCTCCTGGTCCACTGGCCGTGCCTTGTGGCGGGCGCGCAGCCCCTCGGCGGCCATCAGCACCCGCTCCGGGGTGGCCGGGGTGTCGAGGGCCGGGCTGATGCGATAGTCGGCGAGGCTCGCCAGGGCATCGCGCAGCGCCGACCACACCGAGATGGCCAGCATGAAGGGCGGCTCGCCCACGGCCTTGGAGCGGTAGATGCTGGCCTGGGAGTTGGGATGACCCTGCAGCAGGTCGACGTTGAAGGTCGGCGGCAGGTCGCCGAAAGCCGGGATCTTGTAGGTGGCCGGGCCGTCGGTGACCAGTCGGCCGGCGTCGTTCCAGACCAGTTCCTCGCTGGTCAGCCAGCCCATGCCCTGGATGAAGGCGCCCTCGATCTGGCCGATATCGATGGCCGGGCTCAGGGAGTCACCAACGTCGTGGAGGATGTCGGCGCGGCTGACCCGGTACTCGCCGGAGAGGGTATCCACCTCCACCTCGGCCACCGCGGCGCCATAGGCGTAGTAGTAGAAGGGACGGCCGCGGCCGGTGGCGCGGTCGTAGTGGATCAGAGGGGTGGCGTAGAAGCCCTTCTCGGAGAGCGAGACCCGGCCCATGTAGGCCGCCTGGACCAGCTCGCCCCAGGGAATGCGCCGCTCGGCCTCGCCGATGCCGGCCACCAAGTGACCGTCTTCCAGGCGCATGGCCTCGCGGTCGAGCCCGCCGGCGTCGCGATCGAAGTGGGTGGCGGCGAAGTCGAACAGCCGCTCGCGCAGCTTGGCGGCGGCGTCCCGGGCGGCCTGGCCGTTCAGGTCGGCGCCGCTGGAGGCGGCGGTGGGCGAGGTGTTGGGCACCTTGTCGGTGCGGGTGGCGCTGATGCGCACCCGCTCCAGATCGAGCCCTAGCTCCCGGGCCACCACCTGGCAGACCTTAGTGTGCAGGCCCTGGCCCATCTCGGTGCCGCCGTGATTGATCATCACGCTGCCGTCGGTATAGACGAGCAGCAGCGCCCCGGCCTGGTTCAAGTGCTGAACGGTGAAGGAGATGCCGAACTTCACCGGCGTCAGCGCCAGGCCCTTCTTGATGATCGGGCTTTGGGCATTGAACGCCGTGATCTCGCGGCGGCGCGCCCAGTAGTCGCTGCTTTCCTCGAGCTGGCCGATCAGGTCGTGGAGCAGGGCGAGCTGCTCGACGCGCTGGCCATAGTGGGTGATATCGCGGGTAACGTCGCGTGGCGTGCCGTCCGGGTCGGTGGCGCGATAGAGGTTGCGCTGGCGGATGGTCAGCGGGTCCTCGCCGAGGTGACGGGCGATGTCGTCCATGGCCTGCTCGATGATCATCATGCCCTGGGGGCCGCCGAAGCCGCGAAAGGCGGTGTTGGAAGCCGTGTGGGTCCGAGCGCGCTGCCCGGTGACCCGGGCGGCGCCCAGGGAGTAGGCGTTGTCGGCGTGGAACATGGCGCGATCGACGATGGCGTCGGACAGGTCCGGCGAGTAGCCGCAGTCGCCGATCACCGTGATCTCGCCTCCGGCCAGCACGCCCCGGTCGTCGAAGCCGAGCCGATAGCGGTTGTGGAAGGGATGGCGCTTGCCGGTGGCGCGGGTGTCCTCGGCGCGGGGCAGGCGCAGCTTGGTGGCCCGGCCGGTGCGACGGGCGAGCAGGGCGGCGATGCAGGCCCAGGGCGAGGCCTGGGTTTCCTTGCCGCCGAAGCCGCCGCCCATGCGCCGCATCTCCATGGTCACCGCGTGGAAGGGGATGCCGAGCACCTCGGCGACCAGCTTCTGGGTCTCGCTGGGGTGCTGGTTGGAGGTGTAGACCATCACCCCCTCGTCCTCGGTGGGCTGCGCGAGACACGCCTGGCCTTCCAGGTAGAAGTGCTCCTGGCCACCGACGAACTGCTCGCCCTCCAGCACGTGGGGCGCCGTGCCCAAGGCCTGTTGCCAGTCGCCGCGCTCATGGGTATGGGGCGGGCGCACGAACTCACCGCGCTCTGCGGCCGTCACCGGATCCAGGCAGGCCGGCTGTTCGTCGATCTCGACCACCGCTGCCTTGACGGCCAGGCGGGCGGCGCGGTGGCTCTCGGCGGCCACGGCGAACAGGCACTGGCCGACGTAGCTGATCTCGTCATCGGCGAACAGCGGGTCGCCGGGGAACACCGGGCCGACGTCGGTATGGCCGGGCACGTCGGCAAGCGCGATCACGTCCACTACCCCGGGCGCGGCGCGGACCTTCTCGAGGTCGAGGCGAGTCAGCCGGCCATGGGCCACCGGCGACAGGCCTATCGCCACGTGCAGGCAGTCCCGCGGGACCGGCAGGTCGTCGATATAGGCGGCGCGACCGGTGACGTGCTTGACGGCGCTCTCGTGGGCGCGGGAGCTGCCGGCGCCCCCCTGGGGGGCGACGGTCTCGCGGGCCAGCGGCGCATCGCCCTGGTTGCGCCGGGAGGTGTCTTGGGCAATGTCAGTGAGCGTACGCATCGAGAGTCACCTTGGTCGCGGAATCGCGGTTGTCGCTGTTGTTGTCGGTCGGGTTGCCCTCGGCCTCTATCATCAGGCGCAGTCGCTCGAGCAGGTTGCCGGCGGCTAGACGACGGTACTCGGCGCTGCCGCGCACGTCGGTCATCGGCGTCAGCTCCTCGGCGAGCGCCGCGCGGGCGGCGGCGAAGGCCTCTGCGTCGGGGGCGCGGCCCTCCAGAGCGGCCTCGGCGGCCGGCGCCCGGCATGGAATCGCCGCCATGCCGCCGAAGGCCAGGTGGACGTCGCGCATCACACCCTCCTCCAGGCGCCAGGCGAAGGCGGCCAGTACCGCCGAGATGTCGTCCTCGCGCCGCTTGGAGAGCTTCCAGACCTTGAGGTGGTGCCCGGCGGTGGGCCGTGGCAGGAAGATCGCGGCGATGAACTCGTCCTCGGCCAGCGCCGTGCGCTTGTAGTCGAGGAAGAACTCCGCCAGGGGCAGCTCGCGCTCTCCCCGCGGGCCGTCCAGACGCAGCCGGGCGTCGAGGGCCAGCAGCACCGGTGGGGTGTCGCCGATCGGCGAGGCGTTGGCGATGTTGCCGCCCAGGGTTGCGCGGTGGCGGATCTGCGAGGAGGCGAAGCGGTGCATCAGGTGCTCGAAGGCCGGGTAGGGCTCGGCCAGCACTGGCATGAGCCGGGCGAGCGTCATCGCACCGCCGATCCACCAGCCCGCCTCCACCTCCTCGATGGCGTTGAGCTCGGCGACCCGGCGCACGTCGATGAGCTCATCGAGCGCCTTGAGCTGCTGAGTGGTCTCGAGCCACAGGTCGGTGGCGCCGGCCACCAGCCGGGCGTGGGGCCGCTCGGCCTTGAGGGCGCGCAGCGCGGCGAGATCCCGGGGCGCCACGTAGTGGCCGGCGTCGGCGGTGGCGATCTGGCCGTCGGCGGGATGGCCAAGCTCTGCGTTGGTGATCCAGGCGGGATCGACCGCCGGATAGTCGCCCATGGCCAGCGCCGCGTCGCGGATCGGCCGGTAGCCGGTGCAGCGGCAGAGGTTGCCGCCGAGCGCCGCTTCGAGGCGTTCCTGGGTCAGCGGGGGCGGGGGCTCTTCATCACTCCGGCGCTGCTGCTCATAGAGGGTAAACAGCGACATCACGATGCCCGGCGTGCAGAAGCCGCACTGGCTGGCGTGGCAGTCGACCATGGCCGCCTGGGCGGGGTGCAGCCGCTCGCCTTCGGCCAGGCCCTCGACGGTCACCAGGTGGCAACCCTCGAGCTGGTGGGCCGGGGTGATACAGGCGTTGGCGCTGTGATAGACGAGCTCGCCCGAAGCGTCCGGCTCGCCGATGGCCACGGTACAGGCCCCGCAGTCGCCGGAGGCGCAGCCCTCCTTGGTGCCGGTCTGACCCAGGGTCGTGCGCAGCAGTTCGAGCACGCTCTCGTCGGCGCGCACGTCGGCACAGCGCTGGCGCCTGCCATTGAGGTGGAAGTCGATCATGGTCGGCTCCGTTTGTGGTTGTAGTGGCCGAAGCATCAGGGAACACCTTAATTCTTGACCACATGGTCAGCTTTGGCAAGCCGTGACGTTTTTTTCTTTTCGAAGGCCAGTCCCGGGGTGCCGGACCATCGAGGAGGCGCTGTGAACCCGTCCCTGGGCGCTACCGACGCCCTGCGGCGCTCAGGCATCCTGCTCCGTCTTGCAGGACCGGTGCTGGCCATCCATGGCCAGCCCGTTCGGAGCAGTGCTGCTCACCCCTGGCCTAGGACCTCCTCGTCGACTTGCCTTCGCTCTTTCTCCGTTGACGGTATTCCATGCCGAATTGCCTTGTGGGGCGCCTCTCAGGCAAGCTCAGGGCCGAAACGTCCGCGTCGACAGCAGCGAGGGCCCATGGCCAAGGCAGAACACCCCAACGAGCAGGAAGGCGGCGCCATCCGCCGGCGCAACGAGCAGGCGATCCTGGCGGCCGCGGAGCGGGTCTTCGCCCGGCACGGCTATCGGGGGGCGAGCCTCCAGGCGATCGCCGAGGAGGCGGGCCTGCCGAAGTCCAACGTCCTCTACTACATGGGCAGCAAGCGTGAGCTCTACGTTCGCCTGCTCGAGCGGATGATGGAGCGCTGGAACGTGATGCTCGATGACATCTCCGCGGAGGACGATCCGGCCGAGGTGCTCTCCGCCTTCATCCGCTCCAAGATGCAGATGTCGCGCCGTCACCCCGAGGGCTCGCGGCTGTTCGCCAGCGAGATCCTCGGCGGGGCGCCCTTCCTGCAGGAGTACCTGAGCGGTGAGCTGCGCGACTGGGTGCAGAGCCGCGCCGCGGTGTTTCGCGAGTGGGCCGACCGGGGCCTGATGGACCCGGTCGACCCGGTCTGGCTGATCTTCTTGATCTGGTCCTCCACCCAGCACTACGCCGACTTCGAGGCCCAGGTGCTGGGCATCACCGGCCGCGAGGCGCTCAACGACGATGACCTCGAGCACATCACCGACTTCCTGACCCGGGTGGTGATCAAGGGCTGCGGGGTGAAGCACCCCGCGGCCCGTAGCGAGGATCCGGTGCCCCTCACTGGGCGGTGAGCAGCATCAGCACCGAGAGGGCCGCGGAGACCCACATCGCCGGCTTGATCTCGCCGATCCGTCCGGTGAGGGCCTTGATCAGCACGAAGCTCATGAAGCCGAAGGCGATGCCCAGGGTGATCGAGTAGGTCAGCGGCATCAGGATGATGGCCAAGAAGGCCGGCAGGGCCTGATCGAAATGGTTCCAGTCGATCTTGGCAATGGGCGCCATCATGAACAGCCCCACCAGCACCAGGGCCGGGGCGGTGGCGATGCCGGGCACCAGCGACAGCAGCGGCGACAGGAACAGGAAGGGCAGGAAGAGCAGGGCGATGACCACGGCCACCAGGCCGGTGCGTCCGCCCTGGGCCACGCCGGCGCCGGATTCGATGAAGGTCTGGGCGGCGCTGGTGCCGAGCGGCGCGGCGATCATCGAGGCGAAGGCATCCACCGTCATCGAACGCTCGAGGTTGCGCGGGTTGCCGTCCTTGTCCTTCAGATCCGCCGACTCCGATAGCGCCATGAAGCAGGAGAGCGCATCGAAGAAGTTGGTGAACAGCATCACGAAGATGAACGGCAGGTAGGCCACCTTCAGTGCACCGAGGATGTCGACCTGCATCACGGCGCTGAAGTCGGGCCAGGCGGCCAGGCCGTTCCAGGCCACCATCACCTCGTCGCCCCACAGCCGGCCCATGGGGACTGCCAGCAGGGTGGTCAGAGCGATGCCCATGATCAGGGCGCCGTTGAAGCGCAGGATCACGAATACCCCGGTGGCCACCAGGCCGAAGAAGAAGGTCGCGAGGCTCGCATCCATGTTGCCCAAGGTGACCAGGGTGGCGTCGCTGCCGACGATGAAGCCAGCGTTCTGCAGGCCGATGAAGGTGATGAAGAGCCCGATGCCGCAGGTGATGGCGTAGCGCAGCGACAGTGGGATGGCCTCGATGATCGCGCTGCGCACGTTGAACATTGCCAGCACGGCGAACATCACCCCGGACCAGAAGACGCAGCCCAGCGCGACCTGCCAGGTCAGGCCGGCGCCCAGCACCAGGGTGTAGGTGAACAGCGCGTTCATGCCCATGCCCGGCGCCACCAGGATGGGATTCCGGGCATAGAGCCCCATGGCCAGACTGCTCATGAAGCTGATCAGTACCGTGGCCGAGAGGGCGGCGGTGAAGGGAATGCCGGCGTCCGAAAGCACGGCCGGGTTGACCACGATGATGTACATACCGGCCAGGAAGGTGGCGATCCCGGCCAGGATCTCGGTCTTCAGCGTCGAGCCGCGGCGGCTGACGCCAAACCAGCGGTCGAGCAGCGGTAGCCCGTCGCTTGGGGATGAGGGCGAGCGAGAGCGCCCATCGGCGCGGGTCGTGGAGGTCTGTTGCATACCGAAACCTATTGTTGTTGTGGTCGGGGAACTCGAAGCTGACACTTCCTGACCTATCGGTCAAGTTGCGAGGAGCAAGGCTAGTGCCGGACGTCTTCGCCGGCAAGCCGGCCGTACGAATCGACTTTCAACGACGCCTGCCCCGCGTGAGGCCAGAGGCCCCGGGGCCTGGGCGCAGGACCAAAGTGAACGAACCAACCAGAGTGAACGAATGAACCGCGTTGACGACCCTTCCCCGGCCGCCCTGCCCATCGAGGCGCGGCTGGACGAGATCCAGGCCGCCCTGGCCGCCCATTCGCGGGCGCTGCTGGTCGCCGAGCCCGGCGCCGGCAAGACCACCCGGGTGCCTCTGGCGCTGCTCGACGCCGACTGGTGCCGTGACGGGCGGCTGTTGCTGCTGGAGCCGCGGCGGGTGGCGGCGCGGCTGGCGGCCGGCTTCATGGCCGAGTCGCTGGGCGAACGGGTCGGCGAGACGGTGGGCTATCGCATGCGCGGCGAGAGCCGGGTGGGGCCGACCACCCGCCTCGAGGTGGTCACCCAGGGCGTGCTGACCCGGATGCTCCAGGAGGATCCCATGCTCGACGGGGTCTCGGGCGTGATCTTCGACGAGTTCCACGAGCGCAGCCTGGAGGCCGACCTGGGGCTCGCCCTGACCCTCGATGCCCAGCAGGGTCTGCGCGACGACCTGCGCCTGCTGGTGATGTCGGCGACCCTGGATGTCGACGCCCTGCTGGGAGTGCTCGGTGAGGCCACGCCGGTGATCGACTGCCCGGGGCGCAGCTTCCCCGTCGAGACCCGCCATCGTTCCCTGCGCCCGCGCGAGGATACTGCCCGCCAGCAGGCCGCCGCGGTCCTCGAGTCACTGGACGAGGCGCTCACCGAGAGGACCGCGAATGACGACGGGACGGGCGACGCCCTGGTGATCCTGCCCGGGGTGGGCGAGATTCGCCGCCTGGCCCGTGAACTCACGGCCCGCGCGCCTGAACTTGCCGTCATGGAGCTGCACGGCCGCCTGCCGCTGGAGGCCCAGCGGCGCGCGCTGCGCCCCGATCCCGAGGGGCGCCGGCGGGTGGTGCTGGCCACCGCCATCGCCGAGTCGAGCGTCACGGTGGACGGCGTGCGCCTGGTGGTCGACGCTGGCCAGGAGCGGGTGCCGGTCTTCCAGCCGCGCACCGGGCTGACCCGGCTGGAGACGCGCCGCGTCAATCGAGCCAGCGCCGACCAGCGCCGAGGCCGCGCCGGCCGCCAGGGGCCGGGGCGCTGCGTGCGGCTGTGGGCCGAGGAGCAGCCGCTGATCCCCCACGGCGAGCCGGAGATCCGCCAGGCGGACCTGTCGCCGCTGGCCTTCGAGCTGGCCCGCTGGGGCATCACCGAGCCGGGCGAGCTCTCCTGGGTGACGCCGCCGCCGGCCGGGGCCCTGGCGGCTGGACGTGCGCTGCTGACGCGCCTCGGCGTGCTGGACGCCGCCTGTCACCTCAGCGCCCTGGGCCGCGCCTGCGTGCGCTGGCCGACCCATCCGCGCCTGGCGGTGATGCTGGAGCGCTCGGCCGAGCTCGACGCACGGCCGCTGGCCTGTGCCCTGGTGGCCGCCCTGGAGGGGCGCGACCTCGATCAGGAGCGCGATCTGGAGCGGGCGCTGGCCGCTCGGCTGGCCGCCCCCAAGGAGCATCGCCAGTGGCATCAGGAGGCCCGGCGCCTGGCGCGCATCGCCGGCGCTGAGCTCGGCGAAGGGAGGAGGGTCGACCTGGCGCCGCTCGGTGAACTCTTGGCGCTGGCCTACCCGGAGCGCATCGGGCAGCGCCTCGAGCCCGGGCGCTTTCGCCTGGCGGGCGGCACGCTGGCGACCCTGCCCGAGGCGCATCCGCTGGCCCATGCCCCCCTGCTGGTGGCCGCCGAGCTCGATGGCGAGGCGAGCGGGGCGCGCATCTTCCGCGCCGTGGCGCTGGCGATAGAGCGCCTCGAGGCGCTCTATCCGCAGACCCGCGAGTGGCGGGCCAGCCTCGAGTGGTCCGACGCCCAGGGCCGGATGCTCGGCGAGCAGGTGAGGGGGCTCGATGCGGTGGTGCTCGAGCTTCGGCCGCTTCACCGCCTGCCGCCGGAAGCGGTGCGCGCCGCGCTGCTGGCGGCCCTGCGCCGCCGCGAGCGGCTGCCTTTTGGTGACGAGGCCGAACAGCTGCGCGGTCGGGTGGCGCTGCTGCGCCGCACGCTGAATCGCGACGAGGGCGATGACGGTGGCAGAGAAGGGGAAGAGGCGTGGCCGGACTGGTCGATGTCGGCCCTGCTCGAGACCCTGGAGACGTGGCTAGGGCCCTATCTCGACGGCGTGAGCCGCCTCGAGGCGGTGGAGAAGCTGCCGCTGGCGCGCATCCTCACCGATTCGCTGGCCTGGCCGCTGCGCGCGCGCCTCGAGGCACTGGCGCCGCCGCGCCTGGCAGTGCCCAGCGGCGCGAGTCATCGGCTGGACTACACGCCGTGCCTTGCGGGCAAGCCGCCGGTGCTGGCGGTCAAGCTGCAGGAGTGCTTCGGCTGGCAGGGCTCGCCGCGCGTGGCCGACGGCCGCGAGCCGGTGCTCCTGCACCTGCTCTCGCCGGCGCGTAGGCCGCTGCAGGTCACCGCCGATCTCGCAAGCTTCTGGGCCAACGGCTACCCGGAGGTGCGTCGCGAGATGCGCGGTCGCTACCCCAAGCACCCCTGGCCCGAGGATCCGCTGGCCGCCGAGGCGACCGCCCGCACCAAGCGGCGCGGCTGAGCCCGGTGCAAGCGACTGAGCCCGACGCAAGCGACTGAGCCCGGCGCAAGTGCCTCAGCGTGCCTCGGCGTGCTCGTCTTTTCGTTCGTCTTTCTGTTCGTCTATGCGAGCTGTTTCGTCGCCCGGATGACCGCGATCATCAAAGGCCTTGCGCTCGCCACGCCGGCGATGCAGGCGGCGCCGCGCCCCCTTCTCCAGCTCCACCGAAAGGAAGATCGCCACGGCGACGGCGAGGATCGCCAGCCAGTGGTCGAGCCCCAGGGCGGCGCTGCCGAATATCCGCTGCATGATCGGCAGGTAGGTCCAGCCGAGCTGCAGGACCATCACCAGGGCGATGGCGATCCACACCGGGCGGCTGCCGAAGAGCCCCTGGAGGGAGAGGCTGCTGCGGTGCATGAAGCGGCTGTTGATCAGGTAGGCCGCGCAGCCGGTGATCAGCATGTTGACGGCCGCGGCGCGGGCCAGCTCGAGGCTCGTGCCCTGGCCGTTGAAGAGCCATGAGAAGATCCCGAACACCCCGAGCAGCAGCAGCACCGAGACGAACACCACCCGCCACAGCAGGAAGAGGTCGAGCAGCGGGGCGCTCGGGTCGCGGGGGCGCCGGCGCATCAGGTCGCGCTCGCCGGACTCGAAGGCCAGGGCGAGGCCGAGGGTCACCGCGACCACCATATTTACCCACAGCGCCTGCAGCGGGGTAACCGGCAGCACGCTACCGGCCAGTACGGCGATCAGGATGGCCAGGCCCTGGGCGCCGTTGGTGGGCAGCAGGAAGGTGATGGTCTTGCGGATGTTGTCGTAGACCTTACGGCCCTCGCGGATGGCGCCGACGATGGTGGCGAAGTTGTCGTCGGCCAGCACCATCTCGGCGGCCTCCTTGGCCGCCTCGGTGCCCTGGATGCCCATGGCCACGCCCACGTCGGCGCGCTTGAGCGCCGGGCCGTCGTTGACGCCGTCGCCGGTCATGGCGCAAACGCCGCCCCGGGCCTGCATGGCGGTGACCAGGCGCAACTTGTGTTCGGGGGAGGCGCGTGCATAGACGTCGACATCGAGGATGACCTCCTCGAGCTCGGCGTCGGACATCGCCTCGATCTCCCGCCCGGAGATCGCCCGCTCGGTGTGCAGGAAGCCGAGCTGGCGGGCGATGGCCTGGGCGGTGACGGCATGATCGCCGGTCACCATCACCGGGCGGATGCCGGCGGCGAGACAGTCCTTCACCGCGGCCACGGCCTCGTCCCGGGGCGGGTCCTGCAGCCCCACCAGCCCCAGCAGCACCAGGCCGTCCTCGGCATGTTCGTCGGCCAGCTCGTTGACGCCCTCGGCCCGCTTCTCGGCCAGGGCCAGCACGCGAAGTCCCTGGGCCGACAGCGCGTGGAGATGCGCCTGCCACTCGGCGGGGTCCAGCGCGACGTCCCCGGCCGCGCTGCGCACCCGCTGGCAGCGCTCCAGCAGGCGGTCCGGGGCGCCTTTGACCAGCAGCCACGGCTCGCCGTCCATTTCGTGGAGGGTGGCCATGTACTGGCGCTCGGACTCGAAGGGGATGGCGTCATGGCGGGCGTGATGGCCGCGCAGTTCGCGGGCCTCGAGGCCGGCCTTGGCGGCGGCCACCACCAGCGCGCCCTCGGTGGGGTCGCCGTGGATGCGCCAACGGCCCTCGTCCCGGGCGAGCTCGGCGTCGTTGCACAGCACGCCGACCTTGAGGAAGTGGCGCAGCGCCGGGGCGTCGTCGAGGCCGAGGGGGGCATCGAGCGCCTCGCCGTCGCACACCCGGTGGAACGCGCCCTCGGGGGCGAAGCCGGTCCCCTCTAGGCGGAACTCGCCCTCGGGCAGGCGGATCGCCCGGGCGGTCATCTCGTTGCGGGTCAGGGTGCCGGTCTTGTCGGAGAAGATGGTGGAGATCGAGCCCAGGGTCTCCACCGCGGGCAGGCGGCGGATGATGGCGTTCTGTCGCGCCATGGCCTGCACGCCGAGCGCCAGGCCGATGGTGACGATCGCCGGCATGCCCTCGGGGATGGCGGCCACGGCCAGCCCCACCGCGGCCATGAACATGTCGCCGAGGGGCTCGTCATGCACCAGCACCCCGAAGGCCGCTGTCAGCATCGCCATCACCGTGATGATCAGCGCCAGCACGCGCCCGGCCCGGTCGAGCTGGCGCAGCAGTGGCGTCCTCAGCGTCTCGACCCCGCGCAGCAGCTCGGAGATGCGCCCGATCTCGGTGCGCTCGCCGGTCGCCACCACTAGCCCCTGGGCACTGCCCTGGACCACCAGGGTGCCGGCATAGGCCATCGAGCTGCGCTCGGCCAGCTCGCTCTGGGCGTCCACCGCGCCGATCGCCTTGTCCACCGGGGTGGACTCCCCGGTCAGCGCCGCCTCCTCGTCGCGCAGCCGCTTGGCCTCGAGCAGGCGCAGGTCGGCGGGCACCCGGTCGCCGCTCTCCAGCAGCACGACGTCGCCGGGCACCAGCGCTTCGGCATCGACCTCATGGCGTCGGCCGTCGCGCAGCACCTGGGCGCGCGGCGAGAGCATGTTGCGGATGCTGTCCAGCGCCTGCTCGGCCTTGCCCTCCTGGAAGAAGCCGATCAGCGCGATGATCAGCACCACCCCGGCGATGGCGACGGCGTCCAGTGCATGGCCAAGCCCCAGGCTCGCCACCGCGGCGACCAGCAGGATCAGCATCAGCAGGTTGTTGAACTGGGCCAGCAGGCGCCGCCAGGCGGGCCGTCCCTGGCCTTGCTGGAGCCGGTTTGGCCCGTGTTGCGCCAGGCGCTCGCGGGCGTCGTCTTCCGAGAGCCCATCCTGGGCGGCGTCGAGCTCCGCCAGCGCCTCCTCGGGCGATAGGGCATGCCAGTGGCGGTCGTGGGCGGGTGCGTGGCGGGTCATCCCTGTCCTCCTTGCGTCGCGTGAGGGTGGTACCCTGACAGGTGTACCACACTCTATGCTGCAGTGCGGTAATCCAGGTCATGGTTCATGGGACGCGCGGGGGCGGGAACCGCGTCTCGCGAGATGGCACAATGGCGACTTTTTTGGGAGACCCGCCATGACCGCCGCCACGCCCCCCGATCAGGCCTGCCCCTGCGGCAGCCAACGGCCTCTTTGCGAGTGCTGCGGCCGCTATCACCAGGGCGAGGCGGCGCCGAGCCCCGAGGCGCTGATGCGCTCGCGCTACAGCGCCTTCGCCCTCGACCTCACCGACTACCTGCGCGAGACTTGGCATTCGAGCAGCCGCCCGGCGAGCCTGCCGGCCGACGACGCCACCCGCTGGCGGCGCCTGGAGATCCTCGACCACGACGAGCAGGGCGATCACGGCCGGGTGCACTTTCGCGCCACCTTCCAGGAAGGGCGGCGCTGGGGCGTCCTGGTGGAGGCGTCGCGTTTCGTGCTTGAAGACGGACGCTGGCGCTATCTCGACGGCGAGCCCTCGGTGACGCGTCTCAAGCCCGGCCGCAACGACGCCTGCCCCTGCGGCAGCGGGCGCAAGTTCAAGGCCTGCTGCGGCCTGGGTTGAACGCGACGCTCTTTACGACAGGCGTTGCGCTGCGGCGCGACTGGCCGCCGGGCGGGGCAGCCCTTACACTGCCCGGTCGAGCGGCCGTGCCTCCACGGCCTTTTCCCTTCTTCCAGCAGCCCGGTAGTGATCCCATGGCCCAAGACCTCTCGAAGCGCATCAACAAGTACATTCGCGAGAGCGGGATGTGCTCCCGGCGGGATGCGGACCGCTACATCGAGCAGGGCAACGTCACCATCGACGGCCGGCGTGCCACCACCGGCGACCAGGTCTTCCCGGGCAGCGTGGTCAAGGTCAACGGCCAGGTGATCGAGCCCATGGAGGAAGAGGACCTGGTGTTCATCGCGCTCAACAAGCCGGTCGGCATCGTCAGCACCACGGAGTCCAGCGAGAAGGCCAACATCGTCGACTTCGTCAAGCACGGCACGCGCATCTTCCCGATCGGCCGCCTGGACAAGGATTCCCAGGGCCTGATCTTCCTGACCAACAACGGCGACCTGGTCAACCGCATTCTGCGCGCGAGCAACCATCACGAGAAGGAGTACCTGGTCACCGTCAACAAGCCCATCACCGACGACTTCATCGCCGGCATGGGCAGCGGCGTGCGGATCCTCGGCGAGACCACCAAGCCGTGCCGAGTGGTCAAGGAGTCGCGCTTCGTGTTCAACATCACCCTGGTACAGGGGCTGAATCGCCAGATCCGGCGCATGTGCGAGGTGTTCGGCTATGAGGTGGTCAAGCTCGAGCGCATCCGCATCATGAACGTCTCGCTCAAGGGCCTGGCGCTGGGGGACTGGCGCGACCTGACGCAGGATGAGGTGGCCACGATTCTGGCCCAGACCGAGCATTCATCTTCCCAGGCTCAGGCGCCGGCCAAGGCTAAGGCCAAGGCTAAGGCCAAGAGCAAGCCCCAGGCCAAGACCCCGAGCAAGAGCGCTAAACGCGGTGCGCCTGGCAAGGCCGGTGCCTCCGCCAAGCGCGATGGGCCTGCCAAAGCCGGCGCCTCGGCCAAGCGGGGCGCACCCGCCAAGGGCGCCAAGCCGGCCAGGAGCGGTGCTGGCAAGGGCAGTGGTCCGGCCAAGGGCGCCGGCAAGGCGCCGCCCCGTCAGGCCAAGGGGGGCAAGCCGGCGCCCGGTGGCAGGAAGGTCAAGGCCCAGCCGTCGCGCGCGACCGGCCAGCGCCAGAAGCCCGGCAACGCGGCGCGCAAGGCGCGGGGCAAGAAGTAACTATCGATAATCGCCAGCGCGCGATCAGGAGAACGTCATGAGCGATGAGCGGCTCCAGAGCCCCGCCGCGGCGCGCAATCGCCAGCCGATCCTCGAGGTGCTGAAGACGGTGCTGCCGGACCGGGCGCGGGTGCTGGAGGTGGCCAGCGGCAGCGGCGAGCACGCCGTTCACTGCGCCGGCGCGATGCCGGGCTGGA
Organism: Halomonas saccharevitans; assembly: GCF_900116405.1. Lineage (GTDB taxonomy): Bacteria > Pseudomonadota > Gammaproteobacteria > Pseudomonadales > Halomonadaceae > Halomonas > Halomonas saccharevitans. The sequence continues at coordinate 24,163 of NZ_FPAQ01000012.1, read as the reverse complement.
CCTGGCAGCCCAGCGACCCCAACCCGCATGCGCGCGGCTCGATCGAGGCCTGGCGTGAGCACTCGGGCCTGGCCAACCTGCACGCGCCCCTGGCGCTGGACGTGACCACGCTCTGCCCGGCGGAGCAGCTTGATGCCATGGTGGCGATCAATCTGTTGCATATTGCGCCCTGGGCGGTCGGCGAGGCGCTGCTCGACTGCGCCGGGCAACGACTGCCCTCGGGTGGCGTGCTCTTCCTCTATGGCCCCTTCACGCGCGAGGGGCGCCATACGTCGCCCAGCAACGCCGCCTTCGATGCCGACCTGCGACAGCGCGACCCGCGCTTCGGCATCCGCGATCTGGCAACGGTCGCCGAGGCGGCCGCGGAGCGCGATCTCGTCCTCGAGCGGGTGGTGGAGATGCCCGCCAACAACCTCAGCCTGATCTTGCGCCGGGCCTAGCGTTTCAGACGCGGCTAGCTTCAGAGGCGGCCTGGGCCTGACGATCCGTTCGGCGTGCTCGCTACTCCGGGAGCTCGCCCGGCACCCGATACTGCACGCCCTCGGCCTGGCGTTCCTGGCGAGTCGACGTCTCGTCCTCGGCGGGCACGCCCCACACGGTCTCCCGGCGGCCGTCCTCCCAGGTGTAGGTGGTGCAGCCGGTCAGCAGGCCGAGGGCGAGCAAGCCGGCGACCAGGGGTAAGGTTCTATGCATCCAGGGGGGTCTCCTTGACGTGACGTTTGCGGCCTCTCCTAGCCGGAGAGGCCGAGCAGTATCGGGACATAGACCACCATCAGCAGCACCGCGATCAGTCCCAGCAGGTAGGGAATGATGGCGCGGGTGATGCGCTCCAGCGGCAGCTGCGTGACCGACGAGGCCACGTAGAGGTTGATCGCCACCGGCGGGGTGATCATGCCGATGGCCAGCCCCACCACGATGATCAGGCCGAAGTGGATCGGGTCGATGCCAAGCTGGGTGACCAGCGGCAGCAGCACCGGGGTGAGGATGATCAGGGCGCTGGCGGTCTCGATGAACACCCCGGTGAGCAGGATCACCGCGACCACCAGCAGCATGATCACGTAGGGATCGGTGGAGATCGACAGCACCGACTGGGCGATGGCGCCTGGCACCTGCCAGCTGGAGAGCGTCCAGCTGAGCACCGCCGAGGTCGCGATCACCAGCATGATCACCGAGGTGGTGATCGCCGAGCGGATCAGGATGCGATAGACGTCCTTGATGCCGAGGTCGCGATAGACGAACAGCGACACCATCAGCGCGTAGTTGACCGCCACCACCGCGGCCTCGCTGGGCGTGAAGATGCCGGAGAAGATGCCGCCGAGGATGATCACCGGCGTGGCCAGCCCCCAGCTGGCGCTCTTCAGGGTCTGCCAGATGGTCGCCAGCGAGAAGGCCGCGCCACGCGGGTAGTTGCGCCGGTAGGCCTGGACGATGGCGATGGTGGCCAGGCCCACCCCCATGGCGAGTCCGGGCAAGAAGCCGCTGAGAAAGAGCTTGGAGACCGACTGCTGGGCGATCACCGCATAGATGATCATCGGCACCGAGGGGGGAATCACCACGCCGATGGTGCCGCTGGCGGCGATCAGGCTGGCCGCCGAGGCGGGCTCGTAGCCCTTCTTGCGCAGCTCCGGCACCAGGCTCGAGCCCACGGCGGCGGTGGTCGCCGCCCCCGAGCCGGAGATGGCGGCGAAGAACATGCCGGCGCCCACCGAGACGATGGAGAGCCCGCCCTTGAGGAAGCCGAACAGCGCATCGGCGAAGTCGACCAGCTTCTCGCTGACCTTGCCCTGGGCCATCAGGTCGCCGGCGAGTATGAACATGGGCACCGCCACCAGGGCGAAGGAGTTGATGCCCTGGAACATCTGCTGGGTGACCACCATCAGCGGCACGCCCTGAGCCTGCAGGGCCAGCAGGGTACTCGCGCCGATCGCCAGGGCGACCGGCACGCCCAGCAGCATGAAGACGAAGAACAGCACGAACAGCAGGGCGGTCATGCCGGAGGCTCCTCGGTGCGGCGGGGCTGGTCGTCACTGTCGGCATCACCGTCGTCGTCACCGCCGGGATCACCGTCCACGTTGCCGGTGACGATCAGGCCGACCAGGTCGACGAAGGCGTACCAGGCCATCAGCGCGGCGCAGAGCGGCATCACGGCATACACCCAGGTCATGGAGAGACGCAGCGAGGCCGACTTCTGGAAGCTCTGCACCTGCATGTACTCCCAGCCGATGATCACCAGGGCGATCATGAAGCCGAGTACCACGAGCACCGCGACGCTGCGCGCGAGCCGCTGGAGCCCGCCGGGCAGGGCATCGACCAGGAAAGTCACGGCGATATGGCGGCCCCGCTGGAAGGCCAGGGTGGCGCCGAGGAAGGTGATCCAGACCAGCAGGAACCGCGCCACCTCCTCGGTCCAGCCCACCGCCTGAAAGAACACCCGCGAGACGATCTGCAGCGTGATCACGCCGATCAACGCCGCCATGCCCGCGAAGACCACGGGGCGAAGGGCGGCGTCGATGAGGCGCTCGATGCGGTGCAGGGGCGTCAGCGCGGCTGACAGCACGGACAGGAGCGGTCGAGACACTTACTTCAGCGCCTCCTGGATGCGCGGCAGATAGTCGCCGAACTGCTCGCCGTACTGCTCATAGACCGGCGCTACGGCCTCCTGAAAGGCTGCGATGTCCGGCTCCTCGACGATCTGCATGCCGGCCTCGCGCAGCTCTGCCAGCTGTTCGGCGGCCATTTCGGCATTGACGCGCCGCTCGTGCTCGGCGGCCTCCTGGGCGGCCTCGGCCAGCACCGCCTGGGCCGCCTCGGGCAGCTGGCTCCAGGCCGGCATGCCCATCACGAAGATCGCCGGGGCATAGGTGTGGCGCGACAGGGTCATGTGCTCCTGGGTCTCGTAGAGCTTGAAGGAGTGAATGACGTTGACCGGGTTCTCCTGGCCGTCGATGGTGCCCTGCTGCATGGCGGTGAGCGCCTCGGTCCAGGCCATGGGGATGGCGTTGGCGCCCAGCTCCCGGAAGGTGTCGACGTAGACCGGGTTCTCCATGACGCGGATGCGCAGGCCGTCGATATCCGCGGGGGAGGTCACGGCACGCTCGCTGTTCGTCAGGTTGCGAAAGCCGCGCTCGGCGTAGGCCAGGCCCTTGAGGTTGACGTCGGTGAGCTTGGCGAGCAGCTCCTGGCCGATCGGGCCGTCCAGCACCTCGTAGGCGGCCTCCGGGGAGGGGAAGAGGAAGGGCAGCTCGAAGACCGCCATCTCCTCGACGAAGTTGGCCACCGGGCCGTTGGTGATGACGCCCATGTCCACGGCGCCGATCTGCATGGCCTCGAGCAGCGTGCGCTCATCGCCCAGGGTGGCGTTGGGATAGAGCTCGATGTCCACCTTGCCCTCGGTTCGCGCCTCCACCAGCGTCTCGAACTTCTCGGCGGCGATATGGAAGCCGTCCTGCTCGTTGACCACGTGGGCCAGGCGCAGGGTGATCGGATCCATGTCATCGAAGTCGGCGGCCTGGGCGCCGGCTGTCATGGCCAGCGAGACGGAGAGTGCCAGCGTCGTGCGTGCAAAACCTTTCATTATCGTTTTTCCTTGTTGTGTCAATCGCTTGCTGAGCATGCCCGAGGCCAGTGCCGAGGGTCAACTGGACTTCAGGCACGCATCTCATGAGGCCTGAGCATCGGGTGGGCCGTGACAGCGCCCCCTTTGAGTGCCCCCCTTTGAGCGCCGCCCTTCAGGCGATCAACCCGCCTGGGCACGCAGCCAGGCGATCTCCTCGGCCCAGATCGAGGGATCGATGGTCTCGAGGATCATGGGGATGCCGCCGATGCGCGGGTCGCGCATCAGGGTGGTGAAGGCCGCCAGGCCGATGTTGCCCTGGCCCAGGCTGTGGTGGCGATCCACGCGGCTGCCGAGCTCGCTCTTGGCATCGTTCAGGTGCATGCCGCGCAGGTAGCCAAGGCCCACCACCCGGTCGAGCTCGTCGAAGGTGGCGGTGCAGGCGTCGGACGTGCGCAGGTCATAGCCGGCGGCGAAGGCATGGCAGGTATCGATGCATACCCCAACGCGGCTCTTGTCGTCGACCTGATCGATGATCTCGGCCAGCTGCTCGAAGCGCCAGCCGAGGTTGCTGCCCTGGCCTGCGGTGTTCTCGATCACCGCGGTGACGCCCTGGGTCTCGGCGAGCACCTGGTTGATGGACTCGGCGATGCGGGCGAGGCAGTCGCTTTCGCTGATCTTTCTCAGGTGGCTGCCGGGGTGGAAGTTGAGCAGCGAGAGCCCGAGTTGCTCGCAGCGGCGAAACTCCTCGAGGAAGGCGGCGCGCGACTTGGCGAGCCCCTCGGCCTCCGGATGGCCCAGGTTGATCAGGTAGCTGTCGTGGGGAAGGATCTGGCCGGGGCCGAAGCCGTGGGCCTCGCAGGCTGCGCGAAAGGCCTCGATGGTCGCGTCGGCCAGCGGCTTTGCCTGCCACTGGCGCTGGTTCTTGGTGAACAGGGCGAAGGCGTCGGCGCCGATCGCCACGGCCCGCTCGACCGCCTTGTCGACCCCGCCCGCTGCGCTGACGTGAGCGCCGAGATAGTTCATGGGTGTTCCCCTCGCCGGTTAGATCAGTGACGCATGATGCAGGAGAGTCTACCTCAGCGCGGCGTGGCGGGGGATGGACGTTGGCCTTGACGTTGGTGTTGCCAGAGTGGCGGAGGCACCGAGGCGGGTCAGTGTTCCTGGGTCGAGGTCCGCCGGCGCGTTTTCGGCCGATCGGAGGATGACTCGTTAGAGGAGGACGTGGAACCGTCGGCGTGATGGACGATCAGCACGGTCTGCTGATTGAAGCTGACCTGCCGGCCGTATGCCTCGGCGGCCTTCTTGGTGGCGAAGTGACGGCTGGCGCGCTGACCTCCGCGCCGGCGAACGCTCCAGCCCCCCTTGGGGTTGGGTGACACGTGATGCGTCGATGAAGGCATGACTCTCGTCCCTCCTGTGAGGTGGGCGCTGCCGAACTGGCGCATCCTTCAGTATAGCCTTTCACGTGGCGGCGGAGGGGCTCTCGGAGGGGCGAGGGCGTCATGCGCTTGCCTGAGGGCGACGTCGTACGGCGCCGCCGATCCTTCACACGAAGTCGGAATCCTGCGTCCTGACGGTAAGCGATGCTTCCTCCCCGGGGACCGTCACGGCAAACTCGCCACCGCCCAGGTGGGTGACCGCATGACCCTCGCGGGTCCGGAAGGCGGGCAGGCCGCTTCCGGTCGCGCCGGCGTGCTGCAGGCCGGAGAGATCGCGGACGCTGACGAACATGTCGATGAAGTATTCGTTACCGGCCTCATCGAAGGCCAGGATGGTTTTCTCGTGGTCAGACATGGCGACGCCTCGCGTTGGGAACTCTGGCGCTCAGTCTAGCCGCCGGGCCACCCCTGGTGCGAGGGGATGGGCTCTCGCTTCGTGATCGCTCGCCGCACAGCGGGTATCCTCATCGCCGTGGACACGCATACCGGTCGCGCGCCCCGTTGTCGAAGGGGGGCCGATCGTTCGAAAGGAGTCGTACCTTGCGTCTGGACTACCATGGGCTGCTGCCTGAAGCCGTCGGCTTCCTGCTGCTGCCGCGCTTCTCGATGATGGCCTTCTTCTCGGCCGTCGAGCCGCTGCGTATCGCCAACCGGATCGCGGCGCGGCCGCTGTTCGACTGGCAGCTGATCAGCGAGAACGGGGCGCCGGTCACGGCCTCCAACGGCATGACCCTGCTCGCCGATCGCGGCATCGGCGAGGTGCACCATCTGCCCTCGCTCGCCGTGTGCAGCGGCTTCGGCCCCGAAGACACCCTGAGCCGCCCGCTGATGGCCTGGCTGCACCGCCTGGACCAGGCCGGCTGCGTGCTCGGCGGCCTCGACACCGGCGGCTTCCTGCTCGCCGAGGCGGGCCTGCTGGAGGGCGAGCGAGTCACGCTGCACTGGGAGAGCCTGCCGGCCTTCCAGGAACGCTTTCCGGCCATCGAGACCTCCGACGAGCTCTTCGAGCTGGGCAAGCGGCGTTTTTCTTGCGCCGGCGGCACCGCCGCCATGGACATGGTGCTGGAAGTGATCGCCCGTCGACACGGCTCACGCCTGGCCATCGACGTCTCGGAACAGCTGATCCACCAGCGGATTCGCACCCGGCGCGATCAGCAGCGCATGTCGCTGGCCCGGCGCCTCGGAGTGCACCACCGCCGCCTGGTCGAGGCGGTCGCGCTGATGGAGCGTTATCAGGAGGCGCCGCTGTCGCTCGCCGAGGTGGCCAGCCGCAGCGGGGTCTCGCCTCGCCAGCTGCAGCGCCTCTTCGAGCAGCATCTCGATAGCTCCCCTCGAGCCTGGTACCTGAAGCTGCGGCTCGAACGGGCCCGTCAGCTGCTGGTGGAGACGGACATGGACGTGCTCTCGGTGGGGCTGGCCTGCGGCTTTACTTCCGGTTCCAGCTTCGCGCGCGCCTTCAAGGCGCACTTCGGGACAACGCCACGGCAGGTGCGCCGCCAGTAGCCGCCTGCTATCGCCGCTGAGTATGCGCTGCTGGCATCTGTCGTCGACCGTCCCGTGGTGTCAGCCATTCCCCTCTCGTCGTGTCAGGAACTCTCGCCGTCGGCGGGGTGTCCCGAGGGTGTGCGTTAAATATGCCCCAAGATCGAGGGGTTGCGTTATGTCTAATACTTGAATAGGTTGTGTACAGCATTCGTACAAGTACGAAGGATGCATCGAAGTTCTATTCACTGAATGAGAGGTTCACTATATGAATCGCGTCGTGACCACTGCTTCAGCTCTGACTCTGATGATGATGTTCTCTGGTGCCGCCCTTGCGGAGCACCACACTGAAGAGATGCCGACCGGCGTCGACTCCGCCAACGAGGTCAGTGAAACCACGACCACCGATGAGGGCATGCTGGAAGAAGGCGCCGTCGTCGAAGAGGGCGGTGTCGACAGCGCCAATGAGGTCGAGGTTGAAACGCCGGATGACGCTTCCCTGGACGACGACGAAGTCGCCCCGGATAGCGGCGTGGATTCGGTCAACCCGGAGTAATCCTTCGGCTAGTCTTGCGTTGATCATCATCCCCGGCGCAGCCGGGGATTTTTCGTTTTCTGTCCCCTGAATCCCCCTTGGTATTTCCTGAATCCCTCCTTGGTATCCCGCAGCTACTCCAACGGTCTTTCTCGCCGTATCTCGGCTTTCTCAGCCTGCGCCCGTCACGTATTCGAGCGACTCCAGCGAGTCGGTGCCGGTGACGATCGCCTCCAGCTCATCGCAGAAGGCGGTGAAGGCATCGCTTGAAACGCCCGGCGTGCGGTGCAGCTCGATCTCGACGTACCCAAGCTCAGGCAGGCCCTCGTCGTCGCCGACGATGCGGCAGCCCTCGGGGATGCTGCGCGGCGTCTTCACGGTCACCGCGAGCCCCGCCTGGACCGGCAGGTTGTTGCCGGTGGGCGACTGGCTGGCGTAGCGCACGTCCCAGCGCCGCTCCGAGGCCCCCAGCGCCGCGAAGGCGTGGGCGCGAAAGGTGCAGCCCTCGGGGTTCAGGGCCAGCGGCAGGGTCTCCCAGTCGTCGATCGAACGGCCTTCGGCCACCACCCAGACCATCGGCTCACGGCCCAGCAGCCGGCCGGTGTGAGTGGGGCCGTGGCGCACCACCAGGGCGACGTCCAAAAGCCCCTCCTGGAAGTCGTTGACCAGTGAGCCGCTGATGCCGCACATCACCTCCAGGCGCACCTCGGGGAAGCGGGCGGCGAAGCGCGGCAGCAGCTCCGGCAGATAGGTGCTGGCCTGTTCCTCCGAGGTGCCGAGGCGAATCAGCTCGCCCTGGCGATCCACGCCCATCACCTGGCGTGCCTCGTCCTGCAGCTTGAGGATATGCCGGGCGTAGGGCAGCAGGCGGCCGCCCGGCGTGGTGAGCACCACGCTGCGGCTGGTGCGCTCGAAAAGCGTCTCGCCCATCTGCTCCTCGAGGCGCTTGATCTGCAGGCTGACCGCCGACTGAGTGCGGTGCAGCACCTTGCCGGCGGCGCTGAAGCCTTCGCACTCGGCCACCGTGACGAAGGCGCGGAGCAGGTCGGTGTCCATGATCTATGAGCCTTTGCAATGTATTTTATCTGAACCATTCATTTCTATTATTAAACTCGGCTGACTACCCTGTCCAGACGTTATGAATCAGGCAGGAGACTCGCCATGCAAGACGCCCTCGTTCAGGAAGACGACGCTTCACTTCACGGTTTGATCGACCTTGAGCGCTACCCGATCCACCACCTCGGCAGCCCGCGCGGCCGCGAGATGATCGCCGAGTGCCGCCGCCAGCTGGGCGTTGATGGCTGCGTGGTGCTCAAGGGCTTCGTGCCGGATGAGGCGCTGGCGCGGCTGGAGCGTGAGACCGAGCGGCTCTCGCCCGAGGCGCACTACAACCAGACCGAGACCAACCCCTACAACAGCGCCGGCGACCCCGACCTGCCGGACAGTCACCCCAAGAACCGCTTCGACGACCGCACCAACGGCTTCGTCGCCGGTGACTGCATCGACGAAGACACCATCATCCGCCGGGTCTACCAGCACGACGGCTTCCAGCGCTTCATCGCAAGCGTGGTGGAGCAGGAGGAGATCCACCCCTACGCCGACCCGCTGGCGGGGCTCGTGATCAACGTGCTGCGCGAGGGCTGCCAGCACCCCTGGCACTACGACACCAACGAATTCATCGTCACCATGATGACGCGCCAGTCCCACGGCGGCGGACGCTTCGAGTATGCCCCCGGCATCCGCAGCCCCGAGGGCGAGAACTTCGACGAGGTCGAGCGGGTGATCGACGGCGACCGCTCGCGGCTCAAGTCGCTGGACCTTCAGCCCGGCGACCTGCAGGTCTTCTTCGGCCGCTACTCGCTGCACCGGGTCACCCCGGTGGAGGGCGACAAGGAGCGCCACACGGTGATCTTCGCCTACGCCAAGGAGCCCGGTTTCATCGGCCGCCCCGAGCGCGCCCAGCGCATCTTCGGTCGCATGGCCCCGATCCACGAGCGCCTGCTCGAGGAAGGGATGGAGCGCACCGACAGCCTGGCCGATTGACCTCGCTGCACGCGGCGCCGTATTCCGGGCGCCGCCCGAGAACGACAATCTCGACGACACGCCCGAGATAGACCCTGACGCGAGCCCCACAAGAGAGACCCTGACATGAGCATCGTGGATTTCGAGAAGCTGACCGACAACGAACCGGACCAGATCCCGGTCATTCCCTCGGCCCCCATGGCCAACGGCGACAGCATCCCCACCGCCTTCGACCCCAAGCAGCTGCGGGCCGGCCGCCTCGAGCGCCTGCGCGCCATGATGGCTGAGCAGGGCTATGCTGCGGTGGTGCTGTTCGACCCCTACAACCAGCGCTACGCTACCGGCTCGCGCAACATGTTCGGCTACTTCCTGCGCAACTCCACCCGCTATATCTACGTGCCGCTCGACGGCCCGGTGATCCTCTTCGAATACCCGGGCAGCGCCCACGTCTCGACCTGGCTCGAGACCATCGACGAGGCGCGCACCTCCAAGGTGGTCTGGTCGGCGGTCAACCAGCGCGACAATATGTCGTCCGACCCCTTCGGCATCGAGATCGCCGAGCTGATGGAGGAGTACGGCCGCGGCAACAGGAAGATCGGCCTGGATCGCTGCGCCCTGAACCTGGCGCGCTCGCTGGAGGCCCAGGGGCTCGAGGTCTACGACTGCATGCAGGACACGCTGCATTGCCGGCGCATCAAGACCCCGGAAGAGATCGCCTGCCTGGCCCAGTCCATGGCCGGCGCCGAGGCCGCCGTGGCCGAGGTGGAGGCCGCCATCAAGCCCGGCGTCACCGAGAACGACCTGTTCGCCACCATGTACGGCAACATCATCAAGCAGGGCGGCGAGTTCATCGAGACGCGCCTGCTCTCCTCGGGCCCGCGCACCAACCCCTGGTTCAACGAGGCGAGCGACCGGGTGATCCGCCCCGGCGAACTGGTGGCGCTGGACACCGATACCATCGGCTGCCACGGCTACTATTCCGACTTCTCGCGCACCTTCCACGTCGGCCCGGGCAAGCCGAGCGCCTACCAGAAGAGCCTCTACCGCATGGCCTACGACCAGGTGCACCACAACATGGGCATCCTCAAGCCCGGCATGAGCTACCGCGAGATCGCCGAGAGCGCCTGGAAGATCCCCGAGCGCTTCCTCGACCGCCGCTACCCGTCGATCATCCACGGCGTGGGCATGCACGGCGAGACGCCGCTGGTCGCCCACCACATGGACTTCGACCGCTTCTCCAAGGACGGCATCCTCGAGCCCGGCATGGTCGTCTCCGTGGAGAGCTACATCGGCGAGGTCGGCGCCGCCGACGGCGTCAAGCTGGAGGAGGAGGTGCTGGTCACCGAGACCGGCATCGAGAAGCTCTCGCGCTACTCCTTCGACGAGGCGCTGCTCGACCGGGAGGTCTGAGACGACTTCCTTGATCTCATCCCGGCGGGGAGGGGGGCTCCGGGTCCCTCTCTTCGGGCCCTTGAGAACACCGCATCAGCGGGCGGCGTGATCGCCCGACGTTCCGATTGATAAAGAGAGACCCCATGACAGACGTGAACCACTGGATCGCCGGCGACCTCGTGGCCGGCGAGCGCAGGATCGACGTGTTTAACCCGGCGACCGGCGAGGCGATCCGCCGCGTCGCCCTGGGCGATGTGGCCACCGTTGAGCGCGCCATCGCCGCCGCCCGAGAGGCGCAGCCGGCCTGGCGCGACCTGCCGCCGGCCAAGCGCGCCCAGGTGATGTTCCGCTTCAAGATGCTGCTCGAGCGCGACGCCGACGACATATGCCGCCTGGTCGCCGAGGAGCACGGCAAGGTGCTCGAGGACGCCATGGGCGAGCTCAAGCGCGGCATCGAGAACGTCGAGTACGCCTGCGGCGTGCCGGAGCTGCTCAAGGGCGAGTACTCCCACAACGCCGGCCCCGGCATCGACACCTGGTCCAACCACCAGCCGCTGGGCATCGTCGCCGGCATCACGCCGTTCAACTTCCCGGCCATGGTGCCGCTGTGGATGTACCCGATGGCCATCGCCTGCGGTAACGCCTTCATCCTCAAGCCCTCCGAGCAGGTGCCCTCGGCCGCCATCAAGATGGCCGAGCTCCTAGACGAGGCGGGCCTGCCCCGGGGCATCTTCAGCGTGGTGCACGGCGACCGCGAGGCGGTCGAGGCGTTGATCGACGCACCCGACGTCAAGGCGCTCTCCTTCGTCGGCTCCACCCCGGTGGCCAAGTCCATCTATCGTCGCGGCGCCGAGAACGGCAAGCGCGTCCAGGCCCTGGGCGGCGCCAAGAACCACGCCGTGGTGCTGCCCGATGCCGACCTAGACAACGCCGCCAGCACCCTGATCGGGGCCGCCTTCGGCAGCGCAGGCGAGCGCTGCATGGCGATCTCCGTGGCCGTCTGCGTCGGCGACGACACCGCCGATGCCCTGGTCGGCAAGCTCGCCGCCGAGGCGCGCACGCTCAAGATCGGCCCGGGCACCGAGCGTGGCCTCGACATGGGCGCGCTGGTCAACGCCGCCCATCGCGACAAGGTCGCCGGCTACATCGAGCAGGGCGCCTCCGCCGGCGCCGAACTGGTGGTCGACGGCCGTACCCATCCGCTGGTCGATGAGTCGCCGGGCTACTTCCTGGGAGCCACCCTGTTCGACCGGGTGACCCCGGAGATGGGCATCTACCGCGACGAGATCTTCGGTCCGGTGCTCTGCGTGGTGCGCGTCGACACCTATGAGGAGGCCATCGCGCTGATCAACGCCCACCAGTACGGCAACGGCACCTGCGTGTTCACCCGCGACGGCGAGGCCGCGCGCCGCTTCGCCGATGCCATCGAGGTGGGCATGGTCGGCATCAACGTGCCGCTGCCCGTGCCGGTAGCCTTCCACAGCTTCGGCGGCTGGAAGGAGTCGCTGTTCGGCGACCTGCACGCCTACGGCCCGGATGCCGTGCGCTTCTACACCCGCCGCAAGGCCGTCTCCCAGCGCTGGCCCGAGCGCAGCGTCCAGGAGAGCGCCCAGTTCAACTTCCCGTCAAATTGATGGTGTCGGACTGACCGTGTCGGACTGACCGTGTCGGACTGACCGTGTCTCTCCGGCACCCTGGCGGGCCGATACACACGACGCCCCCGCGCCCTTCGGTGCGGGGGCGTCGTCGTTTCCGGCCGACACGGGATGTCGGAAAAGTGTCCCGAGGTGGCGTCTTCCTGCCGCTCGATAGAAGGGGGGCCGTGGTTTGATGGGCCGCACATTCTTGCCCGGTCGACCCCTACCATGATCGCTCGACTCGCCCCCGACGACCGTCAGGATCGGTATGCTCCCTACCTGCACTTCCTCGAGGCCCTGACGGATGCCGGCTTCGCGGGCGATATCGCCCCGGACTACGCCAACCGCACGGTGCTGGCCACCGACAACTCGATTTACCAGCGTCTTCCTCAGGCGGTGCTCTATCCGAAGGGCGCCGACGACCTGGAGCGCCTCGCCCGACTCGCCGGACGCGACGAGTTTCGCCGCGTGGTACTGGCGCCTCGCGGCGGCGGCACCGGGACCAACGGCCAGTCGCTGACCGACGGCCTGGTGGTGGATGTCTCCCGGCACATGAACGCCATCCTCGATATCGATGTCGAGAATCGCCGGGTGCGCGTCCAGGCCGGGGTGGTCAAGGATCAGCTCAACGCCGCGCTGAAGCCTCATGGCCTCTTCTTCGCCCCGGAGCTCTCCACCTCCAACCGCGCGACGATCGGCGGCATGATCGCCACCGACGCCAGCGGCCAGGGCAGCTGTGAGTACGGCAAGACCCGCGACCACGTGCTCGAACTCGACAGCGTGCTGCTCGGCGGCGAGCGCCTGATCAGCCGGCCGGTCGACGAGGCCGAGCTCGACGCCCTGTGCGCACGCGACGACGCCTTGGGCCGGGTGCATCGGATGGCCCGCGAGATCATCGACACCGAGCGCGCGCGCATCCGCGAGACCTTCCCGCCGCTCAACCGCTGCCTGACCGGCTACGATCTGGCGCACTTGAGAACGCCGGACGGCAAGTTCGACCTCAACAGCGTGCTGTGCGGCGCCGAGGGCTCGCTGGCCTTCACCAGCGAGGCGGTACTCAATGTGCTGCCGATCCCGGCCCACTCGACCCTGGTCAACGTGCGCTACACCGGCTTCATGGACGCCCTGCGCGATGCCAAGGCGCTGATGGCCACCACTGCGGCGCCCACCTCCATCGAGACGGTAGACGACACCGTGCTGGGCCTGGCCCAGCAGGACTTCATCTGGGACAGCGTCGATGAGTTCTTCCCGAATGCCGGGAGCATGCCGACCCACGGTATCAATCTGGTCGAGTTCAATGACGACGACCCCGCGCGCCTCTCCGCTCGGATCGAGGCCTTCTGCCGCCATCTCGAGGATGACGCCAGCGTCGATCGCCTGGGCCATACGCGGGCCGATGGCCGCGAGGCGATCACCCGGGTCTACGCCATGCGCAAGCGCGCCGTGGGCCTGCTCGGCAACGTTCAGGGTGAACGGCGCCCGCTGCCCTTCGTCGAGGACACCGCGGTGCCTCCCGAGCACCTGGCCGACTACATCGCCGAGTTTCGCGCGCTGCTCGACGCCCGCGAGCTCGACTATGGCATGTTCGGCCACGTCGACGCCGGGGTACTGCACGTGCGCCCGGCGCTGGACATGAAGGACCCCGCTCAGGTGGCGCTGATCCGCGATATCTCCGACGAGGTGGCCGCGCTGACCCGGAAGTACGGTGGATTGCTGTGGGGCGAGCACGGCAAGGGCGTGCGCTCGGAGTACGCCCCGGCCTTCTTCGGCCCGCTCTATCCCAGTCTGCAGCGGCTCAAGGGCACCTTCGACCCGCATAACCAGCTCAATCCCGGCAAGATCGCCACGCCGATCGCTCCTTCTCTCCCACCCGACACCGTGGGGAGCCCGCCCAAGGACGCGGAATTCTCTACCCCGCCCGAAACCGCGGGGTGGGCGCCCGCAGCCGATCATGAGACGCATGGCGTCGACGAGCAGGCCGTGAAGTGGGTCGACCCGGGGCTGCTGGCCATCGACGGCGTGCCGCTGCGCGGCCAGCTCGATCGCCAGATCGACGAGCGGGTCTGGCAGGCTCACGGCGATGCCGTCTACTGCAACGGCAACGGCGCCTGCTACAACTATGACCCGGATGACGCCATGTGCCCCTCCTGGAAGGCCACCCGGCAGCGCATCCACTCGCCGAAGGGGCGTTCCAGCCTGATGCGTGAATGGCTGCGCCTGCAGGGCCAGGCCGGTGTCGACGTGCTCGAGGCGTCGCGCCGGCAGCGGCGAGAGGGCGCCTGGGGCTTCGTCAAGGCGTTCCCGAGGCGCCTGAGGAACACCCTGGCCCGGCGGCGCGGCGAGGCGGACTTCTCACATGAGGTTCATGAGGCCATGGCCGGCTGTCTTTCCTGCAAGTCCTGCGCCGGCCAGTGTCCGGTGAAGGTCAACGTGCCGGCCTTTCGCTCGCAGTTCCTGGAGGTCTATCACGGCCGCTACCTGCGCCCGGTCCGCGACTACTTGATCGGCGGGCTGGAATTCATGGTGCCGGCCCTGTCACGGGTCGCGCCGCTCTATAACGCCGCCTTGAGCAATCGCCTGGTGGATCGCCTTCTGGCCGGCCCCGTGGGCATGGTCGACAGCCCCCGCCTGTCCCGGGCGAGCCTCAGGAAACAGCTTGCCGCCTGGGGCGTCGCCGAGGCGACCCCCACGACGCTAGGCCGGCTCACCGGTGACCAGAAGGCCCGCAGCGTGGTGCTGGTGCAGGACGCCTTCACCAGCTATTTCGAGTCCCGGCTGGTCATGGACATCGTCGAACTCCTGCGGCGCCTCGACGTGCGCGTCTTCATCGCGCCCTTTGCCCCCAATGGAAAGCCGCTCCACGTCCAGGGCTTCCTCGGCGCCTTCGAGCGCACCGCGGCGAGGCAGGCCGCGCGGCTCCAGGCGCTGGCCGAGTTCGGGGTGCCGCTGGTGGGCATCGACCCGGCCATGACCCTGACCTACCGCCAGGAGTACGTGACGGCCCTGGGCGCGGACGCCGTTCCCGAGGTGCAGCTGCTGCCCGAGTGGCTGGTGGAGCGGGCCTCGGCGCTGGCCCCCGAGTCGCGGGGGCTGGACGATCCTGGCTTCCGGCTGCTTGCCCACTGCACCGAGAAGACCAACGTTCCGGTCACGCCCAAGGCCTGGCAGCGGGTGTTCGCCGCCTTCGGCCTGGAGCTGGAGGTACTGGCGAGCGGCTGCTGCGGGATGTCCGGCACCTATGGCCACGAGGCGCGCAATCGCGACACTTCGCAGGCCATCTACGCCCAGTCCTGGCAGCCGCAGGTAGAAGATCCGGTCAATGCCGGCCGCCTGTTGGCCACCGGCTACTCCTGTCGTAGCCAGGTCAAGCGACTGTCGGATGCGACCCTGGCCCATCCGCTTCAGGGCTTGCTGGAGGTGCTGCGAGGGGCCGCGTGAATCAGTGACGGGCCTTGCGGCGCTCGCGGGGAGCGAGGCCGTAGCGCTTGCGGTAACACTTGCTGAAATGCGATGTGGAGGAGAAGCCGGTAGCGGTGGCGATATTGATGATGTCCAGCGAGGTCTTGCGGAGCAGGTTGTCGCCATGTTCCAGCCGCATGTCGAGATAATAGGCCGCCGGCGTCATGCCGAAATTTTCCTTGAAGAGTCGCTGGAGTTGACGATGAGAAATGCCGACGAGCCCGGCGAGTTGTTCGCAATTGATGGTGTCCTCGATATGTGAATGCATGACATGTATCGCGGACGCCAGTGCCGGATTGTGAATGCCCAGGCGCTCTTCCAATGACATTCTCTGCTTGTCATGAGCGGGGCGGATGTCGGGGTGAATGCATTGATCGGCGATGTGTTTCGAGAGGTCGCTGCCCTGCTGGCGATCGATGAGCGAGAGCATCATGTCGAGTCCTGCCGTGCCTCCCGAGCAGGTCAGGATGTTCTCCTCGATCTCGAAGAGCTCGTTGGTGACCAGCAGGTCGGGATATTCCTCCTGTAGGCTGGCCTGATCCTCCCAGTGAATGGTGCAGCGCTTGTGGCGCAGCACGCCGGCCTTGGCCAGCAGGATGCTACCGGTGGAGGTCGAGCCCAGCAGTCGCCGACTGCGTGTCACCTCGCGCAACCACTTGAACAGCCTGTCGCTCGCGATGAGGCTAGTGCCCGTGCCCGCCACCAGGATGATGGCATCCAGGCGTCGCCACTCATCGTGGTCCAGGGTCGGCGTGAAGGGGATGCCGTTACTGGCTTCCACGACCTGGTTGTCGAGGCTGAGTAGCTCCCACCGATATAGCGACTGACCGCTCAGGCGGTTGGCGATCCGCAGCGGCTCGATGACCGAGCTGAATGACAGCATGGCGAAGTGAGGGAAGAGCAGGAAACCCACGGTGAAGGGTGGGGCGTCATCATGTGAGGGTGTCATGATCCTTGTCTTTTTTGTCGTGTCGATGTTCTTAACGATGCGAGGCTTATCGCAAGATGTCAATGCCGATAAGGGCAGCGCCAACAAACAATCCCTGGAGAGAATCATGCAGTCAGAAAGCGTTTCAGTCATCAGCGATGGCCTCAAACTCGACGGTTCCTATTATTGGGAAGATGGTGTCGTGAGCGAGGATTCACCCATCGTCATCGTCTGCTCGGGTTTTACCGGTTTGAAGGATATTCACCCCGAGCGTTTCGCCCGCTTTCTGACCAAGCGGGGTTTCCTCTGCTTCGGCTTTGACTACCGCGGTTTCGGTGAAAGCGAAGGCGCGCGTGGCAAGGTATTGCTGGAAGAGCAGGTCCGCGATATCGCCAATGTAGTAGCCTTTGTCCGGGCCCGCGCCGATCAGGAAGGTCGCAAGCTGGTGCTGGCTGGCTGGGGAATGGCCGGTGGCCTGGTGCTGGATGCTTTCCGTCAAGCCGAGGACCTGATCGACGGCCTGATCAGCATGAACGGTTTCTTCGACGCCGTGCGCGTACAGAAGGCGCTGCGCGGTGAGCTCGGCTGGAAGGAGTTCCGGCAGTTTCTCAACCAGGAGCGTCGTCGCCTGGCCCAGGGCGGCGAGGCCCAGAAGCTTGATCCCCACCACATCTACCCGCTGGACCCGATCTCCAAGGGCTACGTCGACGAGGTGCTGTGGCAAAACCCGGGCTACGGGCTGACCTCCGACCTGGACTTCGCCGACTCGCTGATCGCCTTCCGCCCGGAGTCGCACATCGATCAGCGCTTCGCGCGCACGCCGCTGCTGATCGCCCACGGCGGCCAGAATGACCTCCATCCGGTCACCGAGGCACAGTCGCTGTACGCCACCTATCCGGGACCCAAGGCGATGTACCTGCTCCCCAACGGCGGCCACACCGAGTGGATGCTGGACGAAGATCCCAAGTTCCAGACCTTCGCCGGCCAGGTGGCGATGTGGTTGAAGGAGACGATCTGGTCGCCGGTCAGCCAGCAGGCCGTGGCCTGACGTCGACATGACGAGCCTCGAATCGGGTGATGCCATGATTCCCTACTGTGATCCCATGGACCCGGCACCGCGTGCCCCTGGCTTCATCGCCCCTGCGGGGGCGGTGGACTGCCACGCCCACGTCTTCGGGCCGGCGAGCCGCTATCCCTTCCAGGCCAAGCGCACTTACACGCCGCCGGAGGCCAGCCTCGAGCAGTATCGCCACCTGCATCGCACCCTGGGCATCGAGCGGGGCGTGCTGGTCCAGCCGAGCGTCTACGGCCTCGATAACTCAGCGACCCGGGATGCAGTGCGGGCCCTGCGTGACGACGGCCACGACTACCGCGGCATCGCGGTGGTCGACAGTGAGGTCGCCGACGAGGAGCTGGATGCCCTGGCCACCGACGGCTTCCGGGGCGTGCGCCTCAATCTGCTGTTCAAGGGCGGCATCGCCTGGGGTGACGTGGAGTCCCTCGCCGGGCGGCTCGCGGACCGCAACTGGCACCTGCAGTTCCTGGTCGACGTATCCGCCTTCGAGGATCTCGAGGCTCGAGTGGCGCGCCTGCCCGTGCCGGTCGTCGTGGATCATATGGGACACATGGACTGCGGCCGGGGGATCGACCAGCCCGGCTTCAAGGCGCTGTGCCGGCTGATGGCGCGCGGTGATGCTTGGGTGAAGCTCTCCGGGGCCTATCGCATCACCGGTCAGCGACAGACCCCTTACGACGACGTCGTGCCGTTTGCCCGACGACTGATCGAGGCCAATCCCGAGCGGTGCGTCTGGGGCTCCGACTGGCCCCACCCGCATATCCCGGTGCCGATGCCCAACGATGGCCCGCTGCTCGATGCCCTCGCCGATTGGGCGCCCGGCGCCGAGCTTCGCGAGAAGATCCTGGTCGACAATCCGCAGCGACTCTATTTCCGAGACTGATCCCTGCTGGTTTGCCCTTGTAAAAGGCCGCTCGCCCCAGGCGAGCGGCCTTTTACGATGTTGCCTCACCGGTAGCCTGCCATCAGCTCGCGGACCAGCGGGGTGTCAGCATCGCGATGGGTGGGCAGCTCGAAGCGCGCCTTGGCGATATGCGTGCGCGACAGGGTGGCGGTGATCAGCATCTCGCGGTCCTCGGCCTCGGCCAGCACCTCGCCGCGGGGGCCGAGAATGCGCGAGCCGCCCCAGAAGTGGCTGGCGCCCTCCGGGCCGAAGCGGTTGGCCATGATGACCGGGGTGCCATAGGTCATGGCGTAGAACCGCACGTTGAGCAGCCAATTCTGCTCGTTGGAGAAGTCCTCGCTGACGATGCCCGAGGCCGAGTTGATCGGCGCACAGAGCACGGTGGGGCGCGGCAGCAGGGCGGCATGCACAAGCGCCGGGTTCCAAAGGTCAGCGCAGATCAGCTGGGTGGCCGACCAGCCGCGGCGCACGTTGGCCTGGGTGAGCTCGCTGCCGTGGCTGAACCACTTGCCTTCCTCGAGGCCGCCGTAGGTGGGCAGGTTGAGCTTGCGATGCACGGCGAGGATCTCGCCGCCCTGGAGAATGGCCAGGGCGTTGTAGTATTCGCCGGGGCTGGCCTCCTCGACGAAACCGACGACCGCCTGCATCGCGCCGCAGGCCTCAGCCAGCCGAGCGAGACGCGGGTCTTCCAGCGGCATGGCCACCTGCATGACGTTGCCGGCCAGGCCATAGCCGGTTAGCGAGAGTTCGGGGAAGACCAGCAGCTCGACGCCGTGCGCGGCGGCCTCGACGATCACCTCGAGATGGCGCTGGAGGTTGGCATCCACCTCGCCGAGGCTGGCGTTGATCTGGGCGGCTGCGACGCGAAGCGAATCCTGGTAGTGCATGTCGGGGGCTCCGTACTAGAGGCGAAACGGCGAAAAGGCCGCATGGCGCGGCCTTTTCGGGGCGGTGGGATGAGAGGTTTCTCTGCGGACCGGGTGGCGCTAGATCAGGTCGTTGCGGCTCAGGAATGTCTGGGCCACGTCCTCGATGGTCTCGCGCTCCACGTCCACCCGGGCGTTGAGAGTGGCCATGGTCTGGTCGTCGAGCAGTGAGGAGAGGGCATCCATCTGCTCGGCCAGCTTCGGGTTGGCCTCCAGGGTCTCCTCGCGCACCACCGGCGTCAGGGCGTAGGCGGGGAAGAAGTCCTGGTCGTCCTTGAGTACCTGGAAGTCGAAGGCCGGAATACGGCCATCGGTAGCGAATACCAGGCCCACATCGACCTGGCCATCGCGCAGTGCCTGGTAGACCAGGCCGGAGTCCATGCGCTTGATGTCGCCGCGACTGACGCGGAAATCATAGGCTTGCTGCAGCGGGCGCCAGCCGTCCTCGCGGGCGTAGAACTCGGCGTTCATGGCAAAGGTCAGCGCCTCGTCGTCTTGGAGAGGCTGTCGATGCCGGTGGCTTCGATGGTCTCTTCGCGCATGGCCAGGGCGTAGGTGTTGTTGGCATCGGAGGGCTCCAGCCAGACCAGGCCCTTCTCGGCGTCGAGGGTCTTCACGCGCTGGTAGGTCTCTTCCGGGGTGAGCGACTCGCTGATGTCGTTGTAGTTGATCAGCGAGGTTCCGGTGTATTCCCAGTAGAGGTCGAGCTGGCCGTTCTCCTGAGCCTGGCGGAGCACCGCGGAGCCCATGCCGGCACGTTTCTCGACGTCGTAGCCCAGGGCATCCAGGTACTGGGCGGTCATGCTGGCGAGGATCTGCTGTTCGGTGAAGTTCTTGCCGCCGACCACGATCTCATCGGCGTGGGCGGTGGTCATGGATCCCGCCAGGGTGAGGCTGGACAGCAGGGCGATCAGTCGTTTCATGGTGTGGCTCCTGGTTGTGATTGTTGAGCAGGTCGAGAGGCGTCAGGCCCGCGACGGGTTGACGCCACGGGGTACTACCGCGAAGGCGGTGGTGGCGATCAGGGCATCGACCGAGATGGCCAGCAGCGCCGTGGGAATGGCGCCGGCCAGCATCATCAACGGGTCGTAGAGGTCGATGCCGGTGAAGATCAGCTCGCCTAGGCCGCCGGCGCCGATCAGGAAGGCCAGCGGCACGGTGCCCACATTGATGGTCAGCGCGGTGCGGATGCCGGCGAAGATCACGTAGAGGGCATTGGGCAGCTCCACCTTGAACAGGCGCTGGAGCGGCGCCATTCCAATGCCCGAGGCGGCTTCCCGCAGGGCGGGGGAGACCCCCTTGAGGCCGGCATAGGTGTTGCGTGTGATGGGCAACAGGGTGGCCACGAAGAGCCCGAATACCGCCGGCAGTGTGCCGATGCCGAGGAAACTCATGGACAGCGCCAGCACCGCCAGGGTCGGAATGGTTGTGCCGACATTGAGCACCTGCATGACCGACTCGGCGAGGTGCGCCATGCTCGGCCGGGAGAGCACGATGCCCAGCGGAATGGCGACCAGGATGGCAAGCCCCCCCGACATGACGGTCAGCCACAGGTGCTGGCCTACCAGATATTTGACGTCGGGCAGGTAGAACAGCAGCTCTTCGATGGTGCCGCTGGCCTGCACCCAGACGCCGGCGACGAAGACGAAGATGATCAGCAACAGGCGCAGCGCGCCTCGCATATTCTGCAACGGCATGACTCACACCTCCGCGATGGTCTCGGCCTGCTGGACGCGATAGCGCGACCCCAGGTGGTGGGTGATGGCACGCTGGGTGATCTGGCCGCACAGCCGGCCGTTGTCGTCCACGCATGGCAGCCAGGTCATGTCGTGGGCAAACATCAGCGAGGCCACCTTGCGCAGGTCGTCATCCAGGCGCGCCATGGTGGGCACGGTCTCGAAATGATCGCGGCAATAGCCCTTGGTGGTCTGGGCCACCGGACGCTGGACGACGCCCACCGGCTGGTGACGGTCGTTGACCATCATGATGGAACCCGGATAGCCGTGATCGTCCATGCGATTGAGCGCCGTCTGCAGGTCCTCTTCCGGCAGTACGGTGGCCACGTTCTCGCTGGCCAAGTCGCGGACCTTGACCAGGTTGAGGCGCTTCAGCGCGCGGTCTTCGCCGAGGAAGGACTCGACGAATTCGTCCTTGGGATTGGCCAGCAACTCATCCGGGCGGGAGTACTGTTCGAGCCGGCCGGCGCGGAAGATGGCGATGTGATCACCCATCTTGATCGCCTCGTCGATGTCGTGGCTGACGAACATGATGGTCTTCTTGAGGTCCTGCTGCATCTTCAGGAACTCATCCTGGATCACCGCGCGGTTGATCGGGTCGATGGCGCCGAAGGGTTCGTCCATCAGCATCACGGGGGGATCGGCGGCGAGTGCTCTGGCGACGCCGATGCGCTGCTGCTGCCCCCCCGAGAGCTCGCTGGGGTAGCGCTTGAGGAAGGCGTCGGGCTCCAGCGCGATCATGCGCATCAGCTCGCGGGCGCGCTCCTTGTACCTGGTCTTGTCCCAGCCCAGGAGCTTCGGCACGACCGAGATGTTCTCCTCGATGGTCATGTTGGGAAACAGCCCGATCTGCTGGATCACGTAGCCGATGTTGCGGCGCAGCTCCTGGGTATTCAGGCCGGTGGTATCCTCGCCGTTGATGAACACCTTGCCCGAGGTGGGACGAATGATGCGATTGATCATCTTCAGGGAGGTGGTCTTGCCGCAGCCGGAAGGCCCGAGCAGGATGCAGATCTCTCCGGCGGGGACCTCCATGGTGATCTGATCGGCAGCGGTCACCGCGCCCTTGGGGGTGTCGAACACCTTGGTCAGGTTGTCGAGACGAATCATGCTGTCATCCTTTCTTGTAATAGGGGATAGCGTGAGAGTCAGCTGGCGAGAGCGGCGCGTTCCATGCCCTTGGGCGTCAGGCGCTTCTGCAGGGCAAGCAGGCCGTAATCGACGATGATCGCCAACAGGCTGACCGCCACGGCACCGAGGATCAGCTGGCGGGGATCGGACTGGGAGATGCCGCGACTGATAAAGGTGCCGAGGCCGCCGGCGCCGATATAGGCGGCGATCGCCATGACGCCGATGTTGAGCACCACCGCGGTGCGCACGCCGGCCATGATTACCGGCACGGCCAGCGGGATTTCGACCTTATGCAGGCGCTGGTTCTGGCTCATGCCGATACCGCGCGCCGCCTCGCGCAACGCCGGATCGACGTTGTTGATGGCGGTATAGGTGTTGCGGATGATCGGCAGCTGCGAGTAGAGCAGCACGGCGATCACCGCCGGCAGATAGCCGATGCCCTGGCCGATCAGCGAGAGCACCGGGATCATGATGCCGAACAGTGCGATCGACGGGACGGTGACGATGATCGACGCCACATAGAGCACGATCTTGGCCGCACGTTCGTTCTTGGTGATGGCGATACCGATCGGGACCCCGGTCAGGGTCGCGATGCCCACGGCGACTCCAACCAGGGAGATATGCTCGAGCGTTCGTGAGATCAGCAGGTCGAGGTTGCCGACAGCGTAGTGGAACCAATCCATGCAAGAGCCTCGCTTGATGTTGTGATTATTGAAAAATCGTGCAGGACACAGGCTAGAGAGATGGAGCACCGTTGACTGACAGATAGACGACATATAACAGCAGGAAACTGCCATGGGCGATGAGGCGCGGTGCACGGCACCTTTCCCAGGCATGCCCGTGATCGGGTGATGGCCCTTCTGGACCGGCGAGCAAGCCAGCAGCCGTCTCGGCCAGCACAAGAGGGTGCGGACGAGGGCTCCATGCCGCGTTCCGACAGGTAACGTGGATGTGCACTTCGACACCCGCCGCTGGGGAGTCCTCAGCGTTGGCCTGAGCCCAGCACCAAGGGGGGTGCACAGTTCAGCTAGCCGTCCTGAGCGGCCTGATTGGCGGATAGTGGCAGAGCACCACGCCCGCTCCGGCCTGGCGGGGGCGGGCGTTTTTGTGCCCCATCACCAAGCCCGGCTTGTGCCGCCTGGCCAGGCCAACCACCCTGAGGCGTGATGTCTCTCAGGCCACGGCGAAGGAGCAGGCCGCATGAATCCCAGAATCAGCATGATCACCCTCGGCGTCAGCGACCTGGCGCGCGCGATCCGCTTCTACGAGCAGGGCCTGGGCCTGCCGCGGATGGACTCGCCCCCGGAAGTGGCCTTCTTTCCGCTCAATGGCAGCTGGCTGGACCTGTATGGCCGCGGGGCGCTCGCCGAGGACGCCGGCGTGCCGGCCGAGGGAAGCGGCTTTCGCGGGGTTGCCCTGGCCCATAACCTGAGCTCCGAGGCGGAGGTCGACGCACTCATCGCCCAGGCGGTGGCCGCGGGTGCCACCTTAGTCAAGCCCGCGCAGCCGGTCTTCTGGGGCGGCTATTCCGGCTACTTCGCCGACCCCGACGGCCACCTGTGGGAGGTAGCCTTCAACCCCTTCTGCTGGATCGGGCAGAGTGATGGTGTCGCTTAGGTTCTGTCTGGAAAGTCAGCACGTAGGCAACGATCTATGCAGGCCAGGCATACCATCGCTCTGAAGCTGCTGGCCAACTTGTCGTAGCGGGTGCAGACGCGGCGCAGTTCCTTGATCCACGCGAAACAGCGCTCGATGATGTTGCGCTCTCGATAACGGGGCTTGTCGAAGCCCCGAGGGGCGCCTGGTCGAGGCTTTCGCTTCATCTTGCGCCGGGCGATGATCGGTTTCATGCGGTGCCGGTCGCAGTAGCGGCGAAGAGGATCACTGTCATAGCCCTTGTCGGCCACGATGTATCGACAGCGCTTACGTGGTCTGCCCCGG
>NZ_FPAQ01000003.1 GCF_900116405.1 Halomonas saccharevitans | reverse complement strand
AGACGCGCTGCCGGAGCATGGTCTCGGCGCGGTGCTGGCAACGGCGAGTGGCCCGAGCATCATCGAGGCGGCGCGCGATGGTACGGGTCAGCCCCATCTCGCGATCCAGCTGGCGAAGCAGCAGGACACCGCCATCGGAGGTGATCTCGCCCCCGTCGAAACCGGCGGTGACCTGGCGGCCTTTACAGCGTGGAAAGGAGGCAGTCGGCGTGGTACATTTTGTCATGGCGGCTGATGCGGTTGATTCTTGGTTAGGCTCTTGAATTATAACCGATTTTCAGCCGCCTTTTTCATGTCTGGTGCAATTTCCGGGCTAGAGCTGGGTCCATTTTTGGTCTTCGGTGGCTCACCGGGAAGTCCACTACCCGATCTCTCAGCGTTCAAGGTGGCCAGGCACACCAAGGGCAATGCGGAAGGGATCAAGGCTGAGCGTCCTGCGATTCGTCACGTCCCCAAAAGCCACTTCACCAAGTACGAAAGTTCCGTGCAGGTCTACGAGGCGCTGTTCGGCGCCCCGTGAAACCTGTTCGCTCGCCTTTCTGGAGGCAAGGCGGTTCCATCAACTCCCCAACCCACTCACCCGCATCACTCTCCTCTGCGCCGCGTCCATCAGCTGGCCGCGGCCGGTTTCCACCAGCGTCAGCCAGTGGCGGGCGCGGGTGATGCCGGTGTAGACCAGCTCCCGGGTGAGGATGGGGTTCGGCGCGTCGGGCAGCACCAGAGCGGCGTGGGTGAACTCTGAGCCCTGGGACTTGTGCACCGTCATCGCGAATACCGTCTCCACCGCCTGCAGGCGCGAGGGCAGCACCCACTTGATGCGATCGGTGCCGTCGCCTGCGGGGAAGGCCACCCGCAGCAGGCGGCGGTTGTCGGCAGGCGCATTGTTCGGGCGCTGTGAAGAGTCGGCGGCGTCCGGCCGCGGCATGTCCAGGGTGATGCCGATATCGCCGTTCATCAGCCCCAGGCCATAGTCGTTCTTGGTGACGAGCACCGGGCGGCCGGGGTACCAGCGCTGGCGGCCGTCCTGGCTGTCGATCAGCTTTTCGCGTTCCAGCGCCTGGCGCACCCGCTCGTTCAGGCCCTCCACGCCCCAGGGGCCGCGGCGCAGCGCGCACAGCAGCTGGAAGTCGCCGTGGGCCGCCAGCACCTCTCTTGCCCAGTCATCGAAGGCTTCCTGATCCGCCTCGTCGGCTGGGCGGCGCTCGGCCATCACGCTCAGAAAATGGCGATAGCCCACCGGTGGCGGCAGCGTTTCGTCGCGGTGTAGTCGGCCCTGGCCGGCATTGGGAAAGCTCTCGGGGCAGCCGGTCACCGCCAGGCGGGCCAGGCCGCGCTCGTCGTCGGCGGATAGCTTCTGGTGCGAGAGGTCCGCGAAGCCGGCGCTCAGCGCGTCGCCGATCGCTTTGCGCTTGGCGGCGGGCTCGGCCTCGAGGTTAATCGCCGCTGCCAGTTGGCCGATGCCGCTGTCGGCGGTGAAGCGGTGGCTGACGCGCAGCATGGCGATGGCCTGGTCCAGCGGCTGGCCGTCGGCATCCAGCGTCTCCGCAGGAAGCGGCTGGCCGGTGGCCTCACCCAGCCACTCGGCGGTGGCCGGGGTGTAGTGGCCGCCCTCGGCCCGGGCGCACAGGTCGCCCAGCATCGAGCCGGCCTCCACCGAGGCGAGCTGGTCCTTGTCGCCGAGCAGCACCAGCCGTGCACGGGGCGGCAGCGCCTCGAGCATCGCGGCCATCATGCCCACGTCGACCATCGAGGCCTCGTCCACCACCAGCACGTCCAGCGGCAGGGGGTTGTGGCGGTCGTGGCGGAAGCGGCGGGTGTCGGGCCGCGAGCCAAGCAGCCGGTGCAGCGTCGAGACCTCCTTGGGAATCACGCCGCGCAGCCGCTCGGGATCATCGGCCAGGCCGTCGAGGTCGAGCTTGGCCACCTGGCCGGCGATAGATTCGTTGAGCCGGGCGGCGGCCTTGCCGGTGGGGGCGGCGAGGCGGATGCGCAGGGCCTGCTCTCCTTCACTCTTGCCTTCCCCCTGGCCTTCGCCGAGGGCCAGCGCCTGGAGCAGGGCGAGCAGGCGCACCACGGTGGTCGTCTTGCCGGTGCCGGGACCGCCGGTGATCAACGCGAAGCGCGAGCGACCGGCCAGGGCGCAGGCGGCCTTCTG
Source organism: Halomonas saccharevitans (assembly GCF_900116405.1). Taxonomy (GTDB): domain Bacteria; phylum Pseudomonadota; class Gammaproteobacteria; order Pseudomonadales; family Halomonadaceae; genus Halomonas; species Halomonas saccharevitans. The sequence continues at coordinate 196,309 of NZ_FPAQ01000003.1, read as the reverse complement.
CCAGTCGATGGCTTGTGATGCACCATCCCGGTTGGGGAAGAGAGTATCGAGGATGGGGCGCAGCCGCGCCGCGTCCGGGGTCTCGTCATCGTTCTTTGCCTCGCCGAGCCGCTCATTGATCCGGGTGTGGATATCCTGCTCGTGCTGCCAGTAGCGGCGCAGGTAGAGCCGGGGGCGGGCGGCGGTGCCGGCGAGCACCAGCGGGGTGCTGCCGGGTCCCTCGGCGACGAGCTCGGGCTGGGCCAGCGCCGCGCGCCAGGCGTCGAGCTCCAGCGCAGCCATCACCCGGCTGGGCAGCGGCGGCGGGTCCTCCAGGCTGTCGCCCTCCGGCGGCAGCGAGAGCGCGAGGTCCGGGGTGGCGAGCGTCTGGGCCAGGTCCAGGCAGACGTGGCCGCGGCCGAGCTGGTGGCTGGCCAGTGCTGCCGCGAGCAGCAGCAGGGGTGAGGCCTCACTTACCCCGTCGGCCTTCGCCTCGCGATGCAGGAAGGCGGCGAAGGCGCGATCCAGCGAGCGCAGCCAGCCGCGCGCCACCCAGCGGTCGAGCAGGGCGAACAGCGCCGCGTGATCGGCTAGCGCGGTTTCGGGCGCTTGAATCAGCGCCTGTTCGGAGGCGAGATCGGGGGTGTGGAGTGGGCTGTCCGGGATCATGCGGCGTCCTCCTCGGCGGCGCGGAACAGGGCATCGAGCTCGCGGATCAGCTCGCTCGGCGGGCGTTCGGCGTGCATGCCGCGGGAGGGCGCGCGGGTGCCGCGAAGAAAGACGTAGAGCGCCCCGCCCAGGTGGCGTTCGATGTCGTAGTCCGGCAGCCGGGCCTCGAGCAGCCGGTGCAGGGCCAGCAGGTAGAGGCAGTACTGCACGTCGTAGCGCTTCTCGAGCACGGCATCACCCATCGCCGCCTCGGTGTAGGCGGCATCGTCCGCGCCCAGGTGGTTGGACTTCCAGTCGAGCACGTAGAAGCGCCCCTCATGCTCCACCACCAGGTCGATGAAGCCCTTGAGCATGCCGTTGAGGGTGTCGGGCTCGAGCGCCGGCCGCGGCCGTCCGCCGAGTGTGTGAGCGCTTACGAGGGCGTCCAGCCGGCGGGTGTTCACCCTGTGGGCGGCGAACCAGAACTCCAGCTCGACCCGGTAGCCGGTGGCGCCGTTTAGCGCATCGAGGCGCAGCGGCGCGGCCTCGCCATCGCCGGAATCCGGCACCGGCAGCGGCGTGGTCAAGAGCTCCGGCAGCCACTGTTCGAGAGCGGCGATCTGGCCCTCCCAGCCGCGGCGGTTGGCGCGCCGGGCCAGGGTGTCGGCTCTGAGGTCGGCGTCTTCTGCCACCCGGGCGAAGCCCTCCTCGCCGGCCCACTCCAGCAGGCCGTGCAGGAAGGTGCCCGCCGAGGGGCCGCGGGGGAAGCGGTGAAGCGAGCCCTCGCTCACCGTGGCGGCAGCCGCGTCGAAGGGCTCGTCGATCACCTCCATCGCCGTGGCCTCATCGGCGGTGGTGGGCTCGGGGGCCGGCTCGGCCGTCACGGCGAATTCGCTCTCGTCGTCCGGGGTGGCGCCGGTGCGCAGCGCCGAGTAGCTGGCGATCCACCAGTGCTCGCGGATCGTCCGGCTGGGCGCGCGGGCATGGCCGAGCGGCGTGTCGTCGCTGGCGAGCTCGACCGGCGTGGCCTCGGCCTCGGGAGCGTCGATCACCGTGACCCGACCTCTCTCGTGACCATCCGCGTCGGCCAGTGCCTCGAGGGCTGGACGCAGGGCCTCGGGCGTGATCGCCTCGCCGCCCTTGAGCAGGTGGCCGACGGCGCTGCGCTCCATGGCCTCCAGCGGCGCCAGGCCGAGCCAGGTGGCGTGGCGGGCGCGGGTCAGGGCGACGTAGAGCTTGCGCAGGTCCTCGCCCAGGCGCTCGCGGTCGGCGCGGGCCAGGGTCGCCTCGTCGGCGGAGAGCGTCAGGCGCAGGTTGCCGTCGTCGTCGTGCCAGCGCAGCGGCAGGTCACCCTGCTTCACCGGGCGGAAGGCGGCGATGAAGGGCAGGAACACCAGCGGGTACTCCAGGCCCTTGGACTTGTGGATAGTCACCACCTGCACCAGGTCGGCGTCGCTCTCCAGGCGCAGCCGGTGGGTGTCGGACTGCGCGTGCGGATGCGCGCGGGACTCGGCGAGAAAGCGCAGCAGGGCGTGCTCGCCGTCGATCTCGGCGCTGGCCTCCTGCAAGAGCTCGCCGAGGTGCAGCAGGTCGGTGAGTCGTCGCTCGCCCTCGGGCACGGCCAGGAGCCGGCCGGGCACGGCGAAGTCGGCCAGCAGCCGGTGCAGCATGGGCAGCACGCCGCGGCGCTGCCACTGGCGGTGATAGTCGCGGAACTGTATCACCCGCGCCTCCCAGGCCAGCTCGTCCTGCTGGGGGCCGCCGTTCAGGGCGTCGAGCTCGGCAAGCGAGAGCCCGAGGCTCGGCGTGGCCAGCGCGGCGCGCAGGCAGCGCTCGTCGTCCGGCGCGGCGCAGGCGGCGAGCCACCCCTCCAGCTCGGCGGCGGCCTCGGTCTCGAACACGCCCTCCTTGTCGGAGAGATAGACGCTGCGAATGCCGCGGGCCAGCAGGGCGGCGCGGATGGCGCGAGCCTCGCCGCCGTTGTTGACCAGCACGGCGAGGTCCGACGGCGCCAGGGGGCGCAGTTCGCCGTTTTCGGTAAAGCCCGTCTGGCCGGCCTGGCCCTCGCGCAGCAGCTGCGCCATCTCGGTGGCGCAGCGCCCGGCCAGCTCAGCCAGGTAGGCGCCCTTGGAAAGCGTCTCGTCGGCGGCCAGGTGCCAGAGGGTCAGCGCCGGCTGTGCGGCGCCGTGCCGGGTGAGTGAGTCCTTGCGTCCGTTGGCGTCGACGGGCGCGAAGGGCACCGGGTTGTCGTCCCCACGGCGGAACAGGAAGGCGCCGGATTCGCTCTGCTCGGCGTGTTCGAACACCCGGTTGACCGCCTCGACCATGGGCGTGGCGGAGCGGAAGTTGGTGCCGAGGGTGACGTGGCGGCCGGCGGTGTCGCGCCGGGCCTGGAGGTAGGTGTGGATATCGGCGCCGCGGAAGGCGTAGATCGCCTGCTTGGGATCGCCGATGAGCAGCACGGCGCTCTTTTCAGCGCCCGAAGCCGCGCTGTCGCCCCGGTTCTTTTCCAGCTCGTAGACCCGGTCGAACAGCCGGTACTGCACCGGGTCGGTGTCCTGGAACTCGTCGACCAGCGCCACCGGGAACTGCTCGCGGATGCGAGCGGCGAGCGTCTCGCCGGCCTCGCCCGCGAAGGCGGCATCGAGCCGGTGCAGCAGGTCGTCGGGGCCGAGTTCGGCGCGGCGGCGCTGCACGGTCTCGCGGCGCGCGGCCATCCAGTGCACGGCGTGGGCGAGCAGGTCGGCGAACGGATCGGGCAGCGCGGCGAGCTTCTCCGGCAGCGCTTCCAGCGCCTCCAGCGCCGGCAGGATCGGGGCCCCGTCTTTTTCCCAAGAATCAGCCTTCCAGATCTCGGCAATGCCCTCGGGCGTCAGGCGCTTCCAGGCGGCGTCGGTCAGCGCCGGCTTGGCGAGCTCGGCATCAAAGGCCCAGTCGCGCAGGGCGGCGAGCCAGTTGGCGCGGCTTCGGGCGTTGAGCTTCTGTCCGTTGAAGGCCTTGCGCTGAGCGGCGGCCTCGAGCAGTGCCTCCAGCTCGTCGAGCCAGGCCGGCCAGGGCGCCTTGAGCTCGGCCAGGGCCGCGGCGCGCTGCTCGCGGTAGTTGGAAAGCGCCTCGGCCGGTGGCGGCGCCACGGGCAGGGCGGCGGCGTGGGTGCGCAGCCGGGCGGCGGTGTCGTTGAGGGCGTCCGGCGTGGTCCAGTAGCGGGCGACGATCGCCAGCGCCTCGGGGGCGAGGTCGTAGTAGAAGCTGCGCCAGTAGTCCCGGACGATCTCCAGGTCCATCTCCGACTGGTCCAGCGACATCTCCAGGGCGAACAGGCTGCCGCTGTCGAAGGCGTGTTCGCGGAGCATGCGGTGGCACCAGGAGTGGATGGTGGAGACGGCGGCCTCGTCCATCCACTCGGCGGCCAGGCGCAGGCGGCGGGCGCAGGTCGGCCAGCTCTCGCGGGGGTAGCTGTTGCGTAGGGCGATCAGCGGGTCGCTGCTTGTTGAGAGTTCTTCCTCGGGCTCTGTGTTATCCACAGCAGGTTCTGCGAAGAGGTCGCCGGTCTGGTTTGGAGTCGGCTCGGCGTCAGATCGCCGCGGAGGCGCTGTGAACCCTTCCCTGGGCGCTACCGATGCCGTCCCTGGCATCGGACCTCCGCTCTGATCTGCCCCCGGTGCCTCTACATCTTGATTATCGGTCGGCTGAAACGCCTCTGCGGCCTCCACCAGCCGGGCGCGGATGCGGTCGCGCAGCTCCTGGGTGGCGGCGTTGGTGAAGGTCACCACCAGGATCTCCGGCGGCGTCAGCGGCCGAGGGAAGCTGGCCGCGTCCTCCTCGTTCCGGGGCCCGAGCACCAGGCGCAGGTAGAGCAGGGCGATGGTGAAGGTCTTGCCGGTGCCGGCGCTGGCCTCGATCAGCCGGCTGCCGGTGAGCGGCAGCGCCACCGGGTCGAGGCGCGGCGTCTCGGCCGTGTGCAGGGTTTCTACGGTGCGAGCGGTATCGGGCGAGTTCATGAGTTCTTGCCTCCCTGGCCCTTACTCCCGTTCTTCTTGCCCTTCACCGCGTCGTGCAGCGGGGCGTAGAGCGCCGCGGTCAGCTCGGTGAAGCGCCGCCCGGCGGCCTCATGGCGCACGAGGCTCTCGAGGTCGCGCCACTGGCGGGCGAGGTAGGGATCGCGGTCGCGCTCGCCGGCGGTGTAGTCGTCGCCCTCGAAGACGCGCGCGGCGGCCTTCCAGGCCTTGAGGTCGGCTTCCTCCGCTTTCTCTTCATTTCCAAAGACGCGGCCCAGGGCGTTTGCGTCGCCGCCCTTCTCGTGCCAGGCGAAGGCGGTGTCCCGGGCCAGCGGCAGCGGCGTGGTCATGCCGGCGCGCCAGGCACGGGCGATGGCCTCCAGGTGCTTGCGTGCGTCGGCCGCGTCCAGCGGCGCCAGGGTGCCGCCGCCGGCGCGGGAGAGCAGCACCGTGGTCGTGGGGCCGAGGGCAAGCTGGCCGGCGAGGTGGCCGATCCAGGGGGCGAGCCAGTGCTTCCAGTTGTACTTGCCCTTGTTGACCAGGCTGCTGGTCATCAGCACCAGCCGGCAGCGCTCGCCCTCGGCGTTCTCGCGCAGGCCGTCCAGCCAGTCTTCGATCTGCAGCGGGCCGTCTGGGGTGGCGAGCTCGAGCGACACGGATGCCGGCGTCTCCCAGGCGTGGGGCCAGGCCGCGAGCTTCTCGGCGTAGGCCTCGAAGAGGTCGTCCAGCGGCTCGACGAGATGCTCGCGCATCAGCTCGGCGAAGCCGCCCATGGCCAGGCGGCCCTCGCGCTCGAGGCGTGCCAGGGTGTCGTGGACGGCGGGGGTCGGAGAGGCGCCCTCGTCCACGGCCCGGCGCCCGGCCTCGATCAGCGCCTGCTGGAGCTGCCAGTGGTCCAGGCCGTCCAGGGCGAAGGGCTCGTGGTCGGGGCTCTCCAGCGCCTCGCGCTCGAGGTGGACGCCGAGCCGGGTGGTGAAGAAGGCCTTCACCGGGTCCTTGAGGAAGCCGCTGAGGCGCGAAAGCGCAAGGGCGGTGTCGAGCTCGATGGGCGGCAGTGCGCCGTCGGCCACGGCGTCAGGCGCGGCCTGGTGCACCGCCCGCCACTCCCGGGCGTAGGTGAACAATCGGTCATCCCCAGAGAAGTAGCTGCGGCTGAACGGCTGCAGCGGGTGCTCGGTGGTCAGGGCATCGAGCAGGGCCTGGCCGGCGTCGTCCTCGTGCTCTCGTCCGGCGAGTCGCCAGCCGGCGGCCAGGTGGTCGCGCAGCTGGCCGAGCAGCACCGAGGGCGGGCGCGGCTCGTTGTCGTGGATGCTGCGGCCGACCCAGCTGACCATCAGGCTGTCGCGGGCCGAGAGCAGCGCCTCGAGGAAGAGGTAGCGGTCGTCCTCGCGTCGCGAGCGGTCGCCGGGGCGGTAGTCGTGGCCCATCAGGTCGATGTCCAGCGGCCGCTGGACCCGGGGGTACTCGCCGTCGTTCATGCCCAGCAGGCAGACGTGGCGGAAGGGGATGGCGCGCATCGGCATCAGGGTGGCGACGTTCACCGCGCCGGCCAGGAAGCGCTGGGAGAGGTTGGCCTCGTCGAGCTGGCCGAGCCAGTGCTCGCGCACCACCGAGAGCGGCAGCGCCTCGGTCAGGCCGGCGTCCTCGGTGGTCTCCTGCCACTCCTCGAGGAGCTCCTCCAGGCGGCTCAGGGTGGCGAGGTCCGCCTCGTCCTCGGCGGCGAAGCACTCGGCGAGCAACCCGCGCAGCCGGCGGCACCAGGTCGGCACGTCGGCGGGTTCCGAGAGCGCGCGCCACTGGGCCTCGAGCACGTCGAGCAGATCCATCAGCGGGCCGGCCAGGGCCGCCTCCAGGCCGCCGATGTCACCAAAGGGCTCGATGTCGTGCCAGGGGCCGTCGGCGCTTTCGTGCTCGGTACTGTGGCCCACCGCGTAGCCCAGCATCAGCCGGCGCAGGCCGAAGGCCCAGGTGTTGGCGGTGAGCCCGCCGGGCAGGTCGAGCCGGGCGCGCTGCGTGGCGTTCAGCCCCCAGCGGATGCCGGCGCCCTCGATCCAGCGGCGCAGCACTGGCAGCGCCTCGGCGTCCAGGCCGAAGCGCCCGCGCAGGGCGGGGACTTCCAGCAGGTCCAAGAGATCGCTCACCGTCAGCCGCGCCTCCGGCAGGTGCAGGAGCGCCTCCAGCGCCACCAGCAGCGGCTGGCGGTGGCGGCTGGTCTGGTCGGAGAGCGTGAAGGGGATGTGGCGCGGGTCGTCCGGCGCCAGGCGGCCGAACACCGCCTGCACGGCGGCGGCGTAGGTGTCGATGTCCGGCACCATCACCAGCACGTCCCGCGGGCGCAGGCTGGGGTCGGCATCGAAGGCGGCGAGCAGCTGGTCGTGGAGGATCTCCACCTCGCGCAGGGGGCTGTGGGCGACGTGGAAGCGCAGGCTGCGGTCGCGCCTCGGATCAACGGCCGGCCAGGTCTCGCGGGTCTCCTGGGGCGGGCGCAGCTCGAGGATGTCGTCCTGCAGCTGCTGGAGCAGCCCCGGCGCCTCGGCCTCGGCGGGCGAATCGAAGAGGTCGATGCGCATCGCCTCGGCGTCGAACAGCGCCCGGTAGGCGTCCTGGTCGTCGAACTCGTCGAGCAGGCGAAGGTAGTCGCGGCCCTGCTTGCCCCAGGCGGCCAGCAGCGGCTGGGCGTGGAGGTGCAGCTGGGTGTCGTCGAGCTCCAGCGGCATGCCCGGGCGGTGGCGCTGGCGCCGGCGGGCGGCCCGCAGCAGATCCTTGTGCTCGATGATGTCCGCCCAGTAGTGGCGGCAGGGATTGTGCACGCAGAGCAGCACCTGGGTGACCCTCGACACCGCGGCCAGCGCCTCCAGCGTCTGGCGGGGCAGCGAGGAGATGCCGAACACCACCACGCGGCGCGGCAGGCCGGCGGGCCTCGTTTCGGGGGTGAGCTCGCGGCACGCCTCGAGGAAGCGAGTGTGCACCCAGGCGCGGCTGGTGGCTAGGCCCGCCTCGCCGATGTCATCCCGAAGGCGCCGCCATAGCGCTGGCTGCCAGCGCTGGTCTTCGGCGAGCGGCCGGGCCTGGCCGCGGGCGTCGATCAGCTCGTCGCGGCCCTCGGCCCAGGCGGCGAGCCAGTCGGCGCGGTAGACCTGGTACTGGTCGAAGAGGTCGGCCAGGCGCTCGGCGAGCTGATGACGCTTGCGCAGGTCCTCGTCGTCGGCCAGGAAGCGCGCCAGGGGCGCGAAGGTGGCGTCATCCGTGAGCTCCGGCAGCAGGCGCATCAGCCGCCAGACCAGCCGCGGCTTGTCGAGCGGCGAGGCCGGCGGCACGGCGTCGGGGCCGTCCTGCTGGGTGAGCACCGCGCGGTAGGCCTGCCACAGGTAGCGCGCCGGCAGGGTGACGTCCATGGCCGCGGCGATGCCGGCGCCCTTGGGCGGGTCGGCGGCCAGCGCTAGCTTCAGCCACTGGCTGATGCCGTTGCTCTGCACCAGGATCACCTCGTCCTCGAGCGGCCCCAGCGGATGCTGGCGCAGCCACTCCACCGCCAGGTCGCGCAGCGCCTCCAGGCGGTTGCCGTGGATCACCATGAAGCCGGGGGTGAGCTCGGGGGACCGAAGAGCGGTGAGAGGCATGGCGAATCCTTCGCGGCGGGCGGGCAGGAAGCCATGGTGCCGTAAAACCCCGCCCGCATAAACGTGGCCGACGCCTTGGTGAGCCAGGGCCTAGCCGTCGACGGGGCTGCGAGGAGGCGCTGTGAACCCCTCCCTGGGCGCTACTTTTGCCATCCATGGCAAAAGACCTCCTCTTCGACTCGTCTCCAGCACTCGAATTGTGACGCTCTGGCATGGTCAAGCATGAGGCGTCACCATGGGCCGAATCGCATAAAAGGGAGCCCGACGCATGGAGATCGAGCGTTTCGACCTCGACGCCCCGATCGGGGTGATCGCCGACACCCACGGCACGCTGCGTGACGAGGCGCTGGCGATGCTCGAGGGGTGCGGACTGATCCTGCATCTCGGCGACGTGGGCAGCCGGGAACAGGACGAGGCGATCCTCGAGCGTCTCGCCGAGCTGGCGCCGGTTTACGCCGTGCGCGGCAACGTCGACACCGCGGCCTGGGCAGAGCGGCTGCCCTGGCGGCTGGACTTCGCGATCAACGGCTGGCGGCTGCACCTGGTACACGATATCGCCGACTTCGACGCCGCCACCCCCTGCGATGCCGTGCTCCACGGCCACTCCCACAAGGCGCGCCACGAGTGGCGCGACGGCCGGCTGCTGTTCAATCCCGGCGGCGCCGGCCGGCGGCGCTTCTCGCTGCCGCTGACCCTCGGCAAGCTGTGGGCCGACGAGCGGGCCCTGCGCGGCGCCATCCTCCATTTGCCGATTTGATCCGCCCTTGGTGCCCCATCCCTGGAGACTTTACCTAGACTGGTGACAACGTCGGCCGCTCCGGGGAGGGAGTGCCATGGGCGCGATCATCGATCGCGACGCCTTCTCGGCGTCGGACTATCAGCGCTTCGGCAAACGCCTGCGGGACAGCGTCGAGGTGCTGCGCGAGCTGCTCGCCCAGCCGGGCTTCGGGGCGGGGGAACCCAGCATCGGCGCCGAGCTGGAGGCCTACATCGTCGACGAGCGGGGCAGAGTCGCCCTGCTCAACCAGGCCCTGGTCGAGACCCTGCACGACCCCCAGCTGCAGCTGGAACTCAACCGCTTCAACATCGAGTACAACCTGGCGCCGCTGCCGCTCGCGGGCGGCCCGCTGCATGCCCTGGAGCGTCAGCTGTTGCAGGCCCTGGCGCGGCTCGAGGCGGCCGCGGCGCCTCATCGGGCCCACGTGGTGCCGATCGGTATCCTCCCCACCCTGCGCAGGACGGACCTGGGAGAGCATGCCATGAGCGACCTGCCGCGCTATCGCGCCCTGGAGCAGGGCCTCAAGCGGCTGCGCGGCGAGCCCTTCGATGTCGAGATCCGTGGCGAGGACAACGTGCGGGTCAGCAGCGACCATGTGGTCCTGGAGGGGGCCAACACCTCCTTCCAGCTCCATCTGCGAGTGCCCCCTGAACGCTTCGCGGCGACCTTCAACGCCGCCCAGCTCGTCACCCCGCTGGTGCTGGCGCTTTCCGCCAATTCACCGCTCTTCCTGCAGCGCCGACTGTGGGACGAGACCCGTGTCGCCCTGTTCAAGCAGGCGGTGGATTGCCGGATGCGCGGCGCCGATCGCTGGCAGCAGCCGGCGCGGGTGACCTTCGGCCAGGGCTGGGTGCGCGAGGGCGCCTTCGAGCTGTTCGCCGAGGCGGTGGCCCTCTACCCGCCGATCCTGCCGCTCACGTCCGAGCACCGCCCCGAGGATCGGCCGCCCGGCACCACGGCGCCGGGGCTTTCCGAGTTGCGTCTGCACATGGGCACCGTCTGGCCCTGGAACCGGGCGGTCTACGATCCCGCCGATGGCGGCCACCTGCGGGTGGAGATGCGCGCCCTGCCGTCGGGGCCGACCGCCGTGGACATGGTGGCCAACGTAGCGCTGCTGCTGGGGCTGGTGGCCGCCCTGCGCGACGACATCACCGAGTGGCTGAGCGCCATGCCGTTCCGCTACGCCGACTATAACTTCTATCGCGCCGCCCAGTCGGGGCTGGACGCCCGGCTGATGTGGCCGCATCGCAAGCACCACCGCCTGGAGGAGACGCCGGTGGTGACGCTGCTCGAGCGGCTGTTGCCCGAGGTCCCGCGGGGGCTGCGTGCCCTGGGCGTGGCGGATGCCGACAGCCACCCCTACCTCGAGGTGATCGCCGAGCGCCTCCAGGCGCGGACCAGCCCTGCCCGCTGGCAGCGCGAGAGGCTCGCCCAGCTCGAGGCGCAGGGCCTGTCCCGCGCCAAGGCCTGTCATCGGCTGCTCGACGCCTACCGTGTCGCGGCGGCAACCAACCGGCCGGTGGCGCGCTGGCCGCAGGAGGAGTGAATGGAGGGACTGTCGCTGCCGGTCATCACCGACCCACCGGACGATCATCGCGATGTCGATGCCTGGCTCCAGACCCTCGGCGGGCCCGTCTGGCTGATGCTCGAGGGGGAGGATGACCGGCGCTGCCGGGTGGTCACCACCCTGCTGCACGGCAACGAACCCTCTGGCACCCTGGCGCTGCACCGCTGGCTGGTGGAGCGCCCGCGGCCCCGTACCCGGCTGGCAGTGTTGCTGGCCAACGTCCGGGGGGCGCTGTCGCATCCGGCCTTTACCCATCGCCATACCCCGGACGACCGGGACCTCAATCGCTGTTTCCGGCCCCCTTTCGACGGGCCGGCCGGAGAACTCGCCTGGGCCATCATCCAGGACCTGGAGGCCTGGGCGCCGGAATGCATCATCGATCTTCACAACACCTCCGGCAACGGCCCCGCCTTCGCCGTGAGCACTCGTCGCCACCCACTCATCGAGGCCCTGTGCGGCCAGCTCTGCGAGCAGTTGATCGTCACCGACCTGCGGCTGGGCAGCCTGATGGAGCTGCCGCTCCTGAGACCGCGCTTGGCGGACTGTCCCATCTTCACCCTCGAGTGCGGCGGCGCCCTGCAACCCGCCGCCCGTGACGTGGCCGAGGGCCTGTATCGGCTGCTCGCCGAGTGTCCGGACCTGACGGCCCTGCCCGCCGTGCCGGGGCTCGAGGTGCTGGTGCATCCGCTGCGGGTGGAGCTTTGCCCCGGTGCCAGCGTCGCCTATGACCGCGCGCCCCGTCCCGACGTGGACGTGACGCTCTGGGCGCGTATCGACGAGCACAACCGGGGCGTGACCTCCCCGGCCGCGACCCTCGGCTGGCTGGGCCCCCGGGGCCTTGCCTGCCTGCAGGCGCGGCACGGGGAGGGCCGCGAGCGAGTCGAGGAGCTGCTCTGCGTGCGGCAGGGGCGGCTCCATGCGCGCCGCCCGCTGCGCATCTTCATGGCCACCACCAACAGCGATATCGCCCGCAGCGACTGCCTCTTCTATGCGGTTCCACTGGCGTAGGCGAGGGGGACACCGCCGGCCCTTGGCCTGCGCTTATCACACGTCGTCGACCCGCAGGCGCGGGCGGTATGCCAACGGCAGCCGTGGGTGGATCGGGGCATTACGCTGCGGGGCAACACGCTACAGGGGCTTGTCGCTGGCGGCGCTGCCTGCTTGACTGGCGAGGACCGCGGGATCGCGGTCCTCGTCTGCCATCGGGAGCCCCTGCATGTCGCCACCCCTGACGCGCCACAATCGTCCCCGCCAGGTCCTCGATGCCATCGAGGCTGCCAACGCCGCTCTGGACGAGAGCGATCGCCACGCCAAGTACGCCAAGCTGGCCGAGTCGCCCTATCGCTTCTTTCGCGGTACCAACCATCTCTACTGGCGAGACGTCTGGCACGACTGGCGCTTCGCGCTGTTCGGCGGCCTGGCGGAGACCCAGACCTGGCTGCAGGGCGATGCTCACGCCTACAACTTTGGCGCCTACGGACACCACGACGACGCCGTGCGCTACGGGATGGACGATTTCGACGACGCCATGATCGGCGACTACCAGTATGACCTGTGGCGCCTGGCCATCAGCCTGGTACTGGATGCCCGCGAGAATACCGGCCTGTCCGGCAAGGCGATTCGTAAGGCGCTGAAGTCTCTGGTCAGCCGCTATTACGACGAGCTGGCCCGCCACGTGGAGGGCGAGGTGCCCGGCGCGGTGACACTGGCCACCGCCAAGGGGCCGCTCAAACCCTTCATGAAGAAGGTAGGCAAGAAGAAGAGCCGGGCGAAGATGCTCGAAAAGTGGACCGTCGTGACCGAAGACGGCCGAAGCTTCGCCGAGCGTCCCGACAAACTGTCGGCCCTGCCGGCGCACCTGGCGAGTCAGCTGCGCAAGGCCGTCGAGGAGGAGTACCGCCACACCCTGAACGCCCCCGCGAGCGAGGCGGAAGAGGGCCATTTCCGGGTCAAGGACATGGCCCGCCGGCTCGATGCCGGCACCGGCTCGCTGGGCCTCGAGCGCTTCTACGTGCTGATCGAGGGCGGGCAGGACCACGAGCACGACGACATCATTCTCGATATCAAGCAGCAGAACCCGCCGGAGGGCTGGCGGCTGATGGGGGGCGCCGAGAAGCGCGCCTGGCGACGCGCCTTTCCCCACGAAGGGCTGCGTCACGCGGCGGCCTTCGTGGCCATCGCCGAGCACCCCGACCCCTACCTGGGCTGGCTGCACCTGGGCGATACGGTGTTCTCGGTGCGTGAGCGCTCGCCCTTCAAGGAAGACTTCCCGACCCACAAGCTCGACGGCGCCAAGCCGTACCGCCAGCTGGTCAAGCAGTGGGGACGCATCCTGGCCCGGGAGCACCTGCGCGGCGCCCAGGCCCTGAACCACGACGATCCAGGGCGCTTTGCCCGCGCCGTCGGTGCCTGCGTCGAGGGGCGGCTCGAGCGCTGCGTGGACATGGTGACCACCCTGGCGCTCAGCTATGCCGACTGTGTGCGCCAGGACTATCGCACCTTCCTGGCATGGCAAGACGAGCCCCCCTCATGAGCGGCTGATGGCGCCCGCGGCGGGCGCGCCCGGGACAACGTCGACTGGCTGCCTCTGGCCCTGAGGCGTCTCGTAGGCGCCGGGGTGCAGTAACGACTCAGACGCGTCTTCCTCTCCCGGCCTGGAGCCACGCTTTCACCATGACCTCATCGACGCCACTCACCACGCCCGACGGCCGTTATATCGTGGTGCGCGGCCGCCTCTGGCGGTGCACGAATCCCGAGCTGCCCGAGCCGGAACGCCAGGCCTGGGTAGAGCGGCTGATGCGGGCCCGGCGGGACGTGGCCCAGGCGAAGCGCACGCAAGATCCGCAGGCACAGCGCGAGGCCCGTGATCGGGTCGACGAGGCGAAGCGGGCGCTGGGCGAGCGCGGGCCGGTGTGGTGGACGGACGGGGCGCCGGACTACACCCGCTGCATGGCGAGGAATACGCCCTACGCGGCCTGGTACCAAGAGGTGGAGACGGCGCGAGGCTGATGCCGCGCGCGACACGCTCTCGACCGGAATGAGATCGGATCGAGGCCGGGAGTCGAGGCGGTCAGCTCAGCGCGAAGGGCACCTCGCCGGCCTCGTGGGCCAGCAGCCACTGCTTGCGGCCGATGCCGCCGGCATAGCCGGTGAGGCGGCCGTCGCTGCCGATCACCCGGTGGCAGGGCACCACGATGGCCAGCGGGTTCTTGCCGTTGGCCGCACCCACCGCGCGCTGGCCGCCGCGGCAGTGCAGCTGCTCGGCGATCTCGGCGTAGCAGCGGGTCTCGCCGAAGGGGATGTCGGCGAGCGCCTGCCAGACGCGCCGCTGGAAGTCGGTTCCCTCGGGCGCCAGCGGCAGGTCGAAGGCGTGGCGCTCGCCGGCGAAGTATTCGTCGAGCTGGGCTCGGGCCTGCTCGGTGGCTTCGCCGGGCCGGGCCGGCTCCTCGGCCTCCATCACGAAGGCGATCTCGGTGAGACCCTCGGCGCTGGCGCGCAGGCGAATCAGGCCAAGGGCCTCGGATTGCGGCGGCTGGTAGTAGTCCAGGGCTTGGTCCGTCATCGTCGTGGCTCCCTGTTGAGGCGACCGGAGTCGCGGGCATCTTCCTGCAGTCTAGTCCCCCGCGTCGCCGGATTGAACGCAAGAGACCCCGCCGGCAGCTGCCGGCGGGGTCTCGGTCGTGTCCGCGATCAGGGCCGCGAGGGGATCACACGAGCTCGCGATGCTCGCGCTTGGCGTCGCGGCGGTCGCGCAGCACGGCGCGGCAGATCAGCACCAGCACGCCCAGGGTCAGGGCGGGCCAGATGAGCACGTAGAAGCCGTAGAGCAGAGTCATGGTCGTTCTCCTCATGGCGGCGCCGGAGGCCGGCGCCGCGGTGGATGGTGGCGGATCAGCGCTGGCCGGCCAGGGTGGCGGAGGACGGTGCCGCCGCCCGGCGCGGTGTGGCCGTGGGTTCGGCGTGGGCCTGATCGTAGTCGCCGACTCGTTCACCGATGGTGGCGAAGTCGAAGGGTTCCTGGCGGCTCGCCAGGCTCATCACCACGCAGACCAGGGTGCTGGTCCCGTAGGCGGTCAGCGAGGCCAGCAGCACGGTGTACTCGCGCAAAAAGCCGGTGGCGAAGATCAGCATCGCGGCGAGTGCCAGGCCGCCGGCGAGGAAGCCCATCGCGCGGCCCAGGAAGCCGAAGACCATCAGCCCGATGATCACGCCGCCGCCGATGCTCGCCAAGAGCTCGAAGAGCAGGCCGGTGGCGCCGTTAAGCGGCAGCCACTCGAAGCGTGCCAGGCAGAACATCACCATGGCCACCAGCACCGAGGTGGTGAAGGCGGCGTTGGTGATGCGGTCCCAGAAGCAGCTGGCGATCACCGGGAAGACGATGGCGCCCCACAGCGCGCCGACGAACACCAGCATCACCAGGATATCCAGCGAGAAGCTGGCGAAGACGATGCCCACCGCGGTGGCGACGATCATGGTAAGTCGGCCTACCAGCAGCATGCGCTGGGGGTCGGCCTTGCCGCGGGCTATATTCTTGCCGTAGACGTCGGCCATCATGATCGCCGACAGCGCGGAGAGGTCGGAGTCGGCGGTGGAGGAGAGCGAGCCGATCACCAGGATGAAGAACAGCGCGATGAATACCGGCGGCAGGTAGCCCGAGACCATCTGCGGGATCAGGTTGTTCATGTCGCCGTTCAGCGGCTCGATGCCCAGCGTCAGGGCCATCAGCCCGATCATGCCCAGGCCGATGACGATGGCGCCGTAGCCCACCGTGGCGGTGAGGAAGGTCGGCTTGATGTGCTCCTCGTTGACCGCGAACAGGCGCTGGGAAATGGTCTGGTTGCCGATGGCGTAGGCCAGCACGGCGACGAAGAAGGGCGCGCCCTGATGGAGGATGGCCTCCGTGGAGAAGAAGTCGGCCTGCTCGACGGTCAGGTTGTCGAGCCCGGCGACCAGCTCGCTGGGGCCGCCCATGGCGAAGAAAACCGCGGGAATGATCACCACGGCGATGGCCATCAGCGCCACCAGCTGGGCGAAGTCGGTCATCACCGAGGCGCGAAAGCCTGACCACAGGGTATAGAGCAGCACGCCCACGCCGGCGATGATCACCCCGGCCTGGAAGGAGAGCGGCGAGAGCACCGAGACCAGGGCGCCGGCGGCGGTGAAGTTGACCATCAGGCTGATCACGCTGCCGAGCACGTTGGAGAGCGCCAGGATAAGCTGGCTGGAGCTGCCGTGGCGGGCGTGGATCAGCTCGCCCAGGGTGTGAGCGTTTGGGGCGAGCTTGCGAAAGCGTCGGCCGAACGGGTAGATGAACAGGATCATCAGCGCCCCCCAGAGCCCGTAGTGGATGGGGCCAGAGACGCCGTAGGTGTAGCCGGAAGTGGCGGCGGCGTAGAAGGAGGCGGCCCAGATCCAGGTGGCGGTCATGCTGGCCGCGCCGATGCCGAAGCCGATGCGATGGTTGGAGACCATGAAGGCGTCGGCGTCTTCCTTCTTCTTGCGGATGCCGAGCGTGAGCAGATAGGTGCCACCGTAGAAGGCGAGCATCAGCAGGACGACGGTCAGGGTCGAGAATTGATGGAGTGATGTGCTGTTCAAGGGCAGTCCCTCGGTGAGTGGAAGGGGCGCGTCGCGTGCCAGCCACGCAGGGGGCGGCACGCCGGACGCGATGGACGGTCAGGGCAGGGTGGTGATCGCGCACGCGGCGTTGACGCCGAGCCCCGTATTACAAGGGCGGCGAGACGCGGCAATAGGCACGGGTCGCGGGGTGGCGGCGCGTGGCGTTACCCGGGGAAGGGTCTGGCTGGCGGCGGGCGGCGCGGCATGCAGCGGCCCTGTTCGGCGTAATGGGGCGACATGGATTCGTTCTCTATCGATGACGTCGGCGACGGACAGTCGAAAGTGCCGGTGATCCAGTCTGCGGTGAAGCGAGACCAGTCGGCCACGGGGGTGACCGCCTCGAGGGCGCGGTTGGGAGACCGCGCCGAGGCGCCATTACCGTACTGGCCTGGCGAGAAGATGTCCAATCTGTGCCGAGATGGCTGTGAAATGCCGCCAGCGTCTCGAAAAACGAGGAGTCGGAGAGGGGGCGCCGTTCCTGGCGCTCAGCGCGTCGAGGCCGTGTAGCTTCCCCACAGCACCAGCCCGGCGGCCAGCGGCAGTCGCCAATCCGGCGAGGCGACCCCGGCGATCACCAAAAAGAGCGTGGCCAGCACCGGCACGGCGTGGGCCAGGTTGCCCAGCCGATGCGCCTGCGGGTCGCCGAGGGCGCGGTCCCAGGCGAGCATGGCGATACCGTAGGGGCCCAGGCCCAGGGCGGCGGTGGCCAGCAGTTCCTGAGACGAGGGCAGCTCGCTCACCCCTTCCAGCGCCAGGCTGGCGACGCCGGTCATGACGCTGGCGATCAGCAGCATGTGCGGCATGCGTTCGCCGAACCGGAACCCCGGCACCTGGCTTGCCAGCGAGAAAAGCGCCCAGCACAGCGCCGTGCCGAAGGCCAGCAGGTAGCCGCCCCAGGCGCCGGAAACGCCGCCCGACAGGGCCTGGGGAACCACCAGCAGGGCGGCGCCAGAGAAGGCCAGCAGCGCGCCGCCGAGGGTGGCCAGCGGCAGGCGCCGCAGTACCATCCAGCGGCTCGCCAGCAGGAAGATGACCGGCCAGGTGTAGGTGATCAGCGCCGCCTCGGCGGGCGGTGCCAGGGAGAAGGCGGCGAAGCAGGCGCCTACGGCTCCGGCCATCAGCAGCGCCCCGAGGAGGTTGATCGCCCCGCCCTGGACCCGCGAATGCGTGGCCGCGGGGCGCCGCCGGCCGCGCGCCATGGGCAGCGTGCCCAGCGCGCCAGCCAGCAGCGCCATGGCCGAAAGGCGCAGCGGCGGCAGGTCGCCGGCGGCGATCATCAGCAGCGGTACCAGCGCCCAGAGAATGATGGCCAGGCCGGCGGCGCCGGCACCAGGCCACGGAAAACGGGAAACGCCTAACGTATGGCCCAGCATGATCGCTACCTCCTCGCCCAGTGAGTGACGAGGGCATGCTATCCCGTCCATAATCATCACAAAATAGATCCTTATTGATGCGACCTATCAAGGATGGTGATGTTTATGCGTGCTCCAACGCTCGATCTCGGCCTGTTGCGGACGCTGGTGGCGGTGGCCGATACCGGCAGCGTGACCGCCGCCGCCCGGCGCCTGGCCTATACCCAATCCACCGTCAGCATGCAGCTGCAGCGCCTGGAGAGTGCGCTGGACGTGGCGCTCCACGAGCGCGAGGGGCGGCGGCTGCGCTTCACCGCCGAGGGCGAACGGCTGCTCGGCCATGCCAGAAAACTGCTGTTGCTTAACGACGAGGCGCTCGCCGACATGCGCACGCGCCGGGTCACCGGCGACCTGAACCTCGGGATTCCCGAGGACTATGCCAGCCTGCTGACCTCGGTGTTCTCCTGGTTTCACCAGCTCTACCCCGAAGTGCGCCTGCAGGTGACCTGCGGCACCAGTGCTCACTTGATGGAGCAGGTGCGGGCCGACGAGCTGGACCTGGCGCTGGTGACCCGGCAGCGCCGCTCGCCCGGCGGCGAGATGATTCGCCGCGAGCCGCTCGCCTGGGCGGTGGGCCTGCAGCACCAGCCCTCGCTGACCGATCCTCTGCCGCTGGCGCTTTACTCGCTGGGCGCCGACCTGTTCCGGGAAGTGGCCGAGCAGTCGCTGGCCGCCGCCGGCCGCGACTGGCGAGTGGCCTACACCAGCCAGTCGATGGTCGGCCTGGGGCCGGTGGTGCAGGCGGGCCTGGCCATCGTGGTGGTGACCCGCAGCATGCTGACGCCCCAGCTGCGCGCCCTGGACGAATCGAGCGGCCTGCCGGCGCTGCCGCCCGTGGAGCTGGCCCTACACCGTGCCGCGCGGCGCCCCACCGAGCCTGCCCGGCGCCTGGCCGAGCTGATCCGCGAGGAGCTCTCCATGGGAGAGGGGTGAGTCAGGTGGTGGGTCGATAAGCGCAATTCCGAGCGATATACTCGGGTATTCATTATCTCGCTGTCGCGCCCAGCCGCCGATCGGAGTCGCCATGTTTCCCGAGTTCACCCTGCGCTACGCCCGCCTGCCGGACCGTTTCTATGTTCGCTTCGACCCCGTGCCGGTGGAGGCGCCGAGGCTCTTGGCCTTCAACCGGCCGCTGGCCGAGGAGCTGGGCTTCGATCCGGCGGCCTTCGATGAGGCCCTCGATGAGGGGCGGGCCGCCTATACCTTTGCCGGCAACGCCGTGCCGCAAGGCGCCGAGCCGCTGGCCCAGGCCTATGCCGGTCACCAGTTCGGCCACTTCAACCCGCGTCTGGGCGACGGCCGCGCGGTGCTGCTGGGCGAGGTGACCGATCGTGAGGGGCGGCTGCGCGATATCCAGCTCAAGGGCGCCGGCTGCACGCCCTTCTCCCGTGGGGCCGACGGGCGCGCGCCGCTCGGCCCGGTGCTGCGCGAGTACCTGGTCAGCGAGGCGATGCACGTCCTGGGCATTCCCACCACCCGCGCGCTGGCCGCAGTCGCCACCGGCGAACGGGTCTTTCGCCGGGTGCCCGAGCCCGGCGCCGTGCTGACCCGGGTGGCCTCGAGCCACCTGCGCGTGGGCACCTTCCAGTACTTCGCCGCGCGGGGCGACGAGGAGGCCATTCGTCTGCTCGCGGATCTCGCCATCGAGCGGCACTATCCCGAGCTCGCCTTGCTGCCGCCGGAGAGCCGCTACCTCTCGCTGGTGGAGGCCGTGCAGGCACGCCAGGCCCGGCTCGTCGCCGGCTGGATGGGGCTCGGCTTCATCCACGGCGTGATGAATACCGATAACACCTCGATCGCCGGGGAGACCATCGACTACGGCCCCTGCGCCTTCATGGAGGCCTATGATCCCGAGCAGGTGTTCAGCTCCATCGACGAGGGCGGCCGCTACGCCTATCGCAACCAGCCGTGGATCGCCCAGTGGAACCTGGCGCGCTTCGCCGAGACCCTGATCCCGCTGATCGATGACGATGCGGACCAAGCCGTGGAACGCGCCACCGCGGTGATCCAGGCCTACCCCGAGCAGTACGAGGCCGAGTGGCTCTCGGTGATGCGCAATAAGCTGGGGCTCGCGCGGGCCGAGGAGGGCGACCGCGAGCTCGCCGAGGCCTTCCTCGAGGCCCAGGCGGCCGGCCGCGCCGACTTCACCCTGAGCTTTCGACAGCTTGCCGAGGCGGTGGAGGAAGACGCCCCGGCGCTGCTCGAACTGTTCGAGCACCGCGAGGCCCTGCACGAGTGGCTGCCGCGCTGGCGACAGCGGCTGGCCCGGGAGGACGTGAACCCGGCGACGATCGCCGCCCGGCTGCGCGCGACCAACCCGCTCTATATTCCGCGCAACCAGCGGGTGGAAGAGGCGCTGGCCGCGGCCGCCGAGGGCGACATGGCGCCCTTCGAGACACTGCGCGAGGTGCTGGCGACCCCCTTCGAGGCCCAGCCCGATCGCGAGGCCTACGCCCGGCCTTCGCCGGCCGGCCAGGCCGTGTTCCGCACCTTCTGCGGCACCTGAGCCGGCCGCGACGAGGCGACGGCCGATCATCGGCTGATCGGGTGGCGCGTAGAGAACCTCGCAGCCGGCGTATCCGGGCGCCCCTGAACACGCCCACAAAAAAGCCGCGCCGCCCGGAAGGGCTGGCGCGGCTTGAGCTGACGAGTCAGCGATGGCCCGGAACGGGCTTCAGTCGAGGTCGAAGCGGTCGGCGTTCATCACCTTGGTCCAGGCGGCGACGAAGTCCTTCACGAACTTCTCCTCGTTGTCGTCCTGGGCGTACAGCTCGGCGTAGGCGCGCAGGATGGAGTTGGAGCCGAACACCAGGTCGACGCGAGTCGCGGTGAACTTGGTGTCGCCGCTCTGGCGATCGACGATGTCGTAGGCGTTCTTGCCGGTCGGCTCCCAGCGGTTGCCCATGTCGGTCAGGTTGACGAAGAAGTCGTTGGTCAGCTGGCCTACGCGATCGGTGAACACGCCGTGCGGAGTGCCGCCGTGGTTGGTGCCGAGCACTCGCATGCCGCCCAGCAGCACGGTCATCTCCGGCGCGGTCAGACCCATCAACTGGGCGCGATCCAGCAGCATTTCCTCCGGCTTGACCACGTACTCCTTCTTCTGCCAGTTGCGGAAGGCATCGGCCAGCGGCTCCAGCGGCTCGAAGGATTCGGCGTCGGTCATCGCCTCGCTGGCGTCGCCGCGGCCCTTGGCGAAGGGCACGTGAACGTCGTGGCCAGCCGCCTTGGCCGCCATCTCGACGCCCAGGTTGCCGCCCAGCACGATGACGTCGGCGATGCTCGCGCCGGTGTCGGCGGAGATCTGCTCGTAGGTCTTCAGCACCTTGGCCAGACGCTCCGGCTCGTTGCCTTCCCAGTGCTTCTGCGGGGCCAGGCGTATACGCGCCCCGTTGGCGCCGCCGCGCATGTCGGAGCCGCGGAAGGTGCGGGCGCTGTCCCAGGCGGTGGCGATCAGCTCATTCAGGGAGAGGCCGGCCTCGGCGATCTTCGCCTTGACGACCTCCTCGGTGTAGTTGGTCTCACCCTGGGGCACCGGATCCTGCCAGATCAGGTCCTCGGCCGGTACGTCCGGGCCGATATAGCGGGATTTCGGCCCCATGTCGCGGTGCGTCAGCTTGAACCAGGCGCGAGCGAAGGCGTCCTTGAAGTACTCGGGATCGGCCATGAATTTCTCGCAGATCGCCCGGTACGCGGGATCCATCTTCATCGCCATGTCGGCGTCGGTCATCATCGGGTTATGGCGCTTGGAGGGGTCGGTTGCATCGACCGGCTTGTCCTCCTCCTTGATGTCGACCGGCTCCCACTGGTTGGCGCCGGCGGGGCTCTTCTTGAGCTCCCACTCGTAGCCGAACAGCATGTCGAAGTAACCCATGTCGAACTGGGTCGGATTGGTGGTCCAGGCGCCCTCGAGGCCCGAGGTGATCGCGTTGGTCGCCTTGCCGTCAAGGTTGGGGTTCATCCAGCCGAAGCCCTGGGTCTCGACGTCGGCGCCTTCCGGCTCGGCGCCGAGCGCCTCGGCGTCACCGTTGCCGTGGGTCTTGCCCACTGTGTGGCCGCCGGCGGTCAGGGCCGCAGTTTCCTCGTCGTTCATCGCCATGCGGGCGAAGGTCACGCGGACCTGCTCGGCGGTCTTCAGCGGGTCGGGCTCGCCGTTCACCCCTTCCGGGTTCACGTAGATCAGGCCCATCTGCACGGCGGCCAGCGGATTTTCCATGGTGTCCGGCTGGTCGACATCGTCATAGCGGCTGTCGGACGGCGCCAGCCACTCCTTCTCGGCCCCCCAGTAGATGTCCTTCTCGGGGTGCCAGATATCCTCGCGACCGTAAGAGAAACCGAAGGTCTTGAAGCCCATGGATTCGTAGGCCACGTTGCCGGCCAGGATGAACAGGTCGGCCCAGCTGACCTGGTTGCCGTATTTCTTCTTGAGCGGCCACAGCAGACGACGTGCCTTGTCGAGGTTGCCGTTGTCGGGCCAGGAGTTCAGCGGCGCGAAGCGTTGGTTACCGGTGCCGGCACCGCCACGGCCATCGGCCAGGCGGTAGGTGCCTGCCGCGTGCCAGGCCAGGCGAATCATCAGGCCGCCGTAGTGGCCCCAATCGGCTGGCCACCACTCCTGGCTGTTGGTCATCAGCTCGTGCATGTCCCTCTCGAGGGCCGCATGGTCGAGCTTCTTGACCTCTTCCCGATAGTCGAACGCCTCACCCAGCGGATTGGTCTTGCGATCGTGCTGATGGAGGATGTCCAGGTTCAGCGATTCCGGCCACCAGGCGACCACATCGGCCTTCTCTTGGGTGTTGGAACCGTGCATCACCGGACACTTGCCTGTCTGCTGTTCGCCCATGTTGCTCTCCAATCTTTGCTGCATGTAGGGGTCTGTCTGGGTGTGGTAAGCGACGAGTCTGGTTGAGAGTAGTGTCGCCGACCAACGGTGTCATGTGTCTCGTCGGCGCTATCGCGTCGCCTTTTCCTTCACACTACTCCGCGTCCATTGATGGGCCCAAGTGCCATTTCCGACCATCTCGATAGTTATTTCATATCGGCAATCCTGCATGCAGGTGGCCGGCGCTATTGGCCTCGGTGCGTATCGGCTTCTTCGGGGGGCGGTCAGTCGGGCGACGACGAGAGCGAGGGGGCCGGGGCGCCGAGGTCGGGAATTACCAGCTCCCGGCTCTCGCCCATCAAAAAGGCGTGGTTGGCCTCCAGGGCTTCGCGCAGGAAGTCCCACAGCAGGCGGACCCGGGCCAGGCGGCGCTGCTCTTGGCGGGCGGTGATCCAGAAGTGACGCACGATCTCCACGTCGTCATCCAGCACGTTCGAAAGGGCCTCCGAGGTGCTGGCCATGAAGCAGGGCAGCACGGCGAGCCCGGCGCCCTGCAGGCAGGCGGCGTGCTGGGTGGTCACGCTGGTGCTGCGCAGGGCGAAGTGCGGGCCGGGATGGCCGACCACCGCCGGGTCGAGCAGCGGCTCGAGGTAGCTGAGCTGCTCGCTGAAGATCAGGTCGTCGACATAGCCGATCAGACGATGTGCGCCCAGCGCGGAGCGGTGTCGCGGGGTGCCGTGGCGGGCGAGATAGCCCTGGCTGCCGTAGAGGCGCAGCCGGTAGTCGCAGAGCCGCGAGATCACGAGCCCCGGGCTCACCGGGCGTTCCACGGTAATGGCGAGATCCGCCTCGTGGCGGCTCAGGTTGACCACCCGCGGCAGTGCCAGCAGGTCCAGGGTCACGCCGGGGTGGCGCTCGCAGAAGGCCGAGAGCAGCGGGGCGATCACCCAGGTGCCGAAGCCCTCGGTCACCCCCAGGCGGATCTGGCCGCTGATCTGGTGGTTCTTGTCGGTGAGGCTCTCGCCCGCCTCGAAGGCGTGGCGCGCCATCTCCTCGGCGTGGGCGAGCAGCTGCTGGCCGGCCTCGGTGAGGTGGTAGCCGTGGGTGCTGCGCTCGAACAGCTGGGTGTTGAGGGCCTGCTCGAAGCGCCTCGTGCGCCGCGACAGGGTGGAGTGGTCCAGCCCCAGGCGCCGGGCGGCGTCGGTGAGCCGCTCGCTGCGCGCCACCTCGAGGAAGATCTGGATGTCCTGCCAGTCCAGCATGGGAGCCGTCTCCTGCCGTCTTTGGTTGTGCATCAGTGCACAAGCAATGTGCCTGAGTGCCCGTTGTCACGCCATCCAACCTCTGTATAGACTCGAAACATCGACTCTCCGTGCCAGCATGCACATAAGGTCGCATACGCCTTTTGCCCCATACGCATCATCACAACAGCGCATCATCACAACAGCGCATCATCACAACAGCTCGTAACCACAACAGCTCATAATCACAACAGCTTCAGGAGCATGCCCATGACCGTTCGCGAAACTCCCATGTACATCGATGGCCAGCCCGTCCAGTCCCAGAGCCAGGAGTGGCGCGACGTGGTCAATCCGGCCACCCAGGAGGTGGTCGCGCGGGTACCGTTCTGCACCGCCGAGGAGGTCGAGCAGGCCGTCGCCAGCGCCAAGGAGGCCTTCAAGACCTGGCGCAAGGTGCCGCTGGGCAAGCGTATGCGCATCATGCTCAAGCTCCAGGCGCTGATCCGCGACAACACCGATGAGCTGGCCGCGCTGATCAGCGAGGAACACGGCAAGACCCTGCCGGATGCGGCCGGCGAGGTAGGCCGCGGCCTGGAGGTGGTGGAGCACGCCTGTTCGATCACCTCCCTGCAGCTCGGCGAACTGGCCGAGAACGCCGCCAATGAGGTAGACGTCTACAGCCTCAACCAGCCGCTGGGCGTGGGCGCTGGCATCACCGCCTTCAACTTCCCGATCATGCTGCCCTGCTTCATGTTCCCGCTGGCCATCGCCACCGGTAACACCTTCGTGCTCAAGCCCTCCGAGCAGGACCCGACCTCCACCATGCGCCTGGTCGAGCTGGCCCACGAGGCGGGCGTGCCGGCCGGCGTGCTGAACGTGGTGCACGGCGGCCCGGACGTCGCTAACCAGATCGCCGATCATGCCGACATCAAGGCGCTCTCCTTCATCGGCTCCAGCCATGTCGGCTCGCTGCTCTACGATCGCGCCGCCGCCGCCGGCAAGCGCATGCAGGCGATGATGGGCGCCAAGAACCACTGCGTGGTGATGCCGGACGCCAACCGCAGCCAGGCCATCAACAACCTGCTGGGCTCCGCCTTCGGCGCCGCCGGACAGCGCTGCATGGCCAACTCCGTGGTGGTGCTGGTGGGTGAGGCCCGCGAGTGGCTCGAGGACATCGCCGAGGGTGCCCGCAACATGAAGGTCGGTCCTGGCACCCAGACGGACGCCGACCTCGGCCCGCTGGTCTCTCCCCAGGCCAAGGAGCGCGTGGAGCGCCTGATCGCCACCGGCGAGCAGGAGGGCGCCAAGCTGCTGGTCGACGGCCGCGGCTGTGAGGTGGAGGGCTACCCGAACGGCAACTTCGTCGGCCTGTTTCTGTTCAGCGCCGTGACCACCGAGATGACCATCTACCGCGAGGAGATCTTCGGGCCGGTGCTCTGCGTGGTCGGTGTCGAGACCCTCGACGAGGCGATCGCGTTCGTCAACGCCAACCCCAACGGCAACGGCACCTCGATCTTCACCAACTCCGGTTGGGTGGCGCGACGCTTCGAGAGCGACATCGACGTCGGCCAGGTGGGCATCAACGTGCCGATCCCGGTGCCGGTCGCCTACTTCAGCTTCACCGGCTCACGCGGCTCCAAGCTCGGCGACCTGGGCCCCAACGGCAAGCAGGCGATCAGCTTCTGGACCCAGACCAAGACCGTCACCGCGCGCTGGTTCGAGCCGAAGAACGTCTCCAGCGGCATCAACAGCACCATCTCGCTGGGCTGACCGCACCCCGCTCAGCGGCCATCGGCGGCCCCGTCTCGAGAGAGGCGGGGCCGCCGTCGCTTGGGGCCACCAAGGACGGGTAGACACTGCGTTTACGTTGACGTTAACTGGAGTTTTAGGACAACAACAACCACAGCGCCAGGAGCCACCATGTCCGCACCGATCAGCCGTTTCCCCATCCCCGAATCGATCCACGACCTGCCCGACGACATCCGCGACGCCATGCTGGCGGTGCAGGACAAGGCCGGCTTCGTGCCCAACGTCTTCCTGATGCTGGCCCACCGTCCGGCCGAGTTTCGGGCCTTCTTCGCCTACCACGACGCCCTGATGGAGCGGGAGTCCGACACCCTCACCAAGGCCGAGAAGGAGATGATCGTGGTGGCTACCAGCGCCCGCAATCGCTGCCTCTACTGCGTGGTGGCCCACGGCGCCCTGGTGCGCATCTACAGCAAGGACCCGCTGCTTGCCGACCAGGTGGCCATCAATCACCGCACCGCGCCGATCAGCGAGCGCCACCGCGTGATGCTCGACTTCGCGCTCTACTGCGGCCTGGAGGTGGGGGAACTCACCGACGAATGGGAGGCGCGCCTGAAAACGGCCGGTTTCACCCACGACGACATCTGGGATATCGGCGCCATCACCGCCTTCTTCGGGCTCTCCAATCGCCTGGTCACCCTGACCGGCACCCCGCCCAACGAGGAGTTCTACCTGATGGGGCGGGTGCCGCGGGAGAAGTGAGGTGGAAAGGTCTCCGCGAGTGCTTCCGGCGTTAAGCGCCGTGACCCGCCTCCAATAGCTGCAGCACCGGCGTCAGCTGGCTCTCGTGCAGCAGCAACACGCTGTCGCCGTCCTCATTCTCGCGAGGCGCCACCACGGCGAACTCGCCCTCCTCGAGGTGGAACTCGTGGATCTCGCGGGGCCCCTGGGGCGTCTGGCAGAGGATCGAACGGTAGGCGTCGTCTTCGCTATAGGTGAGGCGGTGGTAGACCTTGAAGAAGGTGTAGAGGGTCAGGCCCTGTCGGAAGGCGGGCCAGCGCGCGGGGATGGTGCGGGTCTCCTCGTCGAGGGCCTGGCCCTCGGCCTCGGCGGCGGCGATGGCCCGGGCCAGGGGATCGGCCAAGAGCCCGGTGCCGTCGCACGGCAGCGGCTGCCCACCCTCGAAGGCCTGGCGATAGTCGTCAGTCACCCGGCGTAGCGCCGCCAAGGAGTCCAGTCGATGGTCGCTGTGGCAGAGCTCGGCGGGCTCGAAGCTGCCGTTCTGCCAGCCGTGGATGACGCGCAGCACCAGCCGGCCCTCGCGCATCGGTGCCAGGATCATCGCCTCGCTCGCCATGCGCAGGTGCAGCAGGCGCTCGGTGGCGGCGTTGTCGAAGGCGCTGTAGGGATCGACGAAGATCCCGTGCAGGCGCCCGGGGGCGTGTTCCTTGGCTTCGGTGTAGGGCATCTCGGGGCTCCGGCACGGGTGGTCGTCACGGTGGGGCGACGTTATGATGCCCCTCGATCCTGTGTCTATCGGCCGTTATGGCGCCGGCTTGAGACGCGATCCCACAATCCATTCACTGTCGCCAGGGGAGTCTCGCCGCCGCACGCGTCGGCCGGGGCTGAGAGAGCGCATGGCGCTGACCCTGGAACCTGATCCGGTTCACACCGGCGGAGGAAGTGCGACATGCCTGTCCTGACGTCTGCCGTGCTCGGCGCGGCGCTGCTTTGCTTTGCCTTCCTGGGCCTCAAGGCCCGCCGGGCCGATGGCCCCCTCGACGACTACGTCACCGCACGCAACTCCCAGAGTGCTTCGACCCTGGGGCTCTCCTTCCTTGCCTCGGGGATGGGCGCCTGGATCCTCTTCGCGCCCCCCGAGATCGGCGCCTTCGTCGGCCCGCTGGCGCTGGCCGGCTATGCCGTCGGCTCGGCGTTGCCGTTCATCGTGCTGGGGCTCTATGGCCCGGCGATCCGCCGCCACCTGCCGGAGGGGCGCAGCATCGGCGAGTTCGCCGAGGCCTGCTACGGGGCCGGGGTGCGGCGCTGGGTGTCGCTGGTCTCCGTGCTCTACATGGCCTGCTTCCTGGCCGCGGAGCTGACCGCCGTCGGGGCCATCACCGCGCTGCTCTCCGAGGTGCCACCGGCGCTGGTGGTGATCGGCGTGGCGATCTCCACGCTGCTCTACACGGCAGTGGGCGGGCTGCGGGCGAGCCTTGCCACCGACCGCTGGCAGGCCTGGCTGCTGATCGTCCTGCTGGCGCTGGTCGGCGGGGTGGCGCTTGCGCGCCTGCCCGAGATGCCGGTGGCGGCGGCCCTGCCGTCGATCCCGGCCGGTGACGCCCTCGCCGTGGCGCTAACCCTGGTGATCGCGGTGACGGCAGCGAACCTCTTCCACCAGGGCTATTGGCAGCGGGTATGGGCGGCCCGGGACGACCGTGCCCTGAGCCGCGGCGCCTGGCTAGGCGGCGGCATCACCGTGCTGGTGGTGATGGTGATCGGCGGGCTCGGCATGCTGGCCGCCATGGCCGGCGTGGCGCTGGGCGAACCGCCGATTCCCTTCTTCGCGCTGCTCACCGAGGCGCCGGGATGGCTGGCGCTGCCGGCGCTGGTGCTGGCGGTCACCCTGGTGGCCTCCAGCGTGGATACCCTGCAGAACGGCATCGCCTCGCTGGTGGTGGCGGTGTCCGGTCGGCGCGGCCTCTCCATCGGCGCGGCGCGCCTGGCCACCGTGGCGCTGATGGTGCCGGTGGTGATCGTGGCGCTACAGGGGCTCTCGGTGCTGCGCCTGTTTCTGATCGCCGACCTGCTCTGCGCGGCCATCGTGGTGCCGGTGCTGCTGGGCCTCTGGTCGCGGATGAGCGCCACCGCCGCGGTGGCCGGCGGCGTGGCAGGCTTGCTCGGCGCCATCCTGCCGGGCTGGGTGGCCCAGGGCAGCCTCGCGGCCGGCGTGCTGGCGGCGAGCTTCCCCGGCAGCATTCCGACCCTGCCGCCGTTTCTCGGCGCGCTGCTGCTCTCGAGCCTGGTCAGCCTGCTGATCGCCGGGCTCCGGCCGGCGAGAAGGGCGCGTGCTGCCTGAGACGTTGCCTCTTCGCGGGCGGGCGCCCACCCTGAGAGAGTCGATCCGCGTTCTCGAGGAAACGCCCCATGCCCGTCTGGTCACCGCTGCGCCTAGGGGGGCTTATGCTGTTCGGGCTGCTGGCGGGCTGTGCCGCCGGTCCCGATTGGCGTGCGGAGCTGGCCGACCGCGACCCGCGGAACGCCCGCTGCCTGGCGCAGCTGGCGGCCTTCGATGCGGCGGTGGCCGAGGCCGGCGTGACCGATGCCGGGGCGGCGCGGGTGGCGGGTTTTCCCTACCTGCGCGTTAACCGGCTGCTCGCGAGCTTCGATGACGAGCTCGACAGCCCCGCGGCCTTCGCCGACTGGGTGGCCCGGATGCGCGAGCTGGACGGCGAGGCGCGCGCCATCGAGGCGGCCAACCTGCCGGCGTCCCAGCGGGAGGCGCTGTCGTCAACTCCCGGCGCGGGCCCGGCCGCGGTCGTCAATGCCTGCGCCACGCGCCTGATGGAGCGTGAGCTGCTGGCCGAGCAGGTCGCCGGACCGGCCCGCGAGCGGCTGCGCTCGGCGATCGAGGCCCCCGACCACTACCTGACCCGGCGCCGGGCACTGGGGCTCTATCCCCTGACGCGCCTCGGTCTTGCCCTCGGTTACAACCGCTGGAAGGCGGACTATCTGGACACCTTCGAGGCACCGTTCGCGACGCTGCCGGCCGAGGCGCCCCTGGTGCGCTATGCGCCGCCCACCGGCGAGCTCCTTGATGCCGCCGTCGCGGCGCGGTGGCTGCGCGAGGCGCCACGAAGCCCGCTCGGCTTCGTCGAGCTCGATCGCCAGGCGCTGCTGCGCCTGGCGGCGCATCATGCCCCGGTGTTTCTCGTCGAGACCCAGGGGCACGACGACCGGTTCGGCGCGCCCTACTGGTTTGCCGGGCCCGAAGGCCCCTTGCCGCTCGTCGACACCAACCGTCCCGTGGCCGACGTGCGATTGAGCCATACCCGCTTCGAGGGCGAGCTGCTGCCCCAGCTGGTCTACACCCTGTGGTTCCCGGCGCGCCCACGGCAGGGCGCGCTGGATCTGCTCGGGGGTCGTCTCGATGGCCTGCTGTGGCGCGTCACCCTCGACGAGCGGGGGCGAGCGCTGATCCACGACAGCATCCATCCCTGCGGCTGCTACCATCTCTTCTTTCCCGTGCCGCCCCTCGAGCGCGTCGCGGTGGCCGCGGACGCGGACCTGCGCGAGGCGCCGCTGACGCCCATCGAGGCTCCTCGCCTGGTGGCAGGGCAGCGGCTCGCGGTGCGCGTCGCCGCCGTCAGCCATTACGTGGAGCACCTGGGCGTGGCGGACCCCGGCGTCGACGTAGCCGAGGCGCGCCGCTACGCGCTCAAGGCGGTGTCCTCGCCGCCCGACCATGGCCGGCGATCCCTGGCGCTGCCCGGGGGCGGACGGCGCAGCCTCTATGGTCCGGAGGGTCTGGTGTCGCATACTGGGCGCCTCGAGCGATTCCTGCTGTGGCCATCGGGCATCCTGAGCCCCGGCGCCATGCGCCAGTGGGGAACCCATGCCACCGTTTTCGTTGGCCGGCGCCACTTCGATGACCCTCGGCTGTTCGAGGTGGCCTTCGCGCGGCCGGCCTCGTCCTTCGCCGCGTCGAGTGACGCTGCCGAGCCCCATGACCACCCCCGGGGGGAACCCCGAAACGACAAGAGGATATCCGACCATGAGTGACACGCCTGACGATCCCCGTCGCCGCCATTCCGCCCCGGTCGTGGACGGCGTCGGCAAGTCCGCCAGCCGCGCCATGCTCCGGGCGGTGGGCTTCACCGACGCCGACTTCGCCAAGCCCCAGGTGGGCATCGCCTCGACCTGGAGCAACCTCACCCCCTGCAACAGCCACATCGACGAGCTGGCTCGCCGGGCCAGCGACGGCGCCGATGCGGCCGGCGGCAAGGGGGTGATCTTCAACACCATCACCATCTCCGACGGCATCGCCAACGGCACCGAGGGCATGAAGTACTCGCTGGTGTCCCGGGAGGTGATCGCCGATTCCATCGAGACGGTGGCCGGCTGTGAGGGCTTCGACGGCCTGGTGGCCATCGGCGGCTGCGACAAGAACATGCCGGGCTGTTTGATGGGGCTGGCGCGGCTCGATCGCCCCAGCGTCTTCGTCTACGGCGGCACCATCCTGCCGGGCGAGGGCCACACCGACATCGTCTCGGTGTTCGAGGCCATGGGCGCCCACTCCCGCGGCGACATGGACCTGATCGAGGTGAAGCAGATCGAGGAGACGGCGATTCCCGGTCCCGGCTCCTGCGGCGGCATGTACACCGCCAACACCATGGCCTCGGCCATCGAGGCGCTGGGCATGAGCCTGCCGGGCAGCTCGGCGCAGAATGCCGTCTCCCGCGATAAGCGCGACGACTGCCATGCCGCCGGTGAGGCGGTGCTCGCGCTGCTCGAGCGCGACATCAAGCCCTCCGACATCATGACGCGCCAGGCCTTCGAGAACGCCATCGCCGTAGTGATAGCGCTGGGCGGCTCCACCAACGCCGTGCTGCACCTGATCGGCATGGCCCGCACCATCGGCGTCGAACTGTCGCTTGCCGACTTCACCGCCATCGGCAAGCGCGTGCCGGTGGTCGCCGACCTGCGCCCCAGCGGCCACTACATGATGAGCGAGCTGGTGGCGATCGGCGGCATCCAGCCGCTGATGAAGATCCTGCTCGACGCAGGCCTCTTGCACGGCGACTGCCTGACCGTGACCGGCCAGACGCTCGCCGAGAACCTGGCCGAGGTGGCGCCGTATCCCGATGACCAGAAGATCATCGCCCCGCTGGATCGCCCGGTGAAGGCGGAGAGCCACCTGCGCATCCTCTTCGGCAACCTGGCCCCGGAAGGCTCGGTGGCCAAGATCACCGGCAAGGAGGGCACGCGCTTCTCGGGCCGCGCCCGGGTGTTCGGCTCCGAGGAGGAGGCCCAGGCGCGTATCAACGACGGCACCGTGGTGGCCGGCGACGTGGTGGTGATCCGCTATGAGGGTCCCAAGGGCGGCCCCGGCATGCGCGAGATGCTCACGCCCACCTCGGCGATCATGGGTCGCGGGCTCGGCAGTGAGGTGGCGCTGATCACCGACGGGCGCTTCTCAGGCGGCAGTCACGGTTTCGTGGTAGGCCACGTCACGCCCGAGGCCTTCGACGGCGGCCCCCTGGCGCTGGTGGAAGACGGCGATGCGATCACCATCGATGCCGAGGCCGACACCATCGACATCGCGCTCTCCGACGAGGAGCTGATGCGCCGCCGCGCCGCCTGGCGCCAGCCGGCACCGCGCTACACCCGCGGCGTGCTGTCGAAGTACGCCCGCACGGTGAGCTCGGCCTCCACCGGCGCGGTCACCGACCTGCCAGAGTGAGGCGCGCGCCGGGCCGCTGAGCCCGTTATCCGCCAAGACGCCCCGGCCGGGATCGGTCGGGGCGTTCTCGTCATGGGGGGCCTGCTAGAGGGCGCAGGTGCGAAATCCGGCCAGGATGTCGTTTCGCTCCGGGGTGAAGAAGTTGCGGTAGGCGGTGTGGATCAGTCGCGCGCGGGTGGCCCAGGCACCGCCGCGCAGCACGTAGCGCCCCTCCTGGAACCAGGGGGCGGAGTAGTCGCGGTAGAGCTCGGGCGCGAAGCCCGGGAAGGGGGCGAAGGGCGAGGCCGTCCACTCCCAGACGTTGCCCAGCAGCTGGCGACAGCCGAAGGCGCTGTCGCCCTCGGGCAGCGCCGCCACGTCCAGCGGGCCCAGGCGCCAGCCGTCGAGGTTGGCCCGGCCGGCGTCCGGCGGCGTGTCGCCCCAGGGGAAGCGTCGCTTGCCGGGCGCCAGCGAGGCGCCGTCGGCGCTGGGCTCGCGGCTGGCGGCTACCTCCCACTCCGCCTCGCTGGGCAGGCGTCGACCGGCCCAGCGACACCAGGCCTCGGCCTCGTACCAGCTGACGTGCACCACCGGCTGGTGGGCGGCCAGCGGCTGCCAGCGATCGAAGCGGCGCTCCTCCCAGCGGTTGTCGGCGCCCCGGCGCCAGTAGACCGGAGCCTCCTGCCCCTGACCCTCGCGCCACCGCCAGCCGGCCTCGCTCCAGTAGTCGCGCCGCGCGTAGCCACCGTCGTCGACGAAGGCGGCGAACTCGGCGTTGGTGACCGGCGCCCGGGCGATCGAGAAGGGCGCCACCTCGACCGCCATGGGCGGCTTCTCGTTGTCGAAGCGGAAGGGCAGGGTATCGTCGCCACCCAGACGGTGGCGCCCGCCGGGAATGGTGACGTCGCCCGGCAGGGGGCCGCGTCCGGCCTCGCCGGGGGCCTCGCGCGGCGGCGTGCCGAGTGCCGGGGCGGGGTCGCCCAGCGTCTGGCGGGTGTAGAGGAAGGCCTCGCCGTGCATGTCCTCGTGCAGGGTGGTGAGCTGATAGACGTAGCTCTGGGCGGCGCTGGCCTCGCCCTCGGGCAGGCGCGCGAGCATCGCCGCCTGCACCCGCGAGAGGTAGTCCAGGGTCTCGTCGCGGGAGGGCAGCGGTAGCGCCCAGCGGTCGTCATGGGCGATGCTGCCGGAGTCGAACAGCCGCTCGGAGCCGACGAGCCGGTAGTCGCGCAGGCCGAACAGGCCACGCAGCGCGAAGTGGTCGTGGAAAAAGCCCAGGTGGCCGAGCTCCCACAGCGGCGGGTTGACGATCGAAAGCCGCGGGCCGAGCTCGCGGATCTCGAGGGTATCGCGCATCAGCGAAAGGCTGCGCGAGCGGGCATCGATCAGCATGTCTGCCAGCGCGTCGGCGGCGCGAGGGGGCGTGGGCGGGGTGGCGATCATCAGGACCTCCTCGAACGGTGAGCGGCTGGATAAGCACGGCCGGGTAAGATTGGCTGGCCAAGAACGGTTGAAGAAGTATGGACGGATGACGGGGCGAGCGATGCAAGGCGATAAGGGGAAGGGTGAACAGTGTTGAAGGTAGCCCTGATCACCCCGGCGGGTCGAGGCTCCCACGCCGGCAACCGCGCCACCGCGACCCGCTGGGCGGGCCTGCTGCGCGAGCTTGGCTGCCGCGTGAGTATCGCCGGCTCCGAGGATGCCCCGGGGGAATGGCGCGTCGACGGACAGGCCCCAGATCTCGTGATGGCGCTGCACGCCTGGCGCAGCCACGGAGCCATCCTCGCTTGTCGCCAGGCCTTTCCTGCGGCCGCCCTGGCCGTGGTGCTGACCGGCACCGACGTCTACCGCTTCCAGCACAGCCATCCCGAGACCTTCCACGAAAGCCTCGCGGCGGCGGACGTCCTGATCGGCCTGCATGATGCCCTGGAGGAGGACCTGCCCGCGGGCGTCCTGCCGCGCCTGCACGTCGTCCACCAGTCGGCGCTGCCGCTGCCGCCCGGTGCCCCGCGGCCGGGGCGGCGGCACTTCGATGTGCTGGTGGTGGGCCACCTGCGCGAGGAGAAGGACCCGCTGCGCGCGGCACTCGCGGTGCGCGACCTGCCAATGGGCTCGCGGCTGCGGATCATCCAGCTGGGCGGCGCCCACGACGAGAGCTGGGCCAAGGCGGCCGTTGAGGAGATGGCGGCCAATCCGCGCTATCGCTGGCTCGGCGACCTGCCCCGCTGGCAGGTGCGCCAGTGGATGGCCTGCGCCCGACTGATGGTGATCAGCTCGCGCATGGAGGGCGGGGCCAACGTGGTCAGCGAGGCCTGCGCGGCGGGCCTGCCGGTGCTGGCCTCCGATATCCCGGGCAACCGCGGCCTGCTGGGCGACGACTACGCCGGCTATTTCCCGGTCGCCGATACCGCGGCGCTTGGCGACCTGCTGCGCCGCGCCGAGGCACAGCCGGCCTTCGTCGAGGGCCTGCGCCGCCAGGTGGCGGCCCGGGCGCCGCTGTTCACGCCCGAGGCCGAGTGCGAGGCGCTGGCCAGGGTGCTCACCGCCTGCGGGCTGCACGCCTGACCTTATCTGCATGGTTAGGAGGCGCCGGGGCAGGTCCCGGCGAAGGTCATTCGCCATGGATGGCGAATGTAGCGCCCAGGGAAGGGTTCACAGCGCCTTCGCACGGGGCCTGGCGCCGGTGCCAGCAGCTGAGCATCGTCCTCATCCGTTGAGACGGATGGGCTCCAGCGCCTCGCCGGCGGGGGTGATGCGACCGATGATCGCGGCCTGCCCGAAGCCCAGGGCGTGCAGAGCCGCGAGGCAGGCCTCCGCCTGCTCGGCGGGCACCCCGGCGACCAGCCCCCCGGCGGTCTGGGGGTCGAAGAGCAGCGGATAGCGCGGATGCTTGACCCAGGCCGCCTGGTCGCGGATCGCGCGGCGCAGACGCACGTTGGCGGGCTGCAGGGAGCTCAGGATGCCGGCGGCGACGGTCTCCTCGGCGCCCTCGAGCAGCGGCAGAGCCGCCAGGTCGAGCTCGGCATCCACCCCCGAGGAGCGCGTCATCTCCACCAGGTGGCCGAGCAGGCCGAAGCCGGTGAGGTCGGTGCAGGCGGTGGCGCCGTGCTCGTGCAGGCAGGCCGCGGCCTCGCGGTTGGACTGCACCATGCTGGCGAGCGCCGCATCGATCCAGCGCCCCCGGGCGGCGAGCCGCGCGTGGGCGGCGAACAGCGTGCCGGTGCCGATGGGCTTGGTGAGGATCAGCACCTGGCCGGGGCGCAGGCCGCCCTTGGTCATCAGGGCTGTGCTGTCGCTGTCGATCAGTCCGTTGACGGCGAAGCCCAGGGCCAGCTCGCTGCCCTCGCCGGTGTGGCCGCCCACCAGGGCGCAGTCGGCGGCGTTGAGCACCTCCACCGCGCCGCTCATCATCTGGAAGACGGTGTCCTCGACCTTGGCCTCGAGCCCCTGGGGCACCGTGGCCACGGCGGTGGCGGTCTGCGCCTCGGCGCCCATGGCGAAGATGTCACCGAGCGCGTGGTTGGCGGCGACCTTGCCGAACACGTAGGGGTCGTCGATGAAGGCGCGGAAGAAATCCACGGTGTGCACCATGTCCTTGCCCGGCGGCACCCGCACCACGGCGGCGTCGTCCGGGGCGTGCAGGCCGACCAGCACCTCCTCGCGCGCCACCGGCTCGAGCGTCGAGAGCGCCCGGGAGAGGGTGGTGGCCCCCACCTTGGCCCCGCAGCCGCCGCAGCGCATGGCCAGCGCCGAGATCGCCTGGGCGCTCTCGTCCTCGTCCAGCACCACTCGACTGCGGGCCGGGGCCTTCATGGCGTCCTGGGTCATGGGCGGCAGGTCGTTAAAGCGGGCCATGAAGCGCCGGTCGATCCAGTCCTTCCAGCGCCAGGCCCAGTCGCCGGCCAGATAGAGCCCGCCCCGGGAGGCCACGGCGTGGCGATCGCCGGTGCTGATCAGCGCCAGCCAGTCGCGCTGCGGGCGATAGGGCGACAGCGGGCGGCCGGTCACGGCGGCGCGCAGGTTGTCGGCCAACGGACGGCCCTGGCGCACGGCGAAGACCCCGGCCTTCTCGCGGGGGTGATCGACCTGGTGGGCGATGTCGCCGGCGGCGAAGATCCGCGGGTCCGAGAGCGACTGCAGGGTCTCGCCGACCTTGATGAAGCCGTCGTCGTCGAGCGCCAGCCGGGTGCCCTTGAGCCAGTCGGCCCCGCCGGCGTTGGTCACCCAGACGATCTCGTCGGCGCCGTGCCAGGTGCCGTCGTCGCTCTGCAGCTGGCCCGCCTCGACGGCGACCACCTCGGTGCCGGTATGCACCTCGACGCCTCGGCGGCGCAGCGTGGCCTCGAAGTGCCCGCGCACCCGAGCGTTGTGGGTCGGCAGAATCTTCTCGCCGCGGGTGAAGAGCGCGAAGTGAAGCTCCGCCGGGTCGCGTCCCCGGGCGGCCAGCTCGCGGCCCAGCCGGACCTGCATGGCCAGCAGCAGCTCGACCCCGCCGGCGCCGCCGCCGACCACCGCTACCCGGGTGGTGCCGGGGTGCGCCTCGATGCGCTCAAGCAGCTGAAGCCAGCGGTCGTTGAAGCGGTGGATCGGCTTGACCGGCACGGCATGGGCGTCGGCGCCCTGGACCCTGCCCACCCGGGGCGTCGAGCCGATATTGATCGACAGCCAGTCGTAGGGCACCGGGGGGCGCGAGCGGCAGAGCACCCGGCGCGCGTCGTGATCGACGCCGATCGCCTCGTCGGCGAAGAAGCGCGCGCCGGCGTATTCGGCCAGCCGGCGCAGGTCGATATGCACGTCGTCGTAGCCGTAGTGCCCGGCGACGTAGCCCGGTAGCATGCCCGAGTAGGGGGTGTGGGTGTCGCGGCAGATCAGGGTGAGCCGCACGCCAGGCTCGGGGCGCATGGCGAAGCGCTTCAGCACGCCGACGTGGGTATGGCCGCCGCCGACCAGCACGATGTCCCGTAACACCGTCTGCTGCGGTTGCTGCATGTGGGGGCTCGCTCTAGATTGGTGAAAGGGTGGCGCGAAGGGATCCAGGGCTCGCGCCGCCGCCCAGTCTAGCCGGATTCCGGCGCGGGAATCTCCCCGGCGTCGTCGCCCGCCGTTCGCGAGGGACCTCGATGATCACCGCCGTGCACGTCCACGATCAGCACGTCGGGCAGGCGCCAGACGCCTTTCGCGACGACGTCATCGCAGGCCTTCGCGCCTCGCCGAAGGCGCTCTCGCCCAAGCACTTCTACGACGCGCGGGGCTCGCGGCTCTTCGAGGCCATCTGCGCCCAGCCCGAGTACTACCTGACCCGCACCGAGGAGGGCATCCTCGCCGCGGCCGCCGACGAGATCGCGGCGCTGGTGGGCCCCGACGCCCTGCTGGTCGAACTCGGCAGCGGCGCCAGCCGCAAGGTGCGCCGGTTGCTGGAGGCGCTGCGCCCCAGCCGCTATCTGGGCGTGGACATCTCCCGCGACTTCCTGCTGCAGAGCACGCGCCGCCTGGCGGCCGACTACCCCTGGCTCGAGGTGCACGCCGCCTGGGGCGATTTCTCCGTGGGCGTGCGGCTGCCGCCAAGCCTCGCGGAGCGACGGGCGGTGGCCTTCTTCCCGGGCTCGAGCATCGGCAACTTCACGCCGGCCGAGGCCTTCCTCTCCCGCCTGCGCCGGGCGCTGCCGACGGGCAGCGGGGTGCTGATCGGCGTCGACCTGGTCAAGGAGCGTGGCCTTCTCGAGGCGGCCTACAACGACGCCGCCGGCGTCACCGCGGCCTTCAACCTCAACCTGCTGTCGCGCATGCGCCGCGAGCTGGGCGCCGAGGTCGACCTCGCGGCCTTCGGCCACCGCGCCGTCTTTAACGAGGCGGCCTCGCGCATCGAGATGCACCTGGTCAGCCGGCGCCGCCAGGCCATCGTGATTGAGGAGCGGCGCTTCGCCTTCGAGGCGGGGGAGACGCTGCATACCGAGAACTCCTGCAAGTACCGACTCGAGGACTTCCAGGCGCTGGCCGCCCGGGCCGGCTACCGGTCCGGCGCCGTGTGGCTTGATGATCAGGCGCTGTTCAGCGTGCACTATCTGCTGGATCACTGACGCGGGCGCGACGCCGGATCAGCGTTCTCGTCGCCACACAAAAAACGCCCCGCCGGACAGGCGGGGCGTACGTACGCGTCGGCGTGGCGGCCGCTCAGGCCTCGACGCGGGTAACCCGGATCGGCAGCCCCTGGCGCACGGCGGCGCCGCTGATCGGCTCGAGCCAGGTACCGGCTATCCGGCGGGTCGGGTCCTCGAAGCCCAGGTCGTTGATGTTGATGCCGGCGCGCAGCCACTCGAGATCCGGCTGGGACTCGCCGTCGATCACGTGGGGCGTGGCGCCGAGGTCACGGTGGCCGTAGCCGTGCTCGATGGCCAGTGCCCCCGGTGCGACACCCTCGCCGACCAGCGCCAGCGCGGTCACGCCGCCGCCGGGGCTCTCGATGCGGATCACGTCGCCGTGAGCGATGCCGAAGCGCTCGGCGTCCTCACGATGCATCATCACCGGGTTGTAGGGCTTGATCATGCGTAGCCGCTCGAGGCCGATGGCGTAGGAGTTCATCAGGTTCGACTTGAACGAGAACGCCAGCAGTGGCCACTCCTCCTCGGTGAACACCTCGCGCATGGCGCGGCCGTCGGCCAGGGACGCCGGGCCGTGGCAGGGCACGCCGCGGTTGGGCACGCCGGTCTGGGTGTTGATGCTGGTGCCGACCCGCTCGTTGTAGACGCACAGGGTGCGCGTCCAGGCGCTGGTGAGGTTCTCGCCCTTGAAGTGATCCTGGAAGTCCTCGAAGCGCCCGCCCCGGGCGTAGAGATAGGCCACCGGGCCGTGCTCCTCGGGTGGCAGGGTGCGCACGAGCTTGGGTATCAGCGGTGCCAGGCCGGCGTGGTCGATGTCGCTCTGCTCGGCGGCCGGCAGCGGCTCCCCCTGGAAGGCCACGTTGGCGGCGGCGCGCAGGAAGAAGTCCTCGGCGCGGTTCAGCGGGTGCAGGCTGCCGTCGGCGGCGGGGATGGCGCCCTCGCCGAAGCCGGGCAGGCCCAGGCGCTTGGCCACGGCGATGAAGAAGCTCTCCATGGAGACCGGCTCGCCCTCCTCGGTCTTCTCCTGGCGCGGCTCCACCACCGGCCAGCAGGCGGTGGTCATCTTGCCCAGGGTGCCGCGCCAGGCGCCGGTGAAGCCCCACACCTCGTACATCACCGAGTCTGGCACGATGTAGTCGGCGTAGCGGTTGGTCTCGTTGATGAAGCCGTCCACCGCCACGTAGAGCCCCAGGCGCTTGGGGTCCTTGAGCTTGTCGGCGATCAGCCCCTCGAGGCCGGCCTGGCCGTAGATGGGGTTGGCCATGCAGCCGATGACCGCCTTGATGGGGTAGGGGTAGCCGTCCAGCGCCGAGGGCAGGTGCTCGGTGAGGGTGGGCGGCGCCAGGGAGCGCCAGGGCGCCCGGGCCGGGTAGGGGGCCTCGCCAGCGGCCACCTTGCGCCGATACTCGGAGGACTTCTCATAAGGGAAGCGCGAGCGCGAGAGGAAGATGCCCTGCGGGCCGCGCTTGCCGGGGAAGTTGGCCAGGTCGTAGCGCGGACCCTGGCCCACGCCGTTGAACTGGCCGCCGCCCGGGGCGCTGCCGCCCTTGCGGTTGTGGTTGCCGGCCAGCAGGTTGAGCATCTGCACGGCGAAGGCCGCGTAGAAGCCGTTGCCGGACATCATGCCGCCGTGGCAGTTGACCACCGCGCGGCGGCCGTGACGGGCGTAGCGCTCGGCCAGCGCGACGATGGTCGCCTCGGGGATGCCGCAGTGCGCGGCGTAGTCGGCCAGGCTCTGCTCGTGAGTCGCCTCGCGCAGCAGGGTCAGGCTGCTCTTGACCCGCACGCGTTCGCCACTGCCGTCCTGGGCGGCGCCGAGCTCGACCTCGCGGTCGACAAAGAGCTCGGCGGCCATCACCGACTCGCCGTCGACGAGTGCACCGTCGGCGATCACCAGCGGCGCGTCGTCCTCGGCGCCGGCCTCGGCCCGGCCCAGGTCGCTGGCGCGCAGGAAGTGGCCGCGGCGCGGGTGGTTCTCGCTGTCGATCACCAGGTGGGTGGCGTTGGAGTGGGTGGCCTCGCCGGCGGCGTCGGCGGCGGCCTGGCCGGGCATCTCGAGGAAGTCGCGGGAGTAGCCCTCATGGTCGAGCAGCCACTGGATCAGCGCCATGGCGAAGGCGCTGTCGGTGCCCGGGCGGATCGGCACCCAGCGGTTGTGGTCGGCGGCGTGGGAGGCCGAGGCGTTGAGCGCCGGGTCGACCACCACGTACTCCAGGGTGCCGGCGGCGCGGGCCTGGGCGATCAGGCGGCCCTGGCGCTTGAAGGGGTTGCCGGCCTGGCTGGGGGCGCAGCCGATGTACATGATGAAGCGCGCGTTCTGGATGTCCGGTTTGACGTGGGCGAACTTCTTCATGTCGTTCATCACGGCGCCGGAGCCCATGCGGAAGGCCAGCCCGCAGTAGGAGCCGTGATGGCCGTAGTTGCGGGTGCCGTAGGCGTTGAAGGCGAAGCGCTTGAGGATGGCGGAGCGGCCGTAGTCGGTGGCCTCCATCACCATCAGCTGGTTGGCCTTGGGGCCGTACTCGGGGTTCGCCGGGTCGATCGGGGTCTCGACGTCGTGGATGGCGCGCAGGCCCTCCACCTGGCCCTCGCCGAACAGGTCGCCGCCCTCGCAGATCTCCTCGATGACCTGCGCGAAGGGCACCTTCTGCCACTCGCGGCCGCCGCGCCCGCCGACCCGCTTGAGACAGTGCGTCACCCGGAAGGGGCTGTCGATCTGGCTCATCATGGCGTTGCCGCGGGCGCAGGCGGTGGAGCGGTTCTGCTGGCCCTGGTCGCCGAAGGCGCTGAGGCCGCGCAGGGCCTCCGCCACCGGGGTGCGCATCGGCAGGTGCTCGTCGGCGGAGAGCGGGTGGTAGGGGTTGCCGGCGACGCGCAGCACCTGGTCGCTGTCGTTGTCGATTCGCACCCGCACGCCGCACTTGGTGGTGCAGCCGTAGCAGACGGTGAAGGCCAGGCGCTGGTCGGGGTTCAGGGTCAGCTCGCCGCTGGCCGGGTCGACGCTGTATTCCGGCGCCAGGGAGTTGCCGTGGATGCGGTGCTTGGGCGTCTCGCCGGCGCTGCCGGTGAGGCCCTTGCCCATCTTGAGCAGCGGGTCGGCGTAGCCGGCGGCGAAGGTGGCGGCGCCGCCGGCGGCGACGGCGCCTTTCATGAAGCGGCGACGTGACGGATCTGCGGACGACTTAGCCATGATGAGGCGCTCCTTCGGGGGCATGTTCTTGAGAGGAGTCGGGAGAGGCGGCGCTGGCGGGCGCGGGGGAGACATCGGCGCCGCGGCCGCCCTGGCGCGCCTGGCGCCACGGCACGAAGAGATCGACCAGCAGGATGGCGGCGAGCCACAGGCCGAAGGTGCCGACGATGCCGAGCACGCCGGAGGAGCCGGCGGGAACGCCGTAGTGGTGGAAGCCGGCGCTGTGACGGGCCACGGTCTGCACGTCCATCAGCACCACCCAGCGGAACATCCAGCCCACGTGCAGGGCGACCAGGCCCAGCAGCCAGGCCCAGGCGAAGAGCGCCGGGCGCCGGGCGGCAGGGCGGGTGAGCAGGTAGAGCAGGGCGCCGAACAGGGCCACGCCGGTGAGCCCGCCCCACAGGGCGGTGCTGCGCCACTCGGCGCTGCCGCGCACCGACTCCAGGGCCGCGGCCACCGAGCCGACGTTGGCGTTGATACCGTCGAGGAACCAGCTGCCGGCAATGAGACCCGCCGCCAGGCAGGCGCCCAGCATCACCTTGAGCATCTGGCCGGTGACAGTGGTGCTGCGCTCACCGGCCACCCGGTTGAGCAGCAGGATCAGGCCGGCAGCGGCGATGACGCCGGTGGCCACGAACATCGGCGGAAGCCACACGGTGTGCCACAGCGGGCGGGCCTTGACGATGGCCACCTCGGCGCCGGTATAGAGCATGATGCCGGTGGAGAGCGCCAGGGTGGCGAGACCCACCAGCACCAGCAGCGCGCGCGGGGTCGGCGACTCGCCGAGCGACGCCCAGCGGGCGATGAAGCCCTGTAGCCCGGGCGCCTGACGATTCGCCTGCAGTGCCGGCCGCCAGGCCAGCCAGGCCAGCACGATCACGCCCACCACATAGAGCGGCAGGATCAGGCTGCCCACCGACATCCAGGAGTGGCCGTTGGCGTAGGCGTAGAAGTGCCAGAAGCGCAGCGGCTGGTGCAGGTCGGCAAGTAGCGCCACCGGTGCCACCAGGGTGGTGGTCAGGCAGGCCAGCAGCGCCAGGCGCGCGGTGGGTAGCCAGCGCGACTTGCCGAACACCAGCCCCGGAGCGGCCAGCCACAGGCTGGCGTAGGAGAGGGCGATCATGAAGAAGTACTGCACCGCCCAGGGGTACCAGGCGATGTCGTAGCGCGGGGCGAGCAGCTCAATGGCCGAATTCATAGCCCATCTCCTTGCCGTGGGGGTCGAGGACGTCCAGGGCCACCGGCTCGGCATCGGGACGGGTGACGAAGCGCTCGTCCATGCCGAGGTAGAAGACCTGGGGCAGGGTGTTCTTCTCGGGCTGCAGCACCATCAGCTCGTCCTTGTGCTCGGCGATCATGCGGCTGATCTGGCTCTGTGGGTCGCGCATGTCGCCGATGATCCGCGCACCGCCCACGCAGCTCTCCACGCAGGCCGGCAGCAGGCCGGCCTCCAGGCGGTGGGCGCAGAAGGTGCACTTGTCGGCGGTCTGGGTGCGCTCGTTGATGAAGCGGGCGTCGTAGGGGCAGGCGTTGACGCAGTAGGCGCAGCCCACGCAGCGGTCGCTGTCCACCACCACGATGCCGTCCTGGCGCTGGTAGGTGGCCTCCACCGGGCAGACCGGCACGCAGGCCGGATTCTCGCAGTGGTTGCAGAGCCTGGGCAGCATGAAGGTGGCGACCTCGCCGGTCTCCTGGTGCGCCACCTCGTACTGGGAGACGGTGGTGCGGAAGCTGCCCAGCGGCGCGGCGTTCTCGATATGGCACGACACGGTGCAGGCCTGGCAGCCGATGCACTGGCGCAGGTCGATGAGCATGCCGTAGCGCTTGCTGGGGTCGCCTTCACGACGAGGCGGCTGCTGGTTGATGCCGGCACTGGCGACGCTCGATAGCGGCACCATCGCGGCGCCCGCGCTCAAGCGGGCCAGCTGGCCGAGAAGGGAACGGCGAATGGGGTCCATGGCGCCTCCGGTGGCCTGGATGGGGCGGGATCTTTCGCGCATGGCGAAAGGCATGACCCGCAGGCTAACGGCGACCCGTGACGGGGCACTTGATGTCGATCAAGAGATCATTAGCAAGCTCTTAATGTTGGCGTA
This sequence comes from Halomonas saccharevitans, assembly GCF_900116405.1. Taxonomy (GTDB): domain Bacteria; phylum Pseudomonadota; class Gammaproteobacteria; order Pseudomonadales; family Halomonadaceae; genus Halomonas; species Halomonas saccharevitans. The sequence continues at coordinate 153,065 of NZ_FPAQ01000003.1, read as the reverse complement.
ATGTCTGAGTAAGTTTCTGAAATTTAAGTGAATTGATGAGAAGAAAAAGACAAAAAAAACGCCCCGCCGAGAGGCGGAGCGTTCGCTGTTCTTAATGCCGGGGCGTGTGCCCGAGGCGTCCATCGATCAGGGCGGCGTGGGTGTCCCGCTCGTATCGATGCTGTGATAGACCAGGCGCATCTCGTCAACCGAGAGATGCTCCAGCTTCCCCGAGAGGAGGTCGCTGATCTTCTGCATCGGCAGACCGGCGCGGCGAGCGATTTCGCGGCTGCCCAGGTCAGACACGGCGATCAGCCGTGTGATGATACGCATGAGGCGCGTACGTTTTTCCAGGTCCCTGACATCGAGGCCAGGGCTACTTCGAGGAGGGTCGGTCGGTTCCGCGTGGGCGGGAAGACGTGCCGTGCTCATGATGCTCCAGTTGGCAATTGCGACAACCACACTATGGCGGCTGAAGAGCGTTTTTGCCAGTCTCCTTTCGAGGAATTTTCGGGGAAAAATCGACCCTCCGGCGGGGGGCATCGAGGCACCACCGGTACGGAGTATTCAACGCTCCTCAAGGGCCGTCGTTCGGCCCCTCGCATGGCGGAAGGGTCGAGCGGTTGCTCCCGATCTGCGCCGCGAGCCGAGGCGCCAGCGAGGCCATGTCACCCACGCCAGAAAACTGCGCAACTCGCGCCAGGCGTGGGTTATTCATGAGCCAGCCTCGAACCATTCATCAGCCAGCCTTGAGCCATTCATCAAGAGCCCGGCCTGAGACGCCATGCCCCACGCGAGAGTACCCTGACGAGGCCACGCCATGACCGCGGCGTGGCCGTCGCATGACACAACGAGGACGGCATGTTTGATTTCATCATCATCGGCGGCGGCATCCTGGGGATGTCCACCGCCATGCAGCTCCAGCAGGCCTGGCCCGATCGCCGCATGCTGGTGGTGGAGAAGGAGCGCGAGGCGGCGTGCCACCAGACCGGCCACAACAGCGGTGTCATCCACGCCGGGGTCTACTACACCCCGGGCAGCCTCAAGGCGCGCTTCTGTCTGGAGGGCAACCGGGCCACCAAGGCGTTCTGCGCTGCCCACGACATCGCCTACGACATCTGCGGCAAGCTGCTGGTGGCCACCAACGAGCAGGAGAAGCAGCGCATGGAGGCGCTGTGGGATCGCACCGCGGCCAACGGCCTGGAGCGCGAGTGGCTCTCCCGTGAGGCGCTCAAGGAGCGCGAGCCGAACATCACCGGCATCGCCGGCATCTTCGTGCCCTCCAGCGGCATCGTCGACTACGCCGAGGTCACCCGGGCGATGGCCGCCGAGTTCGAGCGCCTGGGCGGCGAGATCCGCTACGGGGCCGAGGTCACCGCCCTGGCGGAGCGCCGCCAGGAGGTGGTGGTCACCACCGGCGCGGGCGAGTTCACCGGACGCTACCTGGTGTCGTGCTCGGGGCTGATGGCCGATCGCGTGGTGCGCATGCTCGGCCGCGACCCCGGCTTCAGCATCTGCCCGTTCCGCGGCGAGTACTACCTGCTGCCCGCAGAGCACAACGCCATCGTCAATCACCTGATCTACCCCATCCCGGACCCGTCCATGCCGTTTCTGGGCGTGCACCTGACGCGCATGATCGACGGCAGCGTGACCGTGGGGCCCAACGCCGTGCTGGCGCTGGCCCGGGAGGGCTACCGCAAGCGCGACGTCTCGCTTGTCGACATGGCGCGGATGTTCAGCGACCCGGGCATCCTCCGGGTGCTGGGCAAGAACCTGCGCCCGGGGCTCACCGAGATGAAGAACTCGCTGTACAAGCGCGGCTACCTGGAGCTGGTGCGCAAGTACTGCCCGAGCCTGACCCTCGATGACCTCACACCCTATCCGGCCGGGGTGCGCGCCCAGGCGGTGACCCGCGACGGCAAGCTCGTCGACGACTTCCTGTTCGTCAACACGCGGCGCACCGTGAACGTCGGCAACGCCCCGTCCCCGGCGGCCACCTCGGCGCTGCCCATCGGCGCGCACATCGTCGACAAGGTGAAGGAGCTGGTCGAGTCGTGATCCTGCGATGTCGACCTAAGGAGGATTGCCGAAAATATCAGAGAACGTAGAAATAGTGGCATGGTGGCTCACGCTCGCCCCGTGCTAGCGTTGCCTGAGGCACCGCGATCTGGTGCCGGAACAACTCATAACAACCATTTACAACAACAATCCACTACAACCTGGTTCCAGGACCGGAGGAATGCCATGCGAATCCTGAAGTATGCCGCTACCGCCACGCTGCTGGCCACGGCCCCGCTGGCCGCCGCCCAGCAGCTCTCCATCGCCACCGGCGGCACCGGCGGCACCTACTATCCCTATGGCGGCGGTCTCGCCGAGCTGATCGGTAACCACATCGAGGGGGCCGATGCCGTCGCCGAGGTCACCGGTGCCTCGGTGGAGAACATGGGGCTGGTGTGGCGCGGCGACTCCGACCTGGCCCTGGCGCTGGCCGACACCGTCTACCAGGCCTATAACGGCACCGGCGACTTCGAGGGCCGCCAGCTCGAGAACATCCGTGCGCTGGCCTCGATCTACCCCAACGCCGTGCAGATCGTCACCCTGGCCGATTCCGGCATCGAATCGCTCTCCGACCTCGAGGGCAAGACCGTCTCCGTGGGCGCCCCGGGCAGCGGCACCGAGGTCAACGCCCAGGCCCTGCTCGAGGCCAACGGCATCACCTATGACGACCTCGATGCGCGTCGCCTGAACTTCAACGAGACCGCCGATGCCATCCGTGACGGCGATATCGACGCCGGCTTCTGGAGCGTGGGCCCGCCCACCAGCTCGATCATGAACCTGGCCACCACCCGCGACATCCGCCTGGTCGGGCTGACCGACGAGGAGATCGCCAAGGCCAAGGAGGCCGAGCCCGTCTTCGCGGCCTATGAGCTCAAGGCCGGCCTCTACGAGGGCATGGGCGAGGCGGTGCAGAGCATCGGCATCCCCAACGTGCTCGCCGTGAGCAGCGAGATGGACGAGGAGCTGGCCTACCAGATCACCAAGGTGCTCTTCGAGCAGACCGACGAGCTGATCGCCATCCACCCGGCGGCCAACGACACCACCGTCGAGTTCAGCGTGGAGTCCACGCCGATCGGCTTCCATCCGGGCGCGCTGCGCTACTACGAGGAAGTGGGTGCGGAGATCGGTGACCATCAGCGTCCCTGACGTTCGATGCACGCATCACGCCTGATCGCGGGGCGGGCCTGGCTGCCCGCCCTGCTGCTGTGTGTGGGCCTGGCGGCCGGCGCTCCGGCGGACCCGGGCGATCCGTCCCTGACCGAGGCCCGGCTGGAGGTGCGAGACGCCGCCGGCGAGCGCCTGGTAAGCCTGCCCATGCCCGAGGGCGAGGGCTGGTGCCTGGAGTGGAACCACTCGGTCGAAGGCTTTGCGGTGCTCGACTGCTACCGCCACCGCGACGGGCGCATGGTGCTTGAGCGCAGCCACCTGCCCGACTTCGCCGCGGGGCTCGACCATATCCCCGGGCGCGGCCGCCAGGTCTCGGACGGCGAGGGCGGCTACTGGATCGAGGCGATCGACGAACCCGTGCCGGGCAACGCCTATCGGCTGCGGGTGGGGGCGATGCGCGTCGATCATCGCCTGGTGGTCGACGGCGTGCGCACGAGCCTCAGCCGCCTGGCGGCCAACGAACGGGTGACGATCCGGCTGGCGCTGCCGGCCCCCACCCTCGACTGAACCACAACCCTGCGGACACTCCCGCGAGAGGATCACGATGAGCGAATCGGGCACCTCCCCCGTCATCCCCGGCAGCCAGGCGAACCATTCACGCCAGGTGCTGTGGCTGATCACCCTGGTGGCAGTGGGGCTCTCGCTGTTCCAGCTCTACTCCGCCGGCATTCAGCCGCTGGGGCTCTTCTACCAGCGCAGCATCCACCTGATGCTGATCATGATGCTGGCCTTCCTGATGTTCCCCCTGCTGGGGCCTAAGCACGATCGCGGGCTCGCCAGCGGGCTGGTTGATGCGCTCTTTCTCGGCGGGGCGCTGATTACCGGCGGCTACCTGGTGCTCTACCTCGACGACATCATCAATCGCGCCGGCTTCTGGAGCCAGACCGACATCGTCGTCGGCTGCATCGCCACCGTCACGGTGCTGGAGGCTGCCCGCCGGGCGGTGGGGCTCGGCATGACGATCATCGGCCTGATCGCCATCCTCTATGCCTTCGCCGGTCCGCGCGGCGAGCTGCCCTGGCTCGGCCAGTTCCTGCCGGGCATCCTCGAGCACCGCGGCTACAACCTGGACCGCCTGGTCGGCCAGCTCTACCTGGGACAGGAGGGCATTTTCGGCCTGCCGATGGGGGTGGCGGCCACCTACATCTTCATCTTCGTGCTGTTCGGCGCCTTCCTCGAGATCACCGGCGCCGGCAAGTTCTTCATCGACCTGGCCTACGCCGCCACCGGCCGCCAGCGCGGCGGGCCGGCCAAGGCGGCGGTGATCGCCTCGGCGGGCATGGGCTCGATCTCCGGCAGCGCCATCGCCAACGTGGTGACCACCGGCGCCTTCACCATTCCGCTGATGAAGCGCCTGGGCTACAAGCCTCACCAGGCCGGCGGCATCGAAGCGGCGGCCTCCACCGGCGGCCAGATCATGCCGCCGCTGATGGGCGCCGGGGCCTTCCTGATCGCCGAGTACACCCGCATGCCCTACCTCGACGTGGTCAAGGTGAGCATCCTGCCGGCGATCATGTACTTCGCCACGGTCTATCTGTTCGTGCACATCATCGCGCTCAAGCAGGGCATGCAGGGCATGGCCAAGAGCGAGCTGCCGCAGATGCGCGACGTCATGGGCGCCGGGTGGCACTTCCTGCTGCCGCTGGCGGTGCTGGTGTGGCTGCTGGTGATGAACATGTCGCCGATGCGGGTGGGCTACTACGCCATCCTCACCATGCTGGCAGTGGCGGTGGCGCGCTTCGCGGTGTGGTTCCTGTTCATCGCCCCGCGCAAGGGTGACAAGGTCACCGCCGCCACCCTCAAGGAGGCGGTGATGCGCGGGCTGCTCAAGCTGGTCGGCGGCCTGGAGCTGGGGGCCCGCAACGCCGTGGCGGTCTCCATGGCCTGCGCCGTGGCCGGGATCATCGTCGGCGTGGTGGGGCTGACGGGCCTGGGCCTGAAGTTCTCCTCGATGATGATGGCCTTCTCCGGCGGCAACCTGCTGCTGGCGCTGGTCATGGTGCTGCTGGCAAGCCTGGTGCTGGGCATGGGCCTGCCGGTGACCGCCAGCTACATCGTGCTGATCGTGCTGGTGGGCCCGGCGCTGACGGCCGAGTTCGGCGTGCCGCTGCTGATCGCCCACCTGGTGGTGTTCTGGTACTCCCAGGACTCCAACGTCACACCGCCGATCGCGCTGGCCGGTTTCGCCGGGGCGGCGATCGCCGGGGCCAAGCCCATGGATACCGGCTTCCAGGCCTGGAAGTTCGCCAAGGGGCTCTACCTGATCCCGCTGTTCATGGTCTACAACCCGGAGATCATCATGGGCGGCCCCGTGCCGCTGCTGGTGTGGACCGCCTTCACCGGCTTACTGGCGCTGGGCGCCTTCGCCGCGGCCCTGGAGGGGTATCTCTTCACGCGTATGGGCTGGCCCTCGCGAGCGCTGCTGCTGCCGGGGATCGTCGCGGTCTTCTACCCTAGCCTCGCGGTGGAGGCCGCCGGGGCGGCGTTGATGGTGCTTGTCCTGGCCGGCAACTGGCTGATCAGCCGGCGCTCGAGCGTGCCGGCCTGACGCGGTCGGCCAGACGCGAAAGACCCCGCCCGAGTCGCCTCGGGCGGGGTCTTGAGCATGAGTGCACGAATTTAGTAGGTCGTGTCGCCGTCGACGGCCTCCTCGGCCTCGTTCATCGCCTCATCGGCCGTCTCTTCGGTGGCTTCCGCGGCGTCCCCGGCCTCGTTCATCGCCTCGTCGGCCGCTGCTTCGGTGGCTTCTCCGGTGGCCTCCATGGCGTCTCCGGCCTCGCTCATCGCCTCGTCGGCCGCTTCTTCGGTGGCCTCCATGGCGTCCCCGGCCTCGCTCATCGCTTCGTCGGTCGCCGCTTCGGTAGTGTCCATGGCGTCTTCGGTGGCGCTCGCGACCTCCTCGTCGGCGGCGTCCATGGTGTCAGCCGTCTCCGTGGCGGCATCGTCCATGGCCTCGCCGGTCTCCTCGGCGGCCTCGTTCATGGCCTCGCTCGCTTCGTCGGCGGACTCCTGCATCTCCTGCTCGATCTGCGTCTCGGTCTCGGCGGCCTCGTCGGCGGCGGTGTCGCTGCCGTCGTCGCAGCCGGCAAGCATCAGGGTGCCGGTCAGGGCGGCGATCAGGATCAGTGGCTGTTTCATGTCTCTCTCCGTCGTTGGGTGAATCCGCTGGGCGTGCTCCTTTCGCCCCACACACACTGACCCTAGCAGCCAATCTGGCACTCAGGGTGAAAGTGTTGTCGCGCTGCGGCGACGACCGCGCCTCGGGTGAGGAAGCCCGCGCCGTGCTCTGCTAGAATACTCGCCTTCCATTCTTGACCGTGCCGCGTGGTGCCTGCCCCGTGGCCCTTTCGTCGTTCGTTTTTGCCAGGAGTCGCAGATGTCGTCATCGAAGCAGTCGCCGAGGGTCGGCGTGATCATGGGGTCGAAGTCGGACTGGCCCGTCATGGAGCATGCCGTGGCGATGCTCGAGCGCCTGGGCGTGCCCTGCGAGACTCGGGTGGTCTCCGCCCACCGCACGCCGGACCTGCTCTTCGACTACGCCAAGTCCGCCGCCGAGCGCGGCCTCTCGGTGATCATCGCCGGCGCGGGCGGCGCCGCCCATCTGCCCGGCATGGTGGCCTCCCAGACGGCGCTGCCGGTGTTCGGCGTGCCGGTGGAGTCCAAGGCGCTGAAGGGGCTGGATTCGCTGCTCTCCATCGTGCAGATGCCCGGTGGCGTCGCCGTGGGCACGCTGGCCATCGGCAAGGCCGGCGCGACCAATGCCGGGCTGCTGGCCGCCCAGGTGGTCGGCCTGCAGGATGAGGAGGTGCGCCGCGCCGTGGAGGCCTTCCGCGCCGAGCAGACACAGACCGTGCTCGACCATCCTGATCCCCGGCCCGACAGTGAGTGAGGAGAAGGTTATGGAAAAAGCCATGAACATCGGCGTACTGGGAGCCGGCCAGCTGGGGCGCATGCTCGCCCTGGCGGGCTACCCGCTGGCCAACCGCTTCAGCTTCCTCGATACCACCGGCCATCCCAGTGCCGGGATCGGGGATGTGATCATAGATACGGATCAGAAGCACCTGGCGAACTTCCTCGAGAAGGTCGATCTGGTCACCTACGAGTTCGAGCACCTGCCGGTACCGCTGGTCCAGGCCATCGAGGAGCACCGGCCGGTGCATCCCTCCAGCGAGGCGATCCGGGTCTGCCAGAACCGCGCCGAGGAGAAGGCGCTGTTCGACCGCCTGGCGATCCCCACGCCGGCCTATCGCCTGGTGGAGAACGCCGAGGAGCTCGAGGCGGCGGCTCGGGAGCTGGGCACGCCGGTGGTCGCCAAGTCGGTCACCGAGGGCTACGACGGCAAGGGCCAGGCGGTGTTGAAGGACCCGAGCGAGGCCTCTGAGGCCTGGCGGGCGATCAACCATCCGCGGCTGATCGTCGAGGCCTTCGTCGACTTCGTGCGTGAGGTGTCGATCATCGCGGTGCGCGGCCGCGACGGCGAGGTGGCCTTCTACCCGATGGCCGAGAATCAGCATGTGGACGGCATCCTGCGCTACTCGATCGCGCCGATGCCGGATCTGGACGACAGCGTCCAGCACCTCGCCGACGGCTACATCCGCGCGCTGCTCGACGAGCTCGACTACGTGGGCGTGCTGACCCTGGAGCTGTTCCAGGCCCGCGACGGCGCGCTGCTGGCCAACGAAATGGCCCCCAGGGTGCACAACTCCGGCCACTGGACCATGGACGGCGCGGTGACCAGCCAGTTCGAGAATCACCTGCGTGCCATCCAGGGCCTGCCGCTGGGCGATACCGCGGCGCGCATGCCGACCTGCATGGTCAACGTGATCGGTCGCGAAGGCGAGGCGGCCAAGCTCCTCGCCCTGCCGGATGCCCACCTGCACCGCTATGACAAGGCCGAGCGGCCTGGCCGCAAGCTGGCCCACGTCAATCTGCTGGCACCGACCCACGAGGCGCTGCTCGAGCGGGTGCGCGCCTGCGCGGCCCTGCTGCCGGACGCGCCCGAGCCCCGCTTCAGCTTCGACTAGCCCCGTGACCAACCGGCCGGGTGGCCCCGCCGGCAATGCAGAAGGCCCCGCAGGTGCGGGGCCTTCTGTCGTCAGGCGTCATGCTCTGGCCTGTGGCATGGTAGGCGTATCCGGCCGTCGATGAAGGTCAGCGGAATCGGCGCGCGAAGCTGTGGCATCACAGGGAGGACGAATCGGTGACGGAGACCGCCGTTCATGCACCGGCCTGGCTGCCGGTGGCGTTGTCGCCGAGCGCGGCCGCGCTGATCCTGCTGGGGGTGATCCTCTCCTCGAGCATCTTCGCCGACGCTGTGGCGCGCCGGACCCGGCTGCCGCGCATCTCGCTGCTGGTGATGGTCGGCGTGCTCGTGGCCGTCATCCAGCAGCTGGTGCTCGAGGTGCCGGACGCGCGCCCCCTCAATGGCTTGGGCGAGCCGTTGATCCAGGTGGCGCTGGTGATGGTGGCCTTCCTGCTCGGCGGCGAGCTGACGCGCGAGCGCCTGCAGAGCATCGGCCCGCTGCTGCTGATCCTGTCGCTCTCGGTGATCGGGGTGGGCGCCCTGGCCGTCGGCATCGGCCTGATGGCGCTGGGCTTCCCGCTGGTGGTGGCGGTGTCGCTGGCCGCCATCTCGGTGGCCACCGACCCGGCCGCCGTTCAGGAGACCGTGCACGCCAGCGGCGACACCCGGCTACGGGCGCGGCTGCTGCTGGGGATCGTGGCCATCGACGACGGCTGGGGCATCGTAGTCTTCGGCTTGGCCATGGCACTGCTGGGCTGGGGGCTGACCGGCGCCGGGGGCGGCGAGCTGGCTCTGATGGAGGCCGGCTGGGAGCTGGGCGGCGCGCTGCTGCTGGGCAGCGCGGTGGGCCTGCCCGCCGCCTGGCTGACCGGGCGGCTGAAGCCGGGCGAGCCGACCCAGGTCGAGGCCCTGGCGCTGATCCTGCTGCTGGCCGGGCTCTCGGAGTGGCTCGGGGTCTCGTCGCTGCTGGCCGCGATGATCACCGGGGTGCTGGTCGCCAACCTCTCCACCCACCACACCCGCTCCTTCAACGAGATCGAGCATATCGAGTGGCCCTTCCTGGTGTTCTTCTTCGTGCTCTCCGGGGCCAGTGTCGATCTCTACCACCTGGACGACGCTCTCGGCCTGACCCTGGCCTATATCCTGCTGCGCCTGCTGGGACGCTCCCTGGGCGGACTGCTGGGGGTGCGCCTGGCCCGGGAGCGCCAGGCCGAGCTGCCGCGCAATATCGGCCTGGCGCTGACGCCCCAGGCGGGGGTGGCGATGGGCATGGCGCTGCTCGCCGCCGAAAAGTTTCCCGCCCACGGGACCGTCCTGCTCTCCGCGGTGGTGGGCTCGACGGTGGCCTTCGAGATTCTCGGACCCGTCCTGGTCCGGCGGGTGCTGAGATAGCGGATACGAAAACGGCCGACACGCGAGTCGGCCGTTTCGGTGTTCGACGGGTCAGGTTCTCTGCGGATCAGGCCTCGGTCGAGCGCATCAGCCCATCAGCAGGCGGCTGGCCAGAAAGCCGCCGGTGAGCAGCATCACGAACAGCGTGAGGGCCAGGATGAAGGGCTTGATGCCCAGCGCCTTGAGCTTCTCCAGCCGGGTCTCGTAGCCCAGCGCGGCCATGGCCATGGCCAGCGCCAGCTGGCCGACCAGCACCAGGCCCTCATGCAGGGGGGCGGGCAGGCTGATCAGGCTGTTGACGACCACCATGGCCATGAAGCCGAAGGCGAACCAGGGAATCACCAGGCCGCCGCCGGCCGTCTGTGCCTCGCTGCCCTCGCCACGGCGCATCCACCACTGGCCGACGATCAGCAGGAAGGGCACCAGCAGCATTACCCTCACCAGCTTGACGATCACCGCGTTGGCCAGGGCGTCGGGGCCCACCGCCTCACCGGCGGCCACCACCTGGGCGACCTCGTGCACGGTCGCGCCGATATAGATGCCGTAAAGGCCCTCGTCCATGCCCAGCAGCGGATAGAGCAGCGGGTAGAGCAGCATTGCCAGCGAGCCGAACAGCACCACCGTGGCCACCGCCATGGAGGTGGCCGCCGGCCGCGAACGGATGGTCGACTCGGTGGCCAGCACCGCGGCGGCGCCGCAGATGGCGCTGCCGGCGCTGGTCAGCAGGGTGGTCTCACGGTCCATGCCGAGCACTCGGGTGCCGATGAAATAGCCGGCGACCAACACGCTCGAGATGATCAGCACGTCGAGCAGCAGCACCTTGGGGCCCAGCGCGGCGACCTGCTGCAGGGTCAGCGAGAGGCCGAACAGCACGATGCCGCTGCGCAGCAGCCAGCGGGTGGCAAACTTGAGTCCGGGCGCGGTGTGGCGCAGGCGGCCGGCCAGCGGGGTGTTGCCGGCCAGGATGCCCAGCAGTAGCGCCACGACCAGCGGGCTGATGCCGGCGTTGGCCAGCAGGGGGAGTTGCGCCAGACCGAAGCCGGCGGCGGTCAGGGTGATGCATACCACCAGGCCTTGCCACATGATGATGTCCTCTCGACGGGGTTCGCGGGACTATCCTAGGCGCGGCTCAGCTCGTATGGTTATCAGTTAATAACGAACTGGCTATTCGGAAAAACCGATATGACACCCACGGTGAGTTTTCGACAGCTGCAGGTCTTCGCCGCGGTGGCGCGCCTTGGCACGGTGAGCGCGGCCGCCGCCGAGCTCAGCCTCTCCCAGTCGGCAACCAGCCAGGCGCTCTCGGACCTCGAACGCCACCTGGGGATCGCGCTCTTCGAGCGGCTGGGGCGTCGCCTGCATCTCAATGACCTGGGCCGCCGGCTGTTGCCTCGCGCCGAGGTGCTGCTCGACGGCGTCTCCGGCTTCGTGGCCGAGGCCACCGAGCCCGAGGGGCGCCTGCAGGGGGTGCTCAGCGTGTCGGCCAGCGCCACCGTGGGCACCTACCTGCTGCCGGCCCTGGCCGGTCGCTTCAGCGAGACGCATCCGGCGGCGGACCTGCGGCTCAAGCTGCGCAACACCTTCGAGGTGATCACCGACGTGCTGCGCCTGGAGGCGGACCTGGGCCTGATCGAGGGGGAGTGTCGAGAGCCGTCACTGGCCAGCGAACCCTGGTGCGAGGATCGCATGGTGGTGGTGGCCGCACCCGGCCATGCGCCGGCGCGGCGCGGACGACTCGACGAGGCGGCGCTGGCCGAGGCGGACTGGATCCTGCGCGAGACCGGCTCCGGGACCCGCAGCGTCTTCGAGCAGGCCATGCGCGCCCGCGGCGCGCCGCCCAGGGTGCGCATGGAGCTTGGCCAGCACGAGGCCATCAAGCAGGCGGTGCGGGCCGGCCTGGGGCTTGGCTGCCTGTCGCGGCTGAGCGTGGCCGGCGAGCTCGAACGCGGTGAGTTGATCGCCCTGGACACGCCCCTGAGGCTGCGCCGTACCTTCTCGCTGGTCTGGCACCCGCAGCGCTATCGCAGCCCGCTGTGGCAGGCCTTCAAGGTGTTTCTCGTCGAGACGCGCCGCTCGGGCCCACTCGACACGGAGCCCGCCGGCGAACCCTAGCCACCGGGCGCTGGCTATACTCGAGCCAGTGCGGTCGCGGCAGGGAAGCGGCCGCGGCCATCAGGAGGACAGGCGATGGTGATCGGACTGCTGCAGTGCGATGACGTGGCACCCGAGCTGCGCGAGGCCCACGGCAACTATCCCGAGATGTTCGAGGCGCTGTTCCATCGCGTCGACCCGACCCTCGAGTTTCGCGTCTGGCGCTGCCTCGATGGCGAGATCCCCGATGATCTCGAGGCGGTGGACGCCTGGCTGATCACAGGATCGAAGTTCGGGGTCAACGACGCGTTGCCCTGGATCGCCGCGCTGGAGACCTTCGTGCGCAAACTCTGGGTGGCGGAAAAGCCCCTGATCGGCATCTGCTTCGGCCACCAGCTGATGGCGAAGGCCCTGGGCGGCGAGGTGGCGAAGAACGACAGGGGCTGGGGCGTGGGCCTCTCCTTCAACCGGGTCAACCAGCGCGCCGACTGGATGGTGCCCTGGCAGCCCACCCTCGACCTGCTGGTCAGCCATCAGGATCAGGTGGAACGCCTGCCCCGAGTGGCGCGGCTGCTGGGCGGCAGCGACTTCTGCCCCTGCTACCTGATGCAGCTCGGCGAGCACTTCATTGGTGTGCAGGGCCACCCCGAGTTCACCAAGGACTATTCCCGGGACCTGATGGCCCTGCGTGGCGAGCTGATCGGCCCCCATCGGGTGCGCCAGGGTGAGGCGTCACTCTCGGCCGCGGTGGACGATACCCTGATGGTGCGCTGGATCCTCGCCTTCGTGCGCCGGGCGATCACTATGCGGTCGTGATGCCGCGCGAGAGCCGTGGCGCTTTTGTTTCAACGAGCGGCCTGAACGATCGGCCGTAAAGACCCGCCCCAACGCACGACCGGGGCCCTTGGGGCCCCGGTCGCTTGCTGAGGCGCGTGCAGCGCCTTCCGATTCACTCCTCGCCGAAGTAGGTCGCGTGGATCTCGTCGTAGGTGCCGTCGGACTTGAGCGTGGCGAGTGCCTCGTTGAAGGCGGCGGCCAGTTCCTTGTCACGCTGACGGAAGGCGATGCCGAAGCCCTCGCCGAAGTACTCCTTGGGCTCGGTGACCTTTTCGCCGACCACCTTGTAATCGCCGGCTCCGCTGTCGAGCAGGGTGGACTTGCCGATCGGGAAGTCGAGGAAGGCGGCGTCGAGGCGGCCCGAATCCATGTCCAGCACCATGTCGTCGGCGGTGGCGTAGCGGTTCACGTCGGCCACGTCGCCGTACATGTCGGTGACGTAGTTGTCCTGCAGGGTGCCGCGCTGCACGCCGAGGGTCAGGCCCTCGAGGGTCTCGTCGGACGGGGTGCCGATCTCGACGTCGCCGGGAGCGAACCAGGCCGACGGCGGGGTGATGTAGGGATCGGAGAACAGCACCTGCTCGCGACGCTGCTCGTTGATGGTCATGGAGGACATGATGGCGTCGTACTTGCGCGCCTGCAGGCCGGGGATGATGCCGTCCCAGCCCTGCACGACCCACTCGCACTGGATGCCGATCTCGGCACACAGGGCGTTGCCCAGGTCGATGTCGAAGCCGGTCAGCTCGCCCTCGGGGGTGCGAAACTCCATGGGCTCGTAGGGCACGTCGACGCCGATGCGGATGTCGCGGACTTCGGCGTTGGCGCTGCCGGCGACCAGGGTGGCGCCGATGACGCCGAGACTGAGGAGGTGATTCATTTTCATGGGGTTTTCCCTGTTGTTGGTGCGTTCACCTTGTGGGTGCTGACCCGACCACGATATTCGATGATCGGGCCCATCGGAAGGGGCGAGCGCTGGATTCGAGCGCCCGCTTCCAACGCTTGTTTGACGCTCCTTGTCGTCGACGGTCAGCCGCTGGCCGGCTTGAGGTGCGCCAGCAGCCGCCTTTCCAGGTAGCGGAACAGGTAGAGGATGCCGAAGGTGAGGCAGAGATAGATCGCCGCCACGAACAGGAAGGCATCGAAGGGCGCGTAGAAACGCGCGTAGACGAAGCGCGCCGCGCCGGTGAGATCCATGATGGTGACCACGCTTGCGATGGCGCTGGCGTGGAGCATGAAGATCACCTCGTTGCCGTAGGCCGGCAGGGCTCGACGAAAGGCGCTGGGCAGCACGATGCGTCGAAGCATCAGCCCCTTGGACATGCCGTAGGCCCGTGCCGCCTCGATCTCGCCGCGGTCCGTGGACTTGATGGCGCCGCGGAAGATCTCGGTGGTGTAGGCCGCGGTGTTGAGGGTGAAGGCGATCAGCGCCGGCACGAAGGGCTTCTCGAGGATCACCCACAGCCAGGTTTCCTGGATGCCGTCGACGAAGACCACGCCGTAGTAGATCAGGTAGAGCTGAACCAGCAGCGGCGTGCCGCGAAACACGTAGCAGTAGAGGAAGATTGGCAGGCTCACCCAGCGGTACGTCGAGCCGCGGCCGATGGCCAGCGGCACCGCCAGCACCAGGCCGATGATCAGCGACAGGAACACCAGCTGCACGGTGGTGACCAGGCCCTCGCCGTAGTAGCCGAGGGTCTGCAGGGTGAAGATGCTGTTGTCGGCCAGGGCGGTTTCCAGCCAGGTCATCAGGGCGTCCATCAGTCTGCCTCCCGGTAGCCGGCGTTATAGCGTTTCTGCAGCCGCGCGAAGCCCCACTCGGAGACGCTGGCGATCAGCAGATAGATGGCGGCCACGATGATCATGAAGGTGAACGGCTCGCGGGTCGCCTTGGAGGCCTCGGCGGCTACGCGGACCATGTCCGAGAGGCCGATCACCGAGACCAGGGCGGTGGTCTTGAGCAGCACCATCCAGTTGTTGGAGAGCCCCGGGATCGCATGACGCATCATCTGCGGGAAGCGGATGCGCCGGAACACCAGCCAGTGGTTCATGCCGTAGGCGCGGCCCGCCTCGATCTGGCCGCTGTCGACCGCCAGGAAGGCGCCGCGGAAGGTCTCGCCCATGTAGGCGCCGAAGATCAGGCCGATGGTGATCACCCCCGCCACGAACTCGTTGACGTTGATGAAGATGTCGATCCCGAAGTGGTTGTAGAGGGCGTCGGTGATCTGGTTGATGCCGATCTGGCCGCCGAAGAACAGCAGCATCATCAGCACCAGGTCGGGCACGCCGCGGATGATGGTGGTGTAGAGGGTGCCGATGCGGTGGGCCACCCAGCTGCGCGACATCTTGGCGCTGGCGGTGACCAGGCCCAGTACGATGGCCAGAGCCAGCGACAGCACCCCCAGCTGGATGGTGATCATGGCGCCCTCGAAGAGGCGCGGGCCGTAGCCATGCAGGTCGATCATGTCTCTCTCCTTGTTCCGGGCCGGCCCATCAGTGCTTGGGCGCCAGGAACTGCTTGAGGCGCTCGGAGGTGGGGTTGCCGAGCACCTCGTCGGGCGGCCCGGCCTCCTCGACCTGCCCCTGGTGCAGGTAGATCACCTGGGTGGAGACGTCGCGGGCGAAGGCCATCTCGTGGGTGACCACGATCATGGTGCGGCCTTCCTTGGCGAGGTCACGCATCACCTTGAGGACGTCGCCCACGAGCTCCGGGTCCAGCGCCGAGGTGGGCTCGTCGAACAGCATCACCTCGGGGTCCATGGCCAGCGCCCGGGCGATGGCGCCGCGCTGCTGCTGACCGCCGGACATCTGGGCCGGGTAGTAGTCGGCACGCTCGGCCAGGCCGACCCGTTCGAGCAGCTCGCGGGCGTGGGCGATCGCCTCCTGCTTGGGCTTGCCGAGCACGTGGACCGGGGCCTCGATGATGTTCTCGAGCAGCGTCATGTGGGCCCAGAGGTTGAAGCTCTGGAAGACCATGGAGAGCTTGGCCCGCATGTCGACGACCTGCTTCCAGTCGGCCGGCTCGCGGCCGTGCTTGGTCTCCTTGAAGCGGATCTGCTCGCCGTGGACGATCAGGTCGCCCTCGTTGGGCTGCTCGAGCAGGTTCATGCAGCGCAGGAAGGTGCTCTTGCCGGAGCCGGAGGCTCCGATCAGGGTGATCACATCGCCCTTGTGGGCCTTCAGGGAGAGGCCCTTGAGGACTTCGGTATCGCCGAAGCGCTTGGTGATATTGCGCACTTCCAGCGGAATCGGGGTATCGGCCATGAAACGGGCTCCAGATCGTGGGTGGTCCGCCGCATCGAGGGTCGGCCGGCGCGGGGCTTCGATCAACGTAGGTCTATGACCGCGTACTTGCGTGATCAACATAGATCCTTGATCGACGCAGGTCCGTGATTCACCCGGGTCCGCGATCAACGCGGGCCCGTGATCCACGGGTCGGCGATCAAAAAGGGGGCGATTCTAACAGGCCGGAGACGATCCGGCAGCGGGCCGCGTTGTCGCGATGAGCCAAGCGTGATTCTGGGGGCGAGGGGCACGGGTCATGGGGCGTCTCCTGTCTGTTGTTATTGTCTGCGATGAGGGTCGGGCACGGCCCCCAGCCGGGGGCACGCGATCAGGTCGGCGGTGGGCTCGGAACCACCAGCAGCGCCGCCCGGGCGCCGATCTCGACGTCGGCATTGGGAAAGACCACCGACAGCGGCGTCTCGCCGACGTCGAAGGCGCCGGCGCTGGCGTCTTCGGCGAGCCGGGTGCCCGGCGCGAATTCGGTGAAGTTCGGCGTGTCGTCGGGGAAGCAGAGCCGGAAGTCCGGGGCGTGGCGCATCAGCTCGTGCTCGGCGCGGAAGAAGGCCATGCCGGCCGGGTCGGCGCCCTCGGGCGCCCGGCCCTCGACCAGCGCCTCGAGCAGCCGGCCCATGGGCGCCAGCGGGGCGAGATCGTTGGCGCCGAAGGGCAGGGCGCGGCCCAGCTCCAGGGTGAAGGCCGCCGCCCCGTGGTAGTGCTTCGAGTAGTGCGAGAAGGTCCAGCTGTGCCGGTGCTGGTGGAGCACCGCCTGGATGTCGGCGGCGGCCAGCCAGCGCCACTGTTCCTGCGCCGTCGGCGTCTCGCCGAAGGGCTCGACCACGAAGCGCGGGAAGCGGCTGTCGCGGATCGCCGTGTGCAGGTCGTAGTGCAGCGGGGCAAGCGAGGCGTGACGGCCATAGAAGGCGTCCACCTCGGCCATCAGCGCCCGGGCCCGGTCGGGCTCGTCGCCGGCCTCCACGAGGTCGCGCCGGAACAGCCGGTTGAGGTTGGTCGTGACGAAGCGTTCGCCGCGCCGGATCGCCTCGGGGTGGCCGAGCATCACCAGCAGCGGCGCGCCCAGGCGCAGCAGGCCCGCCTCGAGCCGTGCGAGGACCGCGCCCACGAGCTCGATGGGCGCGGTCTCGTTGCCGTGGATGCCCACCGAGAGCACGCTCGCTCGGGCCTCGGCGGCGCAGGTATCCGGCGAGAGCTCGAGCACGCCGGGGGCGAGCAGCCGGTAGCGTCCGCCGGGCAGGCGCCCCTCGGACGGCGTGGCGGCCCGCCCGTCCAGCGCCTGGTCCAGCCACTCAGAGAGCATGGTCGCGACGCACGTCGGTGGATTCGAAGATCCGGTCGGCGCTGGCGGCGACGAAGCCCTGATAGAGCCGGCCCTCGGCGTCGGCATAGCGGCGGGCGAACTCGTAGTAGCAGGTGGGGATCTCCTCGACCCGGCCGCCGGCGAAGGTGAAGGGCATGCGGTCGGCCAGCGTCGAGGCCTGCTCCAGCAGCACCTCGGGTGAGCCCTTGATGCGCCCGCCGGAGGTGTTGATGGAAAGCCCCAGGGACTCGACCTTCTCCAGCAGCGACGCCAGGGTGGGGGTGTGGCGCAGCTGGTTGACGCTGATGGTGAAGTGGTTGGCGCGCAGCCCGATGATCGACAGCCAGGCGGCGTACTCGCTCTCCTCGGCCAGGGTGTTGTAGGCTTCCCAGCTCGGCGCCTCCCAGAGGCGGCCGGCCCACATCACCTCGGGCGAGGCGATTCGGGCGGGGTCGATCTGGGCCACCAGGTCATCGATGATCGCCTGGGTGGGAGCGGAGAGCTCGTCGCACTTCAGCTCCGAGAGGAAGACCCGCGGCTGGTCGTCGCGGGGCGGCAGGTAGCCCCAGGCGCGCAGCTTCTTGGCCTCGAAGTCGTAGGGCTCCAGGCGGGTGTAGCCCAGCGCCAGCAGGTGCGGCTCCAGGTCGGCCAGGCGGATCGGCCCGCGGTCGAAGGTGCGAAAGGCCACGTGGTCGTTGACGATGGTCTCGCCGTCGGCGACCAGGGCATCGTGGATGCGGCTCGCCTGGGGCGTCATGGCGGTATAGTCGTCCCAGAGGCGGGCGAAGAACTGCTCGAGGCTCATCTCGGAGGGCATGCGGGCACCTGTTGTTGGCATGATGGTGATGGTCGACACCTTCCCGTCAGCGCCCCATGGACTCAAGGCCTCGCGTCGGTCGGATGAAAGTGGCGGGACCCAGAGTGAAACTTCCCTCAGCGCCAGGCGGCGCAGGCCTCGCCCTGCTCCACCTCGATTAGCCCCTCCACCGGGAAGTCGAGCGCCCGGGCGCGCTCGACAAGCGTCTGGTAGGTGGCCGGCTCCATGTCCGGCGTGCGCGAGAGGATCCACAGGTAGTCGCGGTCGGGACCGGCCACCAGGGCCCAGTCGTACGCCTCGTCCAGCGCGAGCACGTTGTAGCCGGCATAGAAGGGGCCGAAGAAGCTCACCTTCAGCCGCCCCTGTCCCGGCTCGCCGATCGGGTAGGCCTTGCCCTCGGCGACGTTTTCCTCCCCGGCGGCGAGGTCCACGCCGCGATTGATCACCCGCACGCCGCTTTCCTCGCGCCGCGAGTAGTCGGCGGTCACGCAGTCCAGCCCCTCCTCGAAGGAGTGGTCCAGGCGGGCGATCTCGTACCACTGGCCGAGGTAGCGGTCTAGCGTGAAGCCGGTGACGGCGCGGGTGCCCTCGGGCAGGCCGGTGCAGCCGGCGAGGCCGAGCCCCAGCAGGGCCGTGGTGATCAGCGGTCGGGACATCGCGGATGACTCCTTGTCGAAGGGCGTTCGAGAGAACGGTCGGGAAACGGCGGCCAGGGCCGGTAGCTGTGACCTTTGCACGATGGGGCGCGCGGCCGGCGGCGGATAGACTGGCGGTGCTCCTTGTTTCTCATCACGCCGTCAGCCTGCCGTCAGGACATCGCCATGACCGACCCCGTGGATCGCTTCGCCGCCCGCCCCTTCATTGCCCATTATGATGCGCCCCGCGCCGCCGGCAGGCAAAGCCTGCCGGCCCGTCTGCGCGACGCCTTTCGCGCGGCGGGGTGCGATCCAGAGCGGCTGACCCTCGACGAGATCGCCGGCATCGATCAGCTGCATCTGGGCGGGCGGCGGGCCAGCCGGTCGCTGGCGGCACTCGGTGGTCTTACGCCCGGCCAGCGGGTGCTCGATGTGGGCTGCGGCACCGGCGGGGCGAGCCGCCTGCTGGCCGCGGAGTTCGGCAGTGAGGTGACGGGGCTCGACATCACTCCCGCCTTCGTCGAGGTGGCCGCCTGGCTGAGCCGCGCCACCGGCTACGCTGAGCGCACGCGCTTCCTGTGCGCCGACGCTGCGCGGGTACCGCTGCCGGAGGCCAGTATGGATGTCGTCTGGTGCCAGCATGCGCTGATGAACATGCCTGACGCGGCGACGGTGCTGGCCGAGTGGCGGCGCCTGCTGGTGCCGGGCGGCCGGGTGCTGCTGCACGAGCCGGTGGCGGGCGACAATGACTCGCCGCTGCGGCTGCCGGTGCCCTGGGCGCGCGAGGTCGCGACCAGCCACCTGCGCTCCCGCGAGGCCCTGGAACGCCTGCTCGCCGCGGGCGGCTTCGTATCGGAGACGGTGCACGACGTCTCCAAGTCGGCGCTCGACTGGCGGCGCAAGCACGGCCGCCGAGAGGCGAGCGATGCGCCGCAGGCGTCATGCCCAACGCCGCCCACTCTGCCGGGGCCGTCGCTGATCTTCGGCGAGGCCTTCGTCGAGATGGGGCGCAACCTGGGCGACAACCTGGCCGCGGATCGGGTGCGCATCCTCGAGGGAGGGTGGCGAAAGGCCTGACCGGTCCACCCGTCATCGGGGTGTCCGATCGTCAGCCGCTGATGCGCTCGGCGATGGCGCGGCCGAGGGTCTCGGTGGTGCCACGGCCGCCGACGTCCGGCGTCAGTACCGCCGGATCCCCCTCGGCGAGCACCGCCTCGAAGGCCGCGACGATGGCCGCGCCGGCCTCCCCGTGGCCGAGGTGCTCGAGCATCATGGCGGCCGACCAGATCTGGCCGATGGGGTTGGCGATGCCTTGCCCGGCGATGTCCGGGGCGCTGCCGTGCACCGGCTCGAAGAGGCTCGGGAAGGCGCCGTCGGGGTTGATGTTGGCCGAGGGCGCCACGCCGATGGTGCCGGTGCAGGCCGGCCCCAGGTCGGAGAGGATGTCGCCGAACAGGTTGCTCGCCACCACCACGTCGAACCAGTCGGGGTGCATCACGAAGTTGGCCGCCAGGATATCGATGTGGAACGCCTGCACCGAGACCTCGGGGTAGCGCTCGCCCACCGCCTTCACCCGCTCGTCCCACCAGGGCATGGTGATGGCGATGCCATTGGACTTGGTGGCCGAGGTGAGCGTCTTTCGCGGGCGGCTCGCCGCCAGCTCATAGGCGTAGGCCAGCACCCGGTCGACCCCGGTGCGGGTCATCACCGTCTCCTGGATCACCACCTCGCGCTCGGTGCCCTCGAACATCCGGCCGCCGACGCTGGAGTACTCGCCCTCGGTGTTCTCGCGCACCACGTAGAAGTCGATGTCGCCGGGCGCGCGGCCGGCCAACGGGCTCTTCACCCCCGGCAGCAGCCTGCACGGGCGCAGGTTGACGTACTGGTCGAAGCGGCGGCGGAACTGCAGCAGCGAGCCCCACAGCGAGACGTGGTCGGGCACCGTCTCCGGCCAGCCCACGGCGCCGTAGAAGATGGCGTCATGGTCCTTGAGTCGCTCGAACCAGTCGTCGGGCAGCATCTGGCCGTGCGCCAGATAGTAGTCGCAGCTGGCGAAGTCGAAGGGCTCGAGGGCAAGGTCGATACCGAAGCGCTCGGCGGCGGCCTCGAGGGCGCGCAGCCCCTCGGGCATCACCTCCTTGCCGATGCCGTCGCCGGGGATGACCGCGATGCGGTGGGTCATGGGTGGGCTCCTGGGCTTTATGGATCACCTCGCCAGTCTACTGCCTTACGCAACAAACCCCATCCCGGCAGGCCGCAACGTCTGTCTCCCGAGCAACATGGGGCATGGGGGCAGGGCGAGGTGGGGTGGGTCGCTCTCTCCCGGCGCCTCTTTCGACGATGTGGCGATGCCGGGCCCCGTCGCGTAGCCGGGTCCCCGTCGCCTATCTTGAACAGGAGATGGTCAGCCGCCTGCCTTGCCGTCAGAATGTCGTCAGTGAAAGTCGAGGAGCCACGTCCCCGTGAATGTGCTGATGTTCACCAATACCTACCTGCCCATCGTCGGCGGGGTCAGCGAGTCGGTTCAGCGGCTCAAGCGCCAGCTGCAGGCCGCCGGCCATCGCGTGCTGGTGGTGGCACCGCGCCTGGATGGGCAGCCCGCCGAGGAGGAGGACGTGGTGCGGGTGGTGGCCATGCAGCATTTCAACGGCAGCGACTTCTCGCTGCCGGTGCCGATTCCCGGCCAGCTCCATGAGGCGATCGAGGCCTTCGAACCGGACATCGTCCACGCCCACCACCCCTTCCTGCTGGGCGATACCGCCGCTCGGGCGGCCGAGACCTACGGCCTGCCGCTGATCTTCACCCACCACACCCTCTACGAGCACTACACCCACTACGTGCCCGGTGATTCGTCGCGCATGCAGCGCTTCGCCGTGGCGCTCGCCACCCAGTACACCTGGCTGTGCGACGAGGTGATCGCCCCCAGCGAGAGCATCCTCGGCCTCCTGCGCCGGCGCGAGGCCAACCCCGCCATCAGCGTGGTGCCGAGCGGCGTGGACACCGCGCGCTTCGCCCTGGGTGACGGCCGCGCCTGGCGGGCGCGGCTGGGTATCCCCGAGGACGCCTACGTGATGGGCCACCTGGGGCGGCTGGCCCGCGAGAAGAACCTGGCGTTCCTGGCCGAGGCGCTGGCAGGCGCCTTGGTGGCGCGCCCCGAGGCGCACGGCCTGGTGGTGGGCGAGGGCGACGCGCGAGGCGACATCGAGGCGGTGATGGTGGCGCGCGGCGTGGCGGATCGCCTGCACTTCACCGGCCGCCTGCAGAACCAGGCGCTGATCGATGCCTACCACGCCATGGACGTCTTCGCCTTCGCCTCCCACAGCGAGACCCAGGGCATGGTGGTAGCCGAGGCCATGGCGGCCGGGCTGCCGGTGGTCGCCGTCGACGCCCCCGGGGTGCGTGAAGTGGTGGTCGAGGGCAGCAACGGCCGGCTGATCGCAGGCGACGACCTCGACGCCATGGCCCAGGCGCTGGCGGCGCTGGCCGTCCCCGGCGCGCGCGCGCCCCTGGCCGAGGCGGCGCTGGCGACGGCCGCCGGCTACGACGAGGCGCGCTGCGCCGCACGCTGCCTGGCCGTCTATCGCCAGGCCATCGCCCGGGGCGGGCCCTTCACCCACGCCGACGAGGGAGGCTGGGAGCGGATCCGCCACCGGCTGGGCGCCGAGTGGCAGATGTTTCGCCATCGCGGTCGACTGCTGCGCCACCTGGTGCAGGAGGAGTGGGAGCAGGAACGTCCCGCCTGGTGGCCCGGCCATCGCGAGGAGGACGAGACCGAGGCGCCCCGAGAGTAGTCCTCAGCGGGCGCGGCGGCGCCGGTCCGACCAGCGCTTCAGCCCGACCAGCAGGGCCACTCCGACCAGCAGGCCGCCGGCCGCCCAGACAAGCTCGCCGCGGCTCTCGGCGGTGGCCAGCTGGCCCAGCTGGCTGCCCAGCAGGGTGACGCCGGCGAGCCCCGGGGTGATGCCCAGCAGCGAGCCGATCATGTAGTCGCGAAAGCGCAGGTGGAAGGCGCCGGCCATCAT
Organism: Halomonas saccharevitans; assembly: GCF_900116405.1. Taxonomy (GTDB): domain Bacteria; phylum Pseudomonadota; class Gammaproteobacteria; order Pseudomonadales; family Halomonadaceae; genus Halomonas; species Halomonas saccharevitans. The sequence continues at coordinate 130,447 of NZ_FPAQ01000003.1, read as the reverse complement.
GTTGGTCAGGGTAAAGGGCGCCAGCGGCAGCAGATTGACCAGCGTCATGGTGCGAATGCCGCGGCCCGAGAGGTAGCGCGACAGGCCGTGCAGGCGCCGGCCGCCGTGGCGCATCAGCGCCTCGCGGCCCAGCCGGCGCCCGACCCACCAGGTCAGCATCGAGGCGGCCAGGGTGCCGGCCAGCGCGTAGCCAAAGCCCCACCAGGGCCCGAACATCAGGCCGGTCAGCGCCACCAGCAGGCTGAGCGGGAACATCACCAGCGAGGCGCCGGCGTAGATCGCCATCACCACCGCGACCGCCCAGGGGGCGTCGCGCCAGGCCACCGCCCCTTTCACCAGCGTCATCAGGGTCTCCACCGTCAGCAGGTCGCGCATGGCGAGCCACTGCCAGAGCAGGCCGAGGGCCATGAGGGCGGCCAGCAGGCCGGTGACGAGGACGAGGCGGTGGCTCATGTCGCGCGGTTCCGTGGGGACAAGGGGCCCCAAGCATACGGCAGAGCGGGCGAGCGCCAAAGCGGGGCGCGCCGCCGTCGCGATCCGTCAGGCCTGGCGGGCCAGCACCCGCAGGCGAGACTCGCACATGTCGAGGTCAAGGTAGGTGCCCTGTAGGTGGCGCCGGCCGGTGCTGGGGTCGAAGGCGTTGCGCCCGTGCATCACCCGGCGGTTGTCGAAGGCGACCATCTCGCCCGGGGCCAGGGAGAACTCGAGCCGGTTCCGGGGATCCTGGGCCAGCGCCCAGAACGTGCGGTAGGCGTCGTACCAGGCATCGATCTCCTCGAGAGGGAGGCGCAGGGTGTCGCGGATCCAGTTGTTGAGCCGGACCTCGTTGACCCGGCCCTGCTCGTCGAGGGACAGCAGCGGCGCGGTCCACACCAGGTCGTGCTCTTCGTCCTGGAAGCGGAAGTCGATCTCGGTTTCGCTGAGCCGCCGGAACGCCTCCGGATCCTGGCGACGCAGCGCCTCGGCCGCGGCGAAGCCGTCGAAGAAGGTCGACTCGCCGCCCTCGGCGTCGTTCTCCAGGCAGTAGAGCAGCTGGATGTCCGGCGGGTGGCGCCAGTTGGGCAGGTCGGTATGCAGCGCCAGGCCGATGGCGGTGTAGGCGGCGTTGTTGGGGTTGGGCTTGGACTTCACGTCGAAGCGGGCGCCGAAGTTGGTGGCGCGCAGCGGCCCGATGCGACCCGCCAGTCGGCTGACCTCCTCATCGGCCAGCGGACCGTTCTCGAGCAACACCAGGCCGTCGCGCAGCAGGGCGGTGAGCCAGGCCCGCTCGCCCTCGGCGCCGGCGACGAAGTCGGCGTGGTCGACGCGGGCCGGGCGGTAGTCACGATCCCAGGGGCGGCGAGCCGGCACGGCATCTTCCCGGGTCTGGCCCGGGCGGCGCTGATGCAGCCAGACGGCATCGAAATGGCTGACGTGGTCGTCGGCCCAGTTCAGGATCAGGTTGCCGTCCTCGAGGCAAATGGCCGGTGCCTGCTTGGGCACCTCGAAGTCCATGTAGAGGCGCTCGCGGGTCATCGGGTGGCGGCACTCGGCGCAGGCGCAGTGGTCGCGCAGCCACGTCAGCGGAAACCGCGCCCGATCGCCGTTGCGCCAGCCAAGGGCTAGCTGTCGTCCGTCGTCCGTGGCCTCGGTGAGCGCAGGCCCCTCGGTGTGCGGGGTCAGTTCGCCCATGGGCAGCACGCTGCGAGCGTCGGCGGTCGGCGTATCGGTCATGATCGGCTCCTCCCTTGTGAAGGCGCTCATGTTGGCGCCTGGTCGGAGCACCGACAAACGATTAATCTGGCCCCTATGACCCCACTCAGCTTATGCATAGGTTATCCATGAGTCGGCTACCTCCCCTGCTGTGGCTGCAGGCCTTCGAAACGGCGGCGCGCACCCTGAGCTTTACTGCCGCCGGCCAGGAGCTGGGCGTGACCCAGGCGGCGATCAGCCAGCGCGTGCGCCTGCTCGAGGATCGCCTGGGCCAGAAGCTCTTCGTGCGTCACCCGCGCAGCCTCAACCTGACGCCGGCGGGGCAGGCCTGGCTGCCGTGCCTGCAGGACGCCTTCACGCGCCTGGCCGAGGGCACCGACGAGGTCTTCGGCGGCGGGGAGGCCCCGGTGACGCTGCGCACCACGCCGGTGGTGCAGCAGAACTGGCTGGCGCCGCGCCTGTGCGCCTTTCGCCGCGCGCATCCCGAGGTGGCGCTGCGCCTCGTCAGCGCCATCTGGCCGGACGACTTCGGCCCCGAGGGCGCGGATCTCGAGATTCGCTACGGTCAGGGCACCTGGTCGGGCATGGAGGCGGTATCTCTCGGCCGTGAGACAATGCTGCCGGTGTGCGCGCCGGCCCTGGCCGAGCGCATCACCGAGCCGGCGGATCTGGCGGAGCACACCCTGCTGCACGCCGTGGGATTCGAGGTGGGCTGGCCGGCCTGGCTGGAGGCCGTGGGAGTGCCGACGCTGGCTTCGCGCTGTGCGCCGCTGATTTGCGATACGCAGACCATGACGCTGTCGCTCGCGGCGCTGGGCGAGGGCGTCGCCCTGACCCATCGGCGCCTGGTGGAGAGTCGAGACGACCTGGTGGCGGCCCTTGATCTGCCGGTCGATAGCGATGAGGCGTTCTGGCTGGTGCGTCCGGCCCGCGCGCCGGCGCGGCCGGAGGCGGTGATGCTCTGGGACTGGCTGACGGGCCAGCTCGACCCGGAGTCTGGCTGAGACGGCCGCTGGCGCCCTGGGCCCGTGTGCCCTAGGCCAGGGCGCTACTCCGCCAGATAGCTCCTGAAGGCCGCCAGCGTCGCGTCGATGGCGTCATCATCCAGGTCGCGGTGCACCACCAGGCGCGTGTCATACAACACGTCGATCAGGATCCCGCGCTCGGCCAACCAGGCACGCAGCGGGGCGATGTGCCGCTCTGACACTCGCAGGAACACCATGTTGGTGGCCTGGGAGATCACCTCGATGTGCGGCAGCGTCCGCAGGCCCTCGGCCAGCTGCGCGGCGCGGCGATGGTCGTGGGCGAGATCCGCCACCTGGTGGTCCAGCGCGTGGTGACAGGCGGCGGCGATGATGCCGGACTGGCGCATGCCGCCACCCAGCATCTTGCGCCAGCGGCGCGCCGCGTCGATCAGCGCCTGCGAGCCCGTCAGGGCCGAGCCCATCGGCGCGCCCAGCCCCTTGGAGAAGCATAGGGAGACCGTGTCGAAGGGCGCACAGAGCGTGGCCAGCGAGGTGTCGGTGGCCACCGCGGCGTTGAACAGTCGGGCGCCGTCCAGGTGGGTCGCCAGGCCGTGCTGACGGGCCAGGTCGGTGGCCTGGTGCATGTAGTCGGCGTCGATCACGCGTCCGCCGATGGTGTTCTCCAGCGCCAGCAGGCGGGTACGGGCGAAGTGGAAGTCGTCGGGCTTGATGGCGGCACGAATGCGTTCCAGCGGCAGCGAGCCATCGGCGGCGTGCTCCACCGGCTGTGGCTGGATACCGCCCACCACCGCCGCGCCGCCACCCTCGTACTTGTAGGTGTGGGCCTGCTGGCCGGCGATGTACTCGTCGCCACGTTGGCAGTGGGCAAGCAGGGCGGCCAGGTTGCTCTGGGTGCCGCTGGGGAAGAGCAGGGCGGCGGCCTTGCCGGCACGCTTGGCCACGGCGGCCTCGAAGCGTGCCACGCTGGGGTCATCGCCCCAGACGTCATCGCCCACCGGAGCGGCGTGCATGGCGTCGCGCATGGCAGCGCTGGGGCGGGTGACGGTATCGCTGCGCAGATCGATCATGGGGGCTTCCTGGCGGTAGTAGGCGTTGGGGTCAGTGGTGCTCGGCCTCGGTGTGCTGATCCATCGAGTCCGACGCGGGCCTACCAGGGACGGAGGGAGCCGGCGTCTGCCGGGAGGCGCGTCAGCGGATCCTGATGGAAATAGCGCGACAGCAGTCCGTAGAGCGCCGGGTAGGCCCGGTGGAGGCGGGCGGGGTCGCTGAAGAAGTGCTCGCAGCAGACCGCGAAGCACTCGCCGGGGTGGCTCGCGGCGTAGTCGTCGATGGGCGTCGCCTCGCCCCGGGCGAGGCGCGCCTGGAGATCCTCCCAGACCCCCATGAAGATGCGGTACCACTCCCGCGGGTCGATCTCTCTCGGCAGCGGCGGAAAGCCGTCGACGTCCAGGGAATTGCCGAGGTCGAGCTTGTGGGCCAGCTCGTGGATCAGCACGTTGAACCCGTCGAACCCGCCGCTTGCCATGAGGTCGGGCCAGGCGACCACCACCGGGCCCTGCAGGGAGGTCTCACCGGCGCGCTCGTCGTCGTACTCGTGCACCACGCCGAACTCGTCCATCTCCTCCACTCGCCGCTGGAAGGCGTCGGGCAGGATCAGGATCTCGTGGACGTTGGCGAAGGCATCGAGGTGCTCGCTGTCGCACCAGCCCAGGGTCAGCAGGCAGGCCTGGCCCGCCAGGGCGAGCCGGGCCGGGGCGTCGAAGGTGACCGTGCCGGCCAGCTCCGGGTGAAGGCTCAGGCGCTTGGCATGCACGAACTGCCAGGCTCGCTGACCCAGCCGCTCGGCCTGGTCGTCGGGCAGGGCTTTGATCAGCGCCACCCGCTCCCGGGCCTCGGCCCACTCGTCGGCGGGGAAGGGGTGGCGCGCCTCGAAACGCCGGCCCCCCAGGCGCAGCAGCCGGCCGAGCATGGCGTCAGCTCTCTTCCAGGTTGGCGCCGGACTTCCAGGACCAGTCCCGCCAGCGCAGGTCGAACAGATCCTTGCGCCGATCCTTGAGGTTGGTCACCGAGCCCTCGGCGCGCACCACGGTCAGCCGGGTCAGGTCCAGATCCGAGAACATGATCATCTCGGTATTGGGCGTGGTCTCGGAGAGCACGGCGTCGTGGGGGAAGGCGAAGTCCGAGGGCGAGAAGACCGACGACTGGGCGTACTGAATCTCCATGTTCTCGATCGAGGGCACGTTGCCGACGCTGCCGCACAGTACCACGTAGCACTCGTTCTCGATGGCCCGGGCCTGGGCGCAGTGGCGCACCCGCAGGTAGCCGTTCTTGGTGTCGGTCCAGAAGGGCACGAAGAGGATGTCCATGTCCTGGTCGGCGAGCAGGCGCGAGAGCTCGGGGAACTCGACGTCGTAGCAGATCAGGATGCCCACGCGGCCGGCATCGGTGTCGAAGACCTGCAGCTCGTCGCCGCCCTCGATCACCCAGTCGCGGCGCTCCTGAGGGGTGATGTGCAGCTTGGTCTGGGCGTCGACGCTACCGTCGCGATGGAACAGGTAGGAGACGTTGAAGAGCTGGCCATCCTCATGCTCCTCGATCATCGATCCGGCGATGATGTTGATGTTGCAGGAGATCGCCATGCGCGAGAGCTCGGTCTTGAACTGCTCGGTGAAGCCGGCCAGGAAGCGGATGGCGGCCATCTGGTCCTGCTGGGCGGCGCGGTCCTGCAGGCCCATCAGCGGGGCGTTGAAGAGCTCGGGGAAGACGGCGAAGTCGCTCTGGTAGTCGGAGAGCGCGTCGACGAAGTACTCGACCTGCTGCAGCACCGACTCCACCGAGGAGAACTCGCGCATCTGCCACTGCACCGCGCCCACGCGCACCTGGGTCGGACGATTCTCCAGTACCCGCTCGGCCGGCTCGAAGAGGATGTTGTTCCACTCCAGCAGGGTCGCGAAGCCCTGTGACTTCTCGTCCTCCGGCAGATACTTGCGCAGCAGCCGCTTGACCTGGAAGTCGTTGGCCAGCTGGAAGGAGAGGATCGGGTCGTGGATCTCCTTGCGCGCCACCTTGTCGAGGTACTCGGCCGGGGAGAGCTCGTGGGCGTGCTGGTAATAGTGGGGGATGCGCCCGCCGGCGAGGATCGAGCGCAGGTTCATGGAGCGGCACAGCTCCTTGCGCGCCTCGTACAGGCGCCGGCCCAGGCGGTAGCCGCGGTAATCCGGGTGGATCAGCACGTCGAGGCCGTACATGGCGTCGCCATCCTCATCATTGAGGATGGTCTCGCGCTTGCCGATCAGGTCGTCGTAGCGGTGCGGGTTGGAGAAGGTGTCGTAGTCGACCAGCGCGGTCAGGGCCACGCCGACGATGGTCTCGTCGTCCTCGATGAGGATCTGGCCGTCGGGGAACTCCGTGATCAGCTTGTCGATGGTGGCCTGGGGCCAGGCACCGCCGATGTCGTGATAGACCCGGTCCATCAGCGCTTTGAGCTGCGGGTAGTCGTCCGGGGTCAGGTTGCGCAGGTTGAGGTGCAGGTCGTCGAGGGACATGTGTGCCGGGGCTCCCGCCTAGGAAATGGTTGCAGTCTACCATGGGGTCGAGCCACGCATGATGCAACGCCGCGGCGGAAGGGGCGTCCCGAGTGGCGCCTCGCATCCGGCGGGAGCGGGCAGGCCGTGGCGCGTCAGCGCAGCTGGCTGTCCTTGCTGCCGCGGCGGTTGTATCCGGCGGCCGGGCCTTGCCGCTTGTCTCGCTCTGCCTGGCACCCGATGCAGAAGCGCACCCCGCGGATCGCGTCGCGGCGCGCCTGGGGGATCGGTTCCCCGCACTCGTCGCAGTGCTCGGCACTCTCGCCGTCCGGCAACTGCTGTCGCGAACGTGCCAGGGCATCCTCGACGGTGCTGTCGATCTGCTCCTGGACGGCACCATCCTTCGACCATCCACCAGCCATGAGCTCCTCCGAGACGCCCGGAGCGTCGACCCGAGTGGAAATGGTATCAGTCTGGACCACGCCCGGGATGAGTTCTACGTCCCACCGGCCCAGGGCGGCCCGCATCAAGAAGGCCCCGCCATGGCGGGGCCTCGAGAAGGGCGGGGCGGGCAGCGGTCAGCCGATGGCGGCGACTGCGGCCTTGGCCACCTGGGCGTCCTGATCCGACTTGACGCCGGAGATGCCCACGGCACCGATCACTCGACCGTCGACGACCACCGGCACGCCGCCTTCCAGCAGCCCCTCGAGGGGGGCGGAGAGAAAGGCGGTGCGGCCCTCATTGATCATGCGCTCGAAGACCTGGGTCTCCTTGTGGCTGAGCGCTGCGGTGCGGGCCTTCTGGGCGCTGATCATGGCGGTCATCGGTGCCGCGCCGTCAAGGCGTCGCAGGCCGAGCAATTCGCCGCTGTCGTCGGTGACGGCCACGGTCACCTGCCAGCCGTTGGCCTCGGCTGCCTGTTGGGCGGCGTCGAGAATGGCGTTGACCTCTGCGAGTCCGAGAATGGCTTTGGTCTGCATAGCATGCTCCTTGATTTGGATTTGGTTGGGATAGTGCAGAGAATCCCCGAGCCCGGGCCCGGGGGGAGAAAGGATTTCTTGGCGACCACGGCCCCGTCGAACGCAACGACGTCATCTCGTCTCGATCACTCCAGGGCCTCGTCGACGATCTCGATCCAGTGGCGCACCGGGGTGCGGTTGGCGCCGGCCAGGTGGGTCTGGCAGCTGAATGTGTTAGCGCGGTGACGATGCGTCATGCGAGGGCCTCGTCGACGATCTCGATCCAGTGGCGCACCGGGGTGCGGTTGGCGCCGGCCAGGTGGGTCTGGCAACCGATGTTGGCCGTGACGATCACCTCGGGGTGACCGGCCTCCAGCGCATCGAGTTTGTTGTCGCGCAGCTCGGTGGCGAGCGCCGGCTGGGTGACGGAGTAGGTGCCGGCCGAGCCGCAGCAGAGGTGGGCGTCCTGAACGGGGGTGAGGGTGAAGCCGAGCCTGCGCAGCACCTGCTCCACGGCGCCGCTGAGCTTCTGCGCGTGCTGCAGGGTGCAGGGGCAGTGGAAGGCGAGCCGCCGGCTCTCCTTCACCTCCAGAGTGGCGAGGTCTTCATCCCGCAGCACCTCCACGAGATCCTTGGTCAGGGCGCTGATGCGCGTCGCCTTCTCGGCGTAGTCGGGGTCGTCGGCAAGCACCTCGGCGTACTCCTTGACCATCGCCCCGCAGCCGCTGGCCGTCTGCACGATGGCTTCCACGCCGGCCCCGCTCGCCGGTTCGATATGCGGCCACCAGGCGTCGATGTTGGCGCGCATGCGCGCTCGCCCGGCCTCCTGGGCGTTGAGGTGGTAGTCGATGGCGCCGCAGCAACCGGCCTCCGGCGCCGGCGTCAGGCCGATGCCGAGGCGGTCGAGCACCCTGGCGGTGGCGGCGTTGGTGTTTGGCGAGAGGCCGGGCTGCACGCAGCCCTCGAGGATCAGCATCTGGCGCGGGTGGCGCTTGCCCTCGGGGCGCATGCCGGCATCCACCGGGGCCGGCGGCATCTTGCTGGCCAGCGCGCCGGGCACCAGCGGGCGGAAGGTCTGGCCCAGCTTGAGCAGCGCCTTGAAGCGCCCGGGCTCGACCAGCGCCTTGCGCAGCCCGAGGCGCAGGGCGCGGTCGGCGGGCCGGCGCGGCACCCGGCGCTCGATCTCGGCGCGGCCGATGTCGAGCAGCCTGTGGTACTCCACTCCGGAGGGGCAGGTGGTCTCACAGTTGCGGCAGGTGAGGCAGCGGTCGAGGTGTAGCCGAGTTTCCTCGGTGACCTGGTGGTCGTCGTCGCGGCTCTCGAGCATCTCCTTCATCAGGTAGATGCGCCCGCGGGGGCCGTCGCGCTCGTCGCCCAGCAGCTGGTAGGTGGGGCAGGTGGCGTTGCAGAAGCCGCAGTGCACGCAAGTGCGCAGGACCCGGTCGGCCTCGCGGATATGGGGCTTCTGGAGGTCTTCCTCGGTAAAGTGCGTCTGCATCTCGGGCTTCCCCTTCAGGTCTCAGATCGCCGCGTAGAGTCGGCCAGGGTTGAAGATGCCCTTCGGGTCCAGCTGGGCCTTCAGGGCGCGGTGGTACTTCTCCACCACGGGCTCCAGTGGCATGAAGGGGTCGGCCTGGCCCGCGCCCTCGCGGGCACCGAGGCAGGTCGCGTGGCCGCCGGCGCGGGCACAGGCTTCGCGCAGGATGTCCGCGTCTAGGTCGCTGCGCAGCCAGCGCTGGGTGCCGCCCCAGTCGTAGAGCAGGTCCGCCTCGGCGACGCCGGGCAGGTCCAGCGACGGGGTGTTGTGGGGCAGCGAGAGGCGCCACAGGGGGCGCGCGTCATCGCGGGAGAAGAAGCCCAGGCGCTGCTCGCGCAGCGCTTCCCAGAAGCTGTCGTCCAGGTCGTCGCCGCCCAGCCGCTCGCGGGTGGCGGCCACCGAGCTCGGCCCGCCCTCCAGGCGCAGGTGCAGGGCGCCCTCGTGCCAGGCGGCGGCGGTGAGGGGTAGCGGTGAGCGGCCCCACTCGGCGAGCCTCGCCATGGCCTCGGCCCGGGGCATCTCCAGGCGCAGGCTGTGGCGGGCGCCGGGGCGTGGCAGCACCTTGAGCGATACCTCGGTGACCAGCCCCAGGGTGCCCTGAGCGCCGACCATCAGCCGCGACAGGTCATAGCCGGCGACGTTCTTCATCACCTCGCCGCCGAAGCGCTGCTGCTGCCCGTCCTGGGTGATCAGGCGGATGCCCAGCACGAAGTCGCGCACGCTGCCGGCCCAGGGGCGGCGCGGGCCGGAGAGGCCGGTGGCGACCATGCCGCCCACGGTGGCGTTTGCGCCGAAGTAGGGCGGCTCGCAGCCGAGCATCTGGCCCTGCTCGGCCAGGGCAGCCTCGAGCTCGGCCAGCCGCGTACCGGCGCGCACCGAAACGATCAGCTCTACCGGGTCGTAGGAGGTGATGCCGCGGTGTTCCCGGGTCGAGAGCGTCTCGCCCTCGACGGGCCGACCATAGAAGGCCTTGGTGTCACCGCCGACGATGCGCAGCGGGGTGCCCGCCTCGGCGGCCCGGCGCACGCGCTCGCCAAGCGCCTCGCTGATGTCCTGATCGGTCGATGTGGGGCGTGTCTCGGCCATGGGAAATCCTCAGAATCGGGGCAGCTCGGGGTGCGGGAGCTCGTTGTTATGGACGTGCATGGCGCCGAATTCGGCACAGCGGGCCAGCGTCGGGATGTTCTTGCCCGGGTTGAGCAGGCGGCCGGGATCGAAGGCGGCCTTCACCGCATGGAAGACGGTCAGCTCGCTCGGCGCGAACTGGGCGCACATCTGGTTGATCTTCTCGCGGCCCACCCCGTGCTCGCCGGTGATCGAGCCGCCCGCCTCGACGCACAGCTCGAGGATCTTGCCGCCGAAGGCCTCGGCCTGCTCGAGCTCGCCTTCGCGGTTGGCATCGAAGAGGATCAGCGGGTGCATGTTGCCGTCGCCGGCGTGGAAGACGTTGGCGACGCGCAGGCCATACGCCTCGGAGAGCTCGGCGATGCCCTTGAGCACCCGCGGCAGTTCGCGACGGGGGATGGTGCCGTCCATGCAGTAGTAGTCGGGCGACATGCGCCCCACCGCCGGGAAGGCGTTCTTGCGTCCTGCCCAGAACAGCGCGCGCTCGGCCTCGTCGCGGGCCTGGCGGATATCGGTGGCGCCGGCCTTCTCGAGCACCGTGCGCACCGTGGCGCAGTCATCGTCGACGTCGGCCTCCACGCCGTCGAGCTCGCAGAGCAGGATGGCCTCGGCCTCGACGGGGTAGCCGGCCTTGACGAAATCCTCGGCGGCGCGGATGGCGAGTTTGTCCATCATCTCGAGCCCGCCGGGGATGATGCCCGCGGCGATGATGTCGCCGACCGCTCGGCCGGCCTTCTCGACGTCGTCGAAGCTCGCCATCAGCACCTTGGCGGTCTCGGGCTTGGGCAGCAGCTTGACGGTGATCTCGGTGACCACGCCGAGCATGCCCTCGGAGCCGGTGAACAGCGCCAGCAGGTCGAGGCCGGGGGCGTCCAGCGCCTCGCTGCCCAGCGTCATGCGCTCGCCCTCGATGGTGATCACCTCCACCTTCATCACGTTGTGCACGGTCAGCCCATACTTCAGGCAGTGCACGCCGCCGGCGTTCTCGGCGACGTTGCCGCCGATCGAACAGGCGATCTGCGACGAAGGGTCGGGGGCGTAGTAGAGGCCGTAGGGCGCCGCCGCCTCCGAGATGGCCAGGTTGCGCACGCCCGGCTGGAGGCGGGCGATGCGGGCATCCGGGTCGACGTCGAGGATGCGATTGAAGCGCGACATCACCAGCAGCACGCCCTGCTCCAGCGGCAGCGCGCCGCCGGAGAGGCCGGTGCCGGCGCCGCGGGTGACCACCGGCACGCCCAGCGCCCGGCAGCGTTTCATCAGCGTCTCGACCTGCTCGAGGGTCTCGGGCAGCGCCACCAGCATCGGCAGCACCCGATAGGCCGCGAGGCCGTCGCACTCGAAGGGACGCAGGTCCTCCTCGCGGTGCAGCAGCGTGAGGCCGGGCGCCGAGCGCTGCAGGTCGGCCAGGACCTCGGCCTTGTCGGTAGGGGCCAGCTCGCCGTCGAGCCGCTCGTCGTAGAGGATGTTCATGGGGCTTCCTCGCTTGCGTGCCCATCGCCCACCCGGGCCGGGCACATGACCTGTTTGGCACCAATCTGTGCCTTAATGGTGGGCGTGTCCAGCGTCTGGTTTGCTGGTCAGACCAGTCGTTAGTTGTATTGTGGAAAGCTTTTCCACAATACACCCTCGAGGCTCGCCCTGGCATCCCCGGAGAGCACGATCATGCCCCGTTACCATGAAGAGCTGCGGATCACCTCGCGCACGCCCGACGCCATCGCGGCCCGGCTCGAGGAGCTGATTCTCGACGGCGTGTTCCGTCCGGGCCAGCTGCTGCCTTCCGAGCGGCGGCTCAGCGAGCGCCTGCAGGTGTCGCGCGCCTCCCTGCGTGAGGGGCTGAGGACGCTGCGCAGCAAGGGCGTCATCGAGACCCGCCAGGGGCGGGGCTCGGTGGTCGCCTCGCTGGTGGCGACGCCGCTGGACTCGCCGCTGATGCATCTCTTCCGCGATCACCCGCGCACCCTGTTCGACCTGCTGGAGGTGCGCTCGCTGCTCGAGGGCGAGTCGGCGAGCCTGGCGGCCAGCCGCGGCACGGCCTCGGACCGGGTGCTGATCACCCGCCGCTACCAGGAGATGGTCGACTACGCGGAGGGCGCCGAGACGATCGATGCCGAGCGCCTGGCGCGCCTGGATCACGGCTTCCACCTGGCCATCTGCCAGGCCTCCCACAATCCGGTGCTGGTCCATACCCTGCAGAGCCTGACGGACCTGCTGCTGAGCTCGGTGTTCGCCTCGGTGAAGAATCTCTATCACCGGCCTCGGTCCCGCGAGATGATCAATCGCCAGCACGCCCGGCTGTATCGCGCGGTGGTCGAGGGCAAGCCGGAGCTCGCCCGGCGCGCCGCCCTGGAGCACCTCTCGAGCATCGGCGAGCAGCTGGGCGAGATCGAGGCGGAGGAGCAGCGGCTGGAGCGCTCGGCCATGCGTCTGGAGGGCTGGTAGTAGCGGGGCCGCGTCGGGCGCCTCGAGCGACAGAACGTTCACAAGAACGCTTAAAGAGCGCCCACAAAAAAGCACCGCCCCCACGGCCGGGCCGTGGGGGCGGTGCGTCTTGTGCCACGTCGGTTTGCTGCGTGGCCGGGTTCGCCTGATATCAGCCCAGGCTCAGCAGCGGGTCACCGATGCCCAGCACATAGAAGGCCACCAGGCCGATCGCACCGGCGGCGACGAGATAATAGAGCGTCGGCAGGATGGTCTTGCGGATGGTCTCACCCTCGCGGCCGAGCAGGCCCACGGTAGCGGAGGCCGCAACCACGTTGTGGATGGCGATCATGTTGCCCGCCGCGGCGCCCACGGCCTGCAGGGCGACCATCATGGCGGTGGAGACGCCGAGCTGCTGGGCGACGTTGAACTGGAAGTCGGAGAGCATCAGGTTCGAGACGGTGTTCGACCCGGCGATGAAGGCCCCCAGGGCGCCCACGGCCGGCGCGAAGAGCGGATAGACATCGCCTACTCCATTGGCGACGAGCTGCGCCATGGCTACCGGCATGGAGACCAGGTCGGCGCCGTTGACGCCCGAGTTGATCAGGATGCGCACCATGGGGATGGTGAAGATCAGCACGAAGCCGGCGCCCAGCAGGGTGCGGCTGGATTCGCCGAAGGCCGCCTTGAGCTCACCCAGGCGCATACGGTGCAGCACGGCGGTGACCAGCACCACCGCCAGCAGGATGCCGCCGGGCAGGTAGAACGGCTGAATGCTGCCGGAGACGCCGGCTTCGCCGAGGATGTTGCTCCAGCCGAAGGCGAAGGAGGTGAGCGCACTCTTGAGCGGCTCGATGGTGCGCGAGGCCACCAGGAAGACGGCCAGCAGCACGTAGGGTACCCAGCCCATGAAGGTGGTGATCGGGGTCTTGCCCACCACGTCTTCGGTCTTGATCACCAGCTTGCCGATCCACTGATCCGGCCAGGCGGAGGAGGGCGGGAAGTCCCAGGTGTCCTTGGGCAGCAGGAAGCCGCGACGGGCCGCCGGCACGACGATGGCCAGGCCCACCATGGCGCCGATCATCGACGGGAATTCCGGCCCCAGCAGCACGCCGGCCAGGGCGTAGGGCACCACGAAGGAAATGCCGGCGAAGAGCGCGAAGGGAGTGATGGAGAGCCCCTCCTTCCAGGAGCGGTTGGCGCCGAAGAAGCGCACCATGATCACCACCATGATCAGCGGCATCAGCACGCCGACGATGGCGTGAATCACCGCGACCTCACCGGCGATCAGGCGGAAGTACTCAAGCCAGCTGGAGCCGCCGGCGTCGAGGGTCTCGGTGATGCCAGCGCGATCCAGGCCACCGGTGACCCCCACCACGATCGGCGTGCCCACGGCGCCGAAGGAGACCGGCGTGGACTGGATCATCATGCCCACCACCACGGCGGCCAGCGCCGGGAAGCCGAGCGCTACCATCAGCGGCGCGGCCACGGCGGCCGGGGTACCGAATCCCGAGGCGCCCTCGATGAAGCAGCCGAACAACCAGGCGACGATGATCGCCTGCACGCGGCGGTCCGGGCTGATGCCCGAGAAGCCGTTGCGGATGGCGGTGATGCCCCCGGAGTGCTTGAGGGTGTTGAGCAGCAGGATGGCGCCGAAAATGATCCACAGGATCGCCACGGTCAGCATCAGGCCCTGCAGGGTCGAGGCCAAAACCCGAGTGAAGCTCATCTGCCAGGCGAGCAGGCCGATCAGCGCGGTGACCACGAAGACGATGGGCATGGCGACCCTAGCGGCCATACGCAGGCCGATCAGCAGCACGCCGGCCAGCACCAGAGGCACGAAGGCGAGCAGCGCGAGTAAGGTTTCGTTCATGGAGGAGTTCCTTTCGCGTGGGAACGGTGGAGTCTTGGGTGCCCGCTCGGGGCGTGTTGTGGCTGCGACCTTAAGCCCAAGTCGCGGCCCTGACTACTGTTGGAACATTGGTATGACCAATAAGGCTGGCCCCGTGAGCCTCGCTTTTGGCACGTGAAATGATTGTCTATTCAATGGTTTGTCTCGCGCATGGGCGTCTCGCCCACGCCGCGAGGTGGGCGTGGCGTTAGACTAATGGGCAACTCGCTGTCGCCGGATTACCGCGTGCGCGCGGCGTTGGCGGTGGCCGCAAAGGCTGGCACTATCGAGGACCCTGAACACGACACTGAGGAGGCGGCATGACACGGGTGCTCTATGATCTCTGCGGCATTGACGAGGAGCTGAGGTTCTCACCCTTCTGCTGGCGGGTGCGCTACGCCCTGGCCCACAAGGGCCTCGAGGTGCAGACGCGGCCCTGGCGCTTCAACGACACCGAGGCCCTGGCCTTCGCCGAGCATGACAAGGTACCGGTGCTGGTCGACGGCGACGAGGTGATCACCGACAGCTACGAGATCCTGCGCTACCTGGATCGCGCCTATCCTGAGGCGCCGCTGCTCGGCGAGGGGCTCGCCGCGGCGCGCGGACGCTTCTTCAAGCACTACGCCGAGCGGGTGATGGCCCCGGCCATGCTGCGCACCATCATCATGGACCTGCTCAACGCGATCCATCCCGACGACCGCGCCTACTTCCGCGAGACCCGCGAGAAGCGCTTCGGCCGCACCCTCGAGGAGTTCCACTCCCCGGCCAAGGGGCTCGCCCAGCTCGATGCCGCCCTGGAGCCGCTGCGCGCCCAGCTCGGCGAGAGCGATTTCCTCGACGGCGACGCCCCGGCCGGCGCCGACTACCTGGTCTTCGGCAACTTCATGTGGGCGCGCTGCGTCTCCAGCGCCGACCTGGTCTCCAACGCCGACCCGGTGCACGGCTGGCTCGAGCGCATGCTCGACCTGCACGACGGCCTGGGGCGCCGGGCCCTGCGCGTCACCGACATCGAGGGCGCCTATCGCTGAGCAGGCTTGTCGCGCCACGGATGCCTCTCGCCACGCCCGGCCTCGGCCGGGCGTTGTCGTTCTGTGCCGTTCAGGGACCTGGGGCATCGAGCATCGTTGGATGTTGCGCTGCACAAAACAGGCTGCTATGTTGCAATGCAGCACGGGGCCAAATGCCCCCCACGCTGTCCACCACCGATGGAGGTGTTACATGAGCAAGGCAACCACCCAGCAGGCGACCGAACAGCTCGAGTCCACGTTCGTGGCACCCGCCCGCCGTCTCGGCGCCCTTAATCTCGACTACACCGAGAAGCTGGTCGCCGCCCAGTTCGACGCCGTTCGGGCCCTGACCGACATGGGGCTCTCCCAGGCCCGCGGCTGGCTCGACGTGCGTGACGCCGAGGGCCTGAAGAAGGCCGTGGACACCCAGCAGAAGGCCAGCCAGCACATGGGCGAGCGACTGCGTGGCGATGCCGAGAAGATCATGAGCCTGGGCCAGGCATACGTTCGCGAGAGCCAGAAGCTCGCCGAGGACGGCCTCAAGGCCGCCACGCCGGCCACCAAGTAAGGCACACCTTCGCTTGCCGCTCTCGCGCCACCGATAGGGGGAGCTGACGATGCGACGCTTCACGGGCGCCACCTGCGGGTGGCGCCCGTTTGCGTGAGGGGCCCGCTTTCGTTGCCTTTGTTGCGGCGGCTCGGATCCCCCGCGCCACGGCTCAGTCGCGTTCGTGTCCCAGCAGCGCGATCACCTCCTCGTCCTCCACCTGGCCGAAGTCGGCGAAGAACTGCCCCACGGCGCGAAAGTCTCGGGAGGTCTCCAGGCAGATCACCTCATCGGCCAGCGACTCGAGGCGTGCCACGGTCTCGGGTGGCGCCGCCCCCAGGGCGGCGATCAGCCGCCGCGGGCGGCGGTCCCGCAGGGCGGTAAGGGCGGCCGCCATGGTCGCTCCCGTGGCGCTGCCGTCGTCCACCACCACCACGATGCGCCCCGCCGGATCGATGGCCGAGCGCACCGGGGTATAGCGCCGGCGTCGCTCCTCGATCAGGCCGCGCTGGTGTTCCACCTCACGATTCACCGCGTCCTCACGATAGTGCTCGGCGGCGGGCTCGAGTGCCACGCGGCCGTTCTCATCGACCGCGCCGATGGCGTACTCCGGTTTTCCCGGCGCGCCCACCTTGCGCACCAGCACCACGTCCAGTTCGCCGTGCAGGGCATCGGCCATCCATCGCCCCATGGGCACGGCGCCGCGGGGGATGGCCAGTATCAGCGGGTTCTCGGTCTTCAGGTAGGCGAGGCGGTCGATGAGGTGCTCGGCCGCCTCGCGGCGATCACGAAACATGGCGGGCTCCCGGCAGGCAGGTGTCCTCTCAGTGTAGGTCCCTCTTCCCGGCAGTAGCCCCTTCGGATCACGGCGATGGTCCCCCGCGGCCGTCTCATCGGCAGGCGCCGGCCGGCCGCCCTACCTCAGGGATGTGTCCCGTTTATGTATTTAACGGAAATCATTTCCAGTATACAAAGTTGTTAGGTAATGTTGGCCATGTTGTCCGGCCGATGGCGACATCTTTGGATTCGCGTCGGCACGGAACGGTCTCGGTATAACACCAACAACCGGAGATGCTTCCCATGTCCCTCAGCTCTTCTACGCCGTTGGCCGCGGGTGCGGCCCTGTGTCTCGCCGTCGCGTCCGTCACGGCTCAGGCCGCCACCTGGAGCGATACCTCCATCGGCTATCGCTACGGCACCCAGTTCCAGGAACCTGGAAACTCCGATGACGTCGCCAAGCACGTCCTGCAGCTCACCCACGCGAGCGGTTATTCGCTGGGCCAGAACTTCTTCAACCTCGACCTGCTGCAGTCCGACAGCGCCGATCCCGCCCGCAACAGCGACGAGGGGGCCACCGAGGCCTATCTGGTCTATCGACACCAGCTGCACGTCGGCAAGGTGTTCGATGAGCCGCTCGCCTTCGGGCCGGTGAAGGACGTGGCGCTGAGCGGCGGCTTCGATCTCAATACCAAGAACACTAACTTCGCGCCGCGCAAGCGGCAGCTGCTGCTGGGCCCGACCCTGAAGTTCGATGTGCCCAGGGGCTTTCTCGACCTCAGCCTCTTCTACTCCTACGAGTGGAACCACTGCGGCCTCGATTTCAAAAACTCCTGCACATCGCCGGGCAACGAGACCGACATCAGCTTCGATCCCTACTACCAGCTCAACCTGGCCTGGGGCCTGCCGTTCGAGGCGGGGGCGCTGCCGATGAAGTTTCAGGGCTTCTACAACCTCAACGGCGAGAAGGGCGACGACTACGTCGGTGCCGAGACCGCGGCCGAGCAGCTGATGCGCACCTCGCTGATGCTCGACGTGGGGCAACTCGGCGGCATGGGGGAGAACACCCTCTGGGTCGGCGCCGGCTACGAGTACTGGCGCAACAAGTTCGGCAATCAGAACAAGCCGGGCGTGGATACCGATGCCCTGATGCTCCAGCTGGAGTGGCATCTCTAAGCCAGCCCGCGCAGGCGAGGCCCGAGGGCCATCGTGACCTGCTGACGGCGGAAAAATGTATACCTTAAGAGCTGTCAGTTGTGTACGACTTTGTATTTAGTTGCATTTCAAATCGTACGACACTGTGGCAGCTTGTCTGGCTACAACAATTACCGCTCTCCTCCCCATAACAACAGCAGTGGTTCAACCATGCCAACCAATCCCAGGAACACCTCGATCTTCGATTTCCACGGCAGGCCACCCTTCGTGAAGGCCCTGCCGCTCTCTCTGCAGCACGTGCTGGCGATGATTGCCGGCGTCATCACGCCGCCGATCATCATCGCCGGCGTGGTGGGGGCGACCCCGGGAGAGAAACTGCTGCTGATCCAGATCGCCGTGCTGGCTTCGGGGATCTGCACCCTGTTCCATCTCTATGGCGTCTGGAAGTTCGGTGCCCGCCTGCCGGCCATCTTCGGCGTGGGCTTCGCCTACGTGCCGACCCTGATCGCGGTCGGCGGCCAGTTCGGTATCGAGGGCATCCTCGGCGCCCAGCTGATCGGCGGCATCACCATGATGGTGGTGGGCTACTTCATCCAGTACATCCGCCATCTGTTCCCGCCGGTAGTCGCGGGCACCGTGGTGCTGGTGATCGGCCTGTCGCTCTATGACATCTCGATTCGCTACATGGCCGGCAGCGGCAACGTCAACGCGCCGAACTTCGGCGAGCCGCTCAACTGGATGGTGGGCATCGTCACGCTGCTGACCGTGCTGGTGGCCTCGCAGTTCGGGCGCGGCGTGGTCAAGCTCTCGGCGATCATCGTCGGCATCCTGGTCGGCTACCTGCTGTCGCTGTCGCTTGGCATGGTCAGCTTCGAGGCCGTGGCCAACGCCAGCTGGATCGCCGTGCCGGAAGTGATGCCTTTCGAGATGGAGTTCCACACCGCGGCCATCGTCTCCATGGTGGTGATCTGCGTGATCAACTCGGTGCAGACCATCGGTGACCTGTCGGCCACCAGCGTGGCGGGCATGAACCGTGAGCTGAAGACCAAGGAGCTGACCGGTGGCCTGCTGGGCAACGGCCTGACCACCGCGGCGAGCTCCTTCTTCGGCGCCCTGCCGACCTCCACCTTCAGCCAGAACGTCGGCATCGTGGCCATGACCAAGGTGATCAGCCGCTCGGTACTGGCCATCGCCGGGGTGTTCATGATCGCGGCAGGGCTCAGTCCCAAGTTCGGCGCCATCATGACCACCATTCCCTATCCGGTGCTCGGCGGTGCCACCATCACGGTGTTCGGCATGATCACCATGACCGGCATCCAGCTGCTGATCAAAGACGAGCTTTCCGCCCGCAACATGACCATCGTCGGGCTGGCGCTGGCGCTGAGCCTGGGGATCTCCTCGGTGCCGTCGGCCATCGAGCAGTTCCCGGCGATGCTGCAGAACGTGATCGGCGGCGCGCCCATCGTGGTGGCGGCGATCACCGCCTTCGTGCTCAACATCGTGCTGCCGAAGAAGTCGCTGTCTGACGAGGCCCGAGAGCGCGAGGAGATCGCCAAGGCGGATGCCGAGGCGGCCGCCGCGGCGGCTGGCGAGTCCGTCGACGACGGCAATGGCCACTCGGCCAAGACCGCCGGCGCATCGAAGTAACGACGCGACGAGCGACTCAGCGGAAGTAGAGCGCGGGCGCCCGGCCGATTCTTGGCCGGGTGCCCGCGCCTTCGTGTCTGGAGGGTGCATCGTCGCGGGGTGAGAGGTGGCGACACGCGGCGATACGCGGGCATTCAGGAGCGCTCGCGGCTCGTCGGCCGGCTTCCATCGCGGTCATGGCCGGTCTCGCCGGTCGCCGGGCCGGCATAAAAAAGCGAGCTGCCGGCAGGCCGGCAGCTCGCATGTGCAGGGGCGATCTCGGCTGTCCCCGAGGACGCCGATTCGCCGGGGATTCAGCCCAGGCGGGCCTCGAGGCGGAAGCGGGCGATGCGGTTGATCTGCTCCACCGCGGTGCGGCGCTCCTCGGCCGGATCGTTCTCCAGGCGCGTCTCGAAGGCGGCCAGGATGTCGTGGCGGTCATTGCCCTTGACGGCCATCACGAAGGGGAAGCCAAACTTCTCCTTGTAGGCGGCGTTGAGGCGCTCGAACCGCGCCATCTCCTCGGGCGTGCACTGGTCCAGGCCGGCGCCGGCCTGCTCGCGAGTGGAGTCGTCGGTGAGCTCCCCGGCGATGGCCGCCTTGCCGGCCAGGTCCGGGTGGGCGCGGATCACCTCGAGCTGGCGCTCTGGGGAGGCGCTGGCGAGCACTCGTCCCATGGCCTCGGCGAGGCCATGGGGGGTGTCCTGTTCGCTGCCAAGCCCCTGCTGCCAGGCCAGCTCGGCCACCCAGGGGGAGTGTTCGTAGATCTCGCCGTACTGCTCGATAAAGCGCGCCTGATCGAGCTCGCTGGGGCGAGGAGAAAGGGTGTTGTCGCTCATGCCGTGACCTCCGTTGCGGGTGGTGATGCGTGTCTCGCAAGACAGACTTAGACTGTATACAAAAAATGCTTTGAAATGTACTCCCTTTCGAGCTAAAAATGTGTGTATCGCCATCCGGGGGAAGACGCCCGGCAGTACCATTCACTTGCTTGCCGGCCACCCGCGCCATGGGAGCCGGCTATCGCGGAGAGGAGAGACTCATGGGACGCTTGACCACACACGTGCTGGACACGGCACAGGGCCGGCCGGGGCAGGGCATTCGCATCGAGGTCTATCGCATCGAGGGCGAGAGCCGCAGCCGCATCGGCGAGGTCGTGACCAACGACGACGGCCGTTGCGACGCGCCGATCCTGGAGGGCGAGGCCCTCACGACGGGTGAATACGAGCTGGTCTTCCACGCCGGTGAATACCTCGATCGCCAGGGCCTGGCCGGCGACACCCCGCGCTTTCTCGACGTGATTCCGCTGCGCTTCGGCGTCGCCGACGCCTCCCAGCACTATCACGTGCCGCTGCTGGTATCGCCCTACAGCTACTCCACCTATCGCGGCAGCTGAGCCCACTCGGCGCCGCCTGCCCGGGTCTCCCCCTGCCCGGGCGATGACTAACAACGCACAAGACGAGAGCTGACTCATGCAAGCGTATCTACTGGACTTTGCCAACCTCCTGCTACGGTGGTTGCATGTGATCGCCGCCGTCGCTTGGATCGGCGAGTCCATCTACTTCGTGATGCTGGACAACGGCCTGCGACCGCCCAAGGCGGACGAGGACAAGAAGAAGGGCGTATTCGGCGAGATGTGGGCCGTGCACGGCGGCGGCTTCTACCACAACCAGAAGTACGCCAGTGCCCCGGCCAAGCTGCCCGCCGATCTGCACTGGTCGTTCTGGAAGGCCTATACCACCTGGCTCTCCGGTTTCGGCCTGTTCGTGCTGCTCTACATGACCAACCCCGGCTTCTATCTGGTCAACCCGGGCAGCGACTGGGCCTGGGCCGCCGAGCTGACCGGCTGGCAGGCCAACGCGGTGGCGCTGCTCTTCCTGCTGTCGGGCTGGGTGGTCTACAACGAGCTGTGCAAGCGCATCAGCCCCAACATGGAACGCGACGGCATCCTGAGTCTGGCCGTGGCGGTGATGATGGTGGTGGTCGCCTACCTGAGCACCCAGATCTTCGCCGGCCGCGCCGCCTTCCTGCTCACCGGTGCGGTGATGGCCACCGCCATGTCGGCCAACGTCTTCTTCTGGATCATCCCGGGCCAGCGCCGCATGGTGAAGGCGATGAAGGCCGGCGAGACCCCGAACCCGATCGACGGCAAGCGCGGTAAGCAGCGTTCGGTTCACAACACCTACTTCACGCTGCCGGTAGTGCTGCTGATGCTCAGCAACCACTACTCCTTCACCTACACCCATGAGCTCTCCTGGGTGATCATGGCGCTGTTCATCTTCGCCGGCGCGCTGATCCGCCAGTTCTTCGTGCTGATGCACGCGGGCTCGATCCAGCCGGCCTATCCGGCCGCGGGCGTCGCGCTGATCCTGGTGGCGATCTGGGTCGGTGCACCGACCGGCAACGACAACGTGGCCGCCGCTCACTCAGTATCCTCCTCGGTGAACGACGAGGAGCGGGTGCTGGCCGCATCGAGCTCGCTCAGCGAGGTGCACGAGATCATCGAGCAGCGCTGCGTGAGCTGTCACGCCCAGGCGCCCGAGCATGCCGGCTTCGCCGCGGCACCGGCCGGGGTGATCCTCGAGACCGAGGAGCAGCTGCTGCGCCAGATCGATCAGGTCCGGCAGGTGGTGGCGAGCGGCTACATGCCGCTGGGCAACATCACCCAGATGACCGATGCGGAGCGTGCCGAGGTGGCCGCCTGGACCCCGTGAGCTGAGGTCGCGCCATTCCGACGTTGACAGCCGCCCGCCATTTTGGCGGGCGGCTGTCGTGTTGGGGACCGAAAAGCGTATACAATGGCTGGAATATCGGGTTTTTCACGGAGGCGTAGCGTCCATGAACCAGCGTCAGTTCGTTGCCGAGGGCAAGTCCAGCGACGGCGGCGGTCGCTCCGGCAAGAACGGCGACGGCACCAAGCGTCACGAGGCGATCTATCAGTCGATCAGCGATGCGATCATCGAGCATCGCCTCAAGCCCGGGGCGCGCCTTCGCGAGGACGCCCTGGCCGAGGTGTTCGGTGTCAGCCGCACCGGGATTCGCAAGATCCTCCAGCGCCTGGCCTTGGAACACCTGGTGACCCTGACGCCGCGCCGCGGGGCCAGCGTGACGCGGCCTACCGCCGACGAGGCCAAGGACGTCTTCGATGCGCGGCTGATGGTCGAGTGCGGCCTGATGCCCGAGATCGCCAGGCGCATCACCGACGAGGATGCGATCGCGCTGCGTGACATGGCCATGCGCGAGCGCCAGGCCCTGAGAGCCGGCGAGCAGAGCACGGCGATCCGGCTTTCGGCGGATTTCCATACGCGCCTGGCGAGCATCTCGGGCAACGCCACCCTGGCCGGCTTCGTCGAGGGGCTCTGCTCGCGCTCCTCGCTGATCCTCGCCGTCTACGGCAACGCCGGCCACCTGGGCTGCGAGTCCCACGACCACGACGACCTGATCGGCTATCTCGAGGCCGGCAACGGCGAGCGTGCCGAGGCCTTCATGGGCCGGCACCTGAAGGCCATCGAGGCCTCGCTGTCGATCCACGTCGAGGAGGACGAGGCGCCGGACCTGTTCGAGATATTCTCCGGCTGACGCTTCTTCTCGCCGCGCCCGAACGACGACGCGCCCCGTGCCACTGGCACGGGGCGCGTCGCGTTGTGGGGCCGGGAAGGGCGGGACCCGCTACGACGGGCTCAGGAGTGAGCGGCGATCGGCTCTCGCTGGGTATGCATCAGCAGGAAGTAGAAGGCGCCGCCCAGGGCCGCCCCGATCAGCCAGGCATAGCCGCCCAGCGCTTCCAGGGCCGGCACCCACACCGAGGAGATCGAGAACAGCGCGGCGATGAATAATCTCCAACTCTCGGTCCGTCACGGCAGAGGGCGTCGCACTGATCATAATATTGTTCCATCGCGTTATCGGGGTCAGTTAATCTTCACTCCGTATTGCCTCGACCGCTGCCCGAGCCGCGGCATTGACGGCGACCACCAGCGGGACATCGAAGCGATGCTGCAGCCGCAGGGCGGAGGCCGAAAGCGGGCCACCACCCATGATCACGGCCTGGGCGCCATCCTCCTGGATGGATTCCTGCACCGCCTCCGCCAGAGCGGCATCGAGAGCGTCAGGTGACTGCACCAGCTCGGTGGGATCGCCCGGAGTGACCCTGACACCACGATAGAGGTGCTCATAGCCGAGGGATGCGGCCTTTTGCCGGAATGATTCGATAAGCGCCTCGTCAGGGGTCACGGTAACGATGCCGAATTCGCGACCATCGCGTGCCGCCTCGTGAAACACCTCCTCGCCAATACCGAAGACGGGGAGGTCGACTTCGGCTCTGAGCTCCTCGAGACCGGGGTCGCTGAAGGCCGAGACGATAATGGCAGCTACCCGTTCGTCCCGGGCTGCCTCGACGCCGATGGCAACGACGCCTGGCGTGGCGTCCACCATATCCTGGGGCGTGGTCAGCAGTGCCGGGGCACCGGTGTTGCTACGTTCGACGACAGTCGCCACGCCCTCGGTCTCTAGCCGGGCTAGCTCGGCCATCGAGCGGGTGGCATCGGCATTTGAGTTGGGGTTGATCAGCACGATGGCGCGGTCGGGGTCGGAGGCATTCGTGGCACTCACCGCCGGTGTGAAGACGGCGCAAAGGCAGGCGCCCAGCAGGCCATAGGCGGCCAGCTTGAGGCCCGAGATGGGAAGGGGATGCTTGCGCATGATGGAAGTACTCCGTTCGTTGTCGTTATTTTCGGGGTAAACACCGACGGGAATGTCGCTACCCGTCGGAGAGGAGCGCCCTATACGACGCCCCGGGGTTACAAAATTCCGTATCGATCAGCTGCAGAAGCGCTGGCAGGGGGCCCAGTGTTTCATCAGCAGGTAGTAGGTGAGGCCGGCCGGAATCAGGCTGGCGTACCAGGAAACGGAGGAGAAGGAGAGGGCGGCGAAGATGCCCACCACGGTGGCGATCAGGGCCGCGGGGTTGACGCCGCGGTAGGGCCCCTGCTCGTCGTAGAGCTTGCCGAGGTCCAGGGTGCGGCGGCGCACCAGGTAGTAGTCGACCACCAGGATGGCGAAGATCGGACCGAGGAAGGCGGAGTAGGTCTGCACGAACAGCTGCAGGCCGTCGGCGGAGTCCGGCTGCACCAGCTCCCAGGGGAAGGTCGCGAAGGCCAGCAGGCCGACGATCACGGTGGCGGTGCGGAACTTCAGCTTGAAGGCGTCCATCAGCACGTAGGTCGGCGGCACCACGTTGTTGAGCACGTTGGTGGTCACCTGGGCGAAGGCGATGAACAGCAGGGTGGTCATCAGCAGCGGGGTGTTGTCCACGGCGTTGGCGAACACCTGGACCGGGTCGGCGACGCCGGTGGCCTCGGAGACCATGTAGCCGATCAGGCCCATGAACAGGGTGCAGGGCAGGATCGACATGGCGTAGAGGGTGGTCAGCAGGCCCGGGCCGCTGCCTTCCTTGTGCTCGCGGGAGTAGTCGCTGACGTTGAGCATCATGGTGCTGTAGATGCCCAGGAACAGCATGGTGGCGCCCCAGAAGGGCATCCCCCAGGAGCCTTCCATGGTCAGCATGCTGGCCGAGAGCTCGTCGCCGTAGCGCTGCAC
The DNA here is from genome assembly GCF_900116405.1 of Halomonas saccharevitans. Lineage (GTDB taxonomy): Bacteria > Pseudomonadota > Gammaproteobacteria > Pseudomonadales > Halomonadaceae > Halomonas > Halomonas saccharevitans. The sequence goes on along the minus strand of NZ_FPAQ01000003.1, from coordinate 105,611 downwards.
GGTGCTATAGAACATGTAGACCAGCGAGGCCAGGATGAAGGCGCTGCCGATGTTCTCCAGCCACTTGATGCCCTGGAAGCCCAGCACCGAGAGGGCGATCTGCAGGAACTGGAAGGTGATGAAGAAAAATATCAGGTTGTCGAAGCCGAACAGGGTCGCCGAGACCATGTTCAGCGCGCCGGCGCCGATCCAGCTCTGGAAGCCGTACCAGACGATGGCGGGCACGGCGCGCACCAGCCCCGGCAGGCGGGTGCCGGCGAAGCCGAAGGCGCTGCGCGCCTGGACCATGAAGGGGATGCCGTACTTGTAGCCGGCGGCGCCGTTCAGGGCCAGGGCGATGCCGATCACGAAGCAGCCGATGGCGATCGCCAGGGTCGCCTGCAGCAGGTTCAGCGTGCCGACCACGCTGGAGCCCATGGTGAAGGTGCCGATCGAGACGCAGCCGCCGAACCAGGCCAGCAGGTAGGAGGTGCGCCCCATGATGCGGGTCTTCTGGGGGGCCAGCGATTCGCTGCCGGCGGCCTTGGTGTCGTGGGAAGCGTCGTGGGTCACCCGGGTATCATCGCCGGGGGCGGCGCGGGAAGTCGAGAGTGTCATGGTGCTCTCCTCGCAAGATGCTGCAGTCGTTGTGGTTGTTGTCCGACCCGCTCGGGGGCCGGGGCGCTTGCGGTGCGCTACCGGCGGGACCGGCGATGCAAGCGTCGGCGTCAGCGCAGGCCGGCGCCGTGGGACAGGTGCTCGAAGCGCCCGGTGAATGCCTTGGCGCGCGGGAAGGCGAGATCGCCCACCTTGCTGGTGCCGAGTCCCAGGCCGACCAGCGCCTCGGTCAGCTTGACCGCCGCGGTCACGCCCTCGACCACCGGCAGGCCGACGGCCTCGCTGATTTCGTCGGTGAGGTCGGCCATGCCGCCGCAGCCCAGCACGATGGCGCCGATACCATCCTCGTCCCGGGCGCGGCGGCCCTCTTCGATGATGCGGGTGAGCGCGGCGTCGCCGTCGTCTTCCAGGTCGAGCACCGGGATCTCGGCGGCGCGGACCCGCCGGCAGTGATGGCTGAAGCCGTACTGCTCGAGCAGGTGCTCGGCGATGATGCCGGTGCGGCCCAGGGTGGTGACCACCGAGAAGCGGGTGCTGATCAGCGTGGCCATGTGGAAGGCCGCCTCGGCGATGCCGATCACCGGGGCCCGGGTCAGCTCGCGGGCGGCCAGCAGGCCCGGATCGCCGAAGCAGGCGATGATATAGGCATCCACGCCGTCGCGCTCGCCGGCCATCACTTCTTCGAGCACGCCGACGGCGCTGATGGCCTCGTCGAAGTGACTCTCGATGGAGACCGGCCCGTGGGCCGGCTGGGTGGAGGTGATAACGGTGCCGGGGGCGGCGATGCCCTGGGCGGCGCTACCGATGGTGTCGGTCATGCCGCGGGTGGTGTTGGGGTTGATGACGCGAATCTGCATGGGGTCTCTCGCTGTGTCGTTATTCTTGTGAACAAGGAATTTGTTTCTTGTACACAAAATAGGACGGCGAGATCGGCAAATCAAGTCCGAACCGGGTGGCAGGTGTGTCCAATAAACCCATTAAAATCAGTGGTATAAATAATAGTTAGAGAAAATTTCGTGACCTCATTCTGTGTATACAATTAAGTGTCTATACCTTGTCTGCCAAAATGCATACATTTTTAATTGTGTAATGAATACAATGATGGTGATGACGATTCGCCGCTCCTGCCACCGGCTCCTGTCAGGGTCGGCTATTGCCGAGCGAGACGCTGAGGCGGGCAGCGTGTCGTGAGACGAGGGGGGCACTTACCTCTCGGTCGGGGGGTTGATTTCTTGTATACAAAAACGGATTCTGAGGGACGCGCCTCAGCTTTACCGGAGGAGACGCGATGCGCCTGCTGATGCTCAACGGCAACACCAATGCCGCCATGACCGCCGCCATGGCCACCCGGGCCAGGGCGTTTCTCGGCGAGGCGGTCGAGGTGGATGCCGAGACGGCCGAGCAGGGGGTGGCCTACATCGGCTCGCGGCGCGACTGTGCCCTGGCCGGCGCCGCCGTGGTGGCGAGCCTCGAGGCGCGTGCCGCGCAGGAGTACGAGGCCGTGCTGCTGGCCTGCTTCGGCGAGCCGGGGTTGGCGGCGGTGCGCGAGATCAGTTCGGTGCCGGTGGTTGGCCTGCTCGAGGCCTCGGTGCTCTCGGCGCTGCAGCTCGGCGCGCGCTTCGCGATCGTGACGCCGGGGCACCGCTGGCCGCGGATGATCGAGGACGTGCTGCACGACCTGGGCGCCGCTCGCCACTGCCTGGGCATCACGCCGGTGGAGATCGGCGACCTGTCCCTGCCGGCCGAGCGCGATGCCGCCCGCGAGCGGGTCCAGGCGGCCGTCGACGATCAGCAGGCGCGGCTATCGCCCGACGCGATCATCGTTGGCGGCGCCGCCTTTGTCGGCCTGGCCGCGGAGCTCTCCGCGCCCCCCGGGACCCGGCTGATCGACTCCCTGGACGCCGGCCTGGCCCAGAGCCTGGCGCTGATGCGGCTGACCGCCGACTGAAGGTGGGGATCTTGCAACTATAATGGGCACACCCTATCCTTTTATTGTATACATTTAGTGTTGCTCAAAATGGCCGCCATGTGCCATCGAGCCAGCCCCTAACAATCGGCCCTAACACCCGGCCTCTAACAAGAAGGAAGCTACGCCATGACCTCACCGATCCGAGGCGACTATCCGCGTGACCTGATCGGCTATGGCCGCACGCCGCCCCAGGCCAACTGGCCCGGCAAGGCGCGCATCGCCGTGCAGTTCGTGCTCAATTACGAAGAGGGCGGCGAGAACTGCGTGCTGCATGGCGACGAGGGCTCCGAGCAGTTCCTCTCCGAGATCATCGGCGCACCCTCCTTCCCCGATCGCCATCTGAGCATGGAGTCGATCTACGAGTACGGTTCCCGCACGGGCGTGTGGCGGATCCTGCGCGAGTTCGAGCGTCGCGGCCTGCCGCTGACCGTGTTCGGCGTGGCCATGGCGCTGGAGCGCAACCCCGAGGTGGCCCACGCCTTCAAGGAGCTGGGGCACGAGATCGCCTGCCACGGCTATCGCTGGATCCACTACCAGAACGTCCCGGAAGAGCTCGAGCGCGAGCACATGCGCAAGGCGATCGAGATCTTCCAGTCGCTGTACGGCGAGAAGCCGCTGGGCTGGTACACCGGCCGCGACAGCCCCAACACGCGCCGGCTGGTGCTCGACGAGGGCAACTTCCTCTACGACAGCGACTACTACGGCGACGACCTGCCGTTCTGGACCCGCGAGGCGGACAGCCAGGGCCAGGAGCGTAGTCACCTGGTGGTGCCCTACACCCTGGACACCAACGACATGCGCTTCGCCGCCCCCCAGGGGTTCAACACCGCGGATCACTTCTTCACCTACCTGCGTGATGCCTTCGACGTGCTCTATGCCGAGGGTGAGGACACCCCGAAGATGCTTTCCGTGGGCATGCACTGCCGGCTGCTCGGCCGTCCCGGACGCTTCCGCGCCCTGCAGCGCTTCCTCGACCACATCGAGGCCCACGATCGCGTCTGGGTCACCCGCCGCGTGGACATCGCCCGCCACTGGGCCGATCACCACCCGGCGCCCTGAGTCGGCGTCATACACCGCGCCGGGGCAGGCGGTTCGCCGCCCGCCCCGGCCTGCATTCTTCAGGAGCCGTCATGCTTGAACTCGAGGCCCAGCCCCTCACCCCGGAGGCCTTCGCGCCCTTTGGCGACGTGATCGATACGCGCACGTCCGACTACTTTCACATCAACGCCGGCCGCACCCGGCGCTACCACGACCTGGCCCGGGTCGAGACCCTCGGCGAGCAGGCCCACACGCTGATCAGCATCTTCGTCAGCCAGCCGGTCGAGGCGCCCCTCGAGCTGCCGTTCCTCGAGCGTCATCCCCAGGGCAGCCAGGCCTTCGTGCCGATGCACGAGGAGCGCTTCATCGTGGTGGTGGCGCCGCCCGGCGAGGCCATCGAGCCCGCCGCGGTGCGCGCCTTCGTGACCGACGGCCGTCAGGGCGTCAACTACCGTGCCGGTACCTGGCACGCCATCCAGTCGGTGCTCGAGCGCGAGGGCGAGTTCCTGGTGGTCGATCGCGGCGGCGAGGGCAACAACTGCGACGAGTACCCCATCGACATCCGCGTGACCCTGCCGCAAGGCGAGGCCGTCGCGCCGACCAGTAGCGAACAGGAGTCCACTTCATGAGTCAGCCGCGTCAGTCCTCTCACCAGTACTATGCCCCCCAGGGCGGCCACCCGAGCCAGAAGGTGATGACCACCGACCGCGCCATGTTCACCGAGGCCTTCGCGGTCATCCCCAAGGGCGTGTATCGCGACATCGTCACCAGCAAGCTGCCGCACTGGGAGAACACCCGGCTGTGGGTGCTGTCGCGTCCGCTCTCCGGCTTCGCCGAGACCTTCTCCCAGTACATCATGGAGGTCTCCCCGGGCGGCGGCAGCGAGCGTCCCGAGACCGACGCCGGTGCCGAGGGTGTACTGTTCGTGGTGGACGGCGAGATGACGCTGACCCTCAAAGGCGAAAAGCACCGCATGGTGCCCGGCGGCTACGCCTTCCTGCCGCCCGGCAGCGACTGGCAGCTGCGCAACGAGGCCGACGCCCCGGTGCGCTTCCATTGGATCCGCAAGGCCTACGAGTACGTCGACGGCATCGACGTGCCCGAGGCCTTCGTGGTCAACGAGAACGACATCGCGCCGACGGTGATGCCGGACTGCAACGAGGTATGGGCCACCACCCGCTTCGTCGACCCGGACGACCTGCGCCACGACATGCACGTGACCATCGTCACCTTCCAGCCCGGCGGCGTGATCCCCTTCGACGAGACCCACGTCATGGAGCACGGCCTCTACGTGCTCGAGGGCAAGGCGGTCTACCACCTCAACCAGCAGTGGGTCGAGGTCGAGGCCGGCGACTACATGTGGCTGCGCGCCTTCTGCCCGCAGGCCTGCTACGCGGGCGGCCCGGGGCCCTTCCGCTACCTGCTCTACAAGGACGTCAACCGGCATATGGCGCTGCCCTATAGCCAGCGCCGCTGAGGCTGAGGCCACGACTGCGCGACACGACGACACCCGCCAACAGGCGGGTGTCGTCGCTGTGGGGGAGGGTTGTGGAAGAGGTGAGGCGTCAGTCGCGATTGATCTGGGTGATCGACTCGCCGGTGTGCTGGACGTGATCGGCGAGCAGGCGCCGCGCCCGCTCGCCGTCGCGAGCCTTCAGGGCCTCGAGGATGGCGCGGTGCTCGTCGGTGGACTCCTGCCAGCGGCCGATGCGCTCCAGCGCCAGGTAGCGGGCACGCTCCAGGCGGCCGAGCAGCCGTCGGTGGGTCTCCTCCAGCACCGGGTTCTTGGCGCCGGCCACCAGCAGGGCATGGATCCGCTGGTTGAGCGCGAAGTAGCCGTCCCGGTCGCCCTTCTCGTGGAGCTTCTCCAGGCGCTCCTGCAGGGCCTCCAGCTGCTTGAGCTCGGTGTTGGTCATGCGCTCGGCGGCCAGGCTCACGGCGAGGCTCTCGATGCCGGCCTCGACCTCGAACAGGTGCTCGAGCTCGCGGGGGTCGATCCGCGTGACCACGGCATTACGGTTGCGCCGCGTGGCGATCAGGCCGTCGCTTGCCAGCATGCGCAGCGCCTCGCGCAGCGGCGTGCGGGAGATGCCCAGCTGCTCGCAGAGCGCCGGCTCGGCGATGCGCTCGCCGGGGGCCAGCTCACCGCGCACGATCATGCGCTGCAGCACCTCGTAGGCCTCCTGGGCCAGCGAGGTGGTCTGGATGCGGCGTCGGCCGGGCGGCGAGTCGGCGATGTCGGGTGCGGGGACGGCATCGCTGTCCATGGTCATGGGCAGGGCCTCCTTGGAGGGGCAGGAGCGGTGAGCAGGAAGAAGCCCGTCGGGCGAATGTGCTCAGTATAGGGTGCGTCACGGCGGGGCGGGAAGGCCGCCGGGGGGGTCCCGGCGGCCTGCTCCGCACGTGCTCAGGCCTGCGTGGTGGCCAGCGGCTGGCGGCCGACCAGTCGCGAGAGGGCCTCGCCCAGGCCCAGGCAGTCCTTGCTGGGCGGCACGGCGAAGCTTCCGCCGCGGGGCGCGGTGGGGGCCAGGTCGATCATCGCCTGGGCCTGGTGCAGGGCGCAGGTCACCCCGTCCAGTGCCGGCACCGGCAGGCGATGCGCCACCGTGCGGGCGAGCCCCGCCAGCGGCGCGCCGGCGAGTATCAGCACGTCGGCGCCGTCGTCGGCCACCGCCCGCTCGGCCAGCGCCACCAGGCGATCGCCCTGATCCTCCTGGACGCGGCCGATGTGGGCCAGCGGCTCGTCCAGGGCGCGGATGCTGGCCAGCCGGTCGGCGAAGCCGTAGCCCGCGATGGTCTCACGGTACCAGGCCTGGATGCGCTGGGAGATGGCGATCACCGAGAAGCGGCTGCCCTGCTGGCAGGCAGTGACCAGGGCGGCCTCAGTCATGCCGACCACCGGGATCGGCAGGATCTCGCGCAGCGCGGCAAGCCCGGGGTCGCCGAAGGCGGCGACCACTACGGCGTCGTGGTCGGCATGGGCCTCGGCGGCGACTTGCATGGCCGCGTAGCCGCCGACCTGGGACTCGGCCCGGGTCTCGATGTAGGCCACGCCGAAGGGCGCGGTGGCCATGGTCAGCTCGGTGCCGGGGCGGGTGCTGCGCCGCGCCTCGGCCTCGATCAGGCGGGTCACGTCGGTGGAGATGTTGGGGTTGATGACCAAAAGTTTCATGGCGTGCTCTCGTGTTCGGGTGTCGATGCCGCGCCCTGGGCGCAGGATCCCTCGCAACCCGCCCGTGAGGGTAGGCGGCGCGGCGTTCTCGTTATGGTCGGGTGTTCGTCAGTAGCCCAGGGTGCGGGGCAGCCAGGTGACGATGCCGGGGAAGGCGATGCAGGCGATCAGCACGGCGTACTGGAAGAGGATGAACGGCCAGGCACTCTTCATCAGCTCGTTGAGGCTGAGGTTGGAGATGCCGCACATCACGAACAGCAGCACGCCCACCGGCGGCGTCATCATGCCGACCACCAGGTTCATCACGAACAGGAAGCCGAACAGCAGCGGGTCGACGCCGTAGGCCAGGGCGATGGGGGCCAGCAGCGGGACCAGCATGATGTAGGCGGCGTTGGACTCGATGAACATGCCCACGCCGATCAGCAGCGCCATGACCAGCAGCAGGAACATCAGCGGGTCGTCGGTGAGTCCCTGGATCCAGTTGGTGAGCTGCATCGGGATCAGGTCGATGGTGAAGGCGAAGGTCATCGTCGAGGCGAAGGCGATCAGCGCGCCGACCATGGCGGCGGTCACCGCGGCGTTGAACATCGCCTTGGGCAGGTCCGAGAGGCGCAGCTGGCGAGTCACGAAGAAGCCGATCAGCAGCGCATAGACCACGGCGATGGCGGCCCCCTCGGTGGGGGTGAAGGCGCCGGCGACGATGCCGCCGACCACCACGATGGGCATCAGCAGGATCGGCAGCGCGCGCCAGGTCTGCACCAGCACGTGGCGCAGCCCCACCACGCCGCCGACCAGCGGATAGCCGCGGCGCATCGACAGGAAGCTCGCCAGGCCCATAAAGCCCACAGCAAGAATCACACCGGGTATGACTCCTGCCATAAACAGCCCGCCCACCGAGACCGAGGAGCCGGCCATCAGGGCGTAGATGATCATGGCGTTGCTGGGCGGGATGATGGCGCCCAGGTTGGCGGCCGAGGCCACCACGGCGCTGCTGTAGCCGGTGTCGTACTGCTGGCGCATGGAGGGCACCAGCGAGCTGCCCAGCGCACTGGCGCTGGCCACCGCGGCGCCGCTGACCGCAGCCAGCACCATGCCGGCGACGATGGCGACGTGGGCCAGGCCGCCGTGGACGCGACCGATCAGCGAGTTGGCGAAGTCGACCAGGCGCTGCAGGATGCCGGCGGCAACCATCAGCTCGCCGGCCAGCATGAACAGCGGGATGGCCATCAGCGGGAAGCTGTTGACCGAGTGCATCATGCGCTGGGGCATCACCGAGAAGTCCATGCCGCCGACGTAGAGGCCGACCAGCGAGGCCAGGCCCAGGGCGAAGGCCAGCGGCATGCGCAGCAGGGCGAAGCCCAGGAAGGTGAAGATGATGGCGGGGGTCATGAGGCGATCCCTCCTTGACGCTCCGGCGGGGCGCTTTGCAGCGGCTCCAGCCGGCAGGCCTGGGCGATCAGGTGCAGGCAGCAGTGGACGGCACAGACCAGCACGGCGATGTAGAAGACGGCGGCGGTGATCGGCAGGGTCGGCATCATCTCCTGCCACTTGTCGGCCACCGCGCCGAGGCTGATCCAGGCCAGCACCGCCATCAGCACGGCGCCGACCAGCGCCATCAGGCGCGCCAGCGAGTCCCGCACGCTCTTCGGCAGCAGGCTCACCAGGGCGTCGATGCCGACGTGGATGCCGACCTTGATGCCGTGGGGAATGGCCAGGAAGATCGCCCACACGAAGCACAGGCGCGACAGCTCATCGGCGGAGTCGATGGAGGTGCCGAGCACGTAGCGGGCGAACACCTGGGACGAGACCAGCACGGTCATCAGCGTCATGGCCAGCAGGATGGCGAAATAGGAGCTGCGATCCAGCAGCGCCAGGCCGTGCAGGAAATGGCGGGTGAGCGGGCTGGAGGCATGCGCCTCCAGCCGGTGCCAGGCGGGTGTCATGACCCCAGCTCCTCGAGCACCCGGTCAACGATCTCCGCGCCGATCTTGTCGCGCAGGTCATCGACCACGCCCTGGCTGGCGTCACGCAGCGCGCTGCGGGTCTCGTCGCTGATCGGGGTGAACTGCATGCCCCGCTCGATCAGCGTCTCGCGGGCCGCCGTGTCCTCTTCGGCGGCGGTCTCGCGCTGCCAGGCCACCGCCTCGGCCATCGCCTCGTTCACCGCCTGCTGCTCGTCCTCGCTCAGTCCCTCGAACTTGTCGCGATTGGCGACCACCACGATGTAGTCGTAGAAGTGGCCGGTATCGGAGAGATAATTCTGCACCTCGTCGAGGCGCTTGGTGCTGATGATGCTGTAGGGATTCTCCTGGCCGTCGAGCACGCCCTGCTGGAGGGCCCCGTAGACCTCGTTGATGTCCATGGAGACCGGGTTGGCGCCGATGGCCCGGAAGGTGTCCAGGTGGGTCTGGTTGGGCTGCAGGCGGATCTTGAGGTCCTGGAAGTCCTCCACGGTCTCGAGGGGGTGGACGCTGTTGGTGACGTGGCGGAAGCCGAGCTCCATGTAGCCGAGTGCCGTGAAGCCGGCCTCGGCGAGCTTCTCGTCGAGCAGCTCGCCGACCTCGCCGTCGATCAGCGCGAAGGCGTCCTCGCGGCTGTCGAAGGCGAAGGGCAGGCTCAGCGCCTCGAGCTCGGGCACGGTGCGCGACAGGTAGGAGATGCCGATCCAGGTGCCCATGATGGCGCCCGAGTTCACCTGGTCGACGTTCTCACCGGCGCCGCCTAGCTGCATGTTGGGGAACAGTTGGGCGGTCAGGTCGCCGTCGGTACGCTCGGCGAGCTGCTCCTGGAAGATCTCCATGGCGCGGCTGCTGGAGTGATCGTCGGTGAAGTTGCCACCGAAGCGCAGGGTGTCGGCGCCGGCCATCAGCGGCGCGCCGAGGCCCAGGGCCAACAGCAGGGGGGTGGTGTAACGAATGGTGCGCGTTGTTGTTGTCATCCGAAAATCCTTCGCGGCAATTGAGGAGGAAGCGGGGGGTGCCCAGGGGCAAGCCGACGCTTCAGGGAAACCATAGGCTAGCGTTTCTAAAAATTCAAAATACAGAATACGGTTTTTTTACTTATTCAATAAAATCATCAGATTGTGTTTTTACAAATTCCGAGCAGATAAGCGGCTGGGTGCATGTGGGCATGCGATCGCATCACTCGCCGAGAGGGCACTCGGCTCCAGTCGGCCCTCTGGGCGATGGGGCGATGGAGCAATGGATCGAAAGGGCGAAGGGGCGAGGAGGGAGATGGCCCAGCCGGCGCTAGGCAGCGGCCGGCCAGCGCCGGCAGGGCTCAGCGCGATGCCAGGCCCTCGAGCACCGCGTCGCCCGTCTTGCGCATGTGGTCGCGCATGGCGCAGGCCAGGGCCTCGCCGTCGCGGCGCTCCAGGGCGTCGAGGATGCGCTCGTGCTCGCGGGCCGACTCATCCCAGCGGCCGAGCTTCATGTTGGCCGCGTAGCGGGCGCGGGTGATCTTGAGGTTGAGCGCGGTCTCGAGCTCGAGCAGCACGCCATTGCCCGAGATCTCGGCCAATCGGCGGTGGATCCGCTGGTTGAGGCGGAAATACTCGGGCCGTTCCTGGCGCCGGTAGTGATCCAGCATCTGCCGGTGCAGCGCGCGCAACTCGGCGATCTCGGCCTCGCCGGCGCGCCGCGCGAGCAGGTGCCCGGAGAGCGCTTCCAGCTCCACCATCACCTCGAACAGGTCGGCGACCTCCCGCGGATCCACCTCGGTCACCTTGGCGCCGCGATTGGGCAACAGCTCCACGAGCCCCTCGTTGGCGAGCACCTTGAGGGCCTCGCGCAGCGGGGTGCGCGAGACCTCGAAGGACTCGCAGAGGCGCTTCTCGGAGATCCGGCTGCCCGGCAACAGCTCGCCCTCGAGCACCATCTCGCGAAGCTGCTCCGCCACCACCTCGTAGAGTGACAGGCGGCGAAGCGGCGCCGAGCCGGCGAGGGCCTCGGGGGCGTTCACATCTGCGGTGTCGTCCATGGACGTCTCCTGTTGGGAGGCGACGCGAACCCGCGTCGCCGGTTGCCGAAAAGTGTACTTGCAAAATCTGGATCTTGTGCGAGTCTTTGCATAATATATTTTGAATTCAAAATTCAGAGCACGCCAGAAGCCCGATAAGCGCGTCCAATAACAACGCCAACACGAACGCCGACAAGAACAAGGATCCTGCCCATGTCACGCACCCTGATCGGGATGCTCACTCCCTCCTCGAATACCGTGCTGGAGCCCTATACCGCGGCCCTGCTCGGCGAGCTGATGCCCGAGGTGACCGCCCACTTCCAGCGCTTCACGGTCAAGGAGATCTCCCTGAGCGACCAGGCGCTGGCGCAGTTCGACCCGGCCCCGCTGCTCGAGGCCGCCGGCCTGCTCAACGACGCCCGCATGGACGTCATCGCCTGGAACGGCACCTCGGCGAGCTGGCTGGGCTTCGAGGCCGACCGCCGGCTGTGCGCCGCCATCACCGAGGTGACCGGCGCGCCGGCGACCACCAGCGTGCTGGCGCTCAACGAGGCGCTCGAGCGCACCGGGGTGACCCGGCTCGGGCTGGTGACGCCCTATCTCGACGGCATTCAGGAGGCGATCGTCGCCAACTATCGATCCGAGGGGATCGAGGTGGTCGCCGAGCGCCACCTCAACGATCGCGGCAACTTCTCCTTCTCCGAGTATGACGAGGCCACCCTGGCCGAGATGGTGCGCGAGGTGGCCAAGGCGAACCCTCAGGCCATCACCATCCTCTGCACCAACCTGCGTGGCGCCGGCATCGTGCCCGAGCTCGAGCGCGAGCTCGGCATTCCCATCTACGACTCGGTCAGCGTCACCGTGTGGAAGACGCTGGCCCTGGCCGGGATCGATCCCGCTCGCATCACAGGCTGGGGAGGGCTGTTCCAGGATCCGCGCCTGACGGCCTGAGTTCGGCAACGCTCCCCGACATCAACGGCAAGACCACCACCAATAATCCCAATCACGAGGTGACCCGATGCCAACCATGACCCCCAAACAGATCGCACTCGGCGTATCGATGGCCGGCGGCCTGCTGATCGGCGGCCTGGCCCAGGCCGAGACCATGCTGCGAACCGTGGGCAATTTCTCCGGCAACAAGCTGCACGTCGAGCAGGTCGAGCGGCCCTTCTTCAACGAGCTGAATGCTCGGGACGACCTGGCGGTCGTCTACAACCCCATGGACGCCATCGGCGTCGAGGCGGCCGATGCCCTGCGCCTGATCCGCTCCGGCGCCTTCGACGTGATGTCGGTGCAGATCGGCATGGCCTCCCGGGACGAGCCGTTCTTCGAGGGCATCGACCTGGCCGGCGTGTCGCCGAGCCTGGATGCCCAGGGCGAGGCGGTCGATGCGGTGCGTGAGGCGTTCGATGCGCGCCTGCAGGAGCGCTTCAATGCCAAGCTGATGACGCTGTGGCCCTTCGGCCCGCAGATGATGTTCTGCAACGGCGACATCGACGGCGTCGAGGACCTCGCCGGCAAGAAGGTGCGCGTCTTCACCCCCTCCATGTCACGCCTGGTGGAAGGCCTTGGCGCCATCCCGGTGACGCTGCAGTTCAGCGAGGTCTACCTGGCCCTGCAGCGCGGCGTGGCCGACTGCGGCGTGACCGCGCCCTCCGCCGGTAATAACGGCAAGTGGCCGGAGGTCACCGACACCTTCGTGCCGCTGCCGCTGGCCTACTCGGTGCAGGGTCACTTCATGAACCTCGACACCTGGAACGGCTTCAGCGAGGAGCAGCAGCGTGAACTCACCGAGGCCTTCGCGCGTCTGGAAGAACAGATGTGGGGGCTGGCCTCCGACGTCAACGATGACGCCATCGCCTGCAACACCGGCCAGGAGAGCTGCACCAACCACGAGGCCTACGACATGGACCTGGTGGAGATCGATCCGAGCTCTCGCGAGCTCGTCGAGCAGATCACCAGCGAGGCGGTGCTGCCGGTGTGGGCCGAGACCTGCAGCAAGCAGTACGACGACTGCGCCGCGGTCTGGAATCGCACCGTGGGTGAGGCCTCCGGCCTGAGCATCCAGTAAGCGTCGTCAACCCGCGCCCCGGCCGCGGCCGGGGCGCCCCTGGAGGTGCCCGATGCTACCCCGGAATCCCTACTGGCTCGCCCGCAGCCTGGCCCACGGCGCCGCCGTGGCCGCCGGCTACGCCGCGCTGGGCCTGTCACTGTTGATCACCTTCGAGGTGATCGCGCGCAAGCTCTTCAACTTCTCCCTGCAGGGCGTCGACGAGATCGGCGGCTACGTGCTGGCGATCGGCGTCTCGTTCAGTTTCGCCTACGCCCTGCTGCACCGTGCCCACACCCGGGTCGACGTGCTGATGGCGCGGCTGCCGGCCGTGCTGCAGGCGCCGCTCAACGCCGCGGCGATGCTGATGCTCGCCGCCTTCTCGCTGTTCATGCTGTGGCGGGCGATCGAGACCCTCCACGAGACCCTGGAGTTCGGCAGCCTGGCCAGCACCCCGCTGCAGACCCCGCTGTGGATTCCCCAGAGCCTGTGGGTGATCGGCCTGGGGGTCTTCGCCCTGCTCACCAGCCTGCTGGCCCTGCACGCCCTGGCGCAGCTGGTCACCGGTCGTGTGCGTGCGCTCAACCGGGATTACGGTCCGCGCAGCGCCCAGGATGAGCTGGACGAGGCCCAGCAGGACTATGGCGGCAGCGTGTCCAACACCGCCACCCCCGCCACCCAGGGAGGAGACGCGACATGATCGGTGCATTCGAGGTCCTGATCGGTTTCGGCATCATGCTCGGCATGATGGCGGCCGGTATCCACGTGGCGGTGGCGATCTTCTCGGTCGCCGCCCTGGGTACCCTGATGTACCTGGGTACGCCGCTGCTCTACTCCTTCGGCGACACCCTGTGGGGTACCCTCAACGACTTCATCCTCACCGCCATCCCGCTGTTTATTCTGCTCGGCGAGCTGCTGCTGCGCAGCGGCATCACCGAGCGGATGTACAGCGCGCTCTCGGTGTGGCTCAACCGCATGCCCGGCGGGCTCCTGCACACCAACATCGGCGCCTCCTCGGTGTTCGCCGCCATGTCCGGCTCGTCGGTCGCCACCGCCGCTACCATCGGCACCGTGGCGCTGCCGGCCTTCGCCGAGCGGGGCTACAGCGAGCGCCTGGCGCTGGGTACCCTGGCCGCCGGGGCAACGCTGGGCATCCTGATCCCGCCCAGCATCAACATGATCATCTACGGCGCGATCACCAACACCTCCATCGGCAAGCTGTTCATCGCCGGCATCCTGCCGGGGCTGGCGCTGGCCGGGGCCTTCATGCTGGCGATCATGGCCTTCAGCCTGCTGCGCCCCGAAGTGGCCGGCGAGCGCGAGCCCAGGGTGGCGCTGCGTGCGCGCCTGGCCTCGCTGGTGGACCTGCTGCCGCCGGCCTTCGTCTTCGCCATCGTCATCGGCAGCATCTACAGCGGCTGGGCCACGCCCACCGAGGCCGCGGCGCTCGGCGTGGTCGCCGCGCTGCTGCTGGCCGCGATCAATCGCAAGCTGACGCTCACCATGCTCCACGAGTGCTTCCTGTCGATGGCGCGGACCACGGCGATGATCATGCTGATCATCGTGGCGGCCTTCTTCCTCAACTACATCGTCGGCATCCTCGGCATCCCCCATACCCTGACCCAGTGGGTCGCCGACCTGGGGCTCTCGCCGCTGGGGCTGATCCTCGCGCTGGTGATCTTCTACCTGGTGCTGGGCTGCTTCCTCGAGACGCTGTCGATGATGATCGCCACCGTGCCCATCGTGGTGCCGATGGTGGTGCAGTTCGGCTTCGACCCGGTGTGGTTCGGCATCTTCCTGGTGATCATGATGGAGATCTCGCTGATCACCCCGCCCATCGGCATGAACCTCTACGTGGTGCAGGGCGTGCGCGGACGCGGCTCGATCTCCGACGTGATGATCGGCAGCCTGCCGTTCCTCGCCATCATGCTGGCCTTCGTGGCGCTGATCATCATCTGGCCGGGCCTGGTGCTGTGGCTGCCCGAGGCCATGGGCTAGGACATGCCCGATGGCCATTTTGGCCTTTCCTAACGCTCGACGTTGACGGGCGCCGGGGGCAAGGCGACGCGAGGGTCTTTTGCCATGGATGGCAAAAGTAGCGCCCAGGGAAGGGTTTACAGCGCTCTCGCGAAGCTTGCCGCCGGATAAGCCCATCACGATCGAGGACCGTGGAAGGATTCCTGATTCGCTCCGGTCGGCCTCTGCGCCGGCTCATTCCGACACTTCAGACGAGGCACGCGACATGTCACGCTTCGACACCATCATCAAGAACGGCCAGCTGATCACCGCGGCTGACCGCTACACGGCCGACATCGGCATCAAGGGCGGGTGCATCATCGCCCTGGGCCAGGAACTGGGTGAGGCCGACGAGATCATCGACGCCCAGGGGCTCTGGGTGATGCCCGGCGGCATCGACGCCCACTGCCACCTCGACCAGCCGCTCGGCGACGGCGCGGTGATGGCCGACGACTTCTACACCGGCACCCGCTCGGCGGCCTGTGGCGGCACCACTACGGTGATTCCCTTCGCCGCCCAGCAGAAGGGCCAGAGCCTGCGCGCCGCCGTGGAGGACTATCACCGGCGCAGCGACGGCAAGGCCTTCATCGACTACGCCTTCCACATGATCGTCACCGACCCCACCGAGACGGTGCTCAAGGAGGAGCTGCCGGCGCTGATCAACGAGGGCTACAGCTCCTTCAAGATTTACCTGACCTACGACGACCTGAAGCTCAACGATCGTGAGGTGCTCAACGTGCTGGCCATGGCCCGCCGCGAGGGCGGCATGGTCATGGTCCACGCCGAGAACGCCGACTGCATCGCCTACCTGACCGAGCTGCTCGAGGCCCAGGGCCAGACCTCGCCCTACTACCACGGCGTGGCGCACTCGGCGATCGCCGAGCGCGAGGCCACCCACCGGGCCATCTCGCTGGCCGAGCTGATCGACGTGCCGCTGTTGATCGTGCACGTCTCCGGCCCCGAGGCGATCGAACAGATCCGCTGGGCCCAGGGGCGCGGGCTGCGCGTCTACGGCGAGACCTGCCCCCAGTACCTGATGCTGACCGCCTCCGACCTGGACCAGGAGGGCTTCGAGGGCGCCAAGTGCGTGTGCAGCCCGCCGCCCCGCGACAAGGCGGCCCAGGAGGCGGTATGGCAGGCACTGGAGAGCTGCGTCTTCCAGGTGTTCTCCTCGGACCACGCGCCGTTTCGCTACGACGATGCCCAGGGCAAGAAGCTGCACGGCGAATCGGCCAGCTTCGAGCACATCCCCAACGGCATCCCGGGGCTCGAGACGCGGCTCTCGATCCTGTTCTCCGAGGGGGTGGTCAAGGAGCGCATCGACCCGACGCGCTTCGTGGCCCTGACCGCGACCAACCCGGCCAAGATCTACGGCCTCTATCCGCAGAAGGGCACCATCGCCATCGGCAGCGACGCCGACCTGACGCTGTGGGATCCCGCCGCCCGCTCCACCATTCGCAACGCCGACCTGCACCATGCCGTCGACTACACCCCCTACGAGGGCGTGGAACTCACCGGCAAGCCGGTGCTGACGCTGTCCCGCGGCCAGGCGGTCTACCGGGACGGCGCCTTCACCGCGCCGGCCGGACACGGTCGCTTCCTGACCTGCGACAAGCCCACGCCCGCCCGGCCGCGTGGCCAGGCGAAGGGGTTCTGAGGATGGCGCAGCAAGAGCGAATCGACGAGCGGATCGACCGCGCCGCAAGGCGCCTGCTAGCGGCCTATCCCCCCGGAGCGATGATCCCGGTGCCGACCGACCTGGCGCTTGCGGACGAGCGCACGGCCTATGCCGTCCAGGCGCGGGTATCGGCCGCGCTGGGCACGCCCAGCGGCTGGAAGCTCGGCGGTATCGTGCCGGGCGAGACGCCACGCTACTCGCGGCTGTTCGCCGAGTGGAGCCAGGTCTCTCCGGCGTGCTTCTCGCGTGACGCCTTCCATCGCGTCTTCCTGGAGCCGGAGCTCGCCGTGGTCATGGGCGAGGCTCTGCCTTTTCGCGAGACGCCCTATCGGCTTGACGAGGTCGTCCCCCGCGTCGCGAGCCTGCACGCGGCCATCGAGCTGGTGGACAGCCGCTTCGACGAGTGGCCGGCGGTGCCGGCGCTCTGGCAGCTGGCCGACGGGCTCAGCCACGGCGCCTTCGTGCTGGGCGAGGCGGCGCCGGCGGGGGACCTTCGTCAGATGCGCGACGCCGCCTACCGCCTCGAGCTCGACGGCGAAACGGTGCTCGACGGCCAGGGCGGCCACCCGGGCGGCGACCCGGCGCGGCTGCTGGTGGAGATGATCAACGACCACATGGCGGCCACGGGGCAGGGCATCGCGGCCGGCGAGGTGATCACCACCGGCACCTTCAACGGCGTGGTGGAGATGCGCGCCGGCCAGCGGGCAAGGCTCGCCTTCGCCGGCATCGGCGAGGCCACGCTGGATCTCGACTAGCCTGACCTCGCGCCGCCTGGACGCGACGAACCGTGGCGCCTCGAAGGCGCCGCGGTTCGTCGCGTCATGCTGTGTCTTTCCCTCTCGAATCTCGCCCTCTCGAGCCTTCGCGATCCGAGCCACCGCCGCCTGGCGCTGGCTCGGGAGTCGCTGGGCGTTGCTCTGGAGTCTCTTGTGAGTCTCTTGTGAGAGGGGAGGCCGCTCAGAACGGCTTGTAGGGCAGGAACTTGCCGTCGAGGGTGATCACCGCGCGGGAGCCGCCCTCGGGATCTTCCACCTTCTGCACGTCGAGCTTGAAGTTGATGGCGCTGATGATGCCGTCGCCGAACTCCTCGTGCACCAGGGCCTTGAGGGTGGTGCCGTAGACCTGAATCATCTCGTAGAAGCGGTAGACGGTCGGATCGCTGGGGATGGCTTCCTCGAGGCTGCCGCGCAGCGGGATCGTCTGCAGCAGCGCCACGTCGTCGGCGTC
Source organism: Halomonas saccharevitans (assembly GCF_900116405.1). Classification (GTDB taxonomy): domain Bacteria; phylum Pseudomonadota; class Gammaproteobacteria; order Pseudomonadales; family Halomonadaceae; genus Halomonas; species Halomonas saccharevitans. The sequence continues at coordinate 87,907 of NZ_FPAQ01000003.1, read as the reverse complement.
GAGCTCGAGGGTCTTGCCCACGACCTCGGCGGCCTCTACGGGCAGGGGGTGCTGGCCCAGCAGCGCGGCGGTGACGAAGGCCTTGCTCAGGCCGGTGCCCGCGGTGATCTCGGCGAACGACAGGTCCTTCCTGGCCTTGGCGATCAGCACGCGGTCGGTCAGTGCCTGACGGGCGGCCTGGCGGTTCTGGGATTGCAGCATGATGGTATCTCCTTGGGTGATCAGACAGCTGCGGGCAGCTGCTCGGGGGTGGCGCGGGCCGTGGTGTGGTCCGCGAGGGAAACGAAGGTGTTGGTGCGGGCGTCGAGGGCGTCGATCTGGCCCGAGGCGATGTCGTAGACCCAGCCGTGCAGGGCCAGGCGTCCCTCATCGAGGGCGAAGCACACTGAGGGATGCGTCTTGATGTTGGCCAGCTGGGCGATCACGTTCTCGCGGACCAGGCCATCGACGCGTTCACGCTCGCTGTCGTAGTGGCGTGCCCGGTTGACGATCCGCGCGGAGTCGGCGTAGCGCAGCCACTTGTCGACGGCGGGCATGTGCTCCATGCACTGGCAGCTGGCGATGGCCGTCATGGCGCCGCAGTCGGAGTGGCCGCAGATCACGATGTCGGCCACGCCTAGGGCCGTCACCGCATACTCCACCGCGGCGGAGACGCCGCCGGGCTCCGGGCCATAGGAGGGCACGATGTTGCCGGCGTTGCGGATCACGAACAGGTCGCCGGGCTCGCGCTGGGTGACCAGCTCCGGGACCAGGCGGCTGTCGGAGCAGGAGATGAACAGCGCCCGAGGCGCCTGTCGGGAGGCCAGATCCTGGAACAGGGCGGCGCGCTGCGGGAAGGCGTCGCGCTGAAAGGTCAAGAAACCGTCGATGATGTCCTGCATGGTGGGCTCCGTCTGCGTCGTTGCGATGCAGGGAAATCTACGCCCGCCTTCCGATAAGGTAAAAGACCCATATACAATGATAGCCATAAGTATCAATTATGGTAATCAGGCATGCTGCTGCGTCATATCCACTACTTCCTCGCCGTCGCCGAGCACCGCGGCTTCACCCGGGCGGCCGCCGCCCTGCACGTCTCCCAGCCGGCGCTCTCTCAGCAGATCAAGCAGCTCGAGGAGCGGCTGGGGGCGCCGCTGTTCGACCGCTCCGGGCGCGCGATCCGCCTCACCGATGCCGGCGAGGTCTACGCGCGCTTCGCCCGGCTCGCCCTTAAGGATCTGGAGGCGGGCGAGCGCGCCATCCACGACGTCGGCGACCTCAGCGAGGGCAGCCTGCGCCTCGCGATCACGCCGACCTTCACCGCCTACCTGGTGGGCCCGCTCGTCGCCGCCTTCCACGCGCGCTATCCCGAGATCACGCTGAGCGTCGGCGAGATGTCTCAGGAGCGCATGGAGGAGCTGATCAACGACGACCGGATCGACGTGGGGATCGCCTTCGACGAGGTGCACTCCGCGGATCTCGAGGCGACCGAGTTGCTCGTCGAGACGCTGACCCTGGGGGTGGGGCGGGAGCATCCACTGGCCGGGCAGGCGCGCGTGGCGCTCGCCCGGCTCGACGCCCAGCCGATGATCCTGCTCGATGACGAGTTCGCCACCCGCGAGCGCATCGATCGCTACTGCCGCCAGCACGGCGTCTATCCCCGGGTGATGATGGAGGCCAACTCGATCAGCGCGGTGGTCGAGATCGTGCGCCGAACGTCTCTGGCGACCCTGCTGCCGGAGCCGATCGTCCGGCAACACGACGACCTGCTGGCCCTGGCCCTCGAGCCGGCCTCCTTCTTTCGCACGGCCGTTCTGCTGCAGCGCCGGGGCGCCTATCGCACCGCCGCGGCGCGCGCCTTCGTCGATCTGGCCCTGGAGCACTGTCGAGACCTCGCGCCGTCGCCCTGACCCCCGGTCGGGCTACGCCATCGCCACCCTCGCTACCCCCGCGAAACGCCGTGCCCCGCTGCCGTCGGGCGCGATCTGTCGCCACAATGCCGAAGGATTGCATACATAAATCTGAAGACTGTGCCGACAGTCGTCGGTGCGGCGCGGATGATGAAGCGGCATGCCATTGCCGCGGTGAACATTTTATATCTCGACAACCACCTGATATATAAGTGAGTTTTTTCGCCGAAAAATAAGCTGGAAATGTTTTCCAGAAAATCTTGACGGACCCCGGGAGTGGCGCCTAGTCTCTGTATACAGAAATATTTTCCAAAGAATAAAACCCGCCACTGGAGGAATCGTCATGGCTCGCATGACCGCCGCGGAAGCTGCCATTCACGTGCTGCGCAAGGAGGGCGTCGATGTCGCCTTCGGGGTGCCCGGCGCCGCCATCAACCCCTTCTACGCCGCGATGCGCAAGGTCGGAGGCGTCGATCACGTGCTGGCGCGCCATGTCGAAGGCGCCTCGCACATGGCCGAGGGCTATACTCGCACCCAGCCGGGCAACATCGGCGTGTGCATCGGTACCTCCGGCCCGGCCGGCACCGACATGATCACTGGGCTCTACTCTGCCTCGGCGGACTCCATCCCGATCCTGTGCATCACCGGCCAGGCACCGACCGGCAAGCTGCACAAGGAAGACTTCCAGGCGGTCGACATCCAGGCCATCGCCGGTCCGGTCACCAAGTGGGCAGTCACCGTGCTGGAGGCCGCCCAGGTGCCGCGCGCCTTCCAGCAGGCCTTCCAGCTGATGCGCAGCTCGCGTCCGGGTCCGGTGCTGCTCGACCTGCCCATCGACGTGCAGATGACCGAGATCGAGTTCGACCCGGACACCTATGAGCCGCTCCCCGCCTACAAGCCGGCCGCCAGCCGCGCCCAGGTGGAGAAGGCGCTTGGCATGCTCAACGAGGCCGACAAGCCGCTGCTGGTGGCCGGGGGCGGCATCATCAACGCCGATGCCGCCGACCAGCTCACCGAGTTCGCCGAGCTGACCGGGGTGCCGGTGATTCCGACCCTGATGGGCTGGGGCACCATTCCCGACGATCACCGCCTGATGGCGGGCATGGTCGGCCTGCAGACCTCGCACCGCTACGGCAACGCGACCATGCTCGAGTCCGACTTCGTGATGGGCATCGGCAACCGCTGGGCCAACCGCCACACCGGCACGCTCGAGACCTACACCAAGGATCGCAAGTTCGTTCACGTGGACATCGAGCCGACCCAGATCGGGCGCATCTTCGGCCCCGACTATGGCATCGTCTCCGACGCCAAGGCGGCGCTCGAGCTGTTCATCGAAGTGGCCCGCGAGTGGCAGGCCGAGGGTAAGCTCAAGGATCGCAGCGCCTGGGCCGAAGAGTGCCAGGAGCGCAAGCGCACCCTGCTGCGCAAGACCCACTTCGACGAGGTGCCGGTCAAGCCGCAGCGCGTCTACGAGGAGATGAACAAGGCGTTCGGCAAGAACACCCGCTACGTCAGCACCATCGGGCTCTCGCAGATCGCCGGCGCGCAGTTCCTGCACGTCTACAAGCCGCGCCACTGGATCAACTGTGGCCAGGCGGGGCCGCTGGGCTGGACCATCCCGGCCGCCCTGGGCGTGCGTCGCGCCGACCCGGATACCGATATCGTCGCGCTCTCCGGCGACTATGATTTCCAGTTCATGATCGAAGAGCTGGCGGTCGGGGCACAGTTCAACCTGCCCTACATCCACGTGGTGGTGAACAACTCCTACCTGGGACTGATTCGCCAGGCACAGCGCGGCTTCGAGATGGACTACCAGGTGCAGCTCGCCTTCGAGAACATCAACTGCCCGGAGATCAACGGCTACGGCGTCGATCATGTCTCCGTGGTCGAGGGCCTGGGCTGCAAGGCGATCCGCGTCACCGAGCCCGATCAGATCGCGTCGGCCTTCGCCGAGGCGCGTGAGCTGATGAAGGAGCATCGCGTGCCGGTGATGGTCGAGATCATCCTCGAGAAGGTGACCAACATCTCCATGGGCACCGACCTGGGTGGCATCAACGAGTTCGAGTCGCTGGCCGAGAATCCCGCTGACGCTCCGAGCTCCATCGCCGCCCTGCGCTGAGCCGCTCTTCGCTGAAGGGCAGGAGGCTCGCCGCCGGTGGGGACCGGCGGCGAGCGCTCCGGAAAGACCGCTGAAATACATGAAAAGAGACAGGGAGATGCACATGGCCAAGTTTGCCGCCAATCTCAGCATGCTGTTCACCGAGGTCGACTTCCTCGACCGCTTCGAGGCCGCCGCCAAGGCCGGCTTCAAGGGCGTGGAGTACCTCTTCCCGTACGACTTCGAGGCCGCCGATATCAAGCGTCGTCTCGACGACAACGGCCTGACCCAGGTGCTGTTCAACCTGCCGGCCGGCGACTGGGGCGCGGGTGAGCGCGGTATCGCCTGCCATCCGGATCGCGTCGAGGAATTCCGCTCGGGCGTCGATCGCGCGATCGCCTACGCTAAGGTGCTGGGCAACACCCAGGTCAACTGCCTGGCCGGCATCAAGCCCGAAAACGTCAGCGACGATCAGGCGCGCCAGACGCTGGTCGAGAACCTGCGCTTCGCCGCCGAGAAGCTCGCGGCCGAGGGCATCCTGCTGATCGCCGAGCCGATCAACACCCGCGACATCCCGGGCTTCTTCCTCAACCGCACCGCCCAGGCCCTGGCGCTGTTCGACGAGGTGGGCTCGAACAACCTGAAGCTGCAGTACGACATCTATCACATGCAGATCATGGAAGGGGATCTGGCCCCGACCATCGAGGCGAACCTCGCGCGCATCGCCCACGTGCAGCTGGCCGATAACCCCGGCCGCCACGAGCCGGGCACCGGCGAGATCAACTATCCCTTCCTGTTCGCGCACCTCGATCGTCTCGGCTATGACGGCTGGATCGGCTGCGAGTACAAGCCCAAGGCGGGCACCCAGGAAGGCCTGGGCTGGCTGGACGGCGTTCGCTGAAACGTGACTGCGCTCGGCTTCTCGATCGCCGGCGGTGCTCGGAGTCCTCATGTACTGACGTACACTCCGGCTCCTCCGCTCCGGCGGCGACCGACCTGCCATCGCTCGTAACGCGTTTCGCACCAGGAAAGATCGAGAAACAATGCGACGCATCACGCAAGTGACAGGAGAGATATCATGAGCAAGATCGGATTTATTGGACTGGGCATCATGGGTCGTCCCATGGCGGGCCACCTGCTGGACGCCGGCCACGAACTGACCACCGTCAAGCGCGGTACCCTTGACGAGACCCTGGCCTCCAAGGGCATGCAGGCGCTCGCCGATCCCAAGGCGGTCGCCGAGGCCTCCGAGGTGATCATCACCATGGTTCCGGACACCCCGGACGTCGAGAACGTGCTGTTCGGCGAGGGCGGCGTGATCGAGGGCCTGAAGCCCGGCACCCTGGTGATCGACATGAGCTCCATCGCGCCGATCCCCACCCAGGAGTTCGCCAAGCGCGTCCATGAGGCGGGTGGCGAGTACGTCGACGCCCCGGTCTCCGGCGGCGAGGGCGGCGCCATTAACGCCGCGCTGACCATCATGGTCGGTGCCACCGAAGAGGGCTTCAAGCGCGCCACACCGGTCCTCGAGGTAATGGGCAAGACCATCACCCACATCGGTGGACACGGCGCCGGCCAGACCTGCAAGGTGGCCAACCAGATCGTCGTCGCCCTGACCATCGAGGCGGTCTCCGAGGGTCTGCTGTTCGCCTCCAAGGCCGGCGCCGACGTGGCCAAGGTCCGCGAGTCGCTGCTCGGCGGCCTGGCCCAGTCGAAGATCCTCGACGTGCACGGTGAGCGCATGATCAAGCGCACCTTCGATCCGGGCTTCAAGGTCAAGCTGCACCAGAAGGACCTGAACCTGGCACTCGAAGGCGCGCGCACCCTCAACCTCTCACTGCCCGGCACCGCCAACGCCCAGCAGCTGTTCCAGGCCTGTGCCGCGCAAGATGGCGCCGACTGGGATCATGCCGGCATGGTCCGGGCCCTGGAGTCTCTGGCCAACCACGAGATCGGCCAGGACTGAGTGACGACACGTCCAGCGACAGGTCGTGAGCTCTACCCGTCGGCTGTCATTGTGGGCCGACGGGTGACAGGGAGGTGACTGCTCCCTGACGGCAGGCGTCGGGTCGTCGTCTGCCGGATCGCCGCTGGCGATCGTTGCCCGGTGGTGGGTTCCCCCTGAAGTACCCTCCCGTCACCGGGCCTTTTTCGTGAAGGAGACTCCCATGAACACACTCAGCCCCCAGGTATCTCACGGCGCTCTCGCGGCGCCGAGCGACTGGCTCCGGCAGCTGGCGGATACCGCCATCGCGGCCGTGCATCCCGATACCCTGCTGCCCGACCGGCTCCCCGAGCCGCCTCGCGGGCGCACCCTGGTGGTCGGCGCCGGCAAGGCCGCCGCCGCCATGGCCGCGGCCCTGGAGCGCAGCTGGCAGGCCCATCAGCCCGAGGCGCCGCTCGATGGCCTGGTGGTGACCCGCTATGGCCATGGTCCTCAAGAACAGGGTCCACAAGGGCAGGGTCCTCAGGGGCCGCAGAGCGAGTGCCGGCGCATCGAGGTCCTCGAGGCCTCGCACCCGATGCCCGACGACCTGAGCGAGCAGGCGGCGCGCCGCATGCTCGAGGCCGTGCAGGACCTGGGGGAAGATGACCTGGTAATCGCGCTGGTCTCCGGCGGCGGCTCGTCGCTGATGACCCTGCCGGCACCCGGCGTGAGCCTGGCCGAGAAGCAGGCGATCAACAAGGCGCTGCTGAGAAGCGGCGCACCGATTCGCGAGATCAATACCGTGCGTCGCCACCTCTCCGCCATCAAGGGCGGACGCCTGGCGGCTGCCGCGCACCCGGCCCGGGTGCTGACCTGGCTGATCTCCGACGTGCCCGGCGACGAGGCCTCGCTGATCGCCTCCGGGCCGACCTTGCCCGACGCGAGCCGCCCCGCTGAGGCGCTGGCGATCCTCGAGCGTCACGGCATCGAGGTCTCCGACGGCGTGCGTCAGTGCCTGGCCGGCCAGAGTACGCCGCCGCGGCCCGACGACGCCGGCTTCGCCCGGGATTCAAGCGAGATCCTCGCCCGCGCCCGGGACGCCCTGGCGGCCGGGCAGGCCGCCGCCGAGCACGATGGCATCGAGGTGCGCCTGCTCGGCGACGATCTGGAAGGCGAGGCCCGTGCGCTGGGCCGTGCCCAGGGCCGCATGGCCCTCTCCGCCCAGGACGGCCTCGAGCGGCCGCTGCTGATTCTTTCCGGCGGCGAGACCAGCGTGACCGTCGAGGGCGACGGCCGCGGCGGACGCAACGTCGAGTACCTGCTGGGGCTGTTCACGGCCCTCAAGGGCGCTCCCGGCATCCACGCCGTGGCGGTGGATACCGATGGTATCGACGGTTCCGAGGATAACGCCGGCGCACACTGCTCCCCCGAGGATTGGGGCAGGGCGCAAGCGGCGGGGCTCGATCCCGACGACTACCTGTCACGCAATGACGCGTATACTTTCTTCGAGGCCCTGGACGACCTGATCGTCACCGGGCCGACGCGCACCAATGTCAACGATTTTCGTGCCATCCTGGTACTGCCGAGGACCTCATGACGCTGCCGACTCACGCCCCGATTCACGCCCCCATTCGCCGCACCAAGATCGTCGCCACCCTGGGTCCGGCCAGCGACCGGGAGGGCGTGCTGGAAGAGATGCTTTCCTCCGGCGTCGATGTGGTTCGCCTCAACTTCTCCCACGGCTCGGCCGACGATCACCGCCAGCGCCTGGCGCGGGTGCGCGAGATCGCCGCGCGCCTGGGGCGCAGCGTCGCCGCGCTGGGTGACCTGCAGGGCCCCAAGATTCGCATCGCCCGCTTCAAGGAGGGCGCCGTGACCCTGGAGGAGGGCCAGTCCTTCATCCTCGACATGGGCCTGGACGGCGATCAGGGTGACGCCACCCGCGTCGGCTGCGACTACAAGACCCTGGCCGACGACGTCGCCCCGGGCGATCGCCTGCTGCTCGATGACGGCCGGCTGGTGCTCGACGTCAACCGCGTCGTCGACCACCTGATCCACACCAGCGTGGTGGTGGGCGGCAAGCTCTCCAACAACAAGGGCATCAACAAGCAGGGCGGCGGCCTCTCCGCCCCGGCGCTGACCGACAAGGATCGCGCTGACCTGAAGACCGCCGTCGACATCGGCGTCGACTACCTGGCGATCTCCTTCCCGCGCAGCGCCGCCGACATGCTCGAGGCCCGCGAGCTGCTCGGCGAGGCCGGCGCCGAGATCGGCCTGGTGGCCAAGCTCGAGCGCGCCGAGGCGGTGGCCAGTGACGAGACCCTGGACGGCATCATCCGCGCCAGCGAGGCGGTGATGGTGGCCCGCGGCGATCTCGGCGTGGAGATCGGCGATGCCAAGCTGATCGGCACCCAGAAACGCATCATCAAGCATGCCCGGACGCTGAACCGCGCGGTGATCACCGCTACCCAGATGATGGAGTCGATGATCGAGTCGCCGCTGCCCACCCGGGCCGAGGTGTTCGACGTGGCCAACGCGGTGCTCGACGGCACCGACGCGGTGATGCTCTCCGCCGAGACCGCCGCCGGCGACTTCCCGGTGGAGACCATCGAGGCGATGAACCGGGTGTGCATGGGCGCCGAGCGCGAACGCCGCGCCCAGGAGTCCGGCCACCGCATCCACGAGGGCTTCAGCCGCATCGACGAGACCATCGCGCTCTCGGCGATGTATGCCGCCAACCATCTCGAGGGCGTGGCCGCCATCGCCTGCATGACCGCGTCGGGCTACACGCCGCTGATCGCCTCGCGGATCAGTTCGGGGCTGCCGATCGTCGGGCTGGCCCATAACCCGATCGCCCAGCGTCGCATGGCGCTCTATCGCGGGGTGGTCTCGCTGCCCTTCGACACCAGCGAGATGAGCGCTTCCGAGCTCAACGACCGCGCCCTGGCGCTGCTGGTCGGGCAGGGCATCGCCGAACCGGGCGATCACGTGATCCTCACTCGCGGCGATCACATGAACGCCCACGGCGGCACCAACACCCTGAAGATCCTCGATGTGGGGGCGGAGCACCAGGCCGATGCGTGATTCTTGTATACGATAGGTCCGTCTGCTGTGGCCATTCCGGTGACGGGATGAGAAGCTGTCAGCAAACCACCTAGAGGAACGATCATGCACGAGTGGCAGGAGGAGGTGCTGGCGGAGGTCAGGGCCGGGCGTCGCATCAGCGACCGGGACATCGTCGACCAGGTGCGGCGTGCCGTGCTGATGCAGCGCCTGCCGCCGGGCACGCGTCTGCCGGAGGTGACGCTGGGCGAGGTCTTCGGGGTCAGCCGGTCGGTGGTGCGCAAGGCCCTCACCCGGCTCGCTTCGGAGCACGTGGTCGATCAGCGTCCCAATCAGGTGGCGCGGGTGCGGGCGCCGAGCATCGAGGAGACCCGCGAGACCTTCGCCGCCCGGCGTCTGGTCGAGGGCGAGGTGGCCGCGCTGTTGGCCGGCGGTCTCGATGCCGCCTCGACGGCGCGCCTCGAGCAGGAGGTCGAGCGCGAAATCGCGGCCCACCAGCGCGGCGACGAGCCGGCGCGCATCGAGCACTCCCTGGCCATTCACCACCTGCTGGCCGACCAGTCGCCGAATCGCGTGCTGGGCGCGATGCTCACCGACCTGATCCTGCGCACCTCCATCGTGATCGCCCTCTACAAGCGGCCGAGCCTCGGCTCCTGCTACCTCGAGGGGGATCACACCTCGCTGCTGGCCGCCCTCCGGCAGGGCGAGGGCGAGGCCGCCCGGGGCGCCATCCTGGACCACCTGGAGAGCCTCGAGGCGCTCCTCGACCTGAGCGCCCGGGAGACCCGCATCGACCTGATGGCGATCCTCGGGCAGGCCGACGAGGCGCAGGCCTGATCCGACCTTGATGCGCATCAAGGCGGGTAGCGCCCCGGCGCCGCCCGCCTTGTTCCATTCGCGGACCTGGCCGACAATGCGGGCTCGTTGACTCGGGTTCGGGATCTCTTCATGACCGCTGTGCTCCGCCTCGCCCTGGCCGCCTGGCTGCTGGCGATCGCCTCTCCGGCGATCGCGGGGCCGGCCACCGTGGCCGCCGCCTCCTCCCTGCAATTCGCCTTCCCCGAGCTGGTCGAGCGCTTTCGTGCCCAGGGCGGCGCGCCGGTGCGCATCAACTACGGCGCCTCCGGCAACTTCCGGCGGCAGATCGCCCAGGGCGCGCCCTTCGAGCTCTTCCTCTCGGCGGACGAACAGAGCGTGCTGGCCCTCGACGAGGAAGGCTTCACCGAGGATGCCGGGGTGGTCTACGCGGTCGGCCGGCTGGCCTGGATCCAGCCCCCCGGGCGCGGCGCGCTGCCGAGCGAGGAGGACGCGCTCTCCGCCGTCGAGGCGGCCATCGCCACGCACCGCGCGGGGGAGGGCCGCCCGCGGCTGGCCCTGGCCAACCCGGAGCACGCCCCCTACGGCATCGCCGCCCGCCAGACGCTCCAGCAGGCCGGGCTGTGGGAGGACTCTGCGCCGCTTCGCGTGATGGGCGAGAACGTCTCCCAGGCCGCGCGCTTCGCCCTGGCCGACGAGGCCCGCGGCGGCCTGGTGGCCTACTCGCTGGCCCTGGCCCCGACGCTTGCCGCGCGGGCCGAGGTCGTGCTGATCCCCGACGACCGGCACGCGCCGCTGCGCCAGCGCATGGCGCTGATGCCCGACGCCGGCGCGTCGGCCCGCGCCCTCTACGCCTGGCTGCAGGGCAAGGAGGCGCGCGAGATCCTGGCGCGCTTCGGCTTCCAGCCGCCGACCCTGCCCCAGGCCCCGGCGGACGCATCCTGATGGACTGGACGGCGCTCTCGGTCTCGCTGCGCCTGTCGGCCCTGACCTGCCTGCTGCTGCTGCCGGTGGGGCTGTGGCTGGGACGCGCCCTGGCGCTGTCGCGCTTTCGCGGCCGCGCGCTTTGCGAGGCGCTGGTGGCGCTGCCGCTGGTGATGCCGCCCACGGTGCTGGGGTTCTACCTGATGCAGGCCTTCGGGGTGCAGGCGCCGTTCGGCGCCTTCTGGCAATCACTGACCGGCGGCGGGCTCAACTTCACCTTCACCGGCATCCTGCTCGCCTCGCTGGTCGCCAACCTGCCCTTCGCCGTGCAGCCGATCCAGCGCGCCTTCGAGACGATCCCCCCCAACCTGCGCGAGGCGGCCTGGTGCAGCGGCCTCTCGCCGAGCCAGACGCTCTGGCGTATCGAGCTGCCGCTGGTGTGGCCGGGGCTGGTCTCGGCCCTGGCGCTGACCTTCGCCCACACCCTCGGCGAGTTCGGAGTGATCCTGATGGTCGGCGGCGCCATCGACGGCGAGACCCGCACCCTGGCCATTGCCATCTACGATCGGGTCCAGGCCTTCGACGAGTCCGGCGCCGCGGTGATGTCGGCCATGCTGCTGCTGGTCTCCTTCCTGACCATCGGCGTGGTCTATGGGCTCGCCGGGCGACGCAGGTGGCGCCGTGGCTGAGTCGAATCGAGGCGTTCGGTCCGAGGCGAACGGCCAGCGGGATCGATCCGGGTTGGCGGTCAGCCTGCACCAGCCCGGGCCGATCCCGCTGGCCGCCGACTTCCACTGCGAGGCCGGGGAGCTGCTGGCCCTGGTGGGGCCCTCGGGCAGCGGCAAGACCACCCTGCTGCGCGCCATCGCCGGGCTCTACCGGCCGGCGGGCGGCGTCATTCGCTGCGCCGGCGAGACCTGGTTCGATGCCGCGGCAGGGCGCTCGCTGCGCCCCCAGCAGCGCCGGGTGGGGCTGGTGTTCCAGGACTATGCGCTCTTCCCGCACCTGACGGCGCGGGGCAACGTCATGGTCGCGCTGGATCACCTGCCCGCCGCCGAACGGCGCCTTGCCGCCGAGCAGTGGCTCGCCCGGGTACGTCTCGATGGGCTCGCCGACCGCCATCCCGCGGCGCTCTCCGGCGGCCAGCGTCAGCGCGTCGCCCTGGCTCGGGCGCTGGCGCGCAACCCGCGGGTGCTGCTGCTCGACGAACCCTTCTCGGCGGTGGACCAGGTCACCCGGCGGCGGCTGCAGAGAGAGCTGGCCCTGCTGCGTGACGAGATTCGCATTCCCATCGTGCTGGTCACCCACGACCTGGACGAGGCCGCTGCCCTGGCCGATCGGCTCTGCGTGCTGCATGCCGGCCGCAGCCTGCAGCAGGCGCCGGCCGAGGCGCTCTTCCGCTGGCCCGCGAGCCCCGCGGTGGCGCGGCTGCTCGATCGCCACAATGTCTTCGCGGGCCGCGTGGCGGACGACGCGTCCGGTCGCTGGCTGCAGTGGGGGCCCTGGCGGCTGGAGGTGGCGAGTGGCCTCGAGCGGCTGTCGCCGGGGCAGCGGGTCAGCTGGTACCTGCCGCCGTCGGACGTAGTGCTGCACCGCCGCGGCCGTCCCTCTCGGGGAGAGCGTGAGAACCCCGTTCAGGGCCGAGTGGTGGAGATGGCGGTGCTGGGTGGCATTACCTTCGTGGCGCTGGCCTTCGATCACTGCGACGATACCCTGCGCTTCGAACTGCCCACCCATGCGGCGCGTCGCAACGGCCTGGCTCAGGGCGAGCGGGTGAGCGTCTCGCTGCTCGCCGCCGGGATCCACCTGATGCCCGGCGCCCGGCCCGTCGATGACGAGCCCGTCGATATCGAACCCGCCGATCTTTCCGGCCGCTGAGGAGACCTCAATGAATGCCACCCGCCGCCAGCTCCTGCTGGGCCTGGCCCTGCTGCCCGCGGCCGGCCTGCTGCCGCGTCCGCTGCTCGCCGCCGACCCCGATGCTGCCCCATCCCTTGAGAGCGTGCCGCTGGTCATCCACGGCGCCCGGGGGCCGCAGCGCCTCGAGGTGGAGGTGGCGCGAAGCATCCGCGAGCGCAGCCGCGGCCTGATGGAGCGCGACCACCTCGACGAGGGGGCCGGCATGCTCTTCCTCTACGATCGGCGCCAGCCCTCGCGCAACGGCTTCTGGATGTATCGCACGCGGATCCCGCTGGACATCGCCTTCATCGATGAGGCCGGCCGTATCGCCGAGATCCACCAGATGGCGCCCTGCACCGCTGGCGCGCCCGGCGACTGCCCGGTGACTCGTCCCGGCGTGCCCTACCGCGCGGCCCTGGAGGTGAACGCTGGCGCCTTCGCGGCGATGGGCGTGGCGGCGGGGGACTGCGTCAGCTGGCCGGGCGGCGGCGGGCTCTGTGCGGGCCGGGCCTCCGAATCGTCCGCCCCCTGAACACGTCGCCGGCGCCCTGGTCGGGTCACTCCTCGATCAGGATGCCGGGCGGCGCGGTCCGAAGCGCAGCGTGATCAGCGCCAGTCCCGCGAGGACCAAACCGCCCCCGGCCAGCTTGTTGATACCCAGACTATCGCCCAGCAGCCAGGCCCCCAGCAGCACCGCTCCCACCGGCATCAGCAGCGTCAGCGGCGTGACCCGGCTCACCGGGTGGCGGCGCAGTAGCCCGTACCAGAGGCCGTAGGCCAGGATGGAGGACATCACCGCGGTGTAGAACACCGCGCCCCAGCCGGCCCATCCGGCCGCCTGGATGGCCTGCCACTGGCCCTGCTCGAACCACCAGGAACCCAGCGCCACCTGAGGCGTGGCGAACAGCGCCACCCAGCCGGCCAGCGCCATGGGCGAGACCTTGGGGCCCTGCTTGATCAGCAACTGCGAGATGGCCCAGCCCAGGGCGCTTAACAGTAGCAGGGCGGTGGGCAGCGGCGAGGGCAGGGTAGGGCCGCCGGCCAGTACCGCGACCCCGGCGAAGGAGAGCGCCAGGCCGGCCAGTCGACGCGGCCCCAGGCGCTCCTTGAGGAACACCACGGCGAGCAGGGTCGCGAAGGGCGTGCCCATCTGCACCAGCAGCGCGCCGGTGCCCGCCTCGGCTTGACCGAGCCCGATGAACAGCAGGGCGAAGTGCAGCGAACCGAAGGTCACCGAGAGCAGCGCCAGGAAGGGCAGCTGGTGACGCGCCACCGGGTGGAACGGTACCAGCAGTACCGCCACCAGGGCGAAGCGCAGCGTGGTCAGCAGCAGCGGGGGAAGCTCGGCCACCCCCAGCTTGATGACGATGATGTTCAGCGCCCAGATGACGATGACGGCGAGGCCCAGGGCCAGGTCACGGAGCGGCACGGTGTCTCCTCGGGGGAATGAGCGCAAAGCCTGACAGCATAGCAACTTCGTTGAATCCGGGGACAGCCGGCGGGCTTCGTGTCCCTTGCATGACGCTTGGATGACAGGGCATCTTGAGGCTCGCGGCGTCGATGACGCCCTGACAACAACGATGCCGGGGAGGCCACCGCTGGGCTCCCCGCGCCCAACACCGCAAGGACACGCCATGCCTTCATCATGCCCCGCACGCAGAGTGGCCGCCGCCCTAGCCGGCGTCCTGCTCGTCAGCGCTTCCCTCGCCATCTCCTCGTCCGTCGAGGCCCGCGAGCTCTCCGTCTCCACCGTGCTCTCCGACGCCTTCCCCTGGGGACAGGCCGCCGAGAAGTGGGCCGAGCGGGTCGCCGAGCGCTCCGGCGGCGAGCTGACCCTGCGGGTCTATCCCAACTCCCAGCTGGTCAGCGGCGACCAGACTCGCGAGTTCTCGGCCATGCGCTCGGGACTGATCGACGCGGCCGTGGGCTCGACCATCAACTGGTCGCCCCAGGTACCGGAACTGAACCTCTTCTCGCTGCCCTTCTTCATGCCCGACGTCGAGTCGGTCGATGCCGTCACCGGCGGTGCGGCCGGCGAGATGGTCTTCGAGGCCATCGCGTCGCGCGGCGTGGTGCCGTTGGCCTGGGGCGAGAACGGCTTTCGCCAGCTCTCCAACTCCCAGGGGCCCATCGACGAGCCGGCCGACCTCGAGGGCCTGAAGATCCGCGTGGTGGGCTCGCCGCTGTTCCAGGACACCTTCACGGCGCTGGGCGCCAACCCGACCCAGATGAGCTGGGCCGATGCCAAGCCGGCGTTGACCACCGGCGCGGTCGACGGCCAGGAGAATCCGCTGTCGGTGTTCGACGTGGCGCGCATCGACCAGGTGGGGCAGGAGCATCTGACCCTCTGGAACTACATGAACGATCCGCTGGTGTTCGCGGTGAACCGTCAGGTGTGGGAGTCGCTCAGCGAGCAGGAGCGCACCATCCTGCGCGAATCCGCCGAGGAGGCCGGTGCCTGGGAGATCGCCATGACCCGCGAGGAGGAGCCGGCGCGGCTGGCGGCGATCCAGGAGCGCGGCGTCACGGTCACCGAGCTCGACGAGGCACAGCACCAGGCCTTCGTCGAGGCGACCGAGGCGGTCCACGACGAGTGGGTGCCGCGCATCGGCGAGGCGATCGTCGAGGCCGCCCGCAGTGACATGCAGCCGGACTGACCTCCTGGTATTCCATCCCATCGGTCCCTCTTTTCGGCCCTTCTCATCGTCCCTTCTCATCGTCCCTTCTCATCGGCCCCATGCGGGGCCGATCCCGTCTCGACTCCTCTGATAGCGCGACTCCCATGAAACGTCCCGACGCAAGACTCGAACGCCTGCTGGCGACCCTGGCGATCCTGATCATCAGCCTGATCAGCCTGGCCAACGTGGTGGTGCGCTACCTCACCGGCGGCTCCTTCGCCTTTACCGAGGAGTTCTCGGTGTTCCTGCTGGTGGTGCTGACCTTCGCCGGCGCCTCGGTGGCCCTGCGCCACCACCGCCATATCCGCATCGGCCTGCTCGAGCGGGCCCTGCCGGCGGCGCCGCGCCGCGTCCTGATCCTCTTCCAGGGAGCCTGCGGCCTGATCGTACTGGGGCTGATCACCTGGTTCGGCGCCCGGATGACCTGGCAGGAGGTCCAGTGGGGCTCGCTCTCACCGGGGCTCGGCCTGCCGCAGTGGTGGTACCTGGCCTGGCTGCCGCTGCTCTCGGCGCTGATGATGCTGCGCCAGGTGCAGCAGACTTGGGATCGCCTGCGCGGGGGGCTCGAGGATGACGCCTGATCTGTGGATGCTGCTGGCCTTCGCGGGCCTGCTGATCGCCGGGGTGCCGGTGGCCTTCTCGCTGGGGCTGTCCGGGGCCGTGGGCATCCTCGCCGGCCTTTCGCCCGCCATGCTGGCCACGCTGGGCACTAACACCTACAACGGCGTGGCCAAGTACCCGCTGATCGCCATCCCGCTGTTCATCCTCACGGGCCTGATCTTCGAGCGGGCTGGGGTGGCGGCGCGGCTGGTGCGCTTCGCCCAGGCGCTGATCGGCCCGCGCCACGGAGGCCTGGCCGTGGTGGCGGTGCTGGTCTGCATGATCATGGGCGGGATGAGCGGCTCGGGTCCCGCCGATGCCGCGGCGGTGGCCATGGTGATGCTGCCGAGCATGACCAAGGCCGGCTATCCCAAGCCCTTCTCGGCCACGCTGATCGCCGCCTCGGCTTCCACGGCGATCCTGATCCCGCCCTCGGTGGCGCTGATCCTCTACTCCATCGTGGTGCCGGGGGTCGACCTGCGGGCGCTGTTCGCGGCGGGGCTCTTCCCCGGCATCCTGGCCGGGCTGGCCCTGCTCGGGCCGGCGGTGCTGGTCTCGCGCCGCTACCGTTGGGAAGGGAATGGCTGGGAAGGGAGTGGTGGAGAAGGCGGCAGCCAGGAGCGGGCGGCGGCACGCCCGCAGGTGGGGGAGAGCTTCCGGCAGGCGCTGCCGGCGCTCTTCGCCCCGGTGCTGATCCTCGGCGGGTTGCGCAGCGGGCTATTCACGCCCACCGAGGCGGCCGTAGTGGCGGTGACCTACGGCGCCCTGGTCGGCCTCTTCCTGACTCGCGAGATGCGCTGGCGGGATCTCTGGGAGCTGCTCGGCGAGGCGGCGGTGATCTCCGGTGTGGTGATGCTGATCATCGCCCTGGCCGGCATCTTCGCCTGGGCCGGCACCATGCTCGGCACCTTCCGTCACCTGGCGGAGTGGATCGTCGGGCTCACCGACAACGGCACGCTGCTGCTGGTGCTGATCATGCTGGCGGTGCTGCTGGCCGGCATGGTGCTCGATGCCATCTCGATCTACCTGATCATGATGCCGATCCTGATCCCGGTGATGCAGCACTTCGACTGGAACCCGGTGTGGTTCGGCATCCTGCTGGCGATGAACATCGCCATCGGCCAGTTCACCCCGCCGGTGGCGGTGAACCTGATGGTGACCACCGAGGTGGCGAAGATCCGCCTGGAGCAGACCGTGGGCTGGGCGCTGCTGTTCGTGGCGGCCATGGCGGCCGCCCTGGCGCTGGTGGCGCTGTTCCCCGCCATCGCCCTGTGGCTGCCCGGGGTGCTGGGCTACAACGTCTAGGCCAGGGGCGCGTAGCAGGGGCCGCGGCGCTCAGCCGTCGTGCGGGGCCTGGCCATCCTGCAGGGTGGCCAGGGTGCGCCGATGCAGGTCCCGGCTGGTGGCGTCGAAGAGCACGAAGCGCACGCGCTCGATGCCGGGGCAGCGGGGCAGGGTGGTGAGCACCGTCGAGATCGCGATGCGCGCCGCCTCGGCCGGCGGATAGCCGAAGGCCCCGGCGGAGAGGGCCGGGAAGGCGATCGAGCGGACCCCGTGGCGCTCGGCCAGCGCCAGGGCATGGCGGTAGCAGGCCGCGAGCAATTCGTCGGCGGGCTCGTCGACGCCATAGACCGGCCCCAGGCAGTGGATCACGCGACGGTTGGGCAGCGCGAAGGCCCCGGTGATCACCGCCTGGCCGGGGCGGATCGGCGCCAGCGGCCGGCACGCCTCGGCGAGTTCGGGGCCGGCGGCCCGGTGCAGGGCGCCGGCCACGCCGCCGCCGCTTCTCAGCTGGGCGTTGGCGGCATTGACCACGGTATCGATATCGTCCTGGCGGGCGATATCGCCCTGTTGGCATTCGATGCGCTCAGTCATGGCGGCACTCCTTCGTTGCCTGGCCTCTTCTCAGTCTGGTGTCCACAGCGGCAGGGCATCAAGGTCCGCCCGACGGTCCTTGCCCAGCGGCAGGCGGCGGCGCGCCTCGCGAAGCGCCGCCTTGTCCAGGGTAAGTCGCTGCCACTCCTCGCCGGTGCCGAAGGTAAGGGCGGGGTGGTCGTCGTCGACCAGCGGCGGGCAGAACAGCGACCGGCCCCACTCGGCGCCGGCGCGATTCAGGCTCAGCCAGTAGAGCTGGTTCTCCATGGCGCGGGTGGTGACGAAGGCGTGCCAGCTGGCGAAGCTGAAGTCGTGGGTGAAGGCGACCGGATGCAGGATCAGCTCGACCCCCTCAGTGGCCAGGCGCCGCGCCAGCTCCGGGAAGCGCAGGTCGTAGCAGATGACCACGCCGACCCGCCAGCCGGCGATCTCGGTGACCAGCAGCTGCTCGCCGGGCGAGAAGTGGGCCGCCTCGCCCGAGGCTCCGAACTGGGCGCAGTGGAGCTTGTCGTAGACGCCGGCCAGGCGGCCGTCGGGGCTGACCAGCACCTGGCTGATATGGCGGCGGCCGCCCGCGCGGCGCGCCATGCCGAAGGCGATGGCGGTGCCCAGTTCCCGGGCCAGCTCGGCGAAGGCCTGGACCACCGGGCCGCCGAGATCGTCATCCAGCGCCGCGAGGCAGTCGAAGGCGTCGTCGCTGTATTCCTGGGCGGCGAGCTCGGGCAGCACGATCAGATCCGGCACGCCATCATCACAGGCCGCGTGCATACGCTCCGCCAACCGGCTCAGGTGACTGAGCTGGTCGGCGCGACAACGCGTCGTCGGAATGCTGATCTGACCGGCGAGTATCTGCATGGTGTCTCCTGTGGCGAGGCCTGGCATTCGGGATCCAGGCCACTGCTTTTCGATCCTCATCTCAGTCTATTCGTGAGAACGTCTCGCCGCCGCTACGTGGACAGCGCCGCGAAAAATTAACGCTCGCGTGATCTACGCTGTGTCTAGACTCCCTCGTAAGCAAAAAGGCCTCATCATACGACCGCTTTTTTCGCTAAAGTAGGGGGGAGCGGCTAAGAGCCGTTGGCGGTTCAGGATCGGGACCGCCACTACACGGAATCCGTTTTCACAACACAAGAGGTGTGTTCATGAAACGTCATGCTTTCTCCGCCGCTGCCTTTTCCGGCGCGCTGCTGGGAGCCGCGATGTTTGCATCGCCGGCCATGGCCCAGGACGAGAAGTTCATCACCATCGGTACCGGTGGTCAGACCGGCGTCTACTACGTGGTTGGCCAGTCCGTCTGCCGCCTGGTGAACCGTCTGGAAGACGCGAACATCAAGTGCAACGCCCCCTCCACCGGCGGTTCGGTGGCCAACGTCAACGGCATCAAGTCCGGCGAGCTGGACATGGGCGTGGTGCAGTCCGACGTTCAGTACCAGGCCTACAACGGCACCGGCAACTTCGAGGGTGATGCCTACGAAGAGCTGCGCGCCGTCTTCCGCGTCCACGGCGAGCCGCTGACCATGCTGGCCCGCGCCGATGCCGGCATCGAGGGCCTCGACGACCTGGAAGGCAAGCGCGTCAACATCGGCAACCCGGGCTCCGGCCAGCGCAACACCATGGAAGTTGTCATGGATGCCAAGGGCTGGACCATGGATACCTTCTCCCTGGCCTCCCAGCTGGACGCCGCCGAGCAGGCCGCGGCCCTGTCCGACAACAACATCGACGCCATGGTCTATGTGGTCGGTCACCCCAACGGTTCCCTGCAGGAAGCCACCACCACCGTCGATGCGCGTCTCGTCCCGCTAGATGGGCCGGCCATCGAGCAGATCGTCGAGGAGCATCCCTACTACTCCATGTCGGTCATCCCCGGCGGTCTCTACAAGGGCAACCCGGACGACGTGCCCACCTTCGGCGTGGCGGCCACCTTCGTGACCGACAGCAACACCGACGACGAGGTGGTCTACCAGACGGTCAAGGCGATCTTCGACAATTTCGACCGCTTCAAGCGTCTGCACCCTGCCTTCGAGAACCTCGATCCGCAGGAGATGGTCAGCTCCGGTCTGTCGGCGCCGCTGCATGAGGGTGCCGCACGCTACTATCGCGAGCAGGGCTGGATCGAGTGATCTTCGGCATCTGAGATCACCTCATCCAGGTGTTGAGTGCGCGGTCATCCCGAGAGGTGGCCGCGCACTCTGGTTCTGACGAATGATTACCAGTGTCAATCGATAACTTAGAGCAGGGCTCGCTTATGACCGAGGACAAGATGAGGTCTCCGGGTGACGAGGTCGACCTGGAGGATATGGTCGCCTCTACCGACTCGGGGGCGCGCAAGCCGGCCGGAATGCCGGGCAAGTTGCTGGTCAGCATCGCCGCGGTGTGGTCGCTCTTCCAGCTGTGGATCGCCTCGCCGATCCCCTTTATGCTGGGCTTCGGGGTCTTCAATGCCACCGAGGCCCGATCGATTCATCTGGCATTCGCCCTCTTCCTGGCCTATATGGCCTACCCGGCGCTGCAACGCTCGCCGCGAGACCGCATTCCCATCCAGGATTGGGTGCTGGCGGCGGTCGCGGCCTTCTGCGGCGCCTATATGTTCATGTTTTACGAACAGCTGGCTCAGCGTCCCGGTGCGCCCATCCTGCAGGATGTGATCATCGGGGTGATCGGCATCCTGCTGCTGCTCGAGGCGACGCGTCGCGCCCTCGGACCGCCGTTGATGATCGTGGCCATGGTGTTTCTCGTCTACAGCCTCGCCGGTCCCTGGATGCCGGGCATTCTGGCTCACGGTGGGGTTAGCCTGTTCGGCCTGGTCAACCATCAGTGGCTGACCACCCAGGGGGTCTTCGGCATCGCCCTGGGGGTCTCGACCAGCTTCGTCTTCCTGTTCGTGCTGTTCGGCGCCCTGCTCGACAAGGCGGGCGCGGGTAACTACTTCATCAAGGTCGCCTTCTCGCTGCTCGGCCACTACAAGGGCGGGCCCGCCAAGGCCGCCGTGGTGGCCTCCGGCATGACCGGCCTGATCTCCGGCTCCTCGATCGCCAACGTGGTGACCACGGGCACCTTTACCGTGCCGATGATGAAGCGCGTCGGCTTCCCCGCCGAGAAGGCGGGCGCGGTGGAGGTGGCTTCCTCGGTCAACGGCCAGATCATGCCGCCGGTGATGGGGGCCGCGGCCTTCCTGATGGTCGAGTACGTCGGCATCTCCTATGTCGACGTGATCAAGCACGCCTTCCTGCCGGCGCTGATCTCCTACATCGCGCTGATCTATATCGTGCACCTCGAGGCCCTGAAGGCCAACATGCAGGGCCTGCAGAGCAGCAATCCGCCCAAGCCTCTGGTGCGCAAGGTGATCGGCTTCCTCGGCGGCCTGCTGCTGATGATGATCACGGCCCTGGTGGTCTATTACGGCCTGGGCTGGATCAAGCCCTTGATGGGCGATGCCACCCCCTGGTTGGTGGCCGTGGTCCTGACGGCGGTGTACGTAGGGCTCTTGAAGCTGGCCTCCGGCTACCCCGAGCTCGAGCTCGACGATCCCAATGAACCGGTCTATACCCTGCCGCAGACGCGCCCCACGGTGATGGTCGGCCTGCAGTACATCCTGCCGGTCGTCGTGCTGATCTGGTGCCTGATGGTAGAGCGCCTCTCGCCGGGGCTGTCGGCCTTCTGGGCCACGGTGCTGATGGTCTTCATCATGATCACCCAGCGCCCGATCACCTCGATCTTCCGCGGCCGTAGCGACATGGCGAAGGATATCCGCGAGGGGCTGCTGGATCTGTGGAGCGGGCTGGTGACCGGTGCGCGCAACATGATCGGCATCGGCATCGCCACGGCCACCGCTGGCATCATCGTCGGCGCCGTCTCCCAGACCGGCGTGGGCCTGGTGCTGGCCGACGTGGTCGAGGTGCTCTCCATGGGTAATCTCATGCTGATCCTGCTGCTCACCGCGGTGCTCAGCCTGATCCTCGGCATGGGTCTGCCCACCACCGCCAACTACATCGTGGTCTCGGCGCTGCTGGCCCCGGTGATCGTCCAGCTGGGCGAGCAGAATGGCCTGCTGGTGCCGCTGATCGCGGTGCACCTGTTCGTATTCTACTTCGGCATCATGGCCGACGTGACACCACCGGTGGGCCTGGCCTCCTTCGCCGCGGCGGCGGTGTCGGGCGGTGACCCCATCCGCACCGGTTTCCAGGCCTTCTACTACAGCCTGCGGACCGCGGCGCTGCCGTTCCTGTTCATCTTCAACACCGATCTGCTGCTGATCGATGTCTCCTGGCTGCAGGGGATCCTGATCTTCGTGGTGGCCACGGTGGCGATGCTGATCTTCGCGGCGGCCACCCAGGGCTTCATGGTGACGCGTAGCCGCTGGTACGAGTCGATCCTGCTGCTGCTGGTGGCCTTCACGCTGTTCCGGCCGGGGTTCTGGATGGACATGATCCACGATCCCTACCAGGACATCCCTCCAGCGCAGTTCGTCGAGACGCTGGGTAGCGTCAGCGATGACACCACCCTGCGGCTGCAGATAGCGGGTCTGGACGCCTACGGTGATCCCATGACCACCTACATGACGCTGCCGGTGCCGGAGGGCGAGACCGGCGAGGAACGCCTTGAGAACCTGGGGCTGGAACTGTTCATCGACGATGAGAAGGCGGTAGTCGACATGGTCGCCTACGGCAGTCAGGCCGCCGACATGGGCTTCGACTTCGATCAGGAGATTATCCAGGTCCTGGCTCCGGTGGATCGCTGGACCAAGGAGTGGATGTGGATTCCCGCCTTCCTGGTGTTCGGCCTGGTCCTGATGCTGCAACGGCGGCGGCGTGGTCGCGACGCCGCCCTGGCTCAAGCCTGAAGGAGGCGCAACCATGTACCAGAAGATCATGTTGCCGGTGGATCTCAACGAGGAGGCGTCATGGGAGAAGGCGCTGCCCACGGCCCTGTCGCTGTGCCAGAGCTTCGGTGCCTCGCTGCACGTGGTGACGGTGCTGCCCGACTACCGCATGCCGCTGGTGGGCTCCTACTTCCCCAAGAACTTCGCCGCGAAGGCGCACAAGGCGGTCTCCGAGGCCCAGCACGAGTTCATTCGTGAGCACGTGCCGGAGGACATCACCGTCCAGAGCGTGATCGTCGATGGCTCGCCATGGGAGGCGATCATCAAGGCGGGGAAGCAGCTCGAGATCGACCTGATCGTCATGGCCTCCCACAACAAGCGCAAGTTCGTCGACTACGTGCTCGGCCCAAATGCCGAGCATGTCGTGCATCACTCGAAGGTGTCGGTGATGATCGTGCGCTGAGTGGGCGCCATGCCGCTTGCGATGCCGTCGTTATTGATGGCATCGCGATCAAGGCAACGCGCAGCATCCCGCGAACGCCTCCCTCAAGGGAGGCGTTCGCGTAAGGTGGCGTCGCGCGGGTGGTGACTCCGGGCAAGACAGCTGGACTCGCGCTCTCGTGAGGATACGGTGCGTTGAGGGGCGCGTATCCGCGAGTTCTGCGTCAACGGCGGTCGTCGTCTATATTAATTAGGCGTTAAGTGATGACGGGCGCCTGTCGGCTACGCGTCGAGATGCGCCCCGAACCGGCCCGGCAGAACCGGGACACCAAAGGCGGAAACAGGGGTGTGACCATGAATGCGGCAACCAGAGAGCAGGACAAGACTGCTGCGCCCAATGTCAGGATCAACATCCGGTCAGTGGATATGGACAAGCCACGTGCCTGGTTGGCGGCGGGCTTCGAGGATTTTCGCCAGGCCACCTCGGTCAGCCTTGCCTACGGCATGTTCTGGGTGGGGCTGAGTATCGCCATCACCGCCGGCGCCTTCACGCTGGGGCTGTGGCACTGGTTGCTGCCGCTGATTGCCGGGTTCATGTTCCTCGGACCGCTGGTGGCGGTGGGATCCTACGGCATCAGCCGGGCGATCGAGGCGGGGCGCGTTCCCAACCTCGGTGATGCCTTCGGCGCCTGGAAGGGGCACGCCGGACAGCTGGCGATGATGGGCGTGATGATGATGATCTTCTTTCTCGCCTGGATTCGCCTGGCCACGCTGCTGTTTGCGCTGTTCTTCGGCCTCGAGGCACCCAATCCCGAGACGCTCTATTCCTCGCTGTTGACCACCCCCGACGGTCTGATCATGCTGGCGGTGGGTACCGCGATTGGCGGCGTGCTGGCCTTCGGCGCCTTCACCATCAGCGTGGTGGCGATCCCCACCCTGATGGATCAGGACCTCACCTTCATGGAGGGCATCGAGGCCAGCATCCGCTCGGTGGCCAAGAATTTCCGGCCGATGCTGCTGTGGGCGGCCATCCTCACCGGCTGCGTGCTGGTCGGGGTCATGACCTTCTATATCGGCCTGGCCCTGATCCTGCCGGTACTGGGCCATGCCAGCTGGCACGCCTACGAGGACCTGGTGCGCATCGAACCGCTCGAGAAACTGGAAAGCTGAGTCGATATTCGTCGCCGGAGGCAGTGGCATCGGTGGCATGACATGCATCCAGACAGGAGGGGCGCCTTGGCGCCCTTCATGCTTTGTGGCTCGCCACGTCCTGACCTCGGACGCCGAGTGACGTACTCTGTGCCGGTCTTCTTGTCTCAGGAATCCCGCTCATGTCGACCGGATCCATCGTTCGCCGGCTGGCACCGCTGCTGTGGCTGCTGTTCGCGCTGCCTCACGCCCAGGCTCACCCCCACGACCGGGACCACCCGTCATCGTCAGATCAAGCCCAGCCGGCGTCCCTGCCCGAGCCCACCGGCAGGGTGATCCTGACCCTCAGCGGTGATATCGCCCGTTCCAACGTGGGTGACGAGGCGCACTTCGATCGCGCCATGCTCGAGGCCCTGCCGTCGCGGATCATCGAGACCCGTACGCCCTGGCATAGCGACAAGGGGCGCTTTGAGGGGCCCCTGGTCCGGGCTCTGCTCGAGGCCGTCGGTGCCGACGGCGACTCCCTGCAAATCCGGGCCCTCAACGACTTCGAGGCGCAGGCCCCGCTGTCCGACTTCTACGCTCACGACGTGATCCTCGCCATGTCCCGCGACGGCGAGCCGCTGGGCATCCGCGACTATGGCCCGCTGTTCGTCGTCTATCCCTTCGATGCGCATCCTGAGCTCTTGACCGAGGCGGTGCGCTTCCGCTCGGTCTGGCACGTCGAACGGATCATCGTGCCCTGAGGGGCCCCGGGCGAGGAGGCCTGATGCCGCACTACCCCCTGCGTCTGAAACTGGGCGCCATCGCCGCCCTGCTGTTCTTCGCCGCCGCCCTGGTGGTGGTTGGCCTGGTTGCCTGGCGCCAGCACGCCCTCTCCGAGAGCGTGGGCGGCAATGCCGTCTGGCACGCCTACAAGCTCGATCGGGACACCGTGGAGCTGCGCAGCTTCATGGCCCGCCCCAATCCGGCTGCAAGGCGGCCGCTGCTGGCCATGCGCATCCGTCTGGAGCTTCTCTACAGTCGCCTCAACCTGCTGAAGGAGGGTGACATCACCCGGCTGCTCGCCGAGATCGACATCGCCGGAGAGCTGGTGGCGCAGGTCGAGTCGCATCTCGACGCCATGGATGAGCAGTTGCGCCGCCTGGAGAGCCTCGACGGTGATGCCCGGAGCAACCTGATCTCGCGACTGGGGATCCTGGGGGGCGTCACCGAGCGATTGATCATCGCCATCAATGGCCATCTGGCCGAGGCCACCACCGGCGAACGACACGCGCTGCAGACGCTCTACGTTGTGCTGCTGCTGCTGATCCTCGCGATGAGCCTGGCGGCATCGCTGGTAGTGGTCTTCCTGTTCCGCGAGTCTCGCGACAACGCCGCCGCCCGACGCGAACTGGAGACCCTGAGCCGCGAGCTCGAGGTCACCGCGCAGCGCGCCGAGTCGTCGAGTCGCGCCAAGTCGGAGTTCCTGGCGACCGTCAGCCACGAGATCCGTACCCCGCTCAACGGCGTGATCGGCATGAGCGACCTGCTGCAGGATCAGCCGCTGCCCGTGAAGGCGCGTCACTTCGCCGACACCATTCACGACAGCGCCCAGCGGCTGCTCGAGCTGATCAACGATATCCTGGATTTCTCCAAGATCGAGGCCCAGCGCCTCGAGTTCGAGGCACGCCCCTTCGACCTGGACGAGCTGATCGACGGGGCGGTCGCGCTGTTCGTGCCGCGAGCCCAGGCGCGGGGGCTGCACCTAAAGTGTGAGCTGGATCCTCGGCTGCCGACACGCCTCGTGGGCGATGCCGGCCGCCTGCGCCAGGTGCTACTCAATCTGCTCTCCAATGCCATCAAGTTCACCGAGCAGGGAGAGGTCCGGCTGGGCGTTCGCGCCCTGGGTGAGGGGTCGGTGCTGTTCGAGGTCGTCGACACGGGCATCGGCATTGCTCCCGAGAGCCAGCATCAGCTGTTCGAGCCCTTCCAGCAGGGCGATCCTTCCACCGCGCGCCGCTTCGGCGGCACCGGGCTGGGGCTTGTCATCAGCAAGCGCCTGATCGAAGCGCAGGGCGGACGACTCGCCTTCGAGAGTGAGCCGGGCCGAGGCAGCCGCTTCTGGTTCGTGTTGACGCTGCCGAAGGCGACGGCCGATGAGATCGCGGCCGACGTGGATGTGCCCGCCGCGCAGGGGGGCCTGGCCGACGCCCGGCTGCTGGTGGTCGAGGACGACCCGGTCAACCAGCAGGTAGCCCGCGCCATGCTCGAGCGCCTGGGCTGTCGGGTCAGCGTCGCCGAGGCCGCGGACGTGGCGCTTGCCTGGGCGGCTCGTGAGCACTTCGATCTGATCTTCATGGATGTGCAGCTGCCCGGCATGGATGGGCTGGAGGCGACCCGGCGGCTGCGCGCCCGGGGCGGCTGGTCGGCCGAGGTGCCGGTCGTGGCCATGACCGCCGGCGGGCCGAGCGGCGATCAGGCGCGCTGCCTGGCCGCCGGCATGAACGGCTACCTGACCAAGCCACTCTTCCAGCAGGCCCTGGTGGCACTGCTGCAGCGCTATCTACCGCGCGGCGCATCGCCTCCCGCGGTCGAGTTGCCCCTCGAGGAGGCGGCGCTGTCGTCGCTGGAGGAGAGCCTGGGTCGGCAGGGGCTGACGGCTCTGATCACCCTCTATCGGCAACAGGCGGCGGAGCACCTGGCAGGACTCGAACAGGCCCTGGCCGACGGGGACACCCGCCAGGTCGAGTATCTCGCCCACCGGCTCAAGGGGGAGTCCTCGAGCCTGGGGGCATCGCGGCTCGCCGGCCTGGCCGGCCAAGTGGAACGGCTCGGTGCGCAGGAGCGTCTCGACGAGGTCGCCGTCATCGTAAGCGAGCTGCATCGCTGCCTGGCCATGACGCTGGTGGCGCTGGAGGCCTGGTCGCCAGCCGACTGAAGCGGGCCCGGGACGAGTTGAGCCGAGCCGAGTCGTAGCGTCGAGGCCGCTTCGTGGCGTGTCAGGTGCCCACGGCCGCACGCTGGGTCTGATCCCGAACCTCCTCGAGGAGCCGGCATTCGTGACGCTTGCCGTCGACGAACCGCGCGAGCAGGGCATCGAGTCTCGTCAGCTGGCAGTGCCTTGCCATCAGCTCGCTGAACTGCAGCGAGTGCTGGGCGAAGGCCAGGGCGTAGCTGAGGGTCTGGGAGGCCATGGCGTCGTCGCTGATGAACAGGTGCAGCCGGTACTGCTCCGCGAGGACTCGGCGCCGGGCCAGGGTCACCGGCAGGCAGTGACGCCGCTGCAGCTGCTCGGCGAGGGTCTCCAGGGCGCCCAGGCGTTGCTCGCACTCGATGCCCAGGGTGGCCATCAGGCGGCTGACGTGGGGGCGGGTCGGCAGGAAGCTCAGGGCCAGGCCGCGGTAGCGTTCCATCTCGCGCGACTCGTGGTCGTAAGTAAGCGACAGAGGCTGATCGGCGGGGCTGGGACGAGCGTGCATCTCGGGCGGGCAGGCAGGCATGGGCATCTCCGTTTTTGTCATCCGGGCCTCTTCCGGGCACCGTTTAACTAAGGTAGACGCACGGGGTTCTCTCCCTCCTTGATGTCGGTCAATTTCGGTCGCGGATCAGCAGAAAGTACCAGGCCGCCACTGCTCCCCGCGACGCGATGAATCAGCACCACGGCCCGGCATTGTCGCCCCCGGCCCCGGGGCATACACTGCCCGAAACCCGACAGGCAGGCCGATATGCGCGAACCTTTCCCCGCCAGCCCCGGGCTCGCTGGCATGGCAGTCGAGGGCGCGGTAGACGATGGCACGGCCGACGAGGGGCCGGCAGACGAGAGCGTGCCGCTGTACACGGCCGTGAGCCAGCGGGGCGATCCCCGTGCCGCGGCGCGGGAGCTGGCCGATGCGCTGTGCCACCCCGAGCTCGGCTTCGTGCTGTTCTTCTGCAGCGCCGAGTATCCCCTGGCGGCGCTCTCCGAGGCCTTAAACGCGGCCTTCGCCGGCGTGCCGGTGGCGGGCTGCACCACCGCCGGGGAAATCGCACCCGAGGGCTACGGACGCGGCTGCATCGTCGCCATCGGCCTCGACCGGCGCCACTTCGCGGTCTCCTGCGCGCTAGTCGATGATCTGGGAGGCTTCGATCTGATGCGCGCCCAGCGCCTGGTCGATGGCCTGCTCGACGACTGTCGCGATCGCGCCCTGGCGCCACTGGCCGAGCACAGCTTCGCCCTGACGCTGCTCGACGGCCTCTCCAGCTGCGAGGAGCAGGTGCTGGCGACTCTGGATGCCGCCCTGGGGCGCATCCCCAGCTTCGGCGGCTCCGCCGGTGACGATAATCGCCTGGCCCATACCCATGTGCATGCCGAGGGCCGCTTCCACGGCCAGGCCGCGGTGGTGGTGCTGATCAACACCCGGCTGCCCTTCGAGGTCTTCACCACTCACCACCTGCGCCCGCGCGGCGAAAAGCTGGTGGTCACCCGGGCCGATCGCGAGCGCCGCCGGGTGCTGGAGCTCAACGCCCTGCCGGCCGCCGAGGAGTATGCCCGGCTGGTGGGCCTGCCGGTCGCGGCCCTGGATGCCGCGGTCTTCGCCCGCCATCCCCTGGCGGTGCGGCTCGGTGAGGCGTACTTCGTGCGCGCCATCCAGCGAGTCAACGACGATGGCAGCCTCAGTTTCTACTGCGCCGTGGAGAACGGCATCGTGCTCACCGCCATGCGCCCGGCGCCCCTGCTCGAGGATCTCGAGGCGGTCTTCGATGGGCTCACCGAGCGGCTTGGCGACCCGGCGCTGATCATCGCCTGCGACTGCTTCCTGCGTCGGCTGGAGCTGGAAACGCTGGAGCGCGTGGACGCGGCCTCGCGGCTGATGGCGCGCTCGCGGGTGATCGGCTTCAACTCCTATGGGGAGCAGCATCATGGCATGCACATCAACCAGACCTTCACCGGGGTCGCCATTGGATCTCGACCGGCCGCGGGCGGTTCCTGAAGACGCCTCCCCCCGCGAGCGGGAACTGCTCGAGGAAAACGCGCGCCTGCGCCGGATCGCCGCCGCGCTGATGGAGCGGGTGGAATCCGTGGGGGTGGCGGGCGCCGCACCCTATGCGGCCTTCGAGCATGCCGTGCTGCTCGCCGAGCAGGTCCGCGAGCGCACCGAGGCCCTGCAGCAGACCCTGGCCGAGCTGCATGCCGCCAAGGCCGAAGCCGAGGCGGCCAACCTCTCCAAGACGCGCTTCCTGGCCGCGGTCAGCCACGACCTGATGCAGCCGCTGAATGCCGCTCGGCTGTTCACCAGCGCCCTGGAGGATCACGACCTGCCCGCCGCGTCGACTCGCCTGGTGGGGCATGTCGGCCGCTCGCTCACGGACGTGGAGGCTTTGCTCGGCACCCTGGTGGATATCTCACGGCTCGACGCCGGCGTGCTCGAGCCGGACACCGCCCCGTTCCCCGTCGCCCGGCTGCTCGACGTGCTGGCCGAGGAGTTTCGTCATATGGCCGCGGCCCGGGGGCTCGCGCTGCACTACGTCGGCAGCGAGGCGATCATCGCCTCGGACCTGGCGCTGCTCGCGCGGGTGGTGCGTAACTTCCTGACCAATGCCATTCGCTACACCGAGCATGGCCGGATCCTGCTGGGCTGCCGTCGCCGCCCCGACGGTCTCGAGATCCTGGTGGGCGATACCGGACCCGGCATTCCCGAAGCGCAGCGCGAGGCGATCTTCCTGGAGTTCCAGCGCCTGGGCGAGCGCCGCGACGCCGAGGATCGCGGCCTGGGGCTAGGCCTGGCGATCGTCGATCGCATCGCCGGGATCCTCGACCATCCCCTGCGCCTGGCCTCGGTGCCGGGGCGCGGCTCGCTGTTTGCGGTGCGCGTGCCCTTCGGCCGGCTGCCGTCATCGCCGGCGCGCGCCCCGGCCTCGGCGCCGGCCTGGGAGGGCGACGTCCTGGCGGGCATGCGGGTCTGGGTCGTCGACGACGACCCCGAGATCTGCGAGGGGATGGCGGCACTGCTCGCCGGCTGGGGCTGTGGGGTGCGCACCGCCACCTGTCTGGCCGACCTGGACACCGCTCTGGAGACCCAAGCCCCCGGCGAGGCCGCCGAGGTGCTGCTGGTCGACTATCACCTGGGGGAGGGCGACCCCGATGGCCTCTCGGTGGCCGCGCGGCTGCGCGAGCGCCAGCCCGGGCTGGCGGTGGTGGTGATCACCGCCAATCATGACGCCTCGATCAAGAGCCTGACCCGCCAGCTGGGCTACGGCTGCCTGCTCAAACCCGTGAAGCCGCTGCGGCTGCGCATGCAGCTGGTCGGACTGCGAGGCGGTGGCTCAGTGTGACGGGGCGTGGCGCTCGGCCAGCAGCGCCTCGAGATCGAGGGCGCCGGCGGCGAGTATTGCCTGGACGCGGCCCGAGACGTGAAGCTTGCGCAGGATCGCCGAGACGTGGGTCTTCACCGTGGTCTCGGCGATATCCAGTTCGCGGGCGATCACCTTGTTGGAGGCGCCTCGGGAGAGGCGGATCAGCACCTCGAGCTGCTTGTCGGTGAGCTCGGCCAGGCGCTGGGCGTTCCGTGGCCCCTCCTCGTCTGCAGGCGGCCGAGCAGGGGCAGCCGGAGCACAGCGCATGACGTCCGCCGGCAGGTAGAGCTGGCCCTCCAGCAGGCGGGTCAGGGCCGCCTGCAGTTCATGGCGCGGCGTCGACTTCGGGATATAGCCCACCGCACCGAGATCGATGGCCTCGAGCACGGTGCGCCGTTCCTGGTCGGCGGAGAGGATCGCCACCGGCAGCGCGGGATACGCCTCGCGCAGCGCCCGCAGTCCTTCGAGCCCGCTGGCATCGGGCAGGCCGAGATCCAGCAGCACCAGGTCGAGGTCTGCATGCTCCCCGGCTCGCTGCAGGGCGTGGGCCAGGCTCTCGGCCTCCAGCAGTCGGCTGTCGGGCAGCCCGGCGGCGATCACCGCGCCGATGGCCTCGCGAAACAGCGGATGGTCATCGGCGACCATCAGGGTGTGCATGGCAATCCTCCTGGCATCGTCTTGCCTCCTACCGAAGGGGGAGGCGCTCTCCTGCCACCGCAGTATGTCCCACAAGGCCCCGCTGATCAAGACTGGGGAGTAGGTCGCGATCCCTACCTTCGCGCGACCCTTGAAAAGGCAAAGGAGATTCGAGATGGACGCAACGATGAAAGCCGCCGTGGTGCGCAAGTTCGGCGAACCGCTGACCATCGAGGAGGTCCCGACGCCTCGGCCGAAGCGCGGGGAGATCCTGGTCAAGGTGGCGGCCTCGGGGGTTTGCCATACCGACCTGCACGCCGTCCACGGCGACTGGCCGGTCAAGCCTGAGCCCCCGTTCATCCCCGGCCATGAGGGCGTGGGGCACATCGTGGCCGTGGGCGAGGGGGTCAGCCACGTCAAGGAGGGCGATCGCGTCGGGGTGCCCTGGCTCTACTCCGCCTGCGGCCATTGCGAGCACTGCCTAGGCGGCTGGGAAACCCTCTGCGAGTCGCAGCAGAACACCGGCTACTCGGTCAATGGCGGCTTCGCCGACTACACCCTGGCTGACGCCGGCTACGTGGGACGCCTCCCCGACAACGTCGACTTCCTCGAGATCGCCCCGGTGCTGTGTGCCGGCGTCACGGTCTACAAGGGGCTGAAGATGACCGACACCCGCCCCGGCCAGTGGGTGGTGATCTCCGGCATCGGTGGGCTTGGTCACATGGCCGTGCAGTACGCCAGGGCCATGGGGCTCAACGTGGCGGCCGTCGACATCGACGACGCCAAGCTGGCGCTCGCTGAGCGGCTGGGCGCCGCGGTGACGGTCAACGCCATGCAGACCGACCCGGCGGCCTATATCAAGAAGGCGATCGGCGGGGCCCACGGGGCGCTGGTCACGGCGGTCTCGCCCAAGGCCTTCGACCAGGCCCAGGGCATGCTGCGCCGGGGCGGTACCCTGGTGCTCAACGGCCTGCCGCCGGGGGACTTCCCGCTGCCGATCTTCGGCACCGTGCTCAACGGCCTGACCATCCGCGGCTCCATCGTCGGCACTCGCCAGGACCTGCAGGAGTCGCTGGACTTCGCCGGCGAGGGCAAGGTCAAGGCCACGGTGGCCACCGACCGGCTTGAGAACATCAACGATGTCTTCCAGCGCATGATCGAGGGCCGCATCGAAGGGCGCGTGGTCCTCGACATGACGTCGTGAGACGCCACCGGTAACGCTCATCGAGGTGCGATCGCATCGCGCCTTCGTGGCGGCGCACCGAGCGCGACGCCTGGGCCTCCTCCCGAAGGAGGAGGCCGGCTCCTGCCACCGGAGTATGTCGCGAACGGCCGCGCTCACCAAGACTTAGAGATGAACCTCCATCACGACACCATAACGACAATAGCCAGGAGTCACGCCATGATCTATGCCAACCCCGGCCAGGCCGGTTCGGTCGTCAGCTTCGAGCCGCGCTACGGCAACTACATCGGCGGCGAGTTCGTGCCCCCGGTGAAGGGCCAGTACTTCGACAACGTCAGCCCGGTCAACGGCGAGGTGTTCTGCCAGATTCCCCGCTCTACCGCCGAGGACATCGACCTCGCCCTGGACGCCGCCCACCAGGCCGCCCCGGCCTGGGGCAAGACCTCGGCCGCCGAGCGCTCCAACGTGCTGCTCAGGATCGCCGATCGCATGGAGCAGAACCTCGAGATGCTCTCCGTGGCCGATACCTGGGACAACGGCAAGGCGGTCCGCGAGACCTTGAATGCCGACCTGCCGCTGGCCGTCGACCACTTCCGCTACTTCGCCGGCTGCATCCGCGCCCAGGAAGGGACCGCCGCGGACATCGACGCCAACACCGTGGCCTACCACTTCCACGAGCCGCTGGGGGTGGTGGGGCAGATCATCCCCTGGAACTTCCCGCTGCTGATGGCCGTCTGGAAGCTGGCGCCGGCGCTGGCGGCGGGCAACTGCGTGGTGCTCAAGCCCGCCGAGCAGACCCCGGCCTCGATCCTCAAGCTGATGGAGCTGGTCGGCGACCTGCTGCCGCCCGGCGTGCTCAACGTCGTCAACGGCTACGGCGCCGAGGCCGGCCAGGCGCTGGCGACCAGCAAGCGCATCGCCAAGATCGCCTTCACCGGCTCCACACCGGTGGGCGCGCACATCCTCAAGTGCGCCGCCGAGAACATCATCCCCTCCACGGTGGAGCTGGGCGGCAAGTCGCCGAACATCTACTTCGCCGACATCATGAAGGCCGAGCCGGCCTTCATCGACAAGGCCGCCGAGGGTCTGGTGCTGGCCTTCTTCAACCAGGGCGAGGTGTGCACCTGCCCCTCTCGCGCCCTGATCCAGGAGAGCATGTACGACGACTTCATGGCCAAGGTCATGGAGAAGGTGGGGCAGATCAAGCGCGGCAACCCGCTGGATACCGACGTCCAGGTCGGCGCCCAGGCCTCCCAGGAGCAGTTCGACAAGATCATGTCCTACATGGACATCGCCCGCGAGGAGGGCGCCGAGTTCCTGACCGGCGGCAAGCCCGAGACCCTGGATCCGGCCATCAACAACGGCTATTACATCCAGCCGACCCTGCTCAAGGGCCACAACAGCATGCGCGTCTTCCAGGAGGAGATCTTCGGCCCGGTGGTAGCGGTGACCACCTTCAAGGACGAGGAAGAGGCGCTGGCCATCGCCAACGACACCGAGTTCGGCCTCGGCGCGGGCGTCTGGAGTCGCGACATGAACGTCGCCTTCCGCATGGGCCGCGGCATCCAGGCCGGCCGCGTCTGGACCAACTGCTATCACCAGTATCCCGCCCACGCCGCCTTCGGCGGCTACAAGAAGTCCGGCGTCGGCCGCGAGACCCATAAGGTGGCCCTCGAGCACTACCAGCAGACCAAGAACCTGCTGGTGAGCTACGACATTAATCCGCTGGGCTTCTTCTGATCGGCCTTTACTGATCGTCTGTACTGATGGCCTGTACGGATGATTTAAGCCTGGCAGAGGCCTCGGCGATAACCGAGCAGGTAGTTTGGCGCGACGCGAGTCGCGCCTTTTTTTCGTCGCTCGCTACACGCCCCGCCCGCTTTTGCGTCATCATCACTCGCCCCGCTTCCGACCGGACGATACGGCGATGACCGACCTCGAAGACTCCGATCTCCACCAGGCGCGCCTGCAGCGGGCGGCGTCGCTGATCCGGCAGAGCGGGGCGCGGCGGGTCCTCGATCTCGGCTGCGGCTCCGGGGGTCTGCTGCAGTACCTGCTGCGCGACGAGCAGTTCGAGCGGGTGGTCGGCCTGGAGCTCAGTGGCGAGCTGCTCGCCCAGGCCAAGCTGAGACTTTCGACCCTGCCGGCCGCCCGTGCGGGGCGCCTCGAGCTGATCTGCGGCTCCTATGCCGAGGCCCACCCGGCGCTGGTCGGCTTCGAGGCCGCGGCCATGGTCGAGACTATCGAGCACGTGCCTTCCGAGTCGCTCTCCCGGGTCGAGCGGGCGGTCTTCGCCGGCCTGCGCCCCAGGCTGCTGGTGATGACCACTCCCAATGGCGAGTACAACCCGCTTTACGGCCTGGCGCCCGGCGAGTTTCGCGATCCCGATCACAAGTTCGAGTGGGGCCGGGCGCGCTTTCGCGACTGGGGGCAGGGCGTCGCCCGTCGCAACGGCTACCGGGTGCGCTTCTCGGGGGTCGGCGAACTCGACCCCCACCTCGGCCAGCCGACCCAGGTGGCGCTGTTCACACGCACTCCGCCCCAGACCGAGTGAGCGCGGTCACCACTCACGGGCACTAGCCAGACCTCACTATAGCTATAGCGGCGAGGGGCGGGGCGCGCCGTGATCCGCCCAGGCGTCCTCGCTCTCCGCCGGCGCGCAAGCGGCGGCTTCCGGCTCGCCCTCGAGGTCGAGTTCCAGCTGCTCGGCCTCGTTGGCGGCCTCCTCGGCCCAGGTGGTGCCCAGCGCCGCGCTACCCGCCGGCATGGCGACATAGTGGCCGTGGGTCTCCGAGGCATGGCCCGGATAGCGCACCAGGCAGTAGAGGCCGACGGCGACAAGCAGGGCATGGATCGCCGCCATGTCCCACATGAAGCCGCCGGGGCCGAGCCACTCCATCAGCAGGCCGGTGCTGACCGGGCCGAGGGTGGCGCCGATGCCCAGCGCCAGCACCAGGCTGCTGCTGGCCGCGATCACCTGGCTCGAGGTCAGGTCGTCGTTGGCAGTCGCCAGGCACAGCGAGTAGAGGGTCAGGCTGGTGCCGCCCAGCGCCGCCCCCAGCAATATCCTCAGCAGCGGCGCGTCGGCGTCTACCGTCAGGCCGGCCAGCGCCAGCAGGGTGGCCAGCCCGGCCACCACCACGATCACCTTCTGGCGGTCGGTCTTGTCCGACAGCTTGCCCAGCGGCCACTGCAGGAGCGCCCCGCCGAGGATGAAGGCGCCCATGAAGGCGGCGACCTCGTCCACCGCCATGCCCGAGCGGGTGGCATAGACCGCGCCCATGCCGAACACGGTGCCGTTGGCGATGCCGGTGAGCAGGCAGCCGATGGTGCCCAGCGGCGAGAGGCGGCACAGCCGCAGCAAGCTCATGGACTCGGGCTGGCTGGTATCCGGCTGCGGGGTATGGCTCAAGAGTATCGGCACCAGCGCCAGCGACACCAGGATCGACACCAGCAGGAAGAGGATCACGCCGCTGGGATCGGCCAGGTTGAGCATCAGCTGCCCGCCGCCCATTCCGAGGTAGCTGATCACCATGTAGAAGGCCAGCAGGCGGCCGCGCAGCTGGTTGGAGGCGTAGCCGTTGAGCCAGCTCTCGGTCACCACATAGAGGCCGGCGTAGGCGAAGCCGGTCACCAGGCGCATGCCGGCCCAGATCCAGGGGTCGATGACCATCACATGGACCAGGATGGCGATCGAGGTGATCGAGGCCAGTGCGGCGAAGACGCGGATATGGCCGACCTCACGCAGCTTGCGCGGGGTCAGGGTCGAGCCCGCCAGGAAGCCCACGAAGTACGAGGACATGATGAAGCCGGTGGCGGTATTGCCGAAGGCCTCCTCGGCGGCGCGCATGCCCAGCAGGCTGCCCATCAGGCCGTTGCCGAGCATCAGCAGGCCGACGCCCAGCAGCAGCGCCCAGAGGCTCCAGGCGGCGGAGGCGGTAGTGGTGCCGGGGCGGGGGGCCGTGATCGCCATGGGTGGCTCCTGACGAAAGAAAAAGTGGGGCTTGTCGATTCGGCGCCTGACGCGGCGCAGGCAGGTAAAATAGGGCTCCAGTGCTATGCTGACAAACGCGATTTGCTACATCGATGCACAAGAAAAACTAAGGGTCATCCATGCGCCGACTCCCACCCCTCAACGGCCTTCGCGCCTTCGAGGCCGCCGCTCGCCACGAGAGCTTTGCCGCCGCCGGCACGGAGCTTCACGTCACCGCCTCGGCGGTCAGTCAGCAGGTCCGTGCCCTGGAGGCCTGGCTGGAGGTGGCGCTGTTCGCCCGTCACGCCCGCGGGCTCGAACTGACCGAGGCGGGTGAGCGCTACCTGCCGGAGCTCAGCGAGGCCTTCGATCGGCTGGAGCAGGCCACCCGCGTGCTGCAGAGTCGCGAGGCCGGCCAGGTGCTGACCCTCAACGTCACGCCGTCGCTGGGCACGCAATGGCTGGTGCCGCGGCTCTGGGAGTTCAACGCCCGCCATCCCGAGGTCGACGTGCGCATCGGCGCTACCGAGCGCAACGTCGACCTGCGCCGTGAAGACGTCGATCTCGCGGTGCGCCTGGGGCCGTCGCGGGAGGCGGGCGTAGTGTCTGAGCTGCTGCTGCGCGAGACCCTGGCGCCGGTGTGCGCGCCGGCCCTGCTCGAGGGCGAGGCGCCACTGACCGAGCCGGCCGACCTCGGCCGCCAGCGGCTGCTGCACATCTTCGACCCGCACCCCGGTCCCCGGGTGACCGGCTGGCGCGAGTGGCTGGCGATGGCCGGCGCACCCCAGGTGGACGCCCGCTCGGGGCCGCGCTTCAGCGTCTGGTACCTGGCGATCATGGAGGCGGTGGCCGGGCGGGGCGTGGCGCTGGGCCCCTTCAGCCTGGTCCGCGAGGAGCTCCGGGCGGGGCGGCTGGTGGCCCCCTTCGAGCCCTGGCTGCCGGCCGGCGTCGACTATTATCTGGCCTACCGGGCCGATGCCCTGGGCAATCCCGCCCTGGCGGCCTGTCGCGACTGGCTGCACGAGCTCTGTGCCCGGGAGTGAGCGGCTGGCCGCAGCCGGCCATCAACAGCGGCGCCCGGCACGAGGCCGGGCGCGATATCGGTGGGACGAGGCAGGTTCAGTCGTCGCAGGTAGGTTCAGTCGTTGAGAGACGCTCCCTGGCCGCTGCCCTTGCCGCCGTCGCGGCCATGTTTCTCCATGCCATGGCGACGGCGCGGTTCGATCGCCTCGCGCATCTCTGCGAGCTGCTCGTCGCTGAGGATTCGACTGAGCGCTTCCTGATGCGCCTCGCGCAGCTCGCGCATCGCCTCGCGACGCTCCTCACGTGAATCGAACTCGCGGGCGCGCAGCGCCTGCATGTCGGTATAGATCGCCTCGCGGACCTCGCGAAGCGTCTCGCGTTCGGTGTCCGAGAGCTGCCAAGTGTCGACCAGCGCGGTCAGGCGCTGCTGCATGGCCTCGCGATGCGCCTGGCGCCTTTCGTTACGCCACTCTTGACGCTGCTCTTCATAAAGTGCCTGGCGCGCCGTGGCCAGGGCCTCGCGCTGCTCGTCATCGAGGATCTCGTCTATGCGCTGGCGGTGCGTCTCACGCAGTTCACGAACCGCCTCGCGGTGCTCGGTGCGGGCGGCCTCCAGGGCCTCGCGGGTCTCGTCGTCGATGCCGGCGCGCTCGAAGAGGGCGCGGCGGTGGTCGTCAGGGTGACCGCGGTGGTGTCGGCCGTGATCGCCCGAGCGATGGCCTTCGAGATGGCTTCCGTGATGACCGTCGTGATGGTCGGCGTGAGGGGGGGCATGGTGCCCGCCCCGGTCGCCGGAGGAGGCGAGAGCCGAGGGCGAGACGGAGGCGACGGCCGTGACCAGGAGGGAAAGGGCCAGCAGCGAAGGGGCCAGCAGGGGACGGGTGGGCGAGCGTTTCATCATGGCAGGACTCCTTGGGGACCCGGGCGGGTCGGGATGACGGTGCCAGTCTCGTCGCTCGATGTGCAGCCGGCATGCAGCGACGGTGCAAAAGCCGTGAATCCGCCGGCTTCTCCATTCTAGCGTTCCTCCGGCGCTCTCTCCTCCAGCGCTCCTACTGCACTTCTCCTGCGCTCTACCCTGTAGCGCGCCTCCGGCGCTTACTCCTCCGGCTGATACTTGTAGCCCACGCCGTAGACCGAGCGGATCACCTCGCGTTCCGGCCAGGTCTCGGCGATCTTGCGGCGCAGCTTCTTGACGTGGCTGTCCACGGTGCGCTCGGAGACAATGCGGTGGTCGCGGTACATGTGATCCATCAGCTGCTCGCGGGCGAAGATGCGCCCGGGCGACTGCATCATCACCTTGAGCAGCTGGAACTCCACCGCGGTCAGCCCCAGGTCACGGCCGTCGGCCAGCGCCCGCCAGCCCTCCTCGTCGAGGACCAGGTCGCTGCCGGTGCCGGCGGCGGGATCCTGGGCCGCCCGGCTGCGCCGCAGCACGGCCTTGATCCGCGCCACGACCTCGCGGGGACTGAAGGGCTTGCAGATGTAGTCGTCGGCACCCAGCTCCAGGCCGAGCAGGCGGTCGACCTCCTCGACCCGCGCGGTGAGCATGACGATGGCGATGTCGGGCCAGCGCTGGCGCACCTCCCGGCACAGCGTCAGGCCGTCGGTGCCCGGCAGCATCAGGTCGAGCAGGATCAGCTCGGGGCGCGTCGCGCGGCCGTCGAGCCAGGGCAGCACGGCATCGCCGTGGGCCAGGTGGTGGCTGGTGAAGCCGCTGCCCTGGAGGTAGTCGGCGACCAGGCGGGCGATCTTGGGTTCGTCCTCGACGATCAGGATCTGAGCCGGATCGGCGTCATGGTTACTCATGCGGCGTCCTCCCTGGACGAATGGTCCTGGATGGCGGTGAAGGTCAGGGTCCAGCATAGCCCGCCGAGCGCGGAGGGCGAGGCCTCCATGTGGGCGCCGTGGGCGCGAGCCAGGGCGGTGGCGATCGAGAGCCCCAGGCCGCTGCCGCCGCTGGCGCGATTGCGCGACCCCTCGACTCGGTAGAGTCGCTCGGTGAGCCGCGGCAGGTCGGCCTCGGGCACCCCGGGAGCGCTGTCCTCCCAGGTCACTCGCACCTGGCCATCGCGACAGGCCAGGCGCACGCGCAGCCGCCCCGGCGAGCGGGTGTAGGCGCAGGTATTGTCGATCAGGTTGTTCCACAGCTGGCGCAGGCGCTGGACGTCGCCGCGGATCCAGGCCGGCCCGTCGACCTCGCGCTCCAGGCGGATGCCGCTGTCGTCGAGCCAGCCCGCGGCCTCATCGAGGCGCGAGGCGAGGCTCTCGGCCAGGTCCAGCGGGGCCAGCTGGACCTCCAGGGCGCCGGCATCGCTCTGGGAGAGCAACCGCAGATCGGCGACCAGGCGCTCGAGCTGGCCCACCTCCTGGGCCAGCGAGTGCAGGTTGTCGGCGTCCAGCGCGCGGATGCCGTCCTGCATCGCCTCGATCTCGCCGCGCAGCACGGCGAGCGGCGTGCGCAGCTCGTGGGCGATGTCCGAGACCCATCGGTTGCGCGCCTCACGGCTGGCCTCCAGGGTCGCCGCCAGGACGTTGAAGTCGTGGGCCAGGCTCGCCAGCTCGTCGCGGCCGTGTTCGGCCAGGCGGGTGCTGTAGTCGCCCTCGGTGAGGCGCCGGGTGGCCCGGGCCATGCCGCGGGTGCGCCGCCCCAGCCACCAGGAGAGGCCGCCGGCCAGCAGCAGCGAGGCCAGCCCCAGGGCGGCGACGATGATGCCCAGGTTGCGCTGCTGGCGGGAGAGGAAGATGCGATCCATGCGCGCCATCAGCTGCTGGGGCGGCCGGTAGCCGAGCATGCCGACCTCCTCGCCGTCGCTCTCGATGGGCAGCCAGCGAAGTTCCGCCGCCTCCTGGTCGCCGTCCGGGGGCAGGCCGATCACCGGCAGGCCGCCGGCGTCGTGGAGCACGAAGTCCTTGGGATCGCCCAGGCGCCGCTCGATGCCCTCCGGCGGCGGCGTGTCGCCGGGCCACAGCTGACGGCGCACCAGTCGGTGCCAGGCGCGCGGCGACTGGCGCAGCCACTGCCAGTCGTCGCGGCTCGCCCACTCCTCGGCGAGCCCCTCGGCCAGGGTCTCGGCGCGACGGGTCTGGGTCTTGTCGAGGTACTCGATGAAGCCCTGATCGAGGCTGCGCGAGACGGCCAGGAACACCAGCCCCGAAATGGCCACGTTGACCACCAGGATGATCGCGAACAGTTTGATGCCGAGTCGCGAGACGGCCGGGCGGGGGAGGCGAGGCGCGCGCATGGGCAGGCTCCGAAAGCGAGGGGCGGCGAGAGAGGCAGCGAGAGTATCGATCATTCTCGCCGCGCGGCGTGCAGCCTTCGTTCAGGCTCTGTGCAGCCAATGTGCAGGTTGTCGAAAGCCTCGCGCACGCGGCGGCAAGGCCGCCCGTGGCTCACAGCGTGAGCAAAAACAGGATCAGCGGTGGCGAGAGCAGCGAGAGGATGAAGCCCGAGACCACGGCCACCGGCACGCAGGCGACGCCGCCGTGCTGCTGGATCACCGGCAGGGTGAAGTCCATGGAGGTGGCGCCGCCGTAGCCGATGGCCAGCGCCGCGTGGCGGCGGATCACCAGCGGGATCAGCACGAAGGCGAGCAGCTCCCGGGCCAGGTCGTTGAAGAAGGCCACGCCGCCCAGCAGTGGGCCGAGCTGGTCGCCGATCAGGATGCCGGAGAGCGAGTACCAGCCGAAGCCGGCCGCCATGGCAAGGCCCTCGTTCCAGGCGAGATCCAGCAGCGGCGCGGCGAGCAGGCCGCCGAGCAGCGAGCTGGCGCCCAGGGTCAGGGCGATGGCCAGGCCGAAGCGGTTGAGCACGATCTGGCGCAAGGGCATGCCGGAGTTGCGCAGCTGGCAGCCGATCAGCGCCAGAAGCGCGTAGAGCACCCACTCCGCCAGGCGCTCGGCGAGCGCGAACAGGCCGCTGCCGGTCAGCCACTCCAGCAGCAGGCCGATCACCACGCCGGCTACCACCACTGCCACCAGCGCCAGCGAGCCTAGCATGGCGGCGAGCTTGCTGGTGGGCGCCCCGGCCACCACCGTGGAGGTGCCGGCGGTATGGCCCAGTCGACGCGACAGCCACCACAGGGCGGTCAGGTTGCAGGTCGAGATCACCGCGAACAGCAGCAGTGCCTGGCTCCCCAGGCGAGAGAGCTGGCCGCCCAGGTCGTCGAGCCCGGCGAGGCTCACGCCCATCAGCAGCAGGATCACGTAGATCGAGGCGTTGACGCCGTGATTGATCGGCGTCATCCATCGGGGATCGCGGACCCGGACCAGGTAGCCCAGCACCAGGGGCAACAGCACGATCAGCAGACCGCTCAGCATCGAGACTCCCTTCCCGTCGTGGTCGCCGGCGGCGACCGAAAGCCGCCCACTCTAGTCAATTTCCCTTCGGGGAGGAAGCGCGCTCAGCGCGGGGGCAGGTCGAGCTCGCTCAGCGACAGGCGGCTGCGCCGCTCGCCGTCGCGGTGATACTCCATGGCGAGCAGCAGGCCGGGCACGCCGGGGTGGAAGCTGAAGCGCAGTTGTCGATCCGGCTCGTCGGGCTCGATGACCTCTACTCGCACGGCCTCGAAGTTGCCGGCCGGCAGCGAGAGCGCGGTGCGCGGCAGCAGCCGGTACTCGACCAGGGTCTCGCGACCGCGATGGTCGAGGTAGCGAAGCCGGCAGGGGGCGGTGCACTCTGCGGCCGTGGCGCGTCGTGACAGCTCGAACAGCGCCGCCTGGCGGTCGGGCAGCCGGGCCAGAGCCTCGTGGTCGAGGGCGTAGCGCTTGCCGACGCCCAGCAGTGAATAGCCGCTGGCGTAGTGCAGCGAGCGCACGGTCTCGCCGGCGAGGAAGCGGCTGCGCTCGCGGCCCTGGGCCAGCGTGATGTCGGCACGCATATCGCTCAGCCACTGGGTCCCGTCGCGGGAGAGACGATGCTCGATGGTGGCGTTCGGCCAGCCGTCGACTTCCAGGTGATAGCGGGCCTCGAAGGGGCGCGGCTCGGCGGCGAGCACGCCGCCGCCGGCCAGCAACAGAAAGGGCAGCAGTACGAGCAGCAGGGCGCGGCGATATCGTGGCAGTGAGGACATGTTGACGCTCCAGGGCGCTCGGTCGGCAGGGATGAGAGTCCAGGCGAGCCGTGGGGTTCCCGAGGCGAGCGCCAATGCGCCTCGGCGGTGCCC
The DNA here is from genome assembly GCF_900116405.1 of Halomonas saccharevitans. Taxonomy (GTDB): domain Bacteria; phylum Pseudomonadota; class Gammaproteobacteria; order Pseudomonadales; family Halomonadaceae; genus Halomonas; species Halomonas saccharevitans. The sequence goes on along the minus strand of NZ_FPAQ01000003.1, from coordinate 45,434 downwards.
GGCGGGGCTGCTAGGCTTGCGGTGAAGTGCGGCGTCTGTCGCATCACTGACCGCGAGCCCGCGTCCAGGGGCTCACCCCAACGAGGAGATTCCCATGGCCAGACTCTTGCTGATCGCCGGCGACTACGTCGAGGACTACGAGATCATGGTGCCCTTCCAGGCCCTGCAGGCCATGGGGCACACGGTCGATGCCGTCTGTCCCGACAAGCGCGAGGGCGACAAGGTGCGCACCGCCATCCACGACTTCGAGGGCGACCAGACCTACTCCGAGAAGCCCGGCCACGACTTCGTCCTCAACGCCACCTTCGCCGAGGTGAGCGCCGAGGACTACGACGGCCTGGTCGTGCCCGGCGGGCGCGCCCCGGAATACCTGCGTCTCGATGAGCGCGTGCTGGAGGTGGTTCGACACTTCTTCGAGAACGACAAGCCGACGGCGGCCATCTGCCATGGCGCCCAGCTGCTGGCGGCGGCGGTGCCGCTCGAGGGTTTTCGCGTCTCGGCCTACCCCGCCTGTGCGCCGGAGGTGCGCCTGGCCGGCGGCGACTTCGCCGAGATCGCCGTCGATCAGGCCGTCACCAGTGGTATGCTGGTCTCCGCACCGGCCTGGCCGGCCCACCCGGCCTGGCTGAAGCAGTTCGCCGCCCTGTTGGACTGACCGAATCCGGCGGGGTTTGACGCCACTAGACGACTGGTCTATTCTTTGCCGTATGAAGACGCAAGCCACCCGTGACAAGCTGATCCAGATCGGCGCCGAGCTGATCGCCGAGCAGGGCTTCAACGCCACCGGCATCAACGCGGTGCTGAGCCGGGCCGGAGTCCCCAAGGGCTCCTTCTACCATTACTTCTCGAGCAAGGAAGATTTCGGCCTGGCCGTGATCGACGCCTTCGCCGAGCAGTATGATGCCCGCCTGGTGGCCATCCTCCAGGCGCCGGATCAGCCGCCACTGGCGCGCCTACGCCGTTACTTCGAGGCCGGCCGGATCGACATGCACTCCTGCGATCACGCACGGGGCTGTCTGATCGGCAACCTCGGTCAGGAACTCTCCTCGCGCAGCGAGGCGTTTCGCGCGCGGCTCGATCAGGTGTTTCGCCAGTGGGAACGGCACCTGGTGGTGTGCCTCGAGGAGGCCCGCGCGGCCGGTGAGGTGGCCGAGGACCTCGATGCCGAGCGCCTTGCCGGCTTCATCCTGGCCGGCTGGCAGGGCGCCATGCTGCGCGCCAAGACCACCAAGTCGCTGGCGCCCATGGAGGCCTTCGAGCAGGTACTGTTCCACGAGCTGCTGGGCCGTGAGGTGGAACCTCGGAAGACGGCCGCCGGCGCGGCCCCCGAGACGCCCTAGCCCAGCGAGGTCGTCGTCCTGGCGCGCATCATGACGACGGCCTCTCGATCCAATCATTTACCCCGTTTCTAGTAGACTGGTCTATAAGACCTGTACCGCAGAACGAATGCACAGGAGTTGCATCGATGTCCGAGATTCAAGGCAAGGTCGTGATCATTACCGGGGCCAGCAGCGGCCTCGGCGAAGCCGCCGCGCATCGTCTGGCCAAGGCCGGTGCCAAGCTGGTGCTCGGCGCCCGCCGCGAGGAGCGCCTGCAGTCCTTGCGTGACGACATCGTCGAGCAGGGCGGCGAGGCGATTTACCGGGTCACCGACGTGACCGACCGCGAGCAGGTCGAGGCCCTGGCCGAGGCCGCCAAAGAGGCCTACGGCCGCATCGACGTGCTGATCAACAACGCCGGCCTGATGCCGCTGTCGCCGCTCGACCAGCTCAAGGTCGACGAGTGGGAGCAGATGGTCGACGTCAACATCAAGGGGGTGCTCTACGGCGTCGCCGCGGTGCTGCCGACCATGCGCGAGCAGCATGCCGGCCATATCATCAACCTCTCCTCGGTGGCCGGCCACGTGGTCTTCCCCTCCGCCGCTGTCTACTGCGCCACCAAGTACGCGGTCAAGGCGCTCTCCGAGGGCATCCGCCAGGAGGGCGGCGAGGAGATCCGCTCCACAAACATCTCGCCGGGTGCGGTGGCCACCGAGCTCACCTCTACCATCACCGATGACGAGACCGCCAAGGGTGTGAATGAGCTCTATGAGATGGCCATCGACGCCGATGCCATCGCCCGGGCGATCGTCTACGCCATCGAGCAGCCGGCCGATGTCGACGTCAACGAGCTGATCATCCGGCCGACCAAGCAGCCGCTCTAAGCGGTACGCTCGGCGGGCACGCCGCCCGCCGAACGATCGGCTTCATGAGCGATGTTAATGAGCCAGGGCACGGTGCGAAGCGCCGTGCCCTGGTTTTTTCGTGAGTGCCTTGTGTGAGTGCCTTGTGTGAGTATTTTGCGTCAGCGCTTTGCTTAAGTGCCTGGCGTGGGCTCGTCGATCTGATGCGTGGCGTGAGAAGGACGCTGTTATCCGGCCGGCCGTTCAGGAGCGCGACTGCAGGCGCTCGAGGCCCGGGCTCAGCATGACCGGGTAGTCGCTCTCGCCCGCCTCGAGGCGCCTGACGTCCGCGGAGAAGCGGGGCAGGGCGTCGGCGACCCGCTCCCGGGCCTCGTCGGCGCGGGCCATCTCGGCTTCGACCAGGCGGCCGGCCTTCACCAGAGGGCGCAGCAGCGGCTCGCCGGCCGCGACCGGCTCGTCGCGCAGGGCGATCATGTCGCCGAGGTAGTGGCCCTGCTCGTCCCGGCGGCGATAGAGCTGCTTGGGGCAGGGCAGGTTGATCTTGCCCGGCGAGTGCTTGATGCGCGGCTCGCCCGCGTAGGCCACCAGCTTGTAGGAAAGATCGATCACCGGCGCGTCCGCCGATACCCCCATCTGGGTGCCTACGCCAAAGGCGTCGATGGGCGCCCCCGCCTCGAGCAGCGCCTCAATCTGGACCTCGTCGAGGCCGCTACTGGCGACGATCTGCACCTCGTCATGGCCGGCGGCGTCGAGCAGTCGGCGCGCGCCCCGGGCCAGCTCGGCCAGGTCGCCGGAGTCGAGCCGGATGGCCTTCACCGCGAGTGCCGGCTCCTCGCCCATCAGCTCGATCACCTTCTGCACCCCTTCCAGGGTGTCGTGAGTATCGACCAACAGGGTGGTGCGGGGATAGTGGCGGGCGAAGGCGCGAAAGGCCTCCCGCTCGCTGTCGTGGGCCAGCACGTAGCTGTGGGCCATGGTGCCGTTGAGGGCCAGGTCGTGGCGCAGGCCGCCGAGCACGTTGCTGGTGCCGGCAAGCCCCGCGGTGCGGTAGGCGCGAACCCCACGCACCGCGGCATCGATGCCGTGCATGCGCCGCATGCCGAAATCCACCACCGGCCGGCCCCGCGCCGCCATCACGATGCGTACCGCCTTGGACGCCAGCACCGTCTCCAGCTGCACCAGGTTCATCGCCAGGCTCTCGAGAAGCTGGGCCTGGGCGATGGGCGCCTCCACCTCCATCAGCGGCTCTTTGGCGAACACCGGCGTGCCCTCGGGCAGGGTCCAGATATCCCCCTCGAAGCGCCAGTTGGCCAGCCAGTCGAGAAAACCGTCCTCGAAGAGCCCGGTGTCGGCCAGGCGCGAAAGGGCGGTGTCGCCGAAGCTCAGCCGGCTGAGCAGCGCGGCGGCGTGCTGCTGGCCACAGGCGAGCATGAAGCGACGCTCGGGGGGCAGCCGACGGAAGAACAGGCTGAAGGTAGCGACCCCGTCCATGGCCTCCTTCCAGTAGGCCTGGGTCATGGTCAGCTGGTAGAGGTCGGTGAGCAGGGCCAGCTCGTCCTCGCCTACCGTCAGCGGGAGCAGTTCGCTCATGGGCGCACCTCGACGCCGGCATCGATCAGCGCGTTGCGGGCGTCGTCCACGGCGTTAGGATCCACCGCGGCGCTGAGGGATTCGAGCAGGCACACGGCGAAGTCCGCCCGGCGGGCGTCTAGCGCCGTGGCCTTGACGCAGACGTCCAGCGCCAGGCCGCACACGATCACCCGCTCGATGCCCTTTTCGCGCAGATAGCCGGCCAGGCCCGTGCCGTCGAAGGCGGAGTAGGCGTCGGCATCGAAGGCCGTGGCCTTGCTGACGCGCACCGTCTCGGCGGGCAGGGCGAGGCCGGGATGGAAGGCTGCCCCTTCGGTGTCCTGCACGCAGTGCACCGGCCAGGGGCCGCCGCGATAGTCGAAGCTTACGTGATCGACGGGATGCCAGTCCCGCGAGGCAACGACCAGGGCGCCCGCCGCCTGGGCCGCCTCGATCTCGGCGTTGATGGCGGGAACCAGGGCCGCGCCGCCGTTCACGGCCAGGGCGCCGCCCTCGCAGAAGTCGTTCTGCATGTCCACGACGAGCAGCGCGTCGCGGGGATCATAGTGCTCGTTAACGCTCATCACGCACCTCCCGGGAGGTCGTTGGGTGTCCCTCCACAGGGTAGGGGCTGCGTCGCGGTTGTTGTAGGGCCGGTCGGCCCCGGCCCCGGCCCCATCAGCCACTCAATAGCCGGCCTGGGGGTCGACGGTATCGGTCGGCGCCCCGGCCTCGAAGGCACGCAGCGCCTCGGCCACTTGGTCGAGCGCCTCTGCGAGCGGCGTGGGGCCGGCCATGTGGGGGGTGATCCAGACGCGCGGGTGCGACCAGAGCGGGCTCGCCTCGGGAAGCGGTTCCTCGGGGAAGGCGTCGAGCAGCGCGCCGCGCAGTCGGCCCGTCACCCCGCCCTCACCGTCGTCTTCCCCCAGGGCATCGAGCAGCGCCGCCTCATCGATCAGGGTGCCGCGGCCTGGATTGATCAGGCTCGCCCCCTCGGGAAGCCGCGCCAGGGCGGCGGCATCGATGATGTGGTGCGTTGAGGGGGTGTCGGGCAGCAGCAGCACCAGGCTCTTGACCCGCTCGAGCAGCGCCTCGAGGCCGGCGTCGCCGTGGTGGCAGTGGATGCCGGGCAGCGACTTGGGCGAGCGACTCCAGCCATGCACCGGGAAGCCGTCGGCGGCCACCATGGCGGCCACCTTGGCGCCGATGGCGCCCAGCCCCAGCACGCCCACCGGCCAGTCGGCCTTGTCGACCACCGCGTGTTCCCGCCACTGGCGGCGTGCCTGCTGGTGGCGATAGCGGTCGAAGTCGCGCTGGAAGTGCAGCAGGCCGTAGCGCACGTAGTCGCCGATCAGCTCGGCCATGCCGGCATCGCGCAGCTTGACGATCGGCACGTCCCGGGGGAGTCCCGGGTTGTTCAGCAGGGCATCGACCCCGGCGCCGAGGTTGACGATGCCCTTGAGCGCTACCGGCTCGCCGAGCAGCTCGGCGGAGGGCTTCCACACGGCGAGATAGTCCGCGCGACGACGCTGCTCGGTCGGGGCCGCGCTGGTGATCACCTCGGCCTCGGGCAGCCTTGTAGCCAGGGCGTCTCGCCACTGCTCGGCGTCGTCGATATGGACCAGCACTCGCATAGTGACCTCCGGGGGAAGATGGACGTTGGCGTCCATCTTCCCGGTTTCGCCGGCGCGGGAAAAGCCCCTGTCAGGCCGGCGTCGCGCGGCGAGTGTGGTGGGCGTTCGTCGGGGGCGTGTCCGCATGAGTCGGGGTCGACGCCTTCTGCTCGCCGTGCGCCTCGTGCTGGGCGGCGACCCGGAAGCGGGCGACCCGCTCGGCAAGCTCGGCGGCCTGGGTCTCGAGGGTCGCCGCCGAGGCGTTGGTAGCCTGTACCAGGCCGGCGTTCTGCTGGGTGGTCGAATCGAGTTCGGCCACCGCCGTGCCGATCTGCGCCAGGCCATCTGACTGCTCGCGGGTGGCCGCCCCGATGCGCATCACCTCCTCGCCGAGGCGCTCGATGCTGTGGGTGGTCTCGGTCATGCTGACGCCGCTCTGCTCCACCTGGCGGGCGCACTCGCCGAGTTGGCGGCGCGTGCCCTCCAGCAGCTGGCGTATCTCGCTGGCGGCATCGGCGCTGCGGCTGGCCAGGGCCCGCACCTCGGTCGCCACCACGGCGAAGCCGCGTCCCTTCTCGCCGGCCCGTGCGGCCTCCACCGAGGCATTGAGCGCCAGGATGTTGGTCTGGAAGGCGATGGTGTCGATGGTCGCGATGATGGTGTCCATGCGCCCGGCATCGGCGACCACGGCCTGGATCAGCGATACGCTGCGAGTCACGCTGTCGCGGCTGTCCCGGGCCTGGGTCGTGGCGCTCTCGGCTAGGCCGTCAGCCTCGCGCGTGCTCTGCGCGTTCTGCGATACCGAACTGGTGATCTCCTCCATGCTGGCGGCGCTCTGCTGCAGGGCGCTGGCCTGCTGCTCGGTCCGCGCCGCCAGATCCTGGCCGCCCCGGGCGATCTCCTCGGCACTGCGGTGAACGGCGGCGCCGGTCTGGCGGATCGAGGCGACCAGACTGCCCAGTGAGTCGGTCATCTGGCGCAGTGCGCCGAGCAGGCGAGCGGTTTCGTCGCGCCCCTCGACCTCGATGGTCTCGCTGAGATCGCCCTTGGCGACTCGCTCGGTGACCGCCAGCGCCTGGCTCAGCGGGCGCACGATGCTTCGGGTGATCGATAGCGAGAGAGCGACGGCCATTGCCAGGGCCAGACCGGCGAAGACCAGCAAGCCGGTGAGGGCGCTGCGGTGGCGATCGACGATGCTGGTCTCGGCGTCGACCATCTGGGCCTCGGCGCGCTCGCCGATGGCGTTGGCGGTGTCCTTGAGGTCGTAGACCGCGGCCTTGTGGGCCGAAAAGGCGCGGTTGGCGGCGATGGTGGTGGCGAAGTCGCCTGACAGGAGTCGGCGATAGGTGTCATCGAAGCCGGCAGCGTATTTATCAAGAGCCTCTTCGGCCTTTCGATAGAGCTCGCCGAGTTCAGGGGTGGGAGCCAAGTCGATGCCGGCTTCCAGGGTGCCGGCGAGGTGCTCGCGCGCCCCGCGCCACTTGTCGTGGTACTCCGCGACCTTCTCGGCATCGCGCAGGTTGATGAAGGCGTCCTTCTCGTAGCGGCGCAGTTGCAGGGCAAGCCGCTGGACCCTCGAGGCGTTGAGGGCAATGGCGGTATCGACCTCAAGAGTCTCGACGGCGGTGGTCTTGACCTGTGACAGGCCGCGGATGCCGACGCCGACGGCGGCCAGCAGCAGTAGGACGATAAGCGCGAAGGCAAGGGCGAGCCGTGCGCCGATGGAGAAGCGTTGCAGCATGGGGCAGAACCTTGGATGACGGATGACGCCGCTTTATCGGCCGGCGCGCGTCGTTTCTTAAACCCATGTTTTCTAATGTTTTAACGGCTCCATCGGTGAAGGCGCACGTCATCGTTTGGGGAGGCGCGGGGGACTCGGTCACGCACGCCAACCCGGGCACGCTCGCAGCAGGTCTCCGGGAGGCCGCGGAGCGGAATCTTAGCCCCCGAAGAAATGCTTGACCGCCTACCATGGGTTGGCAGTAACCTGCTCTTAGATAAGCGATCGACTGCGCGGCGCGACCCCGGCCCGTGACCGGGATGGCCCTCGGCAGTGCGCGGCACCCCGGCCCGGCCTTCTCGACGCAGAGAGGGCCGATTTGTTGATGATGCGATGACGAGTGGATTCATGATTCAGGTTTCTCTGCCCTTCACTCGTGAAGAATATGCGACACGCCTGTGGAAGGTGCGCGCCGAGATGGCCAGCCGCGGTATCGACGTGCTGATCGTCAGCGACCCCTCCAACATGGCCTGGTTGACCGGCTATGACGGCTGGTCCTTCTATGTGCATCAGTGCGTGCTGGTCGGCCTGGAAGGGGAGCCGGTGTGGTATGGCCGACGGATGGATGCCAACGGGGCCCTGCGTACCTGCTGGATCGACCCGGACAACATCACCTACTACCCGGATTACTACGTCCAGAATCCGGACATGCACCCCATGGACTATCTCGCCCAGACCATCCTGCCCGACCGGGGCTGGCATGAGGGCGTGGTGGGCATGGAGATGGACAACTACTACTTCTCGGCCAAGGCCTACCAGAGTCTGCTGCGCGAGCTGCCTCATGCGCGCTTCATGGACGCCAACTCGCTGGTCAACTGGTGCCGGGCGATCAAGTCGCCCCAGGAGATCGAGTACATGCGGGTGGCCGCAAAGATCGTCGAGGGCATGCACACGCGCATCCTCGAGGTGATCGAGCCGGGCCTGCCCAAGAGCCAGCTGGTCTCGGAGATCTACCGGGTGGCCATCGAGGGCTGGCGCGACGACCAGGGCAAGATCTACGGCGGTGACTACCCCGCCATCGTGCCCATGCTGCCTACCGGCTCGGATGCCGCCGCCCCGCACCTGACCTGGGACGATTCGCCGTTCCGCGAGGGCGAAGGCACCTTCTTCGAGATCGCCGGGGTGTTCAAGCGCTATCACGCCCCGATGTCGCGCACCGTCTTCCTGGGCAAGCCGCCGAAGGAGTTCGTGCGCGCCGAGTCGGCGCTGCTCGAGGGCATCGAGAACGGCCTGGCGGTGGCCAGGCCCGGCAATCGCACCGCGGATATCGCCATGGCGCTGGGCTCGGCCATGGACAAATACGGCTTCGACCGCGGCGGCGCCCGCTGCGGCTATCCCATCGGCATCAGCTACCCGCCGGACTGGGGCGAGCGCACCATGAGTCTGCGCCCCTCGGACGAGACCATCCTGCAGCCGGGCATGACTTTCCACTTCATGCCGGGCCTGTGGGAGGACGACTGGGGCCTGGAGATTACCGAGAGCATCCTGATCACCGAGACCGGCTGCGAGACCCTGGCCGATTTCCCGCGCCAGCTGTTCGTGCGCTGAGTTCAACTTACCGCCCAAGGAGGGGCGCGGGGACAAACCGAAGAGGAGGTCTTTTGCCAGGGATGGCAAAAGTAGCGTACAGGGAGGTATCCACAGCGCCTCCTCGCAGGTTTGTCGCCGCAACGGCCCCGCGTCGAGGCTTCACCCAGAAGGGAATCTCGGCCAACCCCTAGAAGAAGATGGAGATCACCCTATGACCAAGCGCCCCAGCCCGATTTCCGCCACCGTCGACTTCGACGCGGATGGCGTGCAGCACGGCTTCCTGAAGCTGCCGATCTCCAACGACGAGTCGGCCTGGGGAGCGGTGATGATCCCGATCACCGTGGTCAAGAACGGCGAGGGTCCCACGGCGCTGCTGACCGGCGGCAACCACGGCGACGAGTACGAGGGCATCACCGCGCTGATGAAACTCGCCAGCTCCCTCGAGGCGAAAGACGTGCAGGGTCGGGTGATCATCGTGCCGATGATGAACGTGCCGGCGGCGATGGCCGGCCGGCGCACCTCGCCGATGGACGGAGGCAACCTCAACCGCAGCTTCCCCGGCGACCCGGACGGCAGCGTGACCGAGAAGATCGCCGACTACTTCACCCGGGTGATGGTGCCGATGAGCGACGTGGTGCTCGACCTGCACTCCGGTGGGCGCACCCTGGACATCATCCCGTTTGGCGCCTCCCACGTGCTGGAGAACGCCGACCAGCAGCGCCGGGCGCTGGAGGGGGCCAAGGCCTTCGGGGCGCCCTACGCCATGATCATGTTCGAGCTCGATGCGGCGGCGCTGTTCGATACCGTGGTGGAGCGCCAGGGCAAGATCTTCGTGGCCACCGAGCTCGGCGGCGGCGGCACCTCCACGCCGGAGAGCCTGGCGATCACCGAGCGCGGCGTGCGCAACTTCCTGATCCAGTACGGGCTGATCGAGGGGCAGGTGGAGATGCCCGCCGAGCCCCAGGTTTATCTCGATATGCCCGATGCCAGCTGCTATGTGCAGAGCGAGCATTCCGGCCTGCTGGAGCTGACCCTGGCGCTGGGTGAGGCGGTGGAGCAGGGCCAGGTGATCGCCCGGGTCTACGACATGACCCGCAGCGGCACGCCGCCGGTGGAGTACCGCGCCGAGCGCAGCGGCATCCTCGCCGCGCGGCGCTTTCCGGCGCAGGTCAACATGGGGGATACCATTGCGGTGATCGCCGAGGTGGTCGAGTCGCTGGCATGAAGCTCGATCGCTACGATCTGAAGATCCTCGAGATACTCTCCCGCGATGGGCGGATCACCAAGTCGAAGCTGGCCGAGGCGATCAATCTCTCGGTCAGCCCCTGCTGGGAACGGGTACGGCGGCTCGAGAAGGCCGGCATCATCGAGGGCTACGCGGCGCGCATCAATCCCGATGCGCTCGTCAAGCGCACCCCGGTATGGGTGCAGATCGAGCTCAAGGCGCACAATGCCGAGAGCTTCGCCCGCTTCGAGGCCCTGGTTCACGCCACCCCCGAGGTCACTGAATGCGTGGCCGTCGGCGGGGGCGTCGACTACCTGATCAAGTTCGAGACCGACTCCATCGACGCCTACCAGCGCCTCATGGATGCCTGGCTGACCGGCGAGGCCGGCATCGAACGCTACTTCACCTACATCGTCACCAAGGCGGTGAAGCGTCCCTCCCCGGGGTTCTGCCCCGACGATCTCGCCTGATCTTCTCTCGCGTCAGAGCGCAATCGCAGCGTTGATGTGACATCGCCTTGTGTGTCATAAGCTGAACTTGGTGGGTGGGCGTTTGCCCACCCGACCGGGCGATCCTGCCGGCACGCGATCGTTGGTGTCGGTTCGGGTTCGAAAGTGCCCCGGAAGTGTTCAAGATCGCCTGACGCAGAGAGCTCCTATGTCCTATTTCACGATTGCCGGGGTGCAGATGCACGCCCTGCACCACGGTGACAACACCGAGGCCATGCGCCATCGGATCGACGTGCTGATGGGCCGCTTCCCTCAGGTACAGATGGTCCTGTTCAGCGAACTGATGCCCCTGGGGGCATCGCCCCATCATGCGCAACCGCTGCCCAGCGGTGCCGAGGCGCTGTTCTGCCAGATCGCCGAGCAGCATCGCATCTGGCTGATCCCCGGCTCGATGTTCGAGCATACCGAAGACGGCATCTTCAACACCCTCTCGGTGATCAATCCCCACGGCCAGGTGGTGTCTCGCTTTCGCAAGATGTTTCCCTTCCGCCCCTATGAGGCGGGCGTGGAGGGCGGCAGCGAGTTCGTTGTCTTCGACGTGCCCAACGTGGCGCGCTTCGGGGTCTCGATCTGCTACGACATGTGGTTCCCCGAGACCACCCGCACCCTGGCCGCCATGGGCGCCGAGGTGATCCTGCACCCGACCATGACCGACACCATCGACCGCGACATCGAGCTATCGATCGCGCGCACCAATGCGGCGGTCAACCAGTGCTACTTCTTCGACATCAATGGCGCCGGCGCCCTTGGCAACGGACGCTCCATCGTGGTGGGGCCCTCCGGCGACGTGATCCATCAGGCGGGCACCGGCGAGGAGGTCATGCCCATCGAGGTCGACATCAGCCGGGTGCGCCGCGAGCGCGAGACCGGCCTGCGCGGCCTGGGCCAGCCGTTGAAGAGCTTCCGCGACCGCGCGGTAGACTTCTCGCTGTATCGCAGCGAGACCGGCTCGAGCCCATTCCTCGATACCCTGGGCCCGCTGGCCAAGCCGGTCCGAGCCAACGTCGAGGAGTACTGACCCTCGCCCGCGGGCGGTGCCTCGAAGACGACTGGAGGTCTCATGCTGGAGTACCTGTCTCGACTGCTGCGCCGCCTGTTCGGCCATTCCCCCGCGGACACTTCCCCGTCACTGGCGCCCGGCGCCTCTTCCGTACCCGATGGAGCGACCACGATGAGCAAAATAACAACCATTGCCGATGTACGCCGCCACTTCCTCAATAACAAGGAGCCGATCTACTTCATCTCGGCCACCAACTTCAACCTGCTGGGCATCGGCGACTGGGTGGGCAACTTCCGCCACATCAACTACATCGATTGCTTCGAGGGTCAGCAGCGCAACGTCTTCGTGCCCAAGGAGAAGTTCCCCCGCGACTTCGAGAGCATCGAGGACATCAACAACTACCTCCTCGAGCACAAGGAGGTCATCGACTTCATCCAGTCGCGCGCCGACGGCGAGAATGCCGGCGTGGCGGCCTTCCTGATGTTCGACGAGCACACCGAGGAGGTCTGCGAGCAGCTCGGCCTCAAGGTGGCCTTCCCGCCGGCCAAGCTGCGCTCGCGCATGGACAACAAGATCGAGACCGTGCGCATCGGCAACAAGGCTGGCGTGCCCAGCGTGCCCAACGTGCTGGCCCGGGTGGGCAGCTACCAGGAGCTGTGCGAGGTCAGCAAGGAGCTCGGCGACGACCTGGTGGTGCAGACCGCCTTCGGCGACTCCGGCCACACCACCTTCTTCATTTCCAATGAAGACGACTACTACAAGCACGCCGAGGAGATCGAGGCCGAGTCCGAGGTCAAGATCATGAAGCGCATCAACTGCCGCGGCTCGGCCATCGAGGCCTGTGCCACCCGCTGCGGCACCGTGGTGGGCCCGCTGATGACCGAGCTGGTCGGCTTCAAGACGCTGACACCCTACAAGGGGGGCTGGTGCGGCAACGAGATGTTCGCTGGCGCCTTCGATCAGTCGGTTCGCGACAAGGCTCGCGAGTACACCTTTCAGTTCGGCGAGGCGCTGCGCGAGGAGGGCTATCGCGGCTACTTCGAGCTCGACTTCCTGATCGACATGGACAATGGCGAGGTCTATCTCGGTGAGCTCAATCCACGAGTCACCGGCGCCAGCTCGCTGACCAACGTGGCGGCCTTCGCCCACTCCGACATCCCGCTGTTCCTGTTCCACCTGCTGGAGTTCTCCGACGTCGACTTCGACCTCGACATCAACGAGATCAACGAGCGCTGGGCGCATCCCGAGAGCGTCGACAGCTGGAGCCAGCTGGTCATCAAACACACCGACGAGAGCGTCGACCTGCTGACCCAGGCGCCGCGCACCGGGGTCTGGAAGATGGCCGGCGACGGCAGCATCGGCTACCACCACTATAACTATCACCCCCATGCCGCCGAGGACGAGAGCGAGGGCTTCTTCCTGCGCATCAGCGGGGCCGGCGACTTCCGCTACGAGGGCGCCGATCTCGGCATCCTGATCACCCGCGGACGCCTGATGGACGACGACTTTCAGCTCAACGACCGCGCCAAGGCGTGGATCGACGGCATCCGCGGGCAGTACACGGGGCAGTCGCTCCAGGATCCGGTGGTGGAAGAGGTGGCCGTCAGCCACGCCGTCGGCGGCGGCAACTTCAAGATCCTGTGAATACCGGGATCGGTTCCCCTTCGTCGCGGGAGGTGCCGCCGGGCGACATGAACAAGATGCTCGATTTCCGCACCGTGCACGAGGAGACGGCGGGGCCGCGCTGGCAGGGGCTGTTCGCGTACCACTGGCCGGCCTACGAGCAGTGGTACTTGAGCGAAGGGGAGCGCGAGCGACCGGGGTATCTCGCCTGCTACAACGCGCTGCGACAGCACATGCCGGAGCTGCTCGATACCTACCGGGCGCTCTGCACGCTGACCGGCGGTGGCGATCTCGCCGCGCGCTTTTTGAGCCTCTACCAGCCGCCGCCCTACATCACCGGCTGCTCCCAGGCGGTGCTGGCGAGTCCCACCTCGACGCTGCTGGCGCGCAACTACGACTACCCCCCGGAGCTCTGCGAGGGGACCATCCTCTATACCCGCTGGAACGAGCGGCGGGTGATCGCCATGACCGACTGTCTGTGGGGCGTGCTCGACGGCATGAATGACCGAGGGCTCGCCGTATCGCTGGCCTTCGGCGGGCGCAAGTCGGTAGGCCAGGGCTTCGGCGCGCCGATCATCCTGCGCTACCTGCTGGAGTTCTGCGACAGCGTGCCCGAGGCCGCCGAGGTGCTGGCGCGCATCCCCACCCACATGGCCTACAACATCACCGTGGCCGACGCCGCCGGGCGCTACGTCACGGCGATGATCGGCCCGGACCGTCGTGCCAGCATCCGGCGGGTGCCGGTGGCGACCAATCACCAGAAGAAGATCGAGTGGTATGCCCATGCGCTCGCCTCGGAGACGCTGATCCGCGAGCGTCAGCTGTCGATCCTGGTGGACGACGAGACCACCACCGAGGAGCGGCTGATCGCCGCCTTCTCGTCGCCGCCGCTTTTTCGCCACGACTATCGCCGCGGGCTGGGCACGGTCTATACCGCGGTCTATCGCCCCACGACGGGGCGCGCGCAATTTCACTGGCCCGGCCTGACTCTCGATCTGGGCTTCGATCACTTCCCCGAGGAGCGGATCACCGTGCGCTACGGGGCGCGCGGCCTGCATGCCGGCTGATCCCGGCCCGCTCGCCGCCGCCTCGTGGCGGCGCCGCGTTTCAATAACAACGAACCTGGATGGGTGTTGCCATGCAAGAGTTGACGCAAACCGAGACGCCCTACACCGCCCTGGGCTTCTACCACAAGATCTCCCAGCTGCGTGCCGACACCTGGAATGCGCTGAAGCGCGATCTGGGGCAGCTGGTGCGCCTGGAGGACGAGGGCCGGGCCAAGAATCTGATCAAGGCGGTCGACGTCAAGCTGACGCGGCTCGAGATCATCGAGGACTACCACGCCTTCCCCTCCAAGGAGGATTTTCGTCATCTCTGGGCGCTCTTCGACCGCGAGGAGTACGGGCTGCTGGAGAAGGTGGTCAAGCGCCTGGTGCGGGCGCTGATCAGCGAGTCCTACCGGCGGCGCCAGGTGGATCTCTCCGAGACCGATGCCGATGCCGAGGACCTAGAGACCCTGGATGCCCTGGCGCAGCTGCGGCGTGGCCATCCCGCCTCCAACAGCTCGGCCCAGCCCTACTTCGAGCTGCTGATCGTCGACAACCTCTCGGCCCCGGAGGAGGAGGTCGTCCGCGAGGCCTTCCACAACATGCGCCGCCCGGAAGATCGCTTCGTCTATGACGTGGTCACGGTGCGCAGCTTCGAGGACGCGCTGATCGCGGTGCTGGTCAATCCCAACATCCAGGCCTGCCTGATCCGCTACGAGTTTCCCTACAAGTCGAAATACAACCTCAGTGCCCTGCGCAGTTACCTCGAGGGGATCTCCGAGCAGTCCCTGGCGTACCAGTCCGAGGCCGAGCGCAGCATCCTGCTCAGCTCGATGATCCACGAGCTGCGTCCCGAGATCGATCAGTTCCTGGTCACCAGCGGCGACGTGGAGGCCACGGCCAGCCGCGACATCCGTCACTTCAATCGCATCTTCTACCGCGAGACGGACTACATCGAGCAGCATCACACCATCTTGCGGGCCATCGACAATCGCTACCGCACGCCCTTCTTCGACGCCCTGCGCGAGTACAGCAAGAAGCCGACCGGGGTCTTCCATGCCATGCCCATCTCGCGGGGTAAGTCGGTCACCCGCTCCCACTGGGCCGGGCAGATGATCGACTTTTACGGCATCAACATCTTCCTCGCCGAGACCTCGGCCACCTCCGGCGGGCTCGACTCCCTGCTGCAGCCCTACGGGCCGATCAAGAAGGCTCAGGAGTATGCCGCCCGGGCCTTCGGCTCGCGCCAGACCTTCTTCGTCACCAACGGCACCTCCACCGCCAACAAGATCGTGGTGCAGGCGCTGGTCAAGCCCCGCGACATCGTGCTGATCGACCGCGACTGCCACAAGTCGCACCACTACGGCATGGTGCTGGCCGGTGCCCACGTCAGCTACCTCGACTCCTATCCCCTCGACGACTACTCCATGTACGGCGCCGTGCCGCTGCACGAGATCAAGAAGACGCTGCTCGGCTACAAGCGCTCGGGCCAGCTCCACAAGGTCAAGATGCTGCTGCTGACCAACTGCACCTTCGACGGCGTGGTCTACAACGTGCGGCGGGTGATGGAGGAGTGCCTGGCGATCAAGCCTGATTTGGTCTTCCTCTGGGACGAGGCCTGGTTCGCCTTCGCTGGCTTCAACCCGACCTATCGACCGCGCACGGCCATGCATGCCGCCCGCACCCTGCGTGATCGCTACCGCAGCGCCGCCTACCGCGAGGAGTACGACGCCTGGAAGGCGGAGTTCGACGCCCTCGACCCCGACGACGATGCCACCTGGCTCGAGCGGCGCCTGAAGCCCGATCCCGACACGGTGCGCATCCGCGCCTATGCCACCCACTCCACCCACAAGACCCTGACCTCGCTGCGCCAGGGCTCGATGATCCATATCTGGGATCAGGACTACCGTCAGAAGGTCGAGGCGCCGTTCCACGAGGCCTACATGACCCATACCTCGACCTCGCCGAACTACCAGATCATCGCCTCGCTGGACGTGGGGCGGATGCAGGCCGAGATGGAGGGCTTCGAGCTGGTGCATGCCCAGGTCGAGGCCGCGCTGACGCTGCGCGAGCAGCTCTATACGCATCCGCTGCTGCAGAAGTATTTCCGGGTGCTGATCAACAAGGACATGGTGCCGCTTCAGTACCGGGAATCAGGGGTCGAGACCTTCTACGATCCGGTCACCGGCTGGAACAAGATGGAGGAGGCCTGGGCCAATGATGAGTTCGTCGTCGACCCCAGCCGCATCACTATCGCCATCGGTACCACGGGCATCGACGGCGATACCTTCAAGAACGAATACCTGATGAACAAGTACGGCATCCAGATCAACAAGACCTCGCGCAATACCGTGCTGTTCATGACCAACATCGGCACCTCGCGGGGCGCTATCGCCTACCTGCTCGACGTGCTGATCAAGTTGGCCAAGGAGTTCGAGTACCGCTGGGAGGAGAGCAGCCGTCCCGAGCGCAAGATTATCGAGAATCGCGTCCACTCGCTGACCTGTGAGCTGCCGCCGCTGCCGGACTTCAGCCGCTTCCACGACGCCTTCCGCCCCGAGGCCGAGGGCGCCACGCCGGAGGGGGACATCCGCCGCGCTTACTTCCTGAGCTATGACGAGGAGAACACCGAGTACCTGCGCTTCGACAACGGCGAGCTGCAGGCACAGATGCGCGACGGCCGCGACGTGGTCTCGGCGAGTTTCGTGATTCCCTATCCGCCGGGCTTCCCGGTGCTGGTCCCCGGCCAGGTGGTCAGCGAGGAGATCCTCTACTTCCTGCAGGCCCTGGACGTCACCGAGATCCACGGCTACCGGCCCGAACTCGGCCTGCTGGTGTTCACCGAGGAGGCCCTCAGCGACCCGCCGCTGGGCTGAGCCACGGGGCTGAATGACGTAGCAACAGAAAAAACCGCATCTTCCCGGCGCAGGACAAAAAATCCTGCGCCTCTCGTCCGGCCCAACGAAAAATCCCGTCCCGCCATATCCCTTACCCTGTACCCATCGAGCCGACCTGATCGTGTGAACAGGCGGCTCGTCCGTTTCTTCGTTTTCTCGGCGCCCAGAGCCGCGCCGGAACCATTTTCTCGGCGCCTAGAACCGCGCCGGAACCATTTTCTCGGCGCCCAGAACCGCGCCGGAACATTGCCGGCGCTGACACACGCCGGCGCGTCAGGGGAGGTAGCGCATGACTCTGTCCAACAAGCTCAGCGATCCGCGTCTGTTCCGTCAGTACGCCTACGTGGACGGCAAGTGGACCCACGGCGACGGCAACCGCGAGGAGGCCGTGTTCGACCCGGCCACCGGCGAGACCCTCGGCCATATCCCCTGGCTGGAGCCCCACCAGATCACCGCCAGCGTGGACGCCGCCGAGGCCGCCTTCGTGCACTGGCGCGCCCTGCGCGCCGACGAGCGCTGCGAGCGCCTGCTCGCCTGGTACGACCTGCTGCAGGCCAACCGCGAGGATCTCGCGCTGCTGATGACCCTTGAGCAGGGCAAGCCGCTGCCCGATGCCCGGGGTGAGGTGGAGTACGGGGCGAGCTTCGTGCGCTGGTTCGCCGAGGAGGGCAAACGCACCTTCGGCGAGACGATCCCCAGCCACATCCCCAATGCGGCGCTCGGCACCCTCAAGGAGCCGGTGGGCATCGCCGCGCTGATCACGCCCTGGAACTTCCCGCTGGCGATGATCACCCGCAAGGCCGCTGCCGCCATGGCCGCCGGCTGCACGGTGATCGTCAAGCCCGCCGGCGAGACCCCGTTCTCGGCGCTGGCACTGGCGGAGCTTGCCGAGCGGGCCGGTATCCCGGCCGGGGTGTTCAATGTGGTGCTGGGCGACCCGCCCGAGGTGTCGCGGATCCTGTGCGGCGAGGATCGCGTCAAGGCGCTCTCCTTCACCGGCTCCACCCGAGTCGGCCGGCTGCTGCTGGAGCAGTGCGCCAACACCGTGAAGCGCGTCTCGCTGGAGCTGGGCGGCAATGCCCCCTTCATCGTCGGGCCGGACATGGACCCCAAGGAGGCGGCCTTCGCCGCGGTGGCGGCCAAGTTCCAGACCGCCGGGCAGGACTGCCTGGCCGCGGACCGCATCCTGGTCCACGAGTCGATCCATGACGCGTTCGTCGCGCACTTCGCTGAGCGCATGGCGGCGCTGACGGTGGGCAACGGCCAGGAAGGCGAGATCGACCTGGGCCCGCTGATCCATCGCCAGGCGGTGGAGAAGGCCGCGGCCATCGTCGACGACGCCATCTCCAAGGGCGCGACGATGGTGGCCGGCGACCAGAGCCAGGCCCCCGGCGAGAACTTCTTCATGCCGGTGCTGCTGACGGGCGTGACCCGCGACATGAAGCTCTGGCACGAGGAGAGCTTCGCGCCGGTGGCCGGGATCACCGCCTACGCGGACGACGATCAGGTCATCGAGATGGCTAACGACACCGAGTACGGCCTGGCGGCTTATCTCTACACCCACGACATCCGCCGCATCTGGAAGGTCCTGCGGGCCCTGGAGTTCGGCATGGTCTCGGTGAACTCGGTGAAGATGACCGGCCCCCCGGTGCCCTTCGGCGGCGTCAAGCACTCCGGCCTCGGCCGCGAGGGCGGGGTGACCGGCATCGACGAGTACCTGGAGACCAAGTATTACTGCCTCGGCGCCCTGGGCTCCGTGTCCGGGAGCTAGCTTTCGAGACAGCGCCGGGATGTGCCAGCGAGCGATATTTACCCGAGGGCGCTGAGGCAAGCGCCGCGGCGCGCGGCGATCGACAAGGATGTCGATCGAGGGTCGGCAAGAGGGACCTTGATCCGACCCGACGCGCAGGCCGCAAGCGAAGCCTCAGGGTTTCGTCCTCGGGCATCGCGAGATGGTGCATGACGGCGATGCCAACCAGCATTCGAATTCGATGAACATCCTTCCCGGCAGGAGCCGGGGAGCCTGACATGAGCAGAGGAAACACATGAACCAGCAGCACCGGGACCTGATCGAGCGCGACCGCAAGGTGACCTTCCACGCCTCCACCCACCTGCGCGACTTCGCCCACGGCGATGCGCCGGGCCGGGTGATCACCGGCGGCCAGGGCATCCACATCGTCGACAAGGATGGCCGCGAGTTCATCGACGGCTTCGCCGGCCTGTACTGCGTCAATATCGGCTACGGCCGGACCGAGGTGGCCGAGGCCATCTATGAGCAGGCCCTGAAGATGTCCTACTACCACACCTACGTGGGGCACTCCAACGAGCCGCAGATCGCGCTCTCCGAGAAGATCCTAGAGCTCGCCGGCCCCGGCATGTCCAAGGTCTACTACGGCATGTCGGGCAGTGACGCCAACGAGACTCAGCTGAAGACCGTGCGCTACTACAACAACGTGCGCGGCCTGCCGCAGAAGAAGAAGGTGATCTCGCGGATGCGCGGCTACCACGGCTCCGGCATCGCCTCGGGCTCGCTGACCGGCCTCAAGGCGTTCCACGATAACTTCGACCTGCCCATCGACACCATCCGCCACACCGAGGCGCCGTTCTACTACCAGCGGGCCGCGGAGCTCGAGGGCATGACCGAGCGCGAGTTCTCGAAGCACTGCGCGACTAGGCTCGAGGAGATGATCCTCGCCGAGGGCCCGGACACCGTGGCCGCCTTCATCGGCGAGCCGGTGCTCGGCACTGGCGGCATCGTGCCGCCGCCGGAGGGCTACTGGACCGAGATCCAGGCGGTGCTGGCCAAGTACGACGTGCTGCTGATCGCCGACGAGGTGGTCTGCGGCTTCGGGCGCATCGGCGCCGACTTCGGCAGCCACTTCTACGGCATCAAGCCCGACCTCATCACCATCGCCAAGGGCCTGACCAGCGCCTACCAGCCGCTCTCCGGGGTGATCGTCGGCGACCGCGTGTGGAAGGTCCTGGAGCAGGGGACCGGCGAGTACGGCCCGATCGGTCACGGCTGGACCTACTCCGGGCATGCCCTCGGCTGCGCCGCGGGGCTCGCCAACCTGGCGATCATCGAGCGCGAGGGGCTGACCCAAAACGCCGCCGAGACCGGCGCCTACCTGCAGCAGCGGATGCAGGCCGCCTTCGGCGACCACCCCATCGTCGGCAACGTGCGCGGCGTGGGCATGCTGGCGGCGCTGGAGTTCGCCGCCGATCCTGCTCGTCGCCAGGACTTCGATCCCACGCTCAAGGTCGGCCCGCGCATCGCCGCCGCGGCGATGCAGGAGAACCTGATCGCCCGCGCCATGCCCCAGGGCGACATCCTGGGCTTCGCGCCGCCGCTGACCACCAGCCGCGAGGAGGTCGACGAGATCGTCGCTCGGGCCCGTCGCGCCGTGGACGCGGTGCTCGACGAGCTGGTCCGCGAGGGCGCCGTCAGGGGCATGGCCGCCACCGTCGCCTGACGGCGCACCCGTCGCCGGCCCCGCCAGGGGCCGGCGTTGCTCCGCACTGATTCTCGCCGCTGCCGGCTCGTCCTGGCGCGGCTTTTGGCCGGCTGAGCCCGGCCCTCGCGCCGACTTGTCGCGGCGTGCGTCCTGGCGCACGCTGGGAGCGTTCACCGATGGAAGGAGCAAGGAGATGGCAACGGTACTGGCCTTCGACGTCTACGGGACCCTGATCGACACCCATGGCGTGGTCGCCGAGCTCGAGCAGCGTCTCGCCGGGCAGGACCGCTCGGAGCTGGCTCCCGAGTTCTCGCGCCGCTGGCGCGACAAGCAGCTGGAGTACAGCTTCCGCCGGGGCCTGATGGGGGCCTACGTCGACTTCGCCCGCTGCACCCGCGAGGCGCTGGAGTTCACCGATCGCGCCCTGCAGACGCGTTTCTCGGAGACCGACAAGGAGCACCTGATGGGCGTCTATGAGCGCCTGCCGGCCTTCCCGGAAGCCGCGGCCGCACTGGATCGTCTCGTCGCGGCGGGGGTGAGCTGCGTGGCCTTCTCCAATGGCAGCCGCGAGGCGGTCGAGAGGCTGCTCGCGCAGGCCGGGATTCGCGAGCGCTTCGATGACGTGGTCAGCGTCGACGAGATAAAGCGCTTCAAGCCCGACCCGGCGGTCTACGCCCACCTGCGCTATCGGCTGGAGAGCGAGCCCGGCGACACCTGGCTGATCTCCAGCAACGCCTTCGACGTGATCGGTGCGCGTCACGCCGGCCTGCATGCCGCCTGGGTGCGGCGCAGCCCGGATGCGCCCTTCGATCCCTGGGGGATCGATCCGGACTTTACCGTGGCCGACCTCGACGCCCTGGCCGAGCGGCTGGCCTGAGCCGCCGCGTAACGCGGCGATGAGTCCCTCATGACGACGCCCTGGCCGGTCAACCGGCCAGGGCGTCGTCGTATCGGGCCGAGGCACGTAGCACGGCTCTTCGCCATGGCGTCGCCTTGCGGCCATCAATGAGTCGATCGTTCCAGAAATCGAGGCGCGACGGATCGCCTGGTGGTGGCTATCTCTGTAAGGAGCGCCTGGCAGCGACGACAGAGTGCCCATGTCCCCCACGCGATGGCCGCACAGGAGAATCCGAGCATGACGGAGCCACATTCGCCGAGACGTTTCTGGCTGGGTGGCCAGCGGGCCGCGGAACAGGATCGCTTCTTCCGCGAGGCCCTGGAGCCCCTGGGATGGCAGGTCGGGGACGAGCATGACTGGGACGCCGGCTGGATCACCGGCATGCCGGAGGCCAGGCAGTTCCGGCGGGTCTCGCCGACGCGCACCCTGAATCACTTCCCGGGCAATGCGGCGCTCACCGTCAAGAGTCGCCTGCACGAGAGCCTCTCCACCCTGCGCGAGCGCATCCACGAGAGCCACGGGCCCGAGCATGGACTCGCCCGGCGGCTGGCCTTCTTTCCCCGCGCCTATGTGATGCCCGGTGACTACCACGCGCTGCAGCAGGCCGCCCGGGATCACCCCGAGCAGCGCTGGATCCTCAAGCCCACCAACGCCTCAAAGGGCAAGGGCATACGGCTGCTTAAGGATGTCGGCGAGGCGCCCCTCGCCCGGGACTGGCTGGTGCAGGAGTACCTGGCCAACCCCCACACCATCCGCGGCCACAAGTATGTGCTGCGCCTCTATGTGCTGATCAGCTCGCTTGCGCCGCTGCGTGTCTATCTCTACCGCCAGGGCTTCGCCAAGCTGGCCTCGGAGCCCTGGGATCCCGACGATGCCGACAACCCCTACAGCCAGCTGACCAATCCGGATATCAATGCCCTGAACGACCGCGCCGAGGTGCCGGTGGAGTTCATCGACTTCGATCGCTACCGCCAGTGGCTCAAGGATCAGAGGCATGACGACGAGGCCCTGTTCGCCCGCATCGAGGACCTGGTGGCGCTGACCGTGATCTCCGCCGTGGATGCCATGCGCGCTCGCACGGCTGAGGCCGCCGCCGACCCGCGCGGCTGCTACGAGCTGCTGGGGCTCGACTGCCTGGTGGATGACACCCTCAAGCCGTGGATACTCGAGTGCAACCTGAGTCCGTCGCTTGGCATCTGCGCCGCCCCGGAGTCGGGCGGGCGGGTCGAGGAGGCCGTCAAGGGCGGTCTGGTTCGGGACCTGGTAACGCTCATCGACATTCCCGGCCGAGCGGCAAGAAAGGTATCGACCGAGGCGGCAAGCGAGGAGGCTGACCAGGCGCCGGGGGCGGCCGCGGCGCTGGTCGCCGAGGCCGAGGCGGAGCGGGCCCGCGCCGGCGGCTTCCGGCGGCTGCTGCCGGCCGTCGATCCCGAGTGCTACCTGCCGTACTTCACGCTGCCGAGCCTGGCCGACCGGCGGCTGGCCGAGGGGCTCGCCGGGCGTTCGCTGCCGGCCCCGCGTATTGCGCGCCGCCACGTCTCTGAGATCGTCGACGAGGAGCGCCTCGCCCTCTACGACACGCGACGGGGCGATCTCTACCGGCCCAACGACACGGCGGCGCTGATCTGGCTGCTGGCGACCGAGGGGCTCGATCTCGACGCCATCGTCGAGGCGTTGGCGAGCGCCACGGCCGGGGGGGAAGAAGAGAGACCGGACGCGCACGGTACCGATCACGAGAGCCTGCGCCGGAAGGTCTGGCTCACCCTGCACGACTGGTGCCGCGGCGGCCTGCTTCGCCAGGCGGGCGAGCGGGACGCCGCGGACGCGCCGGCCGCCGAGGCCGACACGCCGGCACCCGAGACGCCCTCCGTCGAGCGCCTATTCGCGCTGCGTCTGGCGGGGCAGGAGTGGGCGCTGTCGGTGGCGAGCCCCCCGGCCATCGCGCGGCTCGCGGCCGGCTTCGGCACGCGGCTGACACCCCTCGCCGACGAGGTGGCGAGTCGACTGCCGCGGCTTCGGGTGCTGCGCGAGACGGTGGGCTACGCCCTGGCCGATGCCGATCGGCTGCTGGCCTCTCGGCTGACGCTGGCCCAGCTGGCTCCCGCGCTGACGACGCACCTGCTGCGCCGAGTCGCGAGCCCCGACCGTCCGGTGATCGATGCGCCCCTGCTGGTGATGCCCGACGAAACTGCGGTGCTCTGTCTGCTTCCCGAGGGCGCGCCGCGCCGCCGCCTGCTCGCGCGGTTGCGCGAGGCCGGCGGAGGCCGGCCGACCCGCGGCGTGCGCCTGGACCTCGCTGACCCGGCGCGGGCCGAGCCCCTAGATCTCCCCCTGGCGGACGCCGCCGACGAGCCGGCGAGCGCGCGGACCGCCTCGAGGATGCCGGCCGGCGTGACCCTGCGCGGCGTGCTGCTGCCGGGCGGCGAGCACGTCCAGGAGCCCCTGGCCCCGGTTGCCATGCTGGAGGCCCTGGGTGCGCTGCTGCCGCACTGCCTGGCTGGGGAAGGGCAGATGCTGGAGGGTCACGGCGTGACGGCCCTTGGCGACTGGCTTTCCACCCTGGCCCTGAGCGCCATCCCGACAGACAGCGAGAGCGAGACAGAAGCGACACAAACAGGGAGCGAGGCGCAGGGGCCGTCGTCCGCGTCCCTGGCCGCTTGGATGGCCACCCACATCGCTCCCGAAGCCCAGGTCTCCCGCCCCGCCGCGGCGGGTCAGTAGCCGGGCACGAGCATACGGCGCTGCCGCTGCCGCGGCAGCGCCGATGACGGGGCCGGTCCTCCGGACCGGTCCAGGGCATGACGCCACGCACGGCGTGTCGAGCATGCCATTCGAGCGCGGACGTCGAGCGTGGATAGCGAGCGCGCGTTGACGGGACGTGTCGAGACTGCCAATCGAGGAGGTCAGAACCATGACACTGCACGACGAGAAACGTCGCAACCTGCTGGGCCGGCTCGGCCGCCAGCTCGGCTCCACGGCGCCGGCACTGCTGCTGGTGGCGAGCGGAGCGGCCTTCCAGGCCGTGGCCAGCGAGCCCGCCGAGGGGCCGGGCGCCTCCAGCGGCTTCACCAGCGGCCAGGAGGCGCCCCTGATGCTGGCCGAGGCGCATGCCGAGGCCGAAGGAGAGGCCGAAGGAGAGGCCGAGGGTGAACCCGAAGAGGAAGCCGAGGGGGAAGCAGAAGCCGAGGCCGAGGGGTGATCTCGCCATCGCCCCTTCCCTGAGAGGCCGGGCCGTCGCCACGGGTGACGGCCCCGGCTTCCTCCCCGCTTTCGGGCGGGCCCAACACGGACCCGACAGGACAGCCACCATGCCGATTCCCGCAACCTTGCCATCGCGAACCGCCCCGGGCCTCATCGAGGAGAACCGGATGGCGCTGGCCCAGCTCAATAGCCTGCTCGACGACCTGGCCCCCGAGGCCTATCGCCGAGTCTTCGGCGTCCATGGGCGTCACACCCTCGGCAAGCATGTTCGCCATATCATCGACCACTATGAGGCGCTGATCGACGGGCTCGAGGCGGGCGCCGAGACCCTCGACTACGAGCAGCGTCGTCGCGACCCGGCCCTCGAAGCCCGGCCCGACGAGGCCGCCCGGCGTCTGGCCGCCCTCGATACCTGGCTCTCGTCGCTTCAGGGCCAGGCGTCGCCCGAGCGCCTGACCCTGCGCCATTGCCAGGACGCCGACGCGCCGGCCTCCGATCGCGTCGCGGACGATGAGGCGCGCCTCGCCCTGCCGTCCAGCCTGGCCCGTGAACTGGCCTTCCTGGCCAGCCATACCGTGCATCACATGGCGATCATCGGCCTGCTGGCCGAGCAGATCGGCATCGCCCTGCCGGCATCGTTCGGCGTTCACCCCTCCACCCTGCGCCACTGGCAGCGGGAAGCGGCGACCGCACCCGGCGCGCCATCCCCTTCGTCTGCTATGTTGCCATCGTGGTCGGCACCCTGATCTGGCGCTATGGCGATCTGCTTTCGTCGCTATCGACTGAGCGCGTCAGGGGCAGGAGGGCGGCGTGGGCGAGGCGGAGAAGGCCAGGTGGGTGAACCAGGCCGTGGCATCGACGCCGGCGTTGTCGCCGTCGCTCATCAGGGCCAGGCCATCGATGCGGGTCGCTCGACTGCCGAAGAGTCGCCGGTAGTCCGCGCCGACGTCGCGCACCTCCGCCACCCATTCGCCCACCCGGGCGTCGCCGCTCTGCAGCGCCAGCAGCTGAGCGCGGTCGGTGAAGGCGTTGGGCCAGGCGCTGCCGGCCGGCTGGCTCGAGGCCCAGACGTAGTTCACCGACTCCACCTGCCAGGGCAGCAGCCCCGTCTTTCGAGCCACGTAGACCCTGGCCGGGTAGTCGTCCCCCGACTTCTTCGTCTCGTCGAGCCCCTCGTGCACCTCCGAGACTCGCCAGCACCACTGCAGGTACGGCGTCTCGCCGAGGTCGATCTCGCGCTCCAGGTATTTCGCCGAGGCCTGTCGGCGGGCGCGGGCCCGGAGCGCCTGCGTGCCGTCCAGTTCGACGACCCGGTACTCGGTCTCGCCCGCGAAGACGCGGGTCGACCAGCCGCGGATCTCCTCCGGCGAGAAGTGCAGGGCTTCGTCGGCGAGGCTCTGGCCGGCCCCGACCAGGGTCGGTCCGGCGCAGAGCGCGGCCAGTATCAGACGGCGGGTGGAAAGGGGGTGTCGCGTCATCGCACGTTCACTCCTGGAATCGGGGGGCGAACTCGAGGCCGCGGAGGCTTGTCAGGACCGCGAGCCTCGACCACGCTGAGCGGATCGATACCCCACCAGCATACGGCAAGAGGAGCGATATCATGCGTAGAGCGTTGCTTGGGGCGGCCCTGAGCCTGCTCATGGCCGTAGTGCCGGTCGCGCAGGCGGCGTCGCACGGCATCATGCATCTCGAGTCGGACGACGCCATCGAGCGCGTCGATCAGCGGCTGCGCGAGGCGATCAAGGCGCGGGGGCTGACCCTGATGAGCGTCGTCGACCACGCGGCCAACGCCCAGCGCGTGGAGCGCTCGCTGCCGGCGACCCGGACCTTCATCTTCGGCAACCCGGCGGTGGGCACGCCGATGATGCAGTGCCAGGGCAGCGTGGCGCTGGACCTGCCGCAGAAGATGGTGGTGAGGGAGACCGATCAGGGCGTTCGGCTGGAGTGGAATTCTCCCCACTACCTGGCCGAGCGCCACGCCCTGGATGAGTGCGGGTTGCCCCTGGAGAAGATCGCCGGCGTGCTCGAGGGCCTGGCCGGCGCCGCCGCGGGCCGGTGACTCATGCCGACGGCTCGTCGTCGTCTTGCTCGGGGTCGTAGTGCCGGCCGACGCCGTGGAGTAGCGTGAACTGCCGGTCGCACTCCCGGCAGGCGCTGCACATGGCGAGGTGCAGCCGCAGCGTGAATTTCTCCTGGAAGCTGAGCGAGCGGTCCTGGCGCAGCGACATCAGGCGAGTCGCTTCCTTGCACATCATCATGAGGCGTCTCCCTCGAGCCAGCCCCGCTCGATGCAGGCGCGCAGCCTCAACCGGGCGCGATGCAGCATCACCCAGCAGTTGTTCTCCTTGATGCCGAGCTCCCGGCAGATCTCCTCGGTGGAGAGCCCCATCAGCTCGCGCAGGGAGAAGATTCGCGCGGCGCTGTCCGGCAGGGCGATCATGCAGGCGTCGAAGACCTGCCAGAAGCGTTCAGTCTCGAAGGCGGCCTCGGGCTCTCCCCAGCTCTGCGGACGGGCCTCCTGCTGCCAGCGGCCGTTCTGCTGGAACTGCCGGTCGATCGCCTCGTCGTCGTTCTCGTCCGCCAGCGGCTGCCAGCGGCCCTGGCGCTTCTGGGCGCGCATGGTGTCGAGGATCTTGTACTTGAGGATGCCGAAGACCCAGGTCTCGTAGCCGGAGCGTCCGGCGAAGCTGTCGTTCTTCTCGATGGCAGACATCATGGCCTCCTGAACGGCATCCTCTGCCTGGCTTCGATCACGCAAGTGCATGAGGGCGAAGGAGACCAGGCGCGGCCTTACCGAGGCGAGCCGCTCCAGCCTGTGTGCTTTTTCGTCCATCGGTGAGCCCCCGTTCCCGCTGTCGTTGTTGTGCGCGCTGCGGGAAAAGTCTAGCAGCTTAGATTAGCTGTTGAGTATGGACTCTCCGCTGGGTCGCGGCCCCACGGCGTTCCTTACAGGGCGCGCGCCCGACGGCGAGGCCTCACTCTCAATCAACCAGACGCTCATCGAGACCGTCATCGAGCCGGTCATCGAGCCGGTGGTCAAACAAGCAGACGCCGAGCGAGTCGCCGAGGCGGGCCAGCCGTTCGAGGTCCTCCGGCCGGTCGACGTCCCAGAGTCGCGCCGGGCAGGCCAGTCGCCAGCCCATTTCCTCGGCGCGCGCGCGGGTCTGGGCCATGACGCGCTCCGTGCCCCAGTCGATGGCGCTGAACAGGCGGCGTTCGGCGCGCCTTGTGCCGACCAGCGCGTAGCCGCCATCCTCGGCCGGCACGAAGACGCCGTCGGCATCGCTCAGCGTCGCCCGGCAGCGCTGCAGCAGCGCCGGGGTCAGCGCCGGACAGTCGCTGCCGATCAGAAGCCCCGGTGCGTCCATGGCCGCGAGGGCCTGGTGCATGCGCGCGCCCAGATCGCCCTCGGGCTGGGCGCGTAGCGCGATGCCGTGGCGGTCGGCCAGCTCCCGGAACAGCGGGTGATCGTGCTGAAGTGCCGTCCACAGGGTGATGCGGTCAGGCGAGGTCGCCGCCAGGGCGGTGGCCAGCGCATGGCGCAGCAGCCGCTCGTGGAGCCGGCAGGCGCCCTTGGCGCCGAGGGCCGGAATCAGCCGGGTCTTGGCGCGGCCGGGAATCGGCGCCTTGGCGAGTATCGCCAGGGGAAAGGTGTCGCGGACGTCAGCGCACATGGCGATATGCCCGGGCCAGGTCGTCGGGGGAGGCGCCCCGCCAGTAGCGCCAGCGCAGCCGCCACATCAGCAGGATGGTCCGCCAGGCGCCGCCCTGCTCCCAGCGCCGTCCCGAGGTCGTCACCTTCTCGCGCAGGCAGGCGGGCCTCGAGAGCCGCTTGAGCCGTCGTGACATCTCGATGTCCTCCATCAGCGGCTGATCGGGAAAGCCGCCCGCGCCCGCGAAAGCCTCACGGGTCATGAACAGGCCCTGGTCGCCGGTAGCGATGCCCGTGCAGCGCGAGCGTTGGTTCATGGCGAAGGCGATCACGGGCAGCAGCGGATGGCGGCCGGCCAGCCGCACGTCGAAGCGCCCCCAGTCGCGCCCCTCGACCAGCGCCGCGGCGATCGCGGCCTCTGCCCCCGGCGGCAGGACGGTGTCGGCATGCAGGAAGAGTAGCGCTTGGCCCCGGGCCTCCCGGGCGCCGGCATTCATCTGCCGGGCGCGGCCGGGCGCGCTCTCGATCACCCGCGAGGCCAGCGGGCGCGCCCGGGCCAGGGTCGCGTCGCGGCTGCCGCCGTCGACGACCAGGAGCTCCGCGCCGCTGGCGCGCCGGGGCGCGAGGCGGGTGAGCTGCGCCTCGATGATGGCCGCTTCATTGAGGGTCGGAACGATGATGCTGAGCCGCGGCCTCGCCGGCATGTCGTCTCTCCTGGGGATCGTTAAGGCACTCTCGCCGCGCCTGAGTCGGAGCGGAAGCCGCCAGCTTACAGTCTATCGCGCGCGTAAGGTCGTCGGGCACCGCGCGACAGAGGGATAAGGCCGTCCGCGTCCCGGCGGCGACGGCATTCGCGGCGCGTCGGCATCCGCCGCGCAGGGAGGTGATTCATGTCCCGGTGGCGTCTTTTCCCGCTCCTGCTGTGCGTCGGCTGGCTTGGGCTTCTCCCGGTAGCGGCGGGCGCGTCGCTGCCCACCCTGGAGGCGCCCACCGTGCCCCTGGCGTACTCCCTGCAAGAGTTTCGCCAGGCGGTGCGCTCCGGCGGCCCCGGCAAGGACGGCATTCCCTCCATCGACCGGCCCCGCTTTCAATCGGTGGCGGCGGCCGATGCGCTGCTCGCGGCGAACGACCGGATCATCGGCCTCTACCTCGACGGCGAGGCCCGCGCCTACCCGCAGCGCATCCTGGTGTGGCACGAGATCGTCAACGACAGCGTGGCCGGCCGGCCCCTGAGCATCACCTACTGCCCGCTGACCGGCAGCGCCCTGGGCTTTCATCGCGGCGACGCCGAGCTGGGCGTCTCCGGGCGGCTGGTGAACAGCAACCTGGTCATGTACGACCGCATCACCGGCAGCGAGGTGCCGCAGATGCTCGGCGTGGCCATCGACGGTCCCCTGGCGGGACAGGGGCTCGACGAGTTGAGGGTCGTCTGGACCACCTGGGGCGCCTGGAAGGCGCGCCACCCGGACACCCGCGTGCTCAGCCGCGAGACCGGCCACGTGCGCAACTATCGACGCGACCCCTACGGCGGCTACGCCCCCCGACGCGGCTATTACCGCCCGCAGAGCGGCCGGCTCTTCCCGGTCATGGCGGAGAGCCGACGCCTGCCGCCCAAGGCCAGCGTGCTGGGGTTTCGCACCCGCCAGGGCGCGGCCGCCGTGACCCGCGAGGCGCTGCGCCGTGAGGCGGTGATCGAGCTTGCGCTTGGCGACAGCCACTACACGGTGATCCGCGATGCCGGCCTGGATACCGGCTGGGTGTTTCACAATCCTCGGCGCGTCGCGATCCGCGTCGATGAGCTGACCTTCGGCCCGGCGGGTGTCAGCGGCGGCGGTACCGAGGCGCTCGAGCCGATCAATGCCTTCGAGGCCATGTGGTTCGCCTGGGCGGCCTTCTATCCCGAGACCCTGCTCTACGGGGCGCCGGAGGACGCACCATGACCGCGCTCGCCGCCCTGCGCGACGCGCTGGTCGGGCGCCCCCGGGACGCGGCGCTCGTCGGAGGCGTCGGGCTTGCCTATGCCGGGCTCTATCTTTGGGTGATCGGCGATCTCGGCCCCGGCGGTGGCGGGGGGCTCGCCGCGCGCTTCCCCGCCTGGGAGCGGGTCTGGCAGGCGCGCGGCCCCCTCTATTTCGAGCCGGTGGGGCTGATCGAGGCGGGCCCCTGGATCTGGACCTTCAGTCCGCTCAATACCCTGCTGGGCCTGGTGCTGGGCTGGCGGCTGCGCCACGGCACGCGCCACTGCCCCTGGCGCGCCCCGGGCGGCCCGCTGCTGGCCGCGCTGCCGGCCCTGCTCGCCGGCGGCGCCTGCTGCGCGCCGATGGTGCTGATCTGGCTGGGGCTGCCGCTGGCCGGGGTCCTGATCCCGGTGCTCCCCTGGCTGCTGCCGCTGGCGGCGCTGCTGCTGCTGGCCAGCCTCGGCATGCTGGCCAGGCGGCTGGCCGCCTCCACCTCATGAGCGACGGGAGGGCGAGCGGAATGTCGAGCATGCTCGATCGATGCGGTCACGGCCTCGGGGGCTGGCTCTCCTGCCCGAGGCCCTGGCATTGCCCCCAGCAGCCCGTCGAGGAGGACATCCAGGCGTGTCTCGAGCCCGGTGATGTCCTGCTGGTCGAGGGCTCCTCGCGGATCAGCACGGTGATCAAGTACCTGACGCAGTCGACCTGGTCGCATGCCGCCCTCTACGTGGGCGAGGGCAGTTTCGTCGAGGCGGACCTGTCGGAGGGAGTGCGCGTGGTGGGCTTCGAGGCGTTCGACGGCCATGCGCTGCGCATCTGTCGCCCGGTGGGGCTGGGCCCGGCGGAGATCGACCGGCTGATCGCCTTCGTCTGCGCCCGCGTGGGTCACCGCTATGACCTGCGCAACCTCCTCGACCTGGCCCGCTATCTCCTGCCCCTGCCGCCCGTGCCGACGCCCTGGCGTCGGCACATGCTGGGACTCGGCAGCGGTGATCCGACCCGCGCCATCTGCTCGACCCTGATCGCCGAGGCCTTCCAGTCGGTTCGCTACCCGATCCTGCCGATCCCCGTGGCGGGCCGTTCGCGGGTGTTCCGGCGTCGCCACCATAGCCTCTTCACCCCGCGGGACTTCGATCTCTCCCCCTGGTTCGAGGTCGTTAAGCCGCGGCTCGTCGGCGGCTTCGATCCCCACGCCCTGGCGTGGCAGGAGTCGACCTGAACGCGATACGGCCCAGGACATACGCTCGAGCACGATACGCTCCAGGGCGACGCGATTCAGGAGGAGAGCTCGATCACCCGCCCGCCGGCCGCCTCGGCGTCCTCGCGGTCGTGAGTCACCAGCAGGCTGGGCAGGCCGGCCTCGCGCAGGCGGTCGAACACCAGCCGGCGCATCGCCTGGCGCAGGTGGGTGTCGAGCTTCGAGAAAGGCTCGTCGAGCAGCACCGCGCAGGGCGCCGAGAGCAGCAGGCGCATCAGCGCGACGCGCGCCTTCTGGCCGCCGGAGAGCGTGGCCGGGTCGCGCTCGCCGAAGCCGGCCAGCCCGATGTGCGCGAGGGCCTGATCGACCCGGGCGGCCTTGTCGGCGCCGGCTCTGGGCATACCGAAGCGCAAGTTGCCGGCCACCGAGAGGTGGGGAAAGAGCAGCGGGTCCTGGAACAGCAGGCCGATGCCGCGGCGCTCGGCGGGCAGGGCGGTGATGTCGCGGCCGTCCAGCAGCACCCGACCGCTGGCCTGGAACTCCGGGGCCAGGAAGCCGGCTAGGTAGGCGAGCAGGGTCGACTTGCCCGAGCCGGAGGGGCCCATGACGGTGAGCACCTCGCCCGGGGCGATGGGGGTGTCGAGCGAGACCAGGGTCTTGCCACTGAGCTGTATCCGGACGTCGCGAAGTTCGAGTCGATGGGGCGTGGTCATGGGGCTCCCTGCATGCCGCGGCGGTTGGACCATAGCAACTTCGGCAGGCCGATGGCGATCACGAAGCCCACCAGCGGCAGGCAGGCCTGGACCAGCGCCCAGACCCCGATCACCCGACGGTTGCCGCCGGCGGCCAGCGAGACCGCCTCCGTGGTGACGGTGGTGACCCGTCCCGCGCCCAGCAGCTGGGTGGGCAGGTACTGGCCGATGCTCACCGCCAGGCCCACCGCACAGGCGGTGAGCAGGGGGGCCAGCAGCATCGGCAGGCGGACCCGCCAGAAGACGGCATTGCGCGAGGCGCCGAGCGTCAGGGCCAGCCGCGTCCAGCGCGGGTCGATCCGCCGGTAGGCCTCCGAGAGCGACAGGAAGACGTAGGGCAGCACGAACAGCAGGTGGCCGAAGATGATCAGACCGTGGGTCGGGCGGGTGCCGAGCTGCTCCATCACCACCACCAGGCCGAAGAGGAAGGCGATCTGCGGCACGATCAGCGGCAGGTAGAGCAGCCACAGCGCCTTCGAGGCGGTGCGTCCGGTGCGCTGCTCGTTCTCCAGCGCCGCCAGCACCAGCACCGCGGCGAGCAGGGTCGCGCCGAGCGCGATCAGCGCCGTCGAGGCGAGCGGCCCGCCGAGGGCGGGCAGCGCCTGGGCCCAGTGATCCGGCGTCACGCTCCGGGGCAGGGCCTCGGGAAACCGCCAGAACCCCGCCACCGAGGTGATCGCGAGGCCGCCGAGCCCGGCGAAGGCGACCCCCGTGGCGAGCAGGATCCAGAGCTTGCCGGTGAGGTGCAGGCTCGTCTCGCCGCGACGCCTGCCGCCGCGGGCGATCCAGGCCTTCATCAGGCTGGCCATGAGCCGCTCCAGTCCCCACCAGGCGAGCAGCGCCGTGGCGGTAACGCCGAGCTGCAGGATCGCGCCGGCCGAGGCGAGGAAGCGCTGGTCGAGGTCGGGGTCGCTGAACCAGGTGAGGATCGATACGGCCAGCGTCGGGGGCAGGGTCGGGCCGAGGATCATCGCCACGTCCACCACCGAGGAGGCATAGGCGACGACCGCGAACACCGGCAGGCGGATCAGCGGGTAGAGGGCCGGCGCCACCACCTTGAGCCAGGCGATGGCCGGGCGGTAGCCCAGCGAGCGGGCCATGGCCACGCGGCGCTCGGCGTCGAGCTGGGGCAGCGCCGCCAGGCTCATCAGCAGCAGAAAGGGCACCTCCTTGATGACGAGCCCGGCGATCAGCGAGAGCCCCCAGGGATCCTGGACGATCAGCAGATCCGGCGGGCGCTCCCAACCGGTCATCGACGGCGAGGCCAGCCGCGCGAGCAGCCCCGAGGGGGCGATCAGAAAGGCCAGCCCGAAGGCCGCGGCGGCGTGGGGAATGGAGAGCAGCGGCGAGACCAGGCGCCGGATCCAGCGGTCGAGACGGCTGCCGCTCGCCGCGGCCAGGTAGAGCAGCACCACCGAAAGCGAGATGGCGGTGGCGACCAGGCCGCCGGCGAGGCTGATGGCCACCGAACGCCCGATGCCCGGCTGGGCGGCCAGCGCCCGCCAGGGGGCCAGCGAGAAGGCCTCGCCGCCGAGCGCCGGCAGGTAGCCGAAGGCCGGCAGCAGGGCCATGGCGAGGCCCGCCAGGATCGGCGCGACCAGCAGGGTGACGATCAGCATGGGGGCGAGGCGCAGCATCATCGGGCCGGCCCCGTCTCGCCCGTTCGCGGGGCGCTAGCGCAGGCCATCATTGTCCGACGTAGCGGTCCTGCCAGGCGTCCTGCAGCGCCGTCATCCAGCTGGGGTGCGGCTCGGGCAGGGTGCGCTCGAGGGCGCCCGCCGGCAGCATCGCCGGGTTCGCCTGGTCCAGTGCGAACCGCGCCCGGTCCTCCGCCGGCAGCTGGGCGACGTCGAGCACGGTGCGATCGCCCCAGACGTCGAGATCCTGCTTGGTCGCCTGGGCCTCGGGGGAGAGCAGGTAGTCGGCGACGACCATGGCGCCGGCCTGGTGGGGCGAGTTGTAGGGGATGGCCACGAAGTGCACGTTGCCGAGGGTGCCGCTTGCCGGCACGTAGCTGCGGGTGCTTTCCGGCAGCTCGTAGTCGGCCACCGCCGCGGCCGGCTCCGAGGGGATGAAGGTGAAGGCCAGCGTGAGCGCGCCGTCGCCCATCAGGCTGCGCAGCTCAGGGCCGCTGGCGGGAAACTGGCGGCCGCTTCGCCACAGGTGGGGGTGCAGGGCGTCCAGGTAGTCCCACAGCGGGGCGGTGACGGCGGCGAAGTCGCTCTTTTCGACCGGCGCGTAGAGCGCCTCATCCCGGTCGGTAAGCTCGATCAGCGCCTGCTTGAGGAAGGTGCTGCCGGTGAAGTCGGGAATCCGCGGGTAGGTGAAGCGCCCCGGGTTGGCCTGAGCCCAGTCGAGCAGTTCATGAATGCTCTGGGGGGGCGTGTCGAGGGCGTCGCTGTCTTCAAGGCGCTCATGGCTGTCCCCGCGGAACGCGTCACTGTCATAGTAGTAGGTGATCTGCGCCCGGCCCCAGGGGGACTCGTAGCCCTCGGTGGGCAGGGTGAAGTCGGTGACCACCTCAGGATTGTCCGCCGGGCGGGTCAGGGCGAAGTTCGGCAGCGCGCGGGCAAAGGGGCCGAACAGCAGGTCGCTCTCCTTCATGGCGGCGAAGTTCTCGCCGTTGATCCAGATCAGATCGACGTTGCCGGCGTCGTCGTTGCCGGCCTGCTTCTCCGCCAGCACCCGGGAGACCGCCTCGGCGGTATTGCCCACTTTCACGTGCTCGAGGTCGATGCCGAAGCGCTCGTCGACGCGCCCGGCCACCCAGTCGATATAGTCGTTGGTGCGCTGATCGCCGGCCCAGGCGTACCAGTAGACCGTCTGGCCGCGGGCTTCCTCGAGCACGGCCGGCCAGTCGGCCGGGTCGGGGGCGGCCGACAGGCCCGTGCTGGTCAGCAGGGCCGGCAGCAGGGCGGCGAGCCGTGGGACTGATCGGGGAGCCGGCCGGGGAGACAGAGCGCGCATCGTGGAGTTCCTCGTAGTGAAGGTAAAAGGGGCGTGATCAAGGGGGCGTCAGGGCGACAGGTGGCGCTGCAGTTCGCGATGCTCGCGGCGCACGTGCTCGATGGCGGCCACCGAGAGGTAGTGATCGACGCGGTCGCGCACGTGGGCGATCAGGGCGTCGTCGCTCAACTCCTCGGACCAGTCCTCGCCGTGTCGCTGCGAATCCTGTTCGCGCCGGTGGCTGGCCCGCCACTTGGCGCACCAGGTCAGCGACCAGAGCCACATGGCGCGCCGGCACGCCAGTAGGGTGTCGACGTCTCCCGCGAGGTCCATGGCATCGATCCAGTGGCGATAGAAGGCGGCCACCTCGGCGGGGGTCAGCTCGGCGCGACTCGTCAGGTCCCAGGTGGTGGAGGTATAGAGGCTGGCGTGGGCCAGGTCGAAGCCGACCAGGCCGTAGCGGCACTTCTCCAGGTCCACCAGCACCGCTCGACCGGTCTCGGTGATCAGGAAGTTTCCGGGGTGGGCATCGAAGCTGATCAGCCGGGTCTCGGCGCCGGGTCCCGGCGGCAATTGCCGGGGCAGGGCGGCTAGCTCGGCCTCGATCAGGCGGCGGGCATCGTTCGCGAGGTCGGCCTGCTCGAGGAAGCGGGCCTGTTCGCCCACCTCCTCGAGCATCGCGGCCCAGGGATCGGCGGGGGAGAGCAGCGGCGCGCGCGCCTCGGCGTCCGGCACCGCCAGCCCGTGGAGGCTGGCCAGCGCCTCGGCGAGGCGGGGCAGGTCCTCGGGCAGGCGCGCCGGGCGGCCGCGAACGGCGCTGACCAGGAGCCCGCCGCGGGGCAGCTCCGGGCCCGGTGGCAGCAGGCCGTATAGCGCGGGGGCGTGGCCGCCGCGGCTGGCGCGGGTGAAGCAGGCCGCCTGGTAGGCGAGGTTGGCGGCGGGGTCGAGTCGCATCTGGCTCTGCTTCGGCAGTCGCGCCACCCAGTCGTCCCGTTCCCGCTCGAGCCACAGGTGATGATGGGCGAGGCCCGTGTCGGCCATCGGGTGCAGGGCCGCGATACCCGCGTCGAGGCCTGCGCGGGCCAGCGCCGCGGCCAGCGGCTCGCAGAGGGTCGACGGGGCCCGCGGCGTGTCGGGGCGAGAGGCGGTGTCCGGCATGACGTTCCTTGATCGGGGACGATGGTCATCGATGGTCGCATAGGGGCGAGCTTCCTTACACGGCCCTCCAGTGCGGCGGCTGTAAGCCCGCGCCGCCCGGGGCGACACAACGGTAGCGCGGATGCCCCGTTGGCGTCTGCGCCGCGTCTCGAACACGCACCGCGGAGGGTGAGATCATGTCACAGCACGACGAACAACGCCGCAGGCTGCTGGGCCGCCTGAGTCGACAACTGGCCTACACGGCCCCGCTGCTGGCGCTGGTGGCCGGCGGCGCCGCACTGCAGGCGGCTCCGGGCGGCGCTCCGCCGGGCGACGATCCGGGCGCGGCGGCCTTCACAAACGCGGACGAGGCACCCCTGCTGCTGGCCAGCAATCATACGGAGGGAGAGGCCGAAGCCGAAGCCGAGGCCGAGGCAGAAGGTGAAGCCGAGGCAGAAGGTGAAGCCGAGGCAGAGGGTGAAGCAGAGGGGGAAGCAGAGGGTGAAGCCGAGGGAGGCCCCGCCGCCGCGGTCGCCAGGCCCGATGACTACGCGCCGGCCTACAACGAGAGCGGCGACAATACCGAGGAGATGCTGGCCCGCGGCGAGGCGCTCTATTACGACACCTCCCTGAGCAGCAACGGCCTGGCCTGCGCGAGCTGTCACGGCAGCGATGGGCAGGACACCGGCTACCAGGCGACCTTCCAGCAGCCCTTCCCCCACCGGGTGGCGATGGCCGACAACCAGTTCGGCATGTCGGAGGTCCACGCCGACGAGATGGTGCAGATCTGCATGGTCGCCCCGATGGCCGCCGAGCCGCTGGCCTGGGGCGGCGAGGAGCTGACCTCGCTGGCGGCCTACGTGGTGGAGGTGCAGAAGCGCGTGGCCGGCGAGCCCCACGATCTCTGAGCACTGCTCTGGGCACTTCCCTCGTCTAGGCACTTCTCTGAGCGTCAGGCTCCTCGAGCCCCGGGCCATCCTCCAGGCCAACGTCGCCATCGGCTCGCCGGTGGGTGTTCCCACGGGGCGGCGACGAAAAAGGGCGCCACCGTTGCCGATGGCGCCAAACGAGTCAGCATGAAAGACATGCTCGGGGAGTCGGCGGCTCGTCGCCGCCGCAAATCGCATCGGCCTCAGGCCAGGCGCTGGCCGGAGACGCTCGGATGGTAGAGCGGCTGGACGCTGTTGCCGTCCGGGTCCTTGCAGTAGAGGCTGCGCCCGCCGTCGCCATGATCGTGGGCGCCGCGGGTCACCTCGACACCCTGATCGCGCAGGAACGCCTCCCAGGCGTCCACGTCCTCACGGGCATCGACCACGAAGCCGAAGTGATCGAGGCGCTGTGGATCGCCGCCGGTGGGCGCCTTGGCGCGGGAGAGCGAGACGTTGTCGTTGCCTAGGGTCAGGTAGACCAGGTTCTCGTGGGCCCGGCGCAGCACCGCCAGGCCCAGGATGTCCACGTAGAAACGTTCGCAGGCCTCGAGGTCCTGGACCTGCAGGGCGATATGGCGCATGCCGTTGAACGGGGCGGGACGTTGCATGGGACCTCCTCGACGGGACGGGGCTTAATGAATATTATTGGAAAATGTTTCCATAATTACGTTCATTCCACAACCCATGCCACCACTTATCTCCACCAACCAAGAGAGCCTGCCATGTATTGCATCATCGTTCAGACCCGCCTGAAGCCGGGCACCCGGGCCCGTTTCCTCGAGGCCATGCTGCCCAACGCCGAGGCCTCGGTGCGCGACGAGCCGGGCTGCCTGGTCTTCGACGTGCTCGAGGATCGCGACACCCCGGACCTCTTCCACCTCTACGAGATCTACGCCGACCAAGAGGCCCTGGCGGCCCACAAGGAAACCGCGCACTACCAGGCCAGCCGCGCGGTGGTCAACGAGCTGATCGCCGAGCAGTCGGTGATTCGTGCCGACGTGCTGGCGACGAATCCCGGGGCGCGCGGCGAGGCCTGAACGAATCCCGTCGCCCGGTATCACAGGAATAATCTGATATGCCGAGGCGAGGGGTCATGATGCCGAATCGACCGGATGCCAAACGTCGAGTCCTCTTCTGGCTAAGCCTGGTATGCC
This sequence comes from Halomonas saccharevitans, assembly GCF_900116405.1. GTDB lineage: Bacteria > Pseudomonadota > Gammaproteobacteria > Pseudomonadales > Halomonadaceae > Halomonas > Halomonas saccharevitans. The sequence goes on along the minus strand of NZ_FPAQ01000003.1, from coordinate 7,180 downwards.
TGGCGCTGGGCGCCCTGCTCGCCTGGCAGGCCCAGGCTCAGAAGGCCCAGCCGGAGGCGGGACTTGCCATGGTGATGACCATCGACGATGCCATCGGGCCGGCCATCGGCGACTACTTCCAGCGCGGCCTGGAACTGGCCGAGGAGCGCGAGGCCGAGCTCGTCGTGGTGCAGATGGACACCCCCGGTGGGCTCGACGCCTCGATGCGCGCGATGATTCGCGCCATGCTCACCTCCCCCGTGCCGGTCGCCCTCTACGTCTCGCCGGCCGGGGCCCGGGCCGCCAGCGCCGGCACCTACCTGCTCTACGCCAGCCACGTGGCAGCCATGGCGCCGGCCACCCACCTCGGCTCGGCCACCCCCGTGCAGCTCGGCGGGGGCGGCGGGCTGCCGGGTCTGAGCGAGTCTGAACCTGAGACTGAACCTGAATCCGAGCCCGTGCCGGAATCGCAGGGGGCCGTGCAGGAAGCCGCCGACGGCGAGGCGTCCCAGGGCGAGTCGACGCAAGACGCAGGCAGCGCCCGCCAGGACGAGAGCGCACAGGAGCCCGCCAAGCGCCGCGGCGAGACGGCCATGGAGCGCAAGGTGCTGGAGGATGCCGTCGCCTATATCCGCTCGCTGGCCGAGCGCCACGGCCGCAATGCCGACTGGGCCGAGCGGGCGGTGCGCGAGGCGGTTAACCTCACCGCCCGGGAGGCGCTCGAGCAGAACGTCATCGAGGTGGTGGCCAGCGACCTGGACGACCTGCTCGCCCAGCTCGACGGGCGCAGCGTGGTAATGGACGACGGGGAGCGCACCCTTTCCACCGCGGAGCTGGTCGTCGAGCGCTTCGATCCGGACTGGCGCACCGAGCTGCTGGCCGTGATCACCAACCCCAACGTCGCCTACTTCCTGATGATCATCGGCTTCTACGGGCTGATCTTCGAGCTCTCTAACCCGGGCAGCCTGGTGCCGGGCACCATCGGTATCATCTCGCTGCTGCTGGCGCTGTTCGCCTTCCAGGTGCTGCCGGTCAACTACGCCGGACTGGCGCTGATCCTGGTGGGACTGGGGCTGATCGTGGGCGAGGCAATGATGCCCAGTTTCGGCATTCTCGGCATCGGCGGCATCGTCGCCTTCGTGATCGGATCGGTGATACTGATGGACGCGGATACCCTGAACATCTCGCTGCCGATGATCGGCGGCATCGCGCTGCTCGCGGCGGGCCTGATGTTGTGGGTCATGACCCGCTTCATCGGCCTGCGGCGTCGCCCGCCGCGCATCGGCCAGGAGGAGCTGGTCGGCAGCGAGGCGCTGGTCCTCGAGGATTTCACCGACCAGGGCCACGTGCGGCTGATGGGCGAGCGTTGGCGGGCGCGCAGCCCCGAACCGCTCGCCCGCGGGCAGTTGGTCCGCGTCACCGCGGTCGACGGTCTGACTCTGGAGGTCGAACCGCTGGCCTCATCGTCCTGAGGCCCACCCGGCACGGTCGATGATCCGCATCGTCCGGCCCAACCAAGGAGCCGACACCATGCTGCTTTCCTACCTCGTTCCGGTCGTCCTGCTGATCATGCTGCTGGCGGCCTCGATCCGCATCCTGCCCGAGTACAAGCGCGGGGTGGTGTTCTTCCTCGGCCGCTTCCAGGCGGTCAAGGGGCCGGGCCTGCTGATCATCATCCCCGGCATCCAGAAGATGGTGGTGGTCGACCTACGGGTGATCACCATGGACGTCCCGGAGCAGGACGTCATCTCCCAGGACAACGTCACCGTCAAGGTCAACGCGGTGCTCTACTTCCGGGTAGTGGATCCGGAGAAGGCGATCATCCAGGTGGAGAATTTCGTCAACGCCACTAGCCAGCTGGCCCAGACCACGCTGCGCTCGGTGCTCGGCAAGCACGACCTGGACGAGATGCTCTCCGAGCGTGACAAGCTCAATGACGACATCCAGGAGATCATCGACAGCTCCGCCGAGAGCTGGGGCATCAAGGTGGCCAACGTGGAGATCAAGCACGTTGACCTCGACGAGAGCATGATTCGCGCCATCGCCCGCCAGGCCGAGGCCGAGCGCGAGCGCCGCGCCAAGGTGATCCACGCCGAGGGCGAGCTGCAGGCCTCGCAGAAGCTGGTCGAGGCGGCACACGTGTTGTCTGCCAACCCCGCGGCACTTCAACTGCGCTACCTGCAGACCATGGCGGATATGGGCAGCAAGAACTCCACCGTCGTCTTTCCGATGCCCATGGACCTGCTGGAGGCCTTCAAGCACATGAAGGCCTCGCCTGCCGCCCAGGCGCGCACCGACGGCGACGCGGGCGACGCCTCCTGAGTCCTATCGGCGCCTCTGTGAAGATCCGCGGGGGCGCCGAAGGACCGGCCAGGGCTATCGCAGTTGGCAACATCGCTCAAGGCTTTCCCGGCGACAGGCCTTCGAGGGGGCGCTGTGAATACCTCCCTGTACGCTACCTCCGCCTTCCCTGGCCTCCGGACCCTTCTTCGACCTGTCCCCGGCGCCTTTCGCTTTCGAGGCCGAGTTAACTGCGATAGCCCTGAAGTACCGGCGGGCTCGGATGCACCCCTGCCCCATCTCTGCTAGACTCCCGCGCTCTTGTTGGGTGCATTGATTCGACTCTTCGTCCGATGAGGCCCCCACCGATGCCGAGCAAGGGAAACGACAGCACGTGATGACTCCCCTGGCAGGGCTGGCCACGCCGCCCTAGCGCACCCTTCCTATCTCCCGGCGATGCCGCCGTCACCGGTGCGTCATCGCTCGACATCACGATGATGTCGCGGGCGCCCCTGCGCGCGCGCCGGCGGTTTCCGCCCTCTCCTGAATGTGCCATCGCGACAGCGCCACCGCGGCGCGGGGTAAGGCATGCGCACGCCAGGATCCCGACGCCTCACGGCCCAACCATCACCCCCTGACTGGACCGCAGTATGTACGAAAAAATGAAACTGAGTTGGTTCTCCAACCTTAAGGGCGACACGCTTTCGGGCATCGTCGTCGCCCTGGCGCTGATTCCCGAGGCGATCGCCTTCTCCATCATCGCCGGAGTCGACCCCAAGGTCGGCCTCTACGCCTCCTTTGCCATCTGCGTGATCATCGCCTTTGCCGGCGGGCGCTCCGGCATGATCTCCGCGGCCACCGGGGCCATGGCGCTGTTGATGGTCACCCTGGTCAAGGAGCACGGCCTGCAGTACCTGCTGGCCGCCACCCTGCTGACCGGCGTCTTCCAGATACTGGCGGGGTATCTCAGGCTCGCCGAGCTGATGCGCTTCGTGTCGCGCTCGGTGGTGACGGGCTTCGTCAACGCCCTGGCGATCCTGATCTTCATGGCCCAGCTACCCGAGCTCACCGGCGTGACCTGGCATGTGTATGCCATGACGGCGGCGGGGTTGGCGATCATCTACGGCTTCCCCTACCTGCCGAAGGTGGGCAAGCTGCTGCCTTCGCCGCTGGTCTGCATCCTGGTGCTGACTGCGGTCTACATGCTCACCGGCATGGAGATCCGAAGCGTCGGCGACATGGGCGAGCTGCCCGACACCCTGCCGGTGTTCCTGTGGCCCGAGGTCCCGCTCAATCTCGAGACGCTGATGATCATCCTGCCCTACTCGCTGATGCTGGCCGTGGTGGGCCTGCTGGAGTCGATGATGACCGCCACCATCGTTGACGACCTGACCGACACCCAGAGCGACAAGAACCGCGAGTGCAAGGGACAGGGCATCGCCAACCTCGGCGCCGGTCTGCTCGGCGGCATGGCGGGCTGCGCAATGATTGGCCAGTCGGTGATCAACATCAAGTCCGGTGGTCGCCGTCGCCTGTCGACCCTGATCGCCGGCGTGGCGCTGCTGATGATGGTGGTGTTCCTGTCCGACTGGGTCTCCCAGATTCCCATGGCCGCTTTGGTGGCGGTGATGATCATGGTCTCCATCGGCACCTTCAGCTGGAGCTCCATCAAGGACCTCAAGAAGCACCCGATGAGCACCAACATGGTGATGGTGGCCACCGTGGTGGTGACCGTGGGCACCCATAACCTGGCGATCGGCGTCTTCGTCGGCGTGCTGCTCGCCGCCATGAACTTCGCCAACAAGGTCGGCAACATCCTCTACATCGGCAGCGAGGAGGCCGACGAGGGCAATGCGCGGGTCTATACGGTCGTGGGCCAGGTGTTCTTCGCCTCTTCCGAGCGGTTCAGTAACGCCTTCGACTTCAAGGAGACGGTGGAGAAGGTCACCATCGACCTCTCACGCGCCCACTTCTGGGACATCACCGCCGTCCAGGCGCTGGACCGTATCGTGATCAAGTTCCGTCGCGAGGGCACCGAGGTAGAGATGATCGGCCTCAACGAGGCGAGCGCCACCATCGTCGACCGCTACGCGGTGCACGACGACCCGGAAGCCGTCGAGAAGCTGATGGGCGGCCATTGACCTGCCGGACGGATGATGTAGAAGGTGAAGAGATGATCATAAACGCCAGCTTCAGGACAAGACGATGACAGAACAGGTGATGGCCGCCATCGACGGCTCGCAGTTTTCCGAAGGGGTGTGCGACTACGCCGCCTGGGCCAGCCTGGCGCTGGATGCGCCGCTGACTTTCCTGCACGTGGTCGACAACCATCCCCAGACCGCCGAGGCGGACCTCTCCGGGAATATTGGGCTCGGGGCCAGGGAGCACCTGCTCGAGGAGCTCTCCCACCTGGATGAGCAGCGCGCCAAGGTGGCCCAGGAGCAGGGCCGGCTGATGCTCAAGGCGGCCAAGGAGCGGGCCCTCGAGGACGGCGTGGCGGACCCCGCCACCCGCCAGCGCAACGGCACCCTGGTGGAGACCCTGACCGAGCTCGAGAACGACATGCGCCTGCTGGTGATCGGCAAGCGCGGCGAGGGCGCTCATCAGGCCAGCGACCACCTCGGCTCCAACCTGGAGCGGGTGGTGCGCACTCTGCACCGGCCGATCCTGATGGCGCCGGAGACCTTCACGCGCCCCGAGCGTGTGATGATCGCCTTCGACGGCAGCAAGACCACCCGCAAGGGGGTCGAGATGCTAGCCAAGAGCCCGCTGTTCAACGGCATCACCTGCCACGTGGTCATCGTCGGCGCCGAGACCGGCGACAATCGTTCGCAGCTCGAGTGGGCGCTCTCGACCCTGCGCGAGGCCGGTCACGAGGCCGAGGGGGCGATCCGTGCGGGCGACGTCGAGGAGACCCTGCGCGGCTACCAGCAGGAGCACAGCATCGACCTGTTGGTGATGGGCGCCTACGGCCACTCGCGGGTGCGCCACCTGCTGGTCGGCAGCACTACCACCACCATGCTGCGTCGCACCAGCCTGCCGGTACTGCTGCTGCGCTGATCGCGCGCCTCCCCGCCCGACACGACGACGCCGGCCCTTGGGCCGGCGTCGTCGTCTCAGCCCCTGGAGGGTCTCACCCCGGGATCGCGTCGCAGCCCCGGGCCTCGGGACTCGCCAGCACCCCCTGGGCCAGCATCCAGCCGATGACCAGGAAGGCCAGCATGCCGACCAGCACCAAGGTGAAGGAGGCGCCGAGATCTAGCGCCACGCCCAGCAGCGCCGGGGCGATGCCGGTAGAGAAGACCATGGCGGCGCTCAGGGTGGCGCGCACCGTGCCCAGGTGATCGGCGCCCCACAGGCGCACCAGCAGGCTGGTGGCGATGGACTCCTGGGCCCCCATGGCGAGCCCGCCGCCGACCATCAGCGCCCAGATACCGAAGTGGCCGCCGAAGGTGATGGCCAGCGCCAGGGCCAGGGCGAACGGCAGCAGGTAGAGCCGGGCCAGGCGAACCGGCCCCAGGCGGTCGACCCAGCGTCCGCCCAGCAGGGCGCCAGGCAGCTTGGCGATGCCCATGCCGGTCAGGGCCAGGGCATAGACGGCGAGCGAGCTGCCCAGGTCCTCGGTCATGCGCGCCTGGTAAATGAAGAGCCCAGTCATGGTCACCGGCAGGATCATCAGCAGCGGTAGCAGCTGCCAGAAGCGCGCCTCGCGGAAGGGGCGTGGCCCGCCGCGGCGCTCCCCGCGCACCGGACGCGTGCCGGGCGCCGCCGGCCAGGGGCCGCGCAGCAGCAGTGGCACCCAAAGCAGCGCCAGGACCAGTGCGAACAGCCACCACAGCTGCCGCCAGCCCAGCCACACCAGCAGAGTCGCGATCACCGGGGGCAGCAGCGTCTCGCCCAGCATGATGCCCATGCCGGTGAGGCCCAGGGCGCGGCCCCGCAGGCTCTCGAACTCGCGGCCGGCCAGGGTGTTGCCCAGATGGGTCATCATGCCCTGGCCGCACAGGCGCACCAGGCCCAGCCCCAGCACCCCCAGGAGCCACCAGGGCGAGAGGGTGAGCAGCGCGACCCCGGTGAGCAGGGCGCCGAGCACCGCCAGGGCGAACCGCCGCGGCGCCACCCAGTCGATCAGCGGGCCGAAACGCAGCATGGCGAAGCCGGCCGCCAGGGTGACCAGGGCATAGGCGGTGCCGAACTGGCCGGCGCTTAAGCCCAGCCGGGCCGAGATCGGCGCCTGGAAGAGCCCGATGAAGAAGCTCTGACCCAGGCTCGAGGAGAACATCGCCAGAAAGGCGATGCTCAGCAGCCCGCGATGATCCCGCAGCAGGATGCGATAGCCCATGATGACCTCCCGGGGTGACATGGATTGAGCGGCATGGAGTGGATGGCAGGAGCGAGATGGCGCGCCCGAGGTGGCGTCGCGGGCACGACGGGAGTGCGATGGCCCGGCCGCAGTGGCAAGATGGGGCCGTCGCGGCCGCGACACCCGAAGCGCCCTAGGGTAGCAGCTGAGCGCTCAGGGTGGCGGGCGTGAGCGACGCGAACCAGGGCTATCGCTGAGGTGCGCTGGGGGCAAGCCGACGAGGAGGTCCTGGTATGGATTGACCTGTCAAGGGCTCGGTTGTCTCTTCAGTGCATGCGGTTGTCCTCAATGCCTACGGGTCAGGAAGCGAGGGGCTATCAGCGACGGTGGATCTCTCTGGTATTCGTGGGTTGGGTACCGACCTGTCATCACTTCGTCGCGGAGCTACCCTGCTCTACGCTCGAGGGTCACCCTGCCCCGGAGGGCGGGAGCCTCATAGGACCGCCAGGGGTTCTCCTACCGGCCCGACGCTCCCTGACCCGCAGGCACTGGGACACTGCCGTCATGTCGTGGCCCGGCTGCCGTGTGGCTTGCCCATTGCCTCGCAGGCGAGGGCCC